>CAMYYY010000027.1 GCA_947303715.1 uncultured Bacteroidales bacterium | reverse complement strand
CTGGTCGTAGAGGAACATGCTCCAGTCGTTGCCGTTGGGCATGGCCAGCTCGCCGTCAGCCAACGCAAGGTCAGCCAACACGCAGTCCATCACCTCACGCTGGTTATGGAGGAGCGCCCGCGTCCGCCACGGACTGCCGAAAAGCTGCATGGCCACAAGGCTCTCGCCCAGTTCCTGCATGACGACATTCTGATAGGATGTGTGGAAATAGTTGTGATTCTGAAGGGTGTAATCGTCGAAAAGATTGGCACCGCGATAGAGTTTGGAAACGGAAATGCCATCGCGGTCGGGGTCGATAATGGTATGGTTCGATTTATCGGAAGGATGAGAATAGCAATTGATGGCAAAGGCGCGAAGCCGCTCAAACCAACGAGGAGCCAGCGGGTCGTCAGGGAAAAGACCAAGGGCGCAAGCAAGCACATTGGTCTCCCACCCGTTTTCCTCCGCCTTCGTGTCGCCCTGAAAGCCTGTGGGAATCTGGCGCTCCAGTTCGTAGTTGCACTCCGACTTCAGCAGATTATAGATGTAGGTCCATTCGTAGTCTTTGAGCGATTCTTTTTGGAAAAAGGCTGAAAAAGCCACGGAAAGTGCCCAGAGAGAGCTCTCCCATTGATAGTCGGTAGCAGAAAGCGAGCCCCAGTAGTCGCCCCCACGACAGGTTTTCAAACGATTTGACTTGTGGGTGGAATAAGCGAATACAAGGGACTGACGGGCCATGAGTGTAATGTCACGCCATGTTATACCTTCAGGAAGAGTCACATCGTCGCGCCCATATTTAAAAAGGAAAGCGCAGACCATCGAGAGGTCTGCATTGGGACGGACGCCACGCTCATTGGCAGCCATAGTGTCCTCGCCACGAAAGCAGCCGCATTTATCGCCCACCGTATTGGGCTCAGCGCAGGGCTGCCATTGCGCCTTGACGTAAGGCATGAAGTCGGCCAGCATTTGAAGCAGACTGTGCATCATCACGGGCTCCTCGACAAAATCGGAAGTGATAGCCCCCTCAACAGGCGAGCCATCGGCCCAGACGGATGCTGTGCCGATGGTTGCCATTAGGAGTAGTGCCAGAACTGTACGCTTCAAGGCTTTTTTCTAAAAGGTTAGTTAGAGTTAACGTCCTCTGGAAGAACTGGAGGAGCCAGACCTTGAAGAGCTGGACGAACTGCCACTACGAGAAGAAGAACTGCTGCTGCCGGAACGGCTGCTCGAGGAGCTGCTGGAGCTACTTCCAGAGCGGCTGCTGGACGAGCTGCTCACAGAGCTGCTGCTACCCGAACGGTTGTTGGAAGAGCTGTTGGAAGAGCTGCTGGCGGAGCTGCTATTGCCTGAACGGCCGCTGGAAGAGCTGTTACCACTACGGCTAGAGCTGTTCACAGAGCTGCTGGAACTGTTGCCCGAACGGCTGCTGGAAGAGCTGCTGCCACTACGGCTGGAGCTATTCACAGAGCTGTTGGAGCTGTTGCCCGAACGGCTGCTGGAAGAGCTGTTACCACTACGGCTTGAGCTGTTCACAGAGCTATTGGAGCTGTTTCCCGAACGGCTGCTGGAAGAGCTGTTACCACTACGGCTTGAGCTATTCACAGAACTGTTGGAGCTATTGCCCGAACGGCTGCTGGAAGAAGCGTTACCGCTACGGCTGGAGCTGTTCACAGAACTGTTGTCGCGGTTGCCCGAACGGCTGCTGGAAGAAGCGTTGCCACTACGGCTTGAGCTGTTATTATTATTGGAACGGTTGCCGACTTCAGCGCCTGCACGGCTGCCGGAGTTGTTACCCGAGGAAGCATTACCACTACGGCTGGACGCATTTCCGCTACGGGAGGAAGCCCCAGAGCCGGCGGAACTACGGCTGTTCGCATTGATAGCTGCATTGTTGTTATTATTACCTCCGCCGACACTCGCTCCGCTTGCACGGCTGCTGATGGAGCTGCCCTGAAGCTCGCGGTTGTTGCGACGGCTGCTTTCGTAGATCTCGTGGTGTGCGTAGTGGTGGTGCGACATCAGGCCCTTACCCATGATACCATCGCCATAGTGATTTCCGTATCCTCCGGCTACCCAGACATGGAAGTCATGCTTGTTGTAGCGGGCGAAGTGATAGCGGTTGCGATAGAAGCTGTCACGGTAGAAGTTGCGATAGTGTGCACCTGCATACACATCATAGACGCTGGGAACTCCGTAATAGAAGTAGTTACGGTTGTTGTAGCGCTCGTAGATGCGGAAGACGAAGTACGCACCGGAGTTATAGAGGGGACGATAGAAGTACTCCCTTTTCAGGAACCGCCTGAACTGGCTGCGACGGAGCACATAGCTGAGGTCCTCGTTGCGGACGTCAAGCAGATAATAGTAGTAGTCGATTGCGTCGTCGTAGCCAAAGATCATGTCATCGATGACTTCGTTGACGTTCCAAAGGAAGTCGTAGTTGATCTCATAGACATCAACCCACTGCTTACGGGACAGATTCAGTTCGTAACGCATCCTGTCGGAGAGGAAGCGAGCTTCACGACGAATCTCCATGGAGCTGAGCATTGCGCTAGCATCCAGACTGACGGCTGCCAAGACCATCATCATTAAGGCCATTCTCATCTTTTTCATAACGCTTGTCTTTTTAATCGGTTTAACTTCTGGTTTCCGATGCAAAGATACGGAGGTTCTTTTCCCCGCCAAATTGTTTTTTCCTATTTGTTACAGGTTTTATTCCTATTTCTTTGAGGGATTTTCCCCCTACTCTGAGAACTCCTTGATTCGCTGTTCGTCAGCAAGCTTGCAGATGAGCAGCTGGCGGTCGTCCTCTGCCACGATGTATCCGTCAAGCCCAATGACTACCACTTTCCGCTCCTGCGCCGTGTGGACGATGCAGTTTCGGCTCTCGTAGAGCGTCACGTCAGGGCCGATGGCCACGTTGTTCGTAAGGTCCTTCTCCAGTTGCCCATGCAGCGAGCCCCAAGTGCCAAGGTCGCTCCAGCCAAAGTCGGCAGGGAAGACGAATATCTCGTCGGCCTTCTCCAGAATGGCATAATCGACCGAAATGTTCGGGCAGGTGGGGAACAGGCGATTGATGCTCTCCTGCTCAGCCGGCGTGTAGTAGACAGGCAACAGCGACTGGAACACTTCGGCTATCTCGGGCTGCCAGAGGCGGAACGAGTTGACGATGGTGTTGATGTTCCACACGAAGATGCCCGCATTCCACAGATAGTTTTTCCTGCGGATGTACTGCTCGGCGGTTTCCACATCAGGTTTCTCCTTGAACGAATCGACGCGGAAAATCTCCTTGTTCACCGTCGAGGCGGCGCTGAGGTCGGCCTGGATGTAGCCGTAGCCCGTTTCAGGGCGCGTGGGCTTCATGCCGAGCGTCAGAATGGCATCGTTGCCTGAGGTGAACTTGAGCGCCGACTCGATGACGCGCTGGAACTCGCGCGCATTCATTACGATATGGTCGCTGGGCGTCACCACCACGTTCGCGCGCGGATTGCGAGCCTTGATTTTCCACGACACGTAGGCGATGCAGGGCGCTGTGTTCCTCCGGCAAGGCTCGCGAAGGATGTTCTCCTCCGGCAAATCGGGCAACTGCTCGCGTACCAAGGCCGCGTAGCGCTCGCTGGTCACAACCCACAGGTTTTTCGGGTCACAGATGCCTGCGAAGCGGTCGGCTGTCAGCTGAATCAGCGTCCGTCCACACCCCAACACATCGATAAACTGCTTCGGACGTTCCTTCGTACTCATCGGCCAGAAGCGGCTTCCGATGCCTCCCGCCATGATAACCACATGATTATCTTTCGTTTCCATACATACTGATGTTTTTCACGCTGCTAAATTACTACTTTATTCTGAAACCGCCAAATGAAACGGCGAAAAAGCACCCACGAATTAATTGCTAATTCCAGCAGGTTTATTGCCTGCTCTGCCAGATTATTCGCCTGCTCTATCCGATTTATTGCCTGCTCTAAATTTTTATTTGCCTACTCTGTTTATAAACACGGGCGGCGTTTATATAAACTGGGGCGCTGTTTATAAAAATCATCAAACGCTGGAAAAACTCCTCCAACAAAAACATGAAAAATATCTACATATCTACACAAACCTATTTACTATACAGATTTTCTGCAGGCTACGCTGTGTAGATGCCCAAATTATCTACACACATCTACACGAATCTACACGACACCTCTTTTCGGTATTTTCCCATACGACAATTTTTCAAACAAAGAATTTACAGATTCACCATCGATATTTGTCCACAAAAACAAAAGTCTTTTTTTCGTTTTAGCGCAGTTTGCTATATATCACTCATTAGACAACTATCTTCGATGAAGTACACAGAAAAAACAAGCAAATCTGTTACAATTATGCCCAATCAGTATTACCCCCATCGCGAAAATCAAAAAAGGAATGGAATCTTCATCTCCAAGCGTAGAGCTTCTGCATCTGAAAAAAACATTTTATTTGGCAGAATGCAGAAAAAGTTGTATCTTCGCGGCGGAATTCAACAACAATCACAATGATTCTCTTCTTCCACACGAATAATCAGTCCGTTATTGCTACGGAAGTCAAAAACCAACCTGCCGAAGATGTCGTCGGTCAGCTCTGCTGGCTGTTTGGCGAGGCCGAATGTCTGGGCGCCAAAGTTCCCGATGGCTGCTTTGTCGGCCCGCGCCGCGAGATGATTACCCCCTGGAGCACCAATGCCGTAGAGATTACGCAGAACATGGGCATCACAGGCATCAGCCGCATCGAGGAATACTTCCCCGTCAGCGGCCCTGAAGCGGAGCACGACCCGATGCTGCAACGCTTCTACCCCACTCTTGACCAGAACATCTTCAAGGTGGACATCACGCCCGAGCCCATCCGCCACATCGACGACCTCGCCGCCTACAACGAGCAGGAGGGTCTTGCCCTCTCGCCCGAGGAAATCGACTATCTGAAAAAGGTAGAAGCCCAGCTGGGACGTAAGCTGACGGATAGCGAGGTGTTTGGCTTTGCCCAGATCAATAGCGAACATTGTCGTCACAAGATTTTCGGCGGCACCTTCATCATCGACGGCAAGGAGATGGAAAGCAGCCTCTTCGCCATGATCAAGAAGACAACGAAGGAGAATCCACACCATATCCTCTCAGCCTACAAGGACAACGTGGCGTTTGCCGACGGCCCTACCGTAGAGCAGTTCGCACCTGCCGACCATAGCACCAGCGACTTCTTCAATGTGCACCCCATCCATACCGTTCTCTCGTTGAAGGCTGAGACGCACAACTTCCCCACTACCGTAGAGCCGTTCAACGGCGCCAGCACGGGTACGGGCGGCGAAATCCGAGACCGTATGGGCGGCGGCAAGGGCTCGTGGCCCATCGCAGGAACGGCAGTCTACATGACGTCATACCCCCGAAACAAAGAGGAGCAGGAGGAGATTCCTGCCCGCCCGTGGCTCTATCAGACGCCCGAGCAGATTCTCATCAAGGCTTCGAATGGCGCCAGCGACTTTGGCAACAAGTTCGGCCAGCCCCTGATTGCGGGCTCCGTGCTGACGTTTGAGCATCAGGAGAAGCCGGAATCTCCGGACATGCCGGAAAATCCGGAATTCTCTGCCCCCCTCTACGGCTACGACAAGGTCATCATGCTGGCAGGAGGCGTGGGCTACGGCACCAAACGCGACTGCCTGAAGGGCACGCCCGAGAAGGGCAACAAGATTGTCGTCCTGGGTGGCGATAACTACCGCATCGGCTTGGGCGGAGGCTCCGTCTCGTCCGTTGATACAGGGCGTTACAGCAGCGGCATCGAGCTGAATGCCGTGCAACGTGCCAATGCCGAGATGCAGAAACGCGCCTACAACGTCGTACGCGCTTTGTGTGAAGAAGAGGTAAACCCCGTCGTCAGCATTCACGACCACGGCTCGGCCGGACACGTCAACTGCCTCAGCGAATTGGTGGAGGAATGCGGCGGTCTCATCGACATGACCCAACTGCCCATCGGCGACCCCACCCTCTCCGCCAAGGAGATTATTGCCAACGAGAGTCAGGAGCGCATGGGCCTGCTTATCGAGGAGGAACATCTTGACCACGTGCGCCGCATAGCCGAGCGCGAGCGTGCCCCGATGTACGTCGTCGGCGAGACCACGGGCGATGCCCACTTTGCCTTCCAGCAGGGCGACGGCGTGCGTCCCTTCGACCTCGACGTAGCGCAGATGTTCGGCCATTCGCCCAAGACCGTCATGGTGGACGAGACCGTCGAGCACCACTATACCGACGTCAAAAATTACAAGGACCTTCAAGATGCCCTTACTCGTGTCCTCAGCCTTGAAGCCGTAGCTTGCAAGGACTGGCTGACAAATAAGGTAGACCGCTCCGTCACAGGCAAGATTGCTCGCCAGCAATGTCAGGGCGAGCTGCAGTTACCGCTATCGGACTGCGGCGTGGTTGCCCTCGACTATCGCGGCGTACACGGCATGGCCACAGCCCTCGGTCATGCGCCCCAAGCTGGCCTTGCCGACCCTGCTGCTGGTAGCGTGCTCTCCGTCGCCGAAGCCCTGACCAACATCGTCTGGGCGCCGCTCACGGAAGGTCTCGACAGCATCAGCCTCAGCGCCAACTGGATGTGGCCGTGCCGCTCGCAGAAGGGCGAGGATGCACGCCTCTACACAGCCGTCAAGGCCCTCTCCGACTTCTGCTGTGAGCTGGGCATCAACGTCCCCACAGGCAAGGACAGCCTCTCCATGACCCAGAAATACCCCGATGGCCGCAAGGTCATTGCCCCAGGTACCGTCATCGTCTCGGCAGGCGGCGAGGTTGCTGACATCCGCAAGGTGGTCAGCCCCGTGCTGGCCGACGAGCCGAAAAGCTCGCTCTATCACATCGACTTCTCGTTTGATGAATTACGTCTCGGCGGCAGCGCCTTTGCCCAAAGTCAGGGCAAGGTAGGCTCCGATGTTCCCACCTGCACTACCCCCGAATACTTCCGCGATGCCTTCAATGCCTTGCAGGACTGCATCCGCCGAGGGCTTATTCTGGCTGGACATGACATCTCAGCCGGCGGCCTCATCACCACGCTACTCGAGATGTGCTTTGCCAACACGAAGGGCGGACTGAAGATTAATCTAAGCCGCTTCGAGACCGACGACATCACGAAAATCCTCTTTGCAGAGAATCCTGGCGTTGTTGTGCAGGTCTCCGACAAGCACGAGGCCGCCTTCAAGGACATATTGGAGAGTGCCGGCGTGGGCTACGTCTATATTGGTGTGCCAAACAAGGAACGCACCCTCCGCATCCGCAAGGGCGAATTTGAAGAAAACCTCGACATCGATGCCCTGCGCGACACATGGTATCGCTCCTCCTACCTGCTCGACCATCGCCAGAGCATGAACGGCTGCGCCGACGAACGCTTCAAGAACTATGGTCGTCAGCCGCTCCGTATGCATTTTGCGTCCTCGTTCTCCGGCAAGCTGTCGCAATACGGCCTTAACCCCGAGCGCTGGAAAAAAGGTCAACAAGTCAACAAGTCAACAAGCCAACAAGCTCCTAAAGCGGCAATCATCCGCGAGAAAGGCACCAACGGTGAGCGTGAAATGGCCTACAGTCTTTGGCTGGCAGGCTTCGACGTGAAGGACGTCACCATGACCGACCTCATCAGCGGACGCGAAACACTCGACGACATCCGAATGATTGTCTTCTGTGGCGGCTTCTCGAACAGCGATGTCCTCGGTTCTGCCAAGGGCTGGGCTGGCGCATTCCTCTATAATCCACGCGCCAAGGAAACCCTCGACCGCTTCTATGCCCGTCCCGACACCCTCTCGCTCGGCATCTGCAACGGCTGCCAGCTGATGATGGAGCTCGGCCTTATCGCCCAGGGACACGCCAGCGCCGATGGCTATCGCTACGGACGCATGGAGCACAACACCTCCCACAAGTTCGAATCAGCCTTCCTGGGCGTCAACGTACCGAAGAACAACAGCGTCATGTTCGGTTCCCTTGCAGGCACCAGCATGGGCATCTGGGTGGCGCACGGCGAGGGACGCTTCAGCCTGCCACTCGCTGAGGAGAATTATAACATCGTGGCCAAATACAACTACAGCGGCTACCCGGCCAACCCCAATGGCTCCGTCTACGACATCGCCGGCATCGCCAGCGCCGACGGACGCCATGTGGCCATGATGCCCCATCTGGAGCGTTGTATCTTCCCCTGGCAATGTGGCACCTACCCTGCCGGCCGTCTCCATTCTGACGAGGTAACACCTTGGGTTGAAGCCTTCGTCAACGCCCGCTACTGGTGCCAGAAAAAAGCATAAGATGTCCCCGTTCTCTCCCGTTAAAGCTTTTGGCACATTCTTCAAAATCGGCCTCTTCACCATTGGTGGAGGGCCGGTGATGATACCCTTTATTGAAAGGGAGGTCGTGACGAAAAACGAATGGCTGACGAAAGAGGAGTTCATGGACCTGATGGTTGTTTCACAGTCGCTTCCGGGTGTCTTTGCTGCCAATTTTGCCATCGCTATTGGCTATCGTTTAGGGGGCAGACGCGGTAGCGCAGCCTGCGCCATTGGTACTGTCATGCCCAGCATCATCTGCATCCTCACCATCGCCCTTTTCTTCCAGCAAATGCGGGGCAACACCGTAGTGGAAAACGTGTTCCGCGGCATCCGTCCTGCCGTCACCGCCCTTATCCTTGGCCCCATCTTCCATCTCTCCAAGGCAGCGGGCATCACGTGGCGTACCGTCTGGATTCCCATTGTCAGCGCCCTCCTCATCTGGCAGCTCGGTGTATCGCCCATCTGGGTCATTGTCGCCGGCATCCTCGGAGGCATCGCGAAGTATTTACGATTTAACCATTGACAATGTACTATTTATTTTTCAATTGGATGATTGGATAATTCACACATAGCGCAGCCCCCCAAAAATAACTAAATCGTTCAATAAATTGTAAATCGTAAATTGTCAAATAGTAAATTCCATGATTTTCCTTGAGCTTTTCATCACCTTTTTCAAGATAGGGCTCTTCGGCTTTGGCGGAGGACTGGCCATCATTTCCCTCATCCAGAACGAGGTGGTGTCGAAGCATGCCTGGATGACGTTTTCAGAGTTTACGGACATCGTGGCCGTCAGCCAGATGACGCCTGGCCCCATCGGCATCAACGCCGCCACATACGTGGGCTATACCGCCGTCGTCAACTCAGGCCTCAGCGCCACGTGGGGAGTTGCAGGCTCTTTACTGGCGACCTTCAGCACCCTGCTTCCCTCGTTTATACTCATGCTTTTAGTCAGCCGTTTCCTGATAAAATATACTGACCACCCTGCCGTTCGCGCCGTCTTCAGCATCCTGCGTCCCCTCGTCATCGGCCTCATCGCATCTGCCGCTCTCATGCTGATGAACGAGGAGAATTTCGGCAATCCCACGAAAAGTACCACGCAGTTCGTCGTCAGCGTCATCCTCTGCGCCGCATCGTTTCTTGCCATCAACAAATGGAAGGTCAACCCTATCTTTGTCATACTCGTCGCAGGGGTAATAGGTGGCGTATTCTACGGTTTTTTCCCCATTTAGTTGCATAATCCGAAAAAAGCCCGTAATTTCGCGCGATTTTTCTCATGCAGACGATGAACAACCGCACCAATATAGTTCCTACAAGGACGTTTGACTACCTTACCATCCTGAAGGAACACTACCCCAAAGACGACATCTTTGCCGCATGCAAGGGCGGTGAATGGACCCGATACAGCGTCGATGACTACATCACCGCCAGCCGCGAGACCGCCTACGGCCTGCTGGCCCGTGGCTACCGTCCGGGCGACAAAATCATCAGTATCACAGCCAACCGTCCCGAGTGGAATTTCCTCGACATGGGCTGCACGCTGGCCCGTCTCATCTATGTCCCCATCTACCCCACCCTCAGCACCGAGGATTTCACGTTCATCTTCAACCATAGCGACGCCCGTGCCATCTTCGTAGGCACAGCCGTTCTCCGCCGGAAGATTCAGGCCGCCCTCGCCGCTCAGGAGCGCCCCATCGACGTCTGGCTCATCGACGACAGCGACGATCAGCCCTGCATGCGCCAGCTGCGCGAGCTGGGTCGTTCCTCCTGGAAAGACTGGGAATCCATCATCGACAATAACATCCACGACGTCAGCCCCGACGACGTCGCCACCATCATCTACACCAGCGGCACCACAGGGCGCCCCAAGGGTGTCATGCTCACCCATCGCAACCTCACCTTCGATGCCCATGCCCACGCCATGTACCAGGTGTTCGGCGTCAAGCACAGGATGCTCTCCTTCCTCCCCCTCTGCCATTGCTACGAGCGCACCATGAACTACGAGTACCAGGAACTCGGCATCAGCATCTACTATGCCGAAGGCCTCGCCACCATCCAGCGCGACCTCGCCTCGTGTCATGCCGACGGATTCTCAGCCGTGCCCCGTGTGCTCGAGACTTTCTACGAGAAATTCCGCCAGCAGGAGAACAACCTCCGTGGGCTGAAGAAGAAGATCTACCATGCCGCGTGGGAGTTTGGCAACACCTACGACAACTACAACCGCAACCCCGTCTATCGGCGTCGCCTGCGCCTCTTCGACCGCCTCGTCTATAGCAAGTGGCGTGCCGCCATCGGAGGGCACACCATGATCATCATCTCCGGAGGCTCATCCATCAAGCCCAGCATCGTCCGCCTCTTCAATGCCGCCAAGCTCCACATCTTCGAAGGCTATGGCATGAGCGAGACCTCGCCCGTCATCGCCGTCAACAACCCCACCGAGGGCGTCAACAAGATGGGCACCGCCGGCAAGCCCATCGACGGCGCCGAGCTCACCTTTGCCGACGACGGCGAGATTCTCGTCCGCGGCCCCCATGTCATGAAGGGCTATTACAAAGACCCCGCTGAGACCGCCCGCATCATCGATGCCGACGGCTGGCTCCACACGGGCGACATCGGCACTCTGGTCGAAGGCAAATACCTCAAGATCACCGACCGCAAGAAGGAAATCTTCAAGCTCTCCTCCGGCAAGTACATCGCCCCCCAGCTTCTGGAGACCAAGATCAACGACAGCCCCTATTTCGATGCCAGCATCATCGTGGGCGAAAACCAGAAGTTCGCCTCCGCCATCATCTGCCTCAACTATGCCCACCTCGACCGCTGGGCCGCGTCAAACGGCCTCGGCAAGCTGTCGAAGGACGAGCTCCTCGCCCACCCTGCCGTGGCCAAGCTGCTCAGCCGCGAAATCGAGGCCATCGACCGCACGCTGGCCGACTACGAAGCCATCAAACGCCCCGTCTATGTCTTCGACGAGTGGACCACCGCCAACGGCATGCTCTCCCAGACCCTCAAGCTCCGCCGCGCTGTCATCCTTCGCCACTACGCCGACCAGATCGAGCGCATTTACAGCAAATAAAAGTTTTTAGCATTCCTTCGCAGCCGAGAAGGATGTCCTGAAAGGCCTGCTCGAAGTCGTCGGTGTACCAGGGGTCGGCCACGCTGGCATGGGGACGCCCGGCAAACGACATCAGCAGGCGGACTTTATCCTCAGGATCGTCACCGATAATCCAACGGAGCAGGCGCAGGTTGCTTTGGTCCATGCAGACAAGGAGGTCGTAATGGGCGTAGTCGGCAGGGAGGACGCGACGGGCTGCCCTGTGCGCATCGAACGGCACACCATGCTGACGCAGACAGCGCTGCGCAGGGGGATAGATGGGATTGCCGCGTTCCTCGTCGGACACGGCAGCGGAGGCAATCTCAAACCGGTGGGCCACACCACGGGCCTCGACAAGGGCTTTCATGAGGAATTCCGCCATGGGCGAACGGCAGATGTTGCCATGACAGATGAAGAGGATTTTAGTGACTTCCATTCAAAAGAGGCTTAAGGCTTCAATGACTTTCTGCCAATCGGTTTCAGGCTCAAATCCAAACTTATCGTCTATGCCGACATTATAGTAGAGCTTGGCCTCGAAGTCGGAGAGCGCGGTGTTGCCCACCTCGGGGTTTTCATTCACGAAGTCGAAGTGTATGCCATCGCCTGCAAAATGACGGACATACATCTCCAGTTTGTCCCTGTAGGTGGAGCTCCAAAGGATAAGGCAAACGTCCTCTCGGTTGGTCATCAGCTGCAGGGCCTCCCGTGCTGAAGGGAAATAGCGGAACGTCTCGACGTTCTCGTAACTGGCGTGGATGATGGTATCGTGAATGTCCACAATGACGTAAATCTTTTCCCAATTACGCTGAATCTTGCGAGTGAGTGCTGCCTTGAATGATTTCCCGATGTCCATCTCTGCGTCAGAATAAAAAGACCATTAACGACGCTCTTTGAAAAACTGCTGCATCAGGGCGGCGCAGTCGTCGGCAAGAACGCCAGCGACGACCTCCGTACGGGGATGGAGGGCATCGGGGGCAAAGCGCCGGAAGCCGCGCTTCTCGTCGTCGGCGCCCCAGACGAGGCGGCTGACCTGCGCCCAGGCAATAGCCCCGGCGCACATGGTGCAAGGCTCGACAGTGACGTAGAGCGTGCAGTCCGTCAGATACTTGCCCCCCAGCCACGAGGCAGCAGCGGTGATGGCCTGCATCTCGGCATGGGCCGTGACGTCGGTGAGCGCCTCAGTAAGGTTGTGGGCACGGGCAATGACACGCCCCTTGCAAACCACGACGGCACCCACAGGCACTTCGCCCTCATCGAAAGCCTGACGGGCCTCGGCAAGCGCCATCTTCATGAAGTCGGCATCGGTCATCAGCGGCGCATATCGTGCTCGTTGAAGAGCGTGGGATAGTCCAGCTCGAGATTCTGGATGATGCGACGGAGGAGCGTCTCGCGCATCCAACGGCTGCGATTGGTGATGTGGTAGCGATTGAGGTAGCTGTCGATCATCTGCTTCTCCTCCTTGCTAAGGAAAGTGACAAGGCGCTCAGTCCGGGGGGCTGGCTGCGGCAACTCGACGAGGGGACGGGACTTTTTCTTGCGTTTCATCTTATCATAATAAATAAAGAGATTCCAAAAAAACTATTTTACCTTTACCTTCTCGGGGCGGGACTCGTTCTGCAGACGATCGAGGGCTGTGATGACATAGACTTGTCGCCCCGTTGACTCGTTGACTCGCTGACCCTCCAGGCGGAAGTAGGTGTTGGGGGTGAAGCCGATGATACGGGCGCCGTTGGAGAGGTCGATTTTCTCGTCAGCACGAAAGCGGTATATCACATAGCGGATGGGACGGTCGAGTTCCGACTTGTACTTGGGGGCTGTCCACATCAGCACAGGGCCATCGTCCGTTCGGACTATTGCAGGCTTGCGCACAGGAGCAGGTGCCTTGTGGTCGAGGAAGGGAAAGAGAGGCTGAAGGGCAAGCGAGCCGGCATGGGCAACGGCTTGCACCTCGGCTTTACCGGCGGGGGTGGCCATGTGGGTACGAAGGGCATCGGCATACCACCAGCAATAGCCACTGACGGGCTCGTCACGCTGCATACGGAACTTGGCCGCAAGCTGGTTGTGATCAGGTGCCTGCGGGTCACGATATTTCAAGGAGCGCTCCAAATCCTGCCCGATGAAGAGAGGACGGCCATTGGCATTTGCTGCCCACCATCCGATAAGGGTAGCATAGTCGGCCGTAGAATGTCCGATTTCCCAATAGAGCTGCGGAACGGTATAATCAATCCACCCTTTGTCAATCCAGAGGAGGACGTCGGCATAAAGGTCGTCGTAGTTCTGCAAGCCCGATGTGGCCGAGCCAGGGACAGAAGAAGAGGCTTTCTCGTTATGATAGATTCCGAACGGGCTGACGCCGAACTTCACCCAAGGCTTGATGTCGTGGATGGTGGAAGAGAGTTGCTGGATGAGCAGGTTGACGTTGTCGCGCCGCCAATCAGCCTTGTCCGCAAAGCCACGCGGGTCGGCCGCAAAGTCAGCATCGTCAGGGAAAGGAACGCCCGCTACAGGATAGGGATAGAAATAGTCGTCGATGTGGAGGCCGTCGACATCATAGCGTCTGACGATGTCGGAAACGACGGTACAGATGTAGTCGCGATTGAGCTGCAGGGCGGGATTGAAGATGAGCATGCCGTCGTATTCCACGAAACGTTCCGGAAATTTGAACCACGGATGCTTGTAGTGCATGTCGGCCTTCTTCAGCCCTTTCAACTTCGCGCGGTAGGGATTTATCCAGGCATGAAGCTCCATACCCCGGGCGTGGCAAGCAGTAATCATGAACTGCAGAGGATCCCAGCCTTCATCGGGGTTTCGTCCCTGCTCGCCTGTGAGGAACCGGCTCCACGGCTCGTAATACGAGACATAGAGGGCATCAGCCTCAGGCCGAACCTGAAAAATGACGGCATTCACGCCTGCCTGCTGAAGGGCATCGAGTTGTTCAGAAAGACGTTGCTGCTGCTCAGCAGAAGTCATGCCGTTGTACTGCCCGTTGACGACCTGCATCCATGCCCCACGAAACTCCCGTTTAGGAACATAATCGTCGGCAAGGCCCGCGGAAGAAACTTTTTTCTGCGTAGAGCAAGAGGCAAGAAGCAAAATGAAAACAATAAGACTGAAGACTGAAGCGACTGGGCAAGCCGCACCTTTTGCCACAAAACGATAGTTCCTCATCCTTTTCAAAGTCAAAATTTCTGCAAAAATAACACAAGGCAATGACAATCGCAAGAAAAAAAGCATTATCTTTGCTCGCTAAATCAAAAAATTCCATGGAGGAGAAGTACATTTCTGTCAGAGGAGCGAATGTCAACAACCTGAAAAACGTCTCGGTGGATATTCCACGAGGAAAGTTGGTGGTGATAACGGGACTGAGCGGATCGGGTAAATCGTCGCTGGCGTTCGACACACTGTATGCCGAGGGGCAGAGGCGCTATGTAGAGAGCCTGTCGGCCTATGCACGTCAGTTTCTGGGAAGGATGAAGAAGCCTGACTGCGACTTCATCAAGGGCCTTCCTCCTGCCATCGCCATCGAGCAGAAGGTGAACAGCCGCAACCCACGCTCTACCGTCGGTACCTCTACCGAAATCTACGACTATCTGCGACTGCTCTACAGCCGCATCGGCAAAACCTACTCCCCCATCAGCGGACAACTGGTGAAAAAGCATACACCAGAAGACCTCGTACAATGTATGCTTACCTACAGCCGAGGCACCCGCTTCACGGTATTAGCGCCCATCGTGCCACAAGCCGACCGAACGCTGAAGGAACAACTCGCCATCTACATGCAGCAAGGCTTCACACGCATGGACGTAAATGGCGAAATCATTCGGATAGAGGATTGGCTGATAGAAAGTCAACAAGTCAACAAGTCAACAAGCCAACAAGCCAAAAGGTCAACAAGCAGCAAAGCTGACCATTCCCAGCGTGTTGACTCGTTGACTTGTGGACTTGTTGACCAACAAAAATATCTCGTCATCGACCGTCTGTCAGTCGATGACAGCCGCGAGACTGTTAGCCGCCTGACAGACTCGGCTGAAACGGCGTTCTTTGAGGGTGGCGGCACATGTATGCTGCGCTTCTACCCCGCCCAGATTCTCCATACCTTCAGCACCCGCTTCGAAGCTGACGGCATCACCTTCGAAGAGCCCTCAGACCAACTCTTCTCATTCAACAGCCCGCTGGGCGCTTGCCCCACGTGCGAGGGCTTTGGGCGCATCATCGGCATCGACGAGAAATTGGTCATCCCCGACACGACGTTAAGTGTCTATGACGGCGCTGTGGTTTGCTGGCGAGGCGAAAAGATGAATGCGTGGAGGGACGAGTTCATCCTCCGTGCCCCAGAAGCCGACTTCCCTATCTTCACCCCCTATTATCAGCTCACCCAGGCACAGAAGGATTATCTCTGGCACGGCCCGCGGGGAAAGGTGTGCATTGACTCGTTCTTCAAGATGCTGGAGGAGAACCAATACAAGATTCAGTATCGCGTCATGCTGGCCCGCTATCGCGGCAAGACGCTCTGCCCCACTTGTCACGGCAGCCGATTGAAGAAGGAAGCCACCTACGTTAAGGTGAGCGAACGTTCCATCGGCGACCTCGTGGAGATGCCCGTCAGCGAACTGAAGGGATTCTTCGACCGACTGCAGCTCGACGAACACGACACGCTTGTCGCCAGCCGTCTGCTGAAGGAGATTACCAGCCGTCTGCAGTTCCTTCTTGACGTGGGGTTGGGCTATCTCACATTAAACCGCCTCAGCAACACCCTCTCGGGCGGCGAGAGCCAGCGCATCAACCTCGTCACCTCCCTCGGCAGTCCGCTCGTCGGCTCGCTTTACATCCTCGATGAACCCAGCATTGGCCTCCATAGCCGCGACACAGACAAACTCATCCGCGTGCTGCGCCAGCTTCAACAGGCAGGCAATACCGTTGTCGTCGTCGAACACGATGAGGAGATTATCCGCGCCGCCGACTACATCATCGACGTAGGCCCTGAGGCTGGACGTCTCGGCGGTGAAATCGTCTGGCAGGGGAAATTCAACGGGTCAACAAGTCAACAAGTCAACGAGTCTACAAGCAGTTACACCTTGCGGTATCTGTTGGGCAAAGAGAAGATTCCTGTGCCCACTTCGCGGCGGCCGTGGAATCTCCATATTGATGTGAAGGGTGCCAGACACAATAACCTGAAAGGCATCGACGTCACCTTCCCACTCAACGTCCTCACCGTCGTAACTGGTGTCAGCGGCTCAGGAAAGAGCTCGCTGGTACGCGACATTCTCTATAAAGCCCTCAACCGCCAGTTTGGCGAAAGTGGTGACCGCCCTGGCGATTTCACCCGCCTCGAAGGGGACATTCGCAGCATAAGCGCCGTGGAGTTTGTCGATCAGAATCCCATCGGGCGCTCCACTCGTAGCAATCCCGTCACCTACATCAAGGCCTACGACGAAATCCGCAAACTTTACGCCGCCCAGCCCCTCTCCAAACAGATGGGCTACACCCCCGGCTACTTCTCCTTCAACAGCGAGGGCGGACGTTGCGAGGAATGCAAGGGCGAGGGTACCATTACCGTCGAGATGCAGTTCATGAGCGACCTTGTGCTGGAATGCGAAGCCTGCCACGGCAAACGCTTCAAGAACGACACCCTTCTCGTTAAGTACCACGACCGCGACATCCACGACATACTGGAGATGACCGTCAACCAAGCTATCGAGTTCTTCACCGAGCATGGCGACAAGACCATCGTCTCCCGTCTGCGCCCTCTGCAGGCCGTCGGCCTTGGTTACATCAAACTCGGACAAAGTTCATCCACCCTTTCCGGCGGCGAGAACCAGCGTGTCAAGCTCGCTTACTACCTCGGGCAGGAGCGCTCAGCCCCCACCCTCTTCATCTTCGACGAACCTACTACCGGCCTCCACTTCCACGACATCAAAAAGCTGTTCGAAAGTTTCAACGCCCTCATTGACCGAGGCCATACCATCCTCATCATCGAACACAATATGGAAGTCATCAAATGTGCCGACTACGTCATCGACCTCGGCCCCGAGGGCGGCGAAGCAGGCGGCAGCCTCGTCGTCTGCGGCACCCCTGAGCAAGTCGCAGCCTGCCCCTCGTCCTATACCGGACACTTCCTTCGCGAAAAACTGACGTGATTTAGACGTAAAAGCTACTTTTTGGGGCTAACGATGAAAAAAGTCGTTTTTCCCATGCAGTATTTCGGGAGTTCCGCCGTTTATATAAATAGAAACTTGCCCAAAAACTGCAAAAATGAAAAAGATTCTTCTCATCGGCCTGCTGCTGGCAGCAATGGCTGCAAGTGCACAGGATTCCATCAGATACCGCTCGCCATTTGTGGCAGGGATGTTGTCGTGCGTCTGTCCAGGTGCCGGACAATTTTATAATAAGGAAAAGGAGAAAGGCTGGGAGTATTTAGGCGTCACTTGGGGCTCACTCGTTGCCGGAGGCTACGTCCTGAGCTGGGCGGAGAACACCAAAGACGACGGGGACTGGGCGATGGGAATCATAGCTGGAGGTTATCTGATTGGTATCGGCGCGACGACTTGGTTTACCAGCGTCATCGATGCAGGTAGCTCGGCAAAGATGATAAACCAAGGCGGACCGTTGGTCTATCCCGAGGGCTACAAGCGCAAATCGCCCATCATTGCCGGCACGCTCTCGGCACTCCTGCCCGGCGGGGGACAGCTCTACAATGGCGACATAGAGAAGGGCGTACGGCATCTGATGATTTGTGCTGCAGGTGCGTACGGTCTTATGGCTTCTGGAACAATGACGGATTACGACTCTTCAACATCCTCTGCTATCGGACCAGTTATCATGGTGGTTTTCTTGAGTGCTTTGGAGGCTAACTTGATATGGTCGATAGTCGATGCGGCAAAGACTGCCAACAAGCGCAATCTGAACGTTGCCTCCCCGAAAGCAGAGGCTTGCGCCGTGCGCCTATCACCTGACATAGCGCTGAACAAAGCTCCTCTTGCACTTGGAGCGCAAGCCTCCCCCACTCTATCCGCAGGTTTAAGGCTTTCCGTTTCCTTCTAAATCCAAACAAATAAAGATATATTATTGCATCGGACGCCTGCGATGCATCCAACGGAGGCCTCTGATTTATGCATCGCACGCCTCCGCCTGATTCATCGGAGGCGTGCGATGCGGAACATCATCATGCTTCTTACGAAAAGGATCTGGCTTCAGCCATTCATAAAAAATGTTATTTTTGACAGAAGCTGAAGGTTGTTTCGATAAAAGAGCGTATTTTTGCAGAAATGGATACAAGAAAGAGACGACATTTCACTACAAGATATATTCTACTGCCTTTGCTGTGCCTTTGTACGGCAATGGCGGCACAGGAGGTGGAGCCTGAGCATCACCATGAGGAGGACTCGACCGACGTATTCTTCCGCCATCTGCAACTGGGTGAAATCACCGTGACGGGCGTCACGGGCGACACCAAACTGAAGCACTCCACAGCCCCCGTCAGTATTGTCACGCCGCAGATGCTGCGCTCCACGTCATCGACGAACATCATCGACGCCATTGCCCACCAGCCTGGCATAAGCCAGCTGACTACAGGCAGCGGCATCTCAAAACCCATCATCCGCGGACTGGGCTACAATCGTGTAGTCGTCATCAGCGAGGGCATCCGTCAGGAAGGCCAGCAATGGGGCGACGAACACGGCATAGAGGTTGATGGCAGCAGCGTCAACTCAGTGGAGATTCTGAAAGGACCCGCCTCGCTGATGTACGGCTCCGATGCTATGGCTGGTGTCGTCATCCTGCACGCCCCACCCACGTTAGCCGAGGGCGAGACGCACGCCCATGTCGGTACGGAGTATCAAACCAACAACGGCTTGTTTGCCACCAACCTTTCATTAGCAGGCAATCATAAAGGAGTTGTCTGGGATGCACGATACGGCAGAAAGATGGCCCACGCCTACCGAAACCCTTACGATGGCTATGTGCCAGGCTCGCAGTTCATTGAAAGCTCAGGCCGTCTGATGCTTGGGCTGAACAAATACTGGGGTCACTCACGTCTGACGTGGGCGGGCTATTATCTGCAGCCAGGCATCATTGAGGGCGAACGCGATGAAGTGACGGGCGAGCTGGTTCATGGTGAAGGGTTCACGGTTCATGGTTATGGCAGGTCGTTGCCTTTTCAGCAGGTAAATCACCACAAGCTGGTGTGGGACAATGCGCTCGACCTTCCTGAGGGCTCTCTGAAAGCCGTCGTCGGCTATCAGCAGAATCGCCGACAGGAGTTCGAGGAGAGCGCCGACGAATACGAACTCTACTTCAAGCTACACACGCTGACCTACGACCTGCGCTACGTCACAGAGGAGTGGGACGACTGGAAACTCTCCACAGGCATCGGCGGCATGTACCAGAATTCTCAAAATGAGGGCGAGGAGTTCCTGATACCCGAATACCGTCTCTCCGACATCGGCGGCTACGCTACCGCCACAAGAATGCTTGGCGACTATTGGACACTCAACGGCGGCATGCGTTACGACCATCGAGCCTTTGACATTACGAATCCTCATGAGACATGCATAAAGAACTACATCCTCCACTACGGTAGTATAACGGGCAGTGCAGGCATTGTCGGCAATCTGAGCGAGCAATTCAACCTGCGCCTGAACGCGGCCCGCGGTTTCCGTACGCCCAACATCAGCGAGCTGGCCTCCGACGGCATCCACGAAGGCTCCATCCGCTACGAACTCGGCAACCGTCAGCTCAAGGCCGAATACAGCCTGCAGGCTGACCTCGGGCTCGATTTCACTTCGCGCTACGTCTCGGCACAGCTGGCTTTCTTTGCCAACCGCATCGACAACTACATCTTCACCCACCGGCTGCCCGAGGTTATCGAGGAGGGCTATCTAACCTATGCTTACACGCAAGGCAATGCCCGCCTGCTGGGCTTCGAGGCTGGTGTTGACGTCCACCCCATCCACTCCATCCACTTCGGAAATACATTCTCTTATGTCGATGCCCAGCTGCTGCACCAGCCTGCGGATGCGACTTATTTGCCTTTTACTCCGGCTCCGCGCTGGACGTCGGAACTGAAGTGGGAGCTGACCCATCACTCGCACACCACCTTCCGCCATCACACCCATCCCATCATCCCCGCCGCCTTCTCGTTGAACAACCTCTATATTGCCGCAGACATTGACTATTATTTCAAGCAGAATCACATCTATAGCGCCGATGAGACCGAGACCGTCACACCGGCTTACACGCTGCTGGGCTTCTCCGCGGGCACCGATGTCCTGATGCACGGCGTGAAGGTGGCCGAACTCTACCTCCTTGCCGACAATCTACTCGATTGCGCCTACCAGAATCACCTCAGCCGTCTAAAGTATGCTCCGTTAAACCCCGTTACTGGCCGTCGCGGCGTCTATAACATGGGACGCAACATCACCTTCAAAGTCGTATTCCCGATGGAACTTTAAGGGAATCAAGATAGTTAAAAGTTAATAAACAAATGATAGCCCAGGAAATTCACAATAGCGCTGAACTGATGGAACTCATCAGCCACATCGGCTTTCTGCCTCTGCTTGACAGCGGTATCCGCGGCTTCTCGGCCGAGGAGATGGTCGACGAGGAATGCCGCTATGTGGCATTGCCCGACGGCGGATGGGACTGGCCCCTCTGGAAATGGAAAGGCGCTGTCATCACCGACGGAGGGCATGTCTATGGCAAGTTCTTCGCCGGCAAAGCGGGCTTCATCAGTCGCGAGTGGTGGCCCGACTTCGTCAACTACCGCCGCAGCCGTCACGCGGCTCCCACGACGGGCAGCATCGACGAGGCCATCCTGCTGACGCTGGCCGAACACGGCAGTCTCATCACCCGCGAGCTGCGTGCTGCCTGTGGCTTCGACGGCCCTGGAATGCGCAGCCGTTTCGATGCCTACGTTACACGCCTGCAAATGGCCACGCGCATCGTCACCGAGGACTTCGTCTATCCCCTCGACCGTCATGGACGCGAGTACGGCTGGGGTTTGTCGCTGCTCACCACACCCGAACGACTCTATGGACGCGAAACCTGCTGCTGCGACCGCACCCCCGACGAATCGTTCGCCCGCATCAAGAACCATCTCCACACCCTTTGCCCCCGCGCTACCGAAGCTCAGATTATCCGAATGATTAAATAACCCCTTTATTTCCTCTCAAACAATGAAAGATTTCAAGTATTATGCGCCCACCGAAGTGGTGTTTGGCGAACAATCAGAAGAGCAGGTGGCTCGTCTGGTCAAGAAGTATGGTGGCACGAAAGTGCTGGTACACTATGGCGGCAAGAGTGCTGAACGTTCGGGGCTCCTCGGCAAGATTTGCGGGCTGCTCACCGAGGGCGGCATTCCGTTTGTCAGCCTGGGCGGCGTGGTGCCGAATCCGCGTCTGTCGCTGGCTAAGCAGGGCATCGAGCTCTGCCGTAAAGAAGGTGTTGATTTCATCCTCGCCATCGGCGGAGGCAGCGTCATCGATTCGGCCAAGTGCATCGCCTACGGCGTCTGCATGGAGGGCGACGTTTGGGATCTCTATCTCGGCAACGCCACGCCCACGGCCATGCTCCCCGTAGGCTGCGTGGTCACCATCCCCGCCGCCGGCAGCGAGATGTCCGAGGCGAGCGTCATCACCAACGAGGACGGCGATGTCAAGCTCGGCTATTCCAACAACCTCTCACGTCCCAAGTTCGCCATCATGAACCCACGGCGCACGTTCACTCTCCCGCCCTACCAGACAGCCGCCGGCGTCACCGACATGATGATGCACACCATGGAGCGCTACTTCACCAAGGACGACGATATGGACTTCACCACCGACGTCGCCGAGGCTATGCTGCGCAGTATCAAGACCGCCGTCTTTGCCGTGCTACGCAACCCCGAGGACTACCGCTATCGCGCCCAGATTATGTGGGGCGGCAGCCTGATGCACAACGGACTCACCGGCTGCGGCGTTACCGACGACTGGGCCACCCATCAGTTGGAGCATGAACTCAGCGGAATGTTCGACGTCACCCACGGCGCCGGCCTTGCTGCCATCTGGCCCAGCTGGGCACGCTATGTGATGCACGAGAATCTCCCGCGCTTCGTCCGCTTCGCCGTCAACGTCATGGACGTCCCTAACGACTTCACCGACCCCGAAGGTACCGCCCTACGCGGCATCGAGGCTATGGAACGTTTCTACCACGCCATCGGCATGCCCACGACAATCCGCGAACTCATCGGCCGCGACGTCACCGACGACGAAATCCGCGAGATGGCCCGCAAGTGTAGCCGCGACTACACCGCCACCTGCGGTGCCCTCCGCGTCCTCCATGCCGATGACATGGAAGCCATTTACCGCATGGCACGATAAAGGCCGAAGACAATAAACGAACATGGACAGACGAGAATTTATGAAGAAGACGGCAATCACAGCGGCAGGAGCAGCTGTCGTGTCGCCGGTGGCAGCCATGCTGCAATCAACCGGGGCTGAGAGGCAGACAAAAGTATTATTGGTCAACGGCAGCCCGCGGCCCGACGGTAACACCTTCTGCTGTCTGAAGGAGATTGAAACACAGCTGCTGAAGCACGGCGTGCAGTCAGAGATTGTGCAGATAGGCCGCAAACCCGTCCGCATGTGCATCAACTGCGGCGCATGCCGGAACAACGGTGGTGCCGGCTGCGTGTACGACGACGATGCCTGCGCCGAAATCATCAGTAAGATGGCCACCGCTGATGCGCTCATCGTGGGCACCCCCGTCTATTACGGACAGCCCAATGGCGGCATTCTCGCCATCATGCAGCGCCTATTCTTTTCGGCAGGCCATCTGGTGCAGAACAAGCCCGCCGCGGCCTTGGCCGTCTGCCGTCGCGGCGGCGCTACGGCCACGCTGCAAACCATGAATATGATGTTCGAGATGATGAACATGCCCGTTGTCACTTCGCAGTATTGGAACATCGCCTACGGGGCAGGAAAAAGTCAGGTGAAGCTCGATGCCGAAGGCATGCAAACCATGCGCACGCTGGCCACCAACATGGCCTTCCTCCTGCAGAAGATTCACGCCGACGGCAATCCCACGCCCAAGCGCGACGAGTCCCCTGCGTTCACAAACTTCATCAGGTGATTATGAACATCCCCATCGATCACGACGTAGAGATTGACCGCAATGCACGGCGCGTACTCAAAGGAGGCTGCGATGTTCAACTGACTGGACTGGAGTTTGGATTGCTGGATTATTTGGCATCGCATCCAAATAAAGTCTGCACACGCGAAAACATTCTCGACCATGTCTGGGGAACACGTTTTCAGTACGATTCGGGTACGATAAACGTTCATCTGAGCGCCCTCCGACGCAAGTTGGGATGGAACAGCAAGTGGCCCATTGAGACCATCCGTAGCGTAGGTCTGATTTTCCGACATGAACGGAAGACACTGCATTATACCATCGATCTCCAAACGTTCCTCACTTCATGGTTGTACAGCCACGAGGTGGAGATTGTCTCGGCAGGCTTAATGGCCCAACTTCATCTGACGCCGTTTGTCAATGAGATGACGATTGAGCCCGAAGCACTCCGGCGGATGCTGGACAGCATCCTAACCGCCTTGTTGCCTAATGCGCAGCCCGGCGTGCTACGGCTAACTTCCCGATTGACCATTCACTGCTTTTTCCTTACCATCGACATCAACGGTACTGTTTGCGAACTCCGCATCCCCGTTTATGAGGGTTCTGATGTTTCTTAAGGAAATCTTAATCTACCATTCCTGAAAACTGCGCACCTTTGCACCATCGTCCTTTACGATTATGCGTGCAAAAGTGTTCATTTTGCTTTCCCTTCTTACCACCTCGCCATCTAGCGCCGAGGAGGTGACAGACTCTGTGGTGCTGCCAGCCATAGAAGTGTCTGCATCTCGCCTTGCTCAGTCAGCCATGCCACGTCAGAGTGGGCTGAGCATTATTGACAACCAGCTCATCGAAGCAGCCCAAATCACTACGCCCAAAGACGTCACTTCATTAGTCCCGGGTGTCCACATGCCGGACTATGGTTCGGCTATGACGAGCAGCATCTACATTCGCGGCATGGGCAGTCGGACAGGCGAGCCGACGTTGGGCATGGTCATCGATGATGTGCCGCTGTTGGATAAGAACATGTACGACCACACCATGCAGGATGTAAAACAGATTCAGCTGCTCCGCGGCCCGGGCGGCAGTCTCTATGGCCGTAACACGCAAGGAGGCGTCATGGAGATTAGCACCATCCTGCCGCTTGACTTCACAACGCAGCACATCCGTGGCCTGCTGAGCCGCTCCACCGCAAACAGTATCAGAGCACAAGCTTCAGTCTATCGTCCCGAACGGCCTGACTTCGGCTGGGGCTTAGCGGCACATTACCGCCACACGGACGGATTCCACACCAATGCATACAATAACCGAAAGGTTGACTATGGCCACGAGGCAGGAGGGCGTCTGGTTCTAGATGCCCGCCCTTCGACGGAATGGCGGGTGATGGGTACCGTCAACACCGACTGGGTGCAGCAAGGCGCCTTCCCATACGCTGCCGCAGCCACAGACATCATCGCCTACAACCGTCCCTCGGGATACGAACGGCTTGTCATCCGACCTGCCCTTCGGGCCGAGTATCTCCACGATGGCTACAAGTTCCTGCTCAACGCAAGCCATCAATTCATGCACGACGACATGCACATGGACCAAGACTACACCACTGCCGACATTTTTACCCTCCGGCAGACACAACAGCAGCATAGCACCTCGCTTGACGCGTTCTTCTATGCGCCACGAATAGTGGAGTGGTACGAATGGGCATTCGGCGTCAGCACCTTTGTCAAGTCCAACGGGATGGAAGCCCCCGTCACATTCATGCGAGAAGGAATAGAGACGCTTATCCTTGCGAACGCCAACAACGGCATACAGACCGTTTTCCCCGAAGACTCCCTTGAAATACGCGATGACGAATTGCCTATAGAAAGCCATTTCAGCTTCCTGAATGCTGGTGCAGCCGCCTTTCACCAAAGCCAGTTCCACTTTGGACGTTGGCACTTGAGCGCCGAATTACGATTAGATTATGAACATGCGCGCATGCGCTACATGAGCATGGCCGACTTCGACTATCGCTTCACGATGATGATGTCCCATTTCAAGACCATGCATACCGAAATAAGCGGCAACCATAGCGTCTATTTTCTCCAGGTACTGCCCCGTCTAGCACTATCTTATGACACACCCCATGCCACAACCTACGGCTACGTCGCAAAAGGATACAAGGCTGGAGGATACAATCCACAAATCTTCAGCACCATCACACAAAACCAGCTGATGAACGATCTCGCCTCCGACATGGGCATGCACCTCACCATCGCCGATACGCGCTTCACAGACGTTGCCATAACCTCGTATAAGCCAGAGACCGCCTGGACGTTTGAACTCGGCACCCATCTCACGCCAACCACCGGACTATCGCTGGACATCGATGCCTTCCACATCCGGTGCCGCGACCAGCAGGTGACCGTCTTTCCTACGGGCAAGACCACAGGCCGCATGATGGCCAATGCAGCTCGTTCGCGAATATGGGGTACCGAAGCCGCGTTGCAATACCGCTGGCATGCCG
Source organism: uncultured Bacteroidales bacterium (assembly GCA_947303715.1). GTDB lineage: Bacteria > Bacteroidota > Bacteroidia > Bacteroidales > Bacteroidaceae > UBA1189. The sequence continues at coordinate 11,459 of CAMYYY010000027.1, read as the reverse complement.
CCCGATGGGACGGACTCACTGCCTGCTCATACGGCTTTGCCGATGCACGCTTCACTTGCTTCGACGATGGCATGGACGACTATGCAGGTCACCAAATCCCCTACGCTCCACGCCACACCGCATATGCCCTCGCCACAACTCGTTTCCGGCTCAAGAGCCGGGCCTTTCATTTCCTCTCGCTGACCCTCAAGGCCGACAGGACAGGACGCATCTACTGGAACGAGCAAAACGATTGCAGCCAACCTCCTTATAACCTTTTAGGTGCCACAATCACGTTTGAGTGGCAGCACACCCAATTCTTACTTTGGGGACGAAATCTTACAGACCAGCCCTACGACGTATTCTATTTTCGCTCCATGAACAACGATTTTCTCCAACGCGGACGTCCGCGCGAATTAGGCATAGACATTCGTATTAACCTATAAAAACAAAAGTGTGATTATGAAAAAACTTCTTTCTCTCATGACCTTGGCTGCCTTGATTGCAGCATGCAGTCCCATCACCCCTGACACTCCAGAAGAACAACAAAAGGCTGCTTTTGAGGAGGCCACGGAATTCACAGCGTGTGGACGCATCGCCGTTCCCAGCCAAACGTTTACGCTTGACAGCGTTCGCGTAGAGGCACGGCTGCGTGGCACGACGACCATTGACATCTACCTCTACGAAGTCACCTTCTCCCCGCGAATGCCCGTAAGGATTGACATGGTTATCCCCGATGCCGACTGCACCCGCACGAAAGGCCGTGTCACTTTCACGGGCAATGGCATCGAGCCCACAATGGGCGGCAATCCTGTTGCACGCTATGTCGTGACCGATCTGCAAGGCGCCATCACACCAGACTCCCTCACGTTCACCACTGCCTTTGGTGGAATGACCTGCACCTATCATGGCGCGCTAGTCTGGTAAAGGCAAGAGCCTTGTTTTCGGTCTCTCTCTTTGGACGTTTCGGTGGGTTCGAAACGGGCTAGGATATGCCCTTGTTCGACTCCGCTGTAAGGTCATTCACTACCGTCTCCTTTTAGGATTATACAGACAAAGATAGCGACAAAAATGCCACTATGCGAGAGCAAAAGTATTTTTAAGTGTAAAAGTCCACACCTGAAAAAACATAGATTAGTTTTTTTCTAATTACTTTGTCCGTTCGCATTTTTTCACTATCTTTGCAGCTGGCGAAGCAGACAGTTCTTCGCCTCAGCCCACAGGCAGATAGTATATCTAACGGATACAAATTAAAACAAAAGGTATTATGGCAAGGATTTATGATTTCAAGGCTCTCACGAGCAAAGGTAAGGAGGTTGATTTCTCCGAGTTTCAGGGCAAGGTGCTGCTGGTGGTGAACACGGCCAGCAAGTGCGGCTTCACACCTCAGTTTGCAGGACTGGAGGCGCTGAACCAGAAGTACAGGGAGCGTGGGCTGGTAGTAGTCGGCTTCCCGTCAGGTGACTTTGCTAATCAGGAACTGGCCGACGGCAGTAAGGCTGAGGAGTTCTGCCAACTGAACTACGGCGTGACCTTCCAAATCATGAAGAAGGTTCACGTGAACGGACCCGATGCCGACCCCATCTTCAAGTTCCTGAAGAGCAGGACACGCGGTTTCCTCGGCTCGCGTATCAAATGGAATTTCACCAAATTCCTCGTCTCCCGCGACGGCGAAACCATCAAACGCTATTCACCCACGACAAAGCCCGAGAAAATCGAAGCCGACATCGAGGCGATGCTATAACTGCTATAACAATTATAATAAAAAACATAGCGATTATGAAAAGAACGTTTTTATGCCTTATGGCAATGACGGGCATGCTGACCCTATCGGCACAGAGCAGCGTGACGATTGGAAGCGATGTCGACACGAACGAAGTGATCAGCACCATCATGGCACGGCGATCCGTACGCAAGTACCTCGACAAACCCGTGGAGCACGAGAAACTGGAGGCCGTTGTCCGCTGCGGCATCAATGCACCGAGCGGCATGAACCGTCAGCCGTGGATTATCCGCGTGGTGGAAGACCAAAAGCTGATTGCCGACGTGACGGAGGTGTATAAGAATGAGAACGCCGAGCAGGTCAGACGCGACAAGGATTTCAAGAACATGTTCCGTAATGCGCCGAACCTCATCTGCGTCTGCACACCTGCGGGCGGCGGCGGTGAGCTGGATGCCGGTCTGCTGGGCGAGAATATGATGCTGGCTGCGCAGTCGCTGGGCCTCGGCACCTGCTGCCTCCAGGGTCCCGTCCGATTCCTTGTGGCGAACGAGAAATGCAAGTTCTTTCTCGACCGCCTCGACATCCCCGCCGACTACCGACTGAACTACATCATCGCTATCGGCTACCCCGACGAGCAGCCCGAGGCACGTCCCCGTGATGCAGCGAAGGTGAAGTTCATTAAATAAGAAGTCAACAGGTCAACACGCTGAGCGCGAGATGTCTGGCTATCTGCAGGGAGAGACAAATATAGGTTTTGGGCGTGAAAACTGACAGCATATAATATTATATTCTTCATGAGGAAATTGCCATTCATTATCATCACGATAATTGGAACATTGCCATTATGTTCCTGTAAAAAAGATAACCTTACTGGGAAAGAATTCCAAGGCTATTATTATACGTGCGAACGTCTTTCCATTGACTTTGACTCCGACTCAAAAGTCACAGGGTGTATTTCTTCTACGGATTTTGTAGGCCATTTCTCAGATGTCATATATGGCCATTATGATTACAAGCATCCATATGTTAACATTGTCTGGGAGAAAACAAATCCAAGAAATGATAAATATAAAGAGCTTATTCCCAATCCCGACTCGTTGATTGTGAACGAGGCGTTGGACACTCTCTTGCTCTATGAAAAAGGAGTAAAATACGAATTGCCGAAATATAGTTTCTTTAATATTGACAAGAATGCACCCTTAAAGCAACAAATAGGAGATTTAACATACCAATTGTTTCTCTTTATCATTGTCTTCTTCTTTAAGAATATCTTTCCCATAACGATTGTAATTATACTCTTTTTACTTTTCTTTGTAATAAAGAGAATTGTGAGGAGAAAAAGGAATAGTGTTTGATGATTAGTAGGATATGCTGACGGAAAAGACGATGGAGAAGTTGCGGATACTCGCCGAATCGGCGAAGTACGACGTATCGTGTTCGTCAAGCGGCACCGTGCGCAGCGGAAAGAAGGGCATGGTGGGCTCTACCGTCGGTGGCCTGGGCATCTGCCATTCGTTTGCCGACGATGGACGCTGCATCGCCCTGCTGAAGGTAATGCTGACCAACTATTGCATGTACGACTGCGCTTACTGCATCAACCGCCGTTCGAACGACATCCGACGGTCCACGCTCAGCGTCTCGGAGCTGGAGGAAATCACCATGGAGTTCTACCGCCGCAACTACATCGAGGGCCTGTTCCTCAGCAGCGGTGTGGTGCGCAACCCCGACTACACCATGGAACGACTGGCAGCCATTGCCCGTGACCTGCGCACCGTCCATCGCTTCAACGGCTATATCCACTTGAAAAGCATCCCCGGCTGTTCACAGGAACTGCTCAACGAGGCAGGCCGTTATGCCGACCGTATGAGCGTAAACATCGAGATTCCCAACGAGGAGTCGCTGAAAATGCTGGCTCCTGAGAAAGACCACCAGAGCGTCTTCCAGCCCATGCGGCTCATTCAGCAGGGTGTGCTGGAGAACAAGGAGGATCGCCGCCGGATGCACCATGTGCCACGCTTTGTGCCCGCCGGACAATCGACGCAGATGATTGTGGGCGCCACAAAGGAGACGGATCGCGACATACTCCAGATGTCGTCAGCCCTCTACGGACAACCGACGATGCGGCGCGTCTACTATTCCGGCTACGTTAGCGTGAACACCACCGACCCTCGTCTGCCCGTGCTGAAACAGCCGCCGCTGGTTCGCGAGAACCGTCTCTACCAGGCTGACTGGCTGCTGCGCTTCTATCACTTCAAGGTGGATGAGATTGTAGATGAAAAGCATGCGAACCTCGACTTGGAGATAGACCCAAAGCTCGCCTGGGCGCTGCGTCACCCCGAAGCCTTCCCCGTCGATATCAACACGGCCGACTATGAGATGCTGCTCCGTGTGCCTGGCCTCGGCACGAAATCGGCATGGCTCATCATCAACTCGCGCCGCTTCGGCCGCCTCAACTCCTACGACCTGAAGAAGATGGGCGTGGTAATGAAGAAGGCAAAATACTTCATCACCTGCCACGAGCTGACCAGCAGCCCCGCCACTTCCCTCACCAGCGTCAACGAGCTGAGTCCCGAGCGTCTGCGCCCCCTTCTCGTCTCAAAAGCGCAGCAGAAACGAGCCGCCGAGGAACAACAGCTGAAACTGGATTTCGGATAGATTAAAGAGGGTCAAAAGCCAAATGACATGCTATCTCTTTGACGGAACGATGGACGGGCTGCTGACGGCGGTGTTCGATGCCTTTGCCCTGCACGAGCAGCCGGACGAGCTGCTGACGGCAGGCGACGAGCTTCCGCTGTTCTGCGACCGTACTCATCAAGTGACGTCCGACGAAGAGAAGGCGGGACGTGTATGGACTGGATTGGAAAAACGACTGCCACCCGAGGCCCTGCGGCTCATCTCCGTCAGTTGGCTGTCGGAGCTCAAGGAGCTGAACACGCCGTTGTTCCACTATATCTGCAAGGTATTTCGTCAGCCTGCCGGAGCGCCCAGCATCGAACGCAACTTCTCCGACCCCGATGTGCTGGCCGTGACGAACATCGCCCGCCGTGTGCTGCACGAACAGCTGCGCATGAAGCAGTTCATCCGCTTCCAAAAGGCGAAGGATGGCACTTACCTCGGTGTTGTCAGCCCCGACCACAACGTGCTGCCCATCGTCATCAGCCACTTCTGCGACCGCTTCAACGACCAGTCCTGGCTCATCTATGATGCCGGGCGGCACTACGGCTATTACTACGACGGCTCTGCAGCCCCCATCCGCATCACCTTTGAAGAAGAATCGGCCGTCCCCTTTAGCTTAGAGAACGGCCGTCTGAACGATGAAGCCCTTAGCAGCGATGACCAACTGATGCAGGAGCTATGGCGCACCTATTTCAAGGCCATCTGCATCAAAGAGCGCATGAATCCCCGCAAGCAGCTCAGCGACATGCCCCGCCGCTACTGGAAATACATGACTGAGAAACAGACTCGTTAGTCTTTCAGATAGAAATCGACGTAGGTGACCACGCGGACATTCTTGATGTAGGGAGTGTTGCTGTCGCGGTCGTCGATGGAGAACTGTCCCTGCGTGGCGCTCTTGATTTTACCGAGCTTGCTGTCGCTGTCAGCGGCGAACTTCAGCGCAGCTTCACGGGCATTCTTCGTAGCCTCCTCAATCATGCCGGGCTTGATGTCGTTGAGCCCGCGGAAGCTGTAGCTGGGGCGATACTCCCATCCCGTCAGGGGTACGATGTTCTTCTCCATCAGACGGCTCTGCTCACTCATCATGCGGATGACGGCATCCACCTGCTTGGTACCGACGGTGAGGACGCTGGTCACCTGGAAGTCGTAGCCGCTCTTGTTGTCCCATGTGCGGCGGTCGGTGAACTCAGGTGTGGAGACACTGATCTCGTCGCTTGAGATGCCGTAGGACTTGATGAAGTCGATGAAAATCTCGTTCTTCTTCTTGATTTCCTGATAGAGGCTCTGCATGTCGTTGCCCAGCAGCGAGTAGGCAAACGGGGCAATGGCATAGTCGGCCTTCACCTCCTTGGTGGCAAGACCACGGACGGAGACGGTACGATCATACTGTTTCAAAGCACTGACGGGCATCTTCATGGCCCATCCCAACACGAATGCGGCGATTACAAGGGCTGCCGCAAGAAGCCAACTGGTTGTCTTTTTCATAAGAAAATGGTTAATGGTTAATATAATTTTTTTAACTATGAACTATGAATTATGAACTATGAACTCCTTTCCAGCATTACCACGTTCTCCACATGCTGTGTGTGGGGGAACATATCCACAGGCTGCACCTTCGCCACACGGTATTGCGTGCACAGCAATTGCAGGTCGCGGGCCTGCGTGGCAGGGTTGCAGCTGACATAGACAATCCGCCGGGGGGCAGCACGCAGGATAACCTCCACCACATCGCCATGCATGCCGGCACGGGGAGGGTCGGTGATAATGACGTCGGGACGGCCGTGGGCGCGGATGAAGTCATCGGTGAGGATATCCTTCATGTCACCCGCATAGAACAGGGTGTTGTCAAGGCCATTGAACAGGGCGTTTTCGCGGGCATCCTCGATGGCCTCGGGGACATACTCGATGCCAATAACCTGCCGGCACGAGCGCGCCACAAAGTTGGCAATCGTACCCGTACCCGTATAGAGGTCATAGACAAGCTCGCTCCCCGTCAGTCCGGCAAAGTCACGCGCCACCTTATAGAGGTTGTATGCCTGGCGGGTGTTCGTCTGGTAGAACGACTTCGGCCCCACTTTGAAGCGCAGACCCTCCATCTGCTCTGTGATGAAGTCCGTGCCGTAGAAAGTGGTGACGGCGAGGTCGCCGATGGTATCGTTGCACTTGTTGTTGACGACGTAAAGCAGCGACGTAATCTCCGTGAATGTGTCGCGGACGTAGGCGAGCAGGCCCTCCATCTCCGCGCTGAAGTCGCCCTGACGAGGCTCCTCCCGCTTTCCCTTTTCACGAGGCTGTGGACTTTCTATGTTGGTGCAGAACTGAAGGAGCAGCATCGCCTCGCGGATATGCCCCTCCTCGTTCTCGGCAATCCTCAGCATCATGCCGCGCAGCAATCCCGTCTGCTCACGCAGGTCGAAGAACGTGAGCCTATGGCGCAGGGCATAGTCGCGAATGCCGTTGCGCACGCGGTTGTTCAGGTCGTCCATCAGGTAACACTCGTCGATATTCAGCACCTTGTCGAAGCAGCCGGGGATGTGGAACCCCACGGCGTTCATGTCGTCGTACCGGGCATCGCAGGCAATCTCCTCATCCGTCAGCCATCGCTTGTCGGAGAAGGTAAACTCCAGTTTGTTCCTGTAGCCCCGCTGCCGTTCCGAACCGAGTATTGCATTCACCTCCGGCAAGTCCAGATGGCCTATGCGCGTCAGCGAATCCACCACCTGCTGTTGCTTCGCGCGGAGCTGCTCCTCGTACTGCAGGCATTGCCATTTGCATCCGCCGCACGTGCCGAAGTGCCGGCAGAACGGCTCAGCCCTCAGCGGGCTCAGCGCGTGGAACTTCACCGCCACGGCCTCGGCATACGAATGCTTTTTGCGCTTCACCTGCAGGTCCACCACATCGCCCGGCACCACAAAGGGGACGAACACCACCATGTCGTTCACCCGCGCCAGCGCCTTACCCTCAGCCGCCACATCGGTTATCGTCACATGCTCCAACGTCGGGAGCGGTTTGTTCTTTCTGCTCATAGCGTCACATTCCATCGGCAAAGTTACAAATTCCCTCGCTATCCGTGCACATTTTTCCCTTAAAAATTTAAAAGGAGAGGCTTTTTTATTTTTTGAAAAGGAGAAAAAAGAGGGGGTCTGGAGCAGGTGCGTCCTGATGAACTCCATCGCGGCAGTCAGCACAGCCACGATGCCAACCGTCGTCACGGTGATGGCAAACTGGATGTTCTCGGCGAGGCGGGGGTTTCTGCGACCCGCAATCTGATAAGTAACAGGCATGGCACACAATATTTTAGATAGTTAGACAATCGGGTTTACACTCTCAATGAACGTTCACGATGCAAAATTACGCATATTTTTTGAATGTACCAAATTTTTTATGCACTTTTTTTCAAAAAACACGATTTTTTCGCATACCCCTCCCCGCTGCCTGGCGCCGAAAAATTGTTACATTGTTGCATGTTGCATTTGTTGCATGAACCTCACGCAGCGCGCGCAGTTATTAGTTATGTATATGTATAAGTTATGTATATTATATAATATATACTAATACTATTTCTTTCCATATATAGCGCGCACACGAAAGGCGATGCAACAAATGCAACATGCAACAATGTAACAATGCAACACTCCACCCCCCTGCCCCACCGCCATGCGCACCCTGTTATCGCTCATGTCCGCCCTTCTGCCGCCCACGCCCGCCCTGTTATTCGCGAAAAGTATAGTTTGTTTTGCAGTTTTTCGGCGAAAAGGTTGGCTTTTACGAGGAAAATGTGTACCTTTGCGCGCTTTTTAAGAAAACGATTTATTATACCAATAGCTAATTAACTGATTTTTATGGACAAAAAACGAGTCTATCTCTTCGGAAACGGTAAGGCCGAAGGTAATGCAAAGATGCGCGAACAGCTGGGTGGCAAGGGTGCTAACCTGGCAGAAATGAACCTCATCGGCGTGCCCGTCCCCCCGGGCTTCACCATCACTACCGATGTCTGCAACGAATACTACGAGGTGGGTCAGGAGAAAATCATGGCCCTGCTTGAGGACGACGTGACGGCTGCCGTCAAGCACATCGAGACGCTGATGAACTGCAAGTTCGGCTCGGTGGAGAACCCACTGCTGGTGAGCGTCCGCTCAGGTGCCCGCGCCTCCATGCCGGGCATGATGGACACCATCCTTAACCTGGGTCTTAACGATGCCGTGGCCGAGGCCATGGTGAAGAAGACGGGCAACCCCCACTTCGTGTATGACAGCTACCGCCGCTTCGTGCAGATGTACGGCGACGTGGTGCTGGGCATGAAGCCGGTGAATAAGGAGGACATCGACCCCTTCGAGGCCATCATCGAGGAGGTGAAGGCCGTGCGCGGCGTGAAGCTCGACAAGGACCTCAGCGTGGAAGAGCTGAAGGACCTCGTGGCCCGCTTCAAGAAGGCCATCAAAGCCCAGACGGGTCAGGAGTTCCCCGAGAACCCCACCGTGCAGCTCTGGGGCGCCATCTGCGCCGTGTTCCGCAGCTGGATGAACGAGCGCGCCATCCTCTACCGCAAGATGGAAGGAATTCCCGACGAATGGGGCACCGCCGTCAGCGTGATGGCCATGGTGTTCGGCAACATGGGCGAGACCAGCGCCACGGGCGTCTGCTTCAGCCGCGATGCCGCCACAGGCGAGAACGTGTTCAACGGTGAGTATCTGGTGAACGCTCAGGGCGAGGACGTCGTCGCCGGCATCCGCACCCCGCAGCAGATCACCAAGCTGGGCAGCCAACGCTGGGCTGAGCGTGCCGGCATCAGCGAGGAGGAGCGCGTAGCCAAGTATCCCTCGATGGAGGAGGCTATGCCCGAAATCTACGCCGAACTGAACGGCATCCAGGAGAAGCTGGAGAACCACTACCGCGACATGCAGGACATGGAGTTCACCGTCCAGGAGGGCAAGCTGTGGTTCCTGCAGACCCGCAACGGCAAGCGTACGGGTACGGCCATGGTGAAGATTGCCATGGACCTCGTCCGCGAAGGCCTCATCGACGAGAAGACCGCCGTCATGCGCTGCGAGCCGCAGAAGCTTGACGAGCTACTCCACCCCGTCTTCGACAAGAACGAACTGAAGAAGGCCAAGGTCATCACCCAGGGTCTGCCCGCCAGCCCGGGCGCAGCCTGCGGACAGATTGTCTTCCACGCTGACGATGCCCAGGCCTGGCACAAGGACGGCCACAAGGTGGTGATGGTCCGCATAGAGACTTCACCTGAAGACCTTGCCGGTATGGCAAGTGCCGAGGGTATCCTCACCGCCCGCGGCGGTATGACCTCGCACGCTGCCGTCGTTGCCCGCGGTATGGGCAAGTGCTGCGTCAGCGGCGCCGGTGCCATCAACGTTAACTACAAGACCAAGACTGTCGAAATCGAAGGCGTCACCTACAAGGAGGGCGACTACATCTCGCTGAACGGCTCCACGGGTCAGGTCTATGCCGGCAAGGTGCCCACCAAGGCTGCCGAGCTGAGCGGCGACTTCAAGGCCCTCATGGACCTCTGCGACAAGTACACCAAGTTGCAGGTCCGCACCAATGCCGACACGCCCCACGATGCACAGGTGGCCCGCGCCTTCGGTGCCAAGGGTATCGGTCTGACGCGTACCGAGCACATGTTCTTCGAGGACAAGAAGATTGTCGCCATGCGCGAGATGATTCTGGCTGACTCCGTCGAGGGTCGTGAGAAGGCTCTTGCCAAGCTCCTCCCCTACCAGAAAGCCGACTTCAAGGGCATCCTCGAAGCTATGGACGGCTGCCCCGTCAACATCCGTCTGCTTGATCCCCCACTCCACGAGTTCGTACCCCACGATCGTGAAGGCCAGCAGATCATGGCTGACGAAATGGGCGTTTCCATCGAGACCATCAAGAAGCGCGTCGCCAGCCTCGCCGAGAACAACCCCATGCTGGGTCACCGCGGCTGCCGTCTGGGCATCACCTTCCCCGAAATCACCGCCATGCAGACCCGCGCCATCCTCAGCGCTGCCTGCGAACTGAAGAAGGAGGGCAAGAACCCCATGCCCGAAATCATGGTGCCCCTCATCGGTATCCTCTACGAGCTCAAGCAGCAGAAGGAAATCATCAAGAAGGTTGCCGACCAGGTCTTCAAGGAGTACGGCGTGGAAGTGGAGTTCGAAATCGGTACGATGATTGAGATTCCGCGTGCCGCCCTTACCGCCGACCGCATCGCTACCGAGGCCCAGTACTTCAGCTTCGGCACCAACGACCTCACGCAGATGACCTTTGGTTACAGCCGCGACGACATCGCTTCGTTCCTCCCCGTCTATCTGGAGAAGAAGATTCTGAAGGTCGACCCATTCCAGGTGCTCGACCAGAAGGGCGTCGGCAAACTCATCAAGTACGCCATCCGCAAGGGTCGCGAGGTTCGTCCCGATCTCCGCACCGGCATCTGCGGCGAACACGGCGGCGAGCCCAGCTCCGTGAAGTTCTGCGCCAAGATCGGCATGAACTACGCCAGCTGCTCACCCTTCCGTGTACCCATCGCCCGCCTTGCTGCCGCACAGGGCGCTCTGGAAGAATAAGACAACATAAAATAGAACTTTAACTAATTGGGGTAAGTCTTTAATTATAAAAGGCTTATCCCAATTTTATTTATTTTTCAAAAATTCCAGGATTTGGCAAAAAAGTGCAGAAAATCAACATTTGTTTAACACATTCTGCACGTGTTTTACGCAAAATGTGCTTGTCTATTCCGTGTGCCAATAGGTAAAAGAATACTGCCGTTTATCTGTTTTTGTTATTATATATTATAAGGTTTAACTTTAATAAAACAGATTTATGGCATTTTTCAAAGCAAAGGTATTACGTCAAAGAAAGGACGGAATGTATGTGGTTTACATACGAGTTACACAAAACCGCAAAAGTCAATACATCAGGACTTCATGGATTGTTGATGACATGGGACTGAGCAAGGACAAACAAGATGTAATTGATCCTTTTGTAGCGGAAAAGACTTCCCAAGTTATTACTAGATACTACAACATCCTGAATAGGATTGACACACAAGACTGGACGGTCAAGGAAATTGTGGACTATATTC
>CAMYYY010000026.1 GCA_947303715.1 uncultured Bacteroidales bacterium | reverse complement strand
AACTTGCTCTAGTCGTAAGACAGAAAACTGACAACCTAAATCAGCGAACCACAATGCCCACATGTATAGCAGATGTAAGGTAAGTGTTAGGTAAGTGTTAGGTAAGTGTTCGCACAACACTTACCTGTGATTACGCTCTTACATTCAATGCTTTATGAGGGAAAAGGTAAGTGATGGGGTAAAAACGCGTAATTCTCCAACAAGAGGTTTCATTTCATACAATAAAACGGGGATTTCGTACAAACTTGTGGAAAAAACAAACTGCATATTAAAAAAAGATGTACCTTTGTCTCTGCAAAGAAAACGACACCAATGAAAACCCATCTCACGATATCGACAGCCAATGAAATCGTGCGCATACTGCCCGACAGCATCGTCTGTATCACCTCTGATGGGAACTACTCCAATCTGATTCAGGTGGATAACGTCATCCGTATGGTGACTTGCCAGCTGGGACAGATAGAGAGCATGATTCACGACCAGAGGATAGAAACGGAACGATCGCACTTCATTCGCATCGGCAAAAGCCTTATTGTCAACAGCAGGTACATCTATTACATCAATGTGTCCAGACAGAAACTGATACTTTCAGATGCCCGTACGTTTACACACGATGTCTCCGCTTCACGAGAAGCACTCAAACAGTTAAAGGATTATCTTGAAAAGGAGGGAAAAGAATGAAAACAAACTACGATAACATCGGCGATGATGAGATTCGCATCATCAGCGGCAATTCAAAAACGAACCCAAAAGTTCGTCTTCGTAATATTGGCATTTTTTTAGGTTTATTATTGGTTTGTGCGCTTCTCCTATGGCTTTTCTTGCGCAAGCCTGTCAAACCACCTGTTGAGTCACCGCCAGAGAGTTATTTCGAGACTTGGGAGCAGCCGGAATCCAGCTCCGACAATAGCACTTCCGTGATAAAACCTCTTTCGCACCTTGACAAGGATCTTGTTGAGAAGAATACTATTGAAGTTTTGGACACAATTATTAATGATATTCCTCTTCAGCTATTTATTCCCCATCGGGCTAAAGCATGCTTGCATTTAGGTCCTGTGAATCCTAACGACACTTCTATCGCTTATGCTGCTCAGGCAGCTGATATACGTGCCGACAATGGAAAAATATTGGGAGCTTTTGTGCTTGCTGGCAAGCCGTTGGCCTGGGGCTTGTCGAAAAAGGGCTTTTGTGCCATAATAGAGGATAAGGTAACGGTAGGCGTTTCGGAGAATTCACCGCTCTTTGAGGAGGCTACGGAGAAGGGGGGCTATTTTTTCCGCCAGTATCCTCTCGTCAACAACGGGAAGTTGGTGGAGAATGAGCCCAAGAACAAATCCTACCGCAGAGCCATTTGCCAGCGACAGGATGAGACTTTCATGGCACATTCGCTTTCACAGGAATCTTTCCACGATTTTGCCCAAGCGCTTGTTGACCTTCATGTTGACAATGCGGTCTATCTTATTGGAAGCACGGCCTATGGTTGGTGTATTGATGCGTCGCGTCAAAAGATTGAATGGGGAGAGCCAATTAAAGGCCGTATTCCGCAAAACACCAGCTATCTCATCTGGAAGATTGAAGGCTGCGATTGAGCGAGAGCAGAATGGAGCTGGCATTGATTCTGCCGAGCGTGAGCAGGCTCGACCGAAGGTCAAGATTGAAGATGGATAATTAAAAATTGAAGATTAAAGAGGTAGGAGGTATACCAAATCTACTGCGGACCGTCATTTCATACGCGGCAGCAACCACTTCGTACAGCCAAGCAGAAAATGCTTGGCTGCTTCTTTTTTATTATAGAACTTTGTCGAGGATTTAAGGAAAAAACCGCGATAACATAGTAGTATTAACCTCAAAAAAAGAAAAGACAATGGAAAATGAACCAACCCCCAGCCGCATGGCTCAATTCTTTCACTTGCCCAACATCTGGGCTCTTATTCTCGGTGTTGCCGTCATCGTATGCACGGCTATATTGTGTAATACCATTTCGATGCGCGATAGCGCTCCTCGCACCGTTGCTGTCACAGGCAGCGGGAGCCGTCAGATGCGTTCCGATTGGATTGTCTGGATAGGTACGATTACGTCCTTTCATTCAACAGACAAGGTGCAATGTGCAGGCCAGTTGAAAAAGAGCCGTGAAGCCGTTGCCGCCTATCTGAAGGAACAGGGCATAGACTCCACCCGTTTCGAGTTTTCATCTATTAATGTAGAGGATAAGGAGGAACGTTTGTATAACAACGACGGCGATTTCATCGGGAAGAAATTTCTGGGCTACGAAATGAGTCAGCAGGTCACCATTCAGACGGACGACATCGACCGTGTGAAGTTTATCTCGCGCGACATCACCTCCCTGCTTTCCGACGGCGTTGACATAGCCAGCTGCACGCCATCCTATTATCTCCGCAACCTCGGTGACCTCAAGCTCTCCCTTATAGACGAGGCAACAGAGAACGCCAAGACACGCGCCAAGAAACTCATCAAAGGTTTTGCCAAACTCTCTGATATCGCCAAAATTGATATCGGCGTATTTCAGATAACGGGTCTTTATTCGGACGAGGACTATTCTTATGGTGGCTCCTACAATACCACCTCAGAGTGGAAGGAGGTGTCTGTTACCGTTCATGCTACCTATGGAATCAAGTAATAAAAGTGGGGAGTCGTATAATATGGGTGTTGTTTTCTTTGTGTTGTTGTTCGGCATTCTTTTGAATGGTGTGGGTCTCTTTTCATGTTTTGGCAAAGAAAAAGAACTGATAGAGGAAGAGAAGAGGTGTTTAATTAATTTGGAGGATATGGAGAAAGGTAATACAGAAATGAGCGACCCGATTGAGGAGGATGCCGAAAAACGTGAAACAACCACTATCGGCGAGAGAGTACAGGAAATCTTGAAGGCACAAGGCATTCCTTTTGAAATCGACGAGGATGGCGATGTATGCTTTGAGTATCATTTTTATCGGTTCTTGTTGAACAATTCCAAGAGTACGACCTGTTTCTATCTGGAACTTGGCTTCAGTGAAGACTTTGATGAGCAAACGAAACTGAAATATCTGTATGCTGCAAATTATCTGCATGCTACGTACAGGCTAGTCAGGATGGTTGTTTACGAAAGCCACTTCGTTTTTTCGGTAGAGGCTTTCACCTCCCCCGACACAGACCTCAAAAACCTCCTTCATATTTCTCTTTGCCTGTTAGAGGAAGCTTATACCGAATTAACGAAAATGGTGTCTGAGCAGGAAAAGAAACATGAGGAAACCCCAAACACAGGTTTTTTCCAGGCTCAAGAACAGACGCAAGAGCGTCCCCAAAGTCAGCCTCCATCGATTGGCTTCAATTCTAGTTTGTACAAATTAGGATAATAAACAATAGAGGCGTCACGGTGTGGCGTCTCTATTGTGTTGTAAGGGTGGGGGAAGGGATTACTTACTGTCGAAGTTGCGGGAGGCGAAGGGGAGGCTGGTGCGGAGGGCGGTGTGCCAGTATTCCCAGGTGTGGCCGCCGTTGCGGACGCGGAGCTCGCACGGGATGCGGGCACGGCGCATTGCTCCGTAGAGGTCGATGTCCTGGTCGAAGAGGAAGTCGTCGTCGCCTATGTCGATGAACCAGCGGACGGTGCGGAGGTCGGTCTTCACCTCGTCAGAGGCGTTCTTGACGAACTCTATGGCATCGTGGTCGTGGACGGCTTTCATCACGTACGATGCCTTGTCGTCCTTGTTGATGGGCGTGTCGCCCGAGGTGAGCCAGGCGCTCATGGCGTAGCACGAGGAGAACATATCGGGGTGGCGCTGGGCATAGACGGTGGAGCCGCCGCCGCCCATCGAGAGGCCGCTGACGGCACGGTGACCGCGGTCGCCCACACAACGGTACTTACCCTCGACATAGGGGATGAATTCGGTGAAGAAGAACTTCTCGTAGGCCCAGCCGTCCATATCGAAGTAGCCGTTCCAGATGTTCTTCGTGTCGGGACCGCCAGCATTGGGCATCACGATGACCATCGGGCTGATTTCGCCCGTGCCAAGCAGTTCGTCAGCAATCTCATTTACACGGCCTTTCTCCACCCACGCGGAGTAGGTGTCGGTGAAACCATGAAGCAGGTAGAGGACGGGGTACTTGGCATCGGCGTTCATCTCGAAACCGAAGGGCAGCCAGACGTTGAATTTCACTTTGTCGCCGAGCACCTTGCTCTGGATGCTGTCGGTGACTACTCGCGCCCCAGCCGACAGACTGACTGCCGCCATCAGCGCCACAAGAAGGAATGCTTTCTTTTTCATTGTAGTATCTCGTTTAAAGTTAAATAATATCCGATTTTCCGACTGCGAAGGTAAGCTATCTACGTGAAACTTCCAAGCCCGCGGACGGTTTTTTCAATGTTCAGTTTTTAAATTCTCGTTTAATGTTTAAGGTTTAATGTTTAACGAACACGTCCTTTGGCTTTCGTTAAACGTTAAACGTTCTCCGTTAAACAATTTTCAATCTTCAATCTTCAATCCTCAATTTCCAATCTGATAGATGCGGACGTAGTCAATCTCGTAGCGGAGGGGGTAGTCGGCGGGGTCGGGCTCGCCGCCATTGTCGCCACCGATGGCAAGGTTGAGCAGCAGGTAGTGGGGCTGGTGGAAGGCCGCATAGAGCGCTTCGCTGTATTCGCCTGCCTTGCCGAGGCGCTTGAAGCCCGTAGGCGACGGTTCGCTGCACGCCTTCTCGGAGATGGGCACTTCGTTCAGCAGCTCGTCGTCGAGGTAGAGGCGTAGGTAGTCCTCGTCCCAGTCCATTCGCCACGTGTGGAACTTGTCAGCCCACTCAGGGTCGCGGTCGGTGAAGTGGGTGAAGGGTACGGCTCCCGTGCTCCAGAGGCCGCGGTTGGGTTCGCTGGCCCAGCAGGCGTTGGCGAGGACGTGGGGCACGCCGCGGATGCGGTAGTACTCCATAATGTCAATCTCGCCGTTCATCGGCCAGGGCTTGCTGACGCCTAGTGTCCAGATGGCAGGCCACGAGCCCGAGGCAGTGGGAATCTTCGCGCGGACCTCGAACCGACCGTAGAGCCATTCGTGCTTGCCGCGGGTGTTGACCGAGGCTGACGAATACTCGGCGTAGGGACGGCTTGAGCGCCAGTCGTCGCGCCCTCTTCTCCGCTCCCTTCCATCACGGGAGGGGTCAGAGTCGGGTCTGGGCCTGTAGCCAGGATTGGGGATACTATCGTGACGGGCTTCGATGACGAGGCAGCCGTCGGCAATGCGGGCGTTATCCTGTTGGTACCACTGGTGCTCGTGGTTGCGGACAAAGCCGTGTTCGTAGTTCCAGTCGGCCTCGTCAAGCCGACCCTCCGTCTCAAACTCCTCTGCCCACACCAGCTCGTACTTCGGCTTTGTCTGACAGGAGAGGAGTATCAATGAAACAATGAGAAATGAATAATAAAATGCCTTGCTTTTCATATTTTCCTAATTCCTAATTCTTAATTTTTAAATTTTCATCACTCCCAATACAGCTTCTGTGGATTAATGTTCCACTTGTGGTCCTTGGGGAAGTCATCGCCCTCCCAGGCTTTCTTGGAGGTCCATTTCTCGGCGGGGTCTGTCCAGAAGGGATGGTCGGCAGGGAGGCCAAGGGGGAGGAAGGCGAGCGAGGTAATGTAGAGCGAGCCGTTGTTGGTGTACCAGTCGGCAACGTTGGGGTGGTTGCCGACAAAGCCGATGGTGAGGTAGCCGCCCGCGTTGAAGTTGCTGCGACCCTCGCGGCAGAACATCTGTTTCATGATAGCGGTCATACCCGCACGGACCTGTCCGTTCGTCAGCTCTTCAGGAAGCTGTTCGCGCCAGGCCAGCTGGGCCAGTGGCTGAAAGACTGCCATTCGATAGGGGATGCTGCGACCGACGACGGGGTAGGTGCCCTCGGGGCTGATGAGCCGCTCGAGGATGACGCCGTACTTCTGCATTCGGCGTACCGCCTGACGGTAGCGGTTCTGGATGCCGCCCAGCTCGCCCGTGGCCTTTGTGAGCCAGTTGTCGCGCGGGTTGCGGGCTCGTATCATCTCCAGACAATCGACGTACATCGGCTGGATGACGTAGCTGTTGTAATAGTCGAAGGCAAAGGCTGGGCCGTCACTGTACCAGCCGTCGCCCACGTACCATTCCTCCACTTTGTTGAGGGCGAGGTGAATGCGGTACTGGTCGTAGTCGGCACCGACGTACATCAGGAAGCACTCCTCCATTGCCACGAAGAGCAGCCAGTTGGTGTAGGGCGGGTCGTAGCGGTGAAGTCCCTGCAGTTCGTGGATGTAACGCTGCTTGGTGACTTCGTCCAGAGGCAGCCAGAGGGCATCGTAGCCGCGGAAGAGGCTCTGCACGAGGTAGGCGGCATCGACTAGCGTCTGTCCGCCTGACTGCCAGCCGAGGTAGTCGGGACTGTCGGGGTCAACGGCGTTGGCGTAACTCTTCAGTGCCCACTCGCGCAGCTGGCGGCGTTTCTGTCCCTCGTCGGTGTCGTCGTCAGGGAGACTGAGCCAAGGGGTCAGGCCAGCCATCAGGCGCCCGAATGCTTCCATATAGCTGACGCGCTTGTCACGTCCGTCCCACGTGGGACTGAGTTCGAGGGTGCCCTTTTCGAGCGACATTTCCTGTTGGAGACGTCCCTCAGCCATTGCGCTGAGTACAGGGGCTGCCATCTGGTAGAGCTGTTCCACCCAGACCTCGCGGTCGGTTTTGGGGAGGACTTTTTTCTTCTTTGCGTCCGCCGTCAGCGGCAGCAGAAGCAGCAGGGAAAGAGTGAGGAGAAGGAGCTTTTTCATGAAAGACGTTTTTAGGGGTTTCTATGGTATTATAGGGCTTCCTATGGATTCCTATGATTTCTTGGGTTGTCCCTCATCGAGGAAGGCGAGGATGTCGTCCTTGGCATCGGGGTGGAACCAGTGGATGGACGGGTCGCGGCGGAACCACGTCATTTGCTTGCGGGAGTAGATGCGGGTGTTCTGCTTGATTTTCTCCACGGCGAAGTCCAGCGTCAATTCGCCCTTGAAGTAGGCGAACAACTCCTTATACCCCACGGTGTTCAGGGCATTGGGGACTCCCTGTTTGTTGACTTGCTGACTCGTTGACTTGTTGACTTCTGAAAAGAGCCTTCGTGCTTCGTCCAGCAGTCCGTCGGCCATCATTTGGTCCACGCGGGCATTGATGCGGGCGTAGAGCTCTTCACGGGGACGGGTGAGGCCAATCTTCACGATGGAGAAGGGACGCGGGTGCAAAGGTTGCAAAGATGCAAGGGTGCGTCCGTTACCTGTGCGGAACGAAGTGTAGGTGCGGCCCGTCATATAGCAGATTTCCAGGGCGTGGAGGACACGCTTGGGGTTCTTCTGGTCCACGATGGCGTAGTAGTCGGGGTCAAGCAAACGCAGCTCCTGCACAAGCGGCTCGAGGCCTTCGTTGTGGTAGCGTTCAAGCAGCGTGGCGCGTGTCTCGGTGTCCACGGTGGGGATATCGTCAATGCCGTTGCACACAGCGTCGATGTACATCATACTGCCGCCCGTAAGCAGCAGGTCGGGATGGGTGGGGAAGAGGCTGGCTGTGAGGCTGAGCATATCGGCTTCGTACATCGCTGCGCTGTAGTAATCGTCAATGCCCAGCGTGCCGATGAAGTAGTGCTTGCACCGACGAAGCTGCTCGTCCGTGGGAGCGGCTGTCCCGATGCGCATATCGCGGTAGAGCTGTCGGCTATCGGCTGAAATGACAGGCGATTGCAGGTGTTCTGCAATCGCATAGCTGAGTTCTGTCTTGCCGACACCCGTAGGGCCGAGCAGTACCACCAGACGTCCCATCAGAGGATGTCTTCGCTGGCGTTGAAGCTGTCGTCGATGAAGTCCATTCCTTCGGGGTCGAGTTCATCCAGGTCAAATCCGCTGTCGTCGCCGAAGTCGTCGTCAAGGTCAAGGGAGGTGGAGCCCGAGGTGCCTATGTTCATCAACTGGTCGAAATCCAGTGTCTGGGCAGGGGCATCGCCTTGTTTCTTGGTGCAGACGGGGGCTTTCAGGTTCTTGCCCGTGATGATTTCGCTGAGCTCAATGAAGAACACCCGCTCTGCCAGAGGGTCGAAGACGTAGATGAGCCGTTGCTTCTCGTCCTCGACAAGTTCGCTGATGACCGTGTCCTGCATCACCCAGCTGTCTTCGTCGGAGCCGACGCCCATATCTTCAAGGGTGATTTCGGTCTCTTTCTCCCAGTTGTCGCTGCAAATGAAGAAGGACGTCATCTGGTCGTCGGGATAGCCGACGGCGCTCAGTATGGCTTTGTGGAAGTCAAGGAATGTGGCTTCGGGGTCAATCTGTATCTCGCGAAGGAAATGGTCAACTTCGTCGGAGATGAGCGTAAATCTGTAAACCATCGTTGTTGTATTTTAAGGAATTAGATATCGTCAGATTTGATGATGCCGCGGTCGGCGTGGTTGATGAAGTCGATGATGCGTTCGACTTCGGGCGTGATTTCCATCTCCGCCTGGATGTGCTTCAGTGCTTGGGTGACGTTCATTCCGCTCTGGTAGATGTAGCGGTAGGCGGTGTGGATTTTCTCGATTTGCTCGGCGGAGAATCCCCTGCGGCGCAAGCCGATGAGGTTGATGCCGCAGTAGGCGATGGGTTCGCGTGCGGCAATGATGTAGGGAGGGATGTCCTTGGGACTGCGGCAGCCGCCCTGCACCATCACATAGCTGCCCACGTGGCAGAACTGATGGACCAGCACTACGGCGCTGATGGTGGCGAAGTCGTCAATGACCACCTCTCCGCCTAGCTTGGTCTGGTTGCCGATGATACAGCCGTTGCCGACCACGCAGTCGTGAGCCACGTGCATTCCCTCCATCAGCAGGTTGTTGCTGCCAACGACCGTCTTGCCCTTCGAGGCGGTGCCGCGGTTGATGGTGACGTTCTCGCGGATGCGGTTGTTATCGCCAATCTCGGCGGTGGTCTCCTCGCCCTTGAACTTCAGGTCCTGGGGGATGGCACCGATTACAGCACCTGGGAACACCTGATTGCCGTTGCCCATACGTGTGCCGTCGAGCAGTGTGGCGTGGGGCATAATGACGTTGTCCGAGCCGATGACGACGCCCTTGTCAATATAGACGAAGGGACCGATTTCGCAGTTGTCGCCAATGACGGCTTCGGGATGTATATGGGCTAAGGGACTAATCATATAGAAAATTATAAAATTAGGAAATAGGAATGAGGAGTTAGACGACAATGGGGGTTGTGGCGTGAATATGCTTGCGCACCAGGCGGGCGAAGGCGGTGTTGACGGAGTGCCCAGGCTTGATGGCAGTGATGCGGCCCTGGATAGGAAAGCCCACCAAGGAGATGTCGCCGATGATGTCGAGCAGCTTATGGCGTGCAGGCTCGTTGTCCCACACCAGCGGACGATGCATGATGTAGCCCATCACGTTGGCGTCCATACGGGGCACTTTCATGATGTCAGCCAGCTGGTCGTACTTCTCCTGCGAGAGCTTGCGCTCGTAGATGACGATGGCGTTGTCGAGGTCGCCACCCTTGATAAGGCCTGCACCGAGCAGCGGCTCCAGGTCGCGCACGAAGACAAACGTGCGGGCCGAGGCATACTCGTCGGCATATTCGCTCAGGTGGTGCAGCTCGGCGTGTTGGTCGCTGATGATGCTGTTTTCAAACGATATGACGATGCTGACGCTGAACTCGTCGGCGGGTTCAAGTATCAGTCGCGAGCCGCGCTTGTCGTCGAATAGCTCAATAGGCTCATCGACAACGAACACTTGCTTCCGCGCCTCCTGACGGACGAGACCCACGCGGCGGATGTTCTCCACGTAGAAGCGAGCGCTACCGTCGAGGATGGGGAACTCGGGGCCGTTAACCTTCATCAGGCAGTTGTCGATGCCCAGAGCGTAGAGGGCCGAGAGGCCGTGTTCGATGGTACCCACGTGCTCTTGTCCGTTGCTGAGGACGGTACTGCGGCTGGTATCTGCCACGTGGTCGGCCAGCGCGGGGATAAGGGCTGAACCCTCGATGTCAGTCCTCTGTATCTGATATCCGAAGTTCTCTGGGGCAGGGCAGAACTCCACAGTCAGCTTCAAGCCCGTGTGCAGTCCCTTGCCTGTTAGGGAGAACGATTCTTTCAGGGTTTTCTGGTTCATTCTTCAGTCTTCAATCTTTTTTTTCAGTGCCTCGACTTCCTTTCTCAAGGCATTCAGTTCCGTCATCATCTCGGGCAGGCTGCGCAATGCGGCGTAGCTGCGGCGGAACTTGTGCTGTTCCATGTGGGGATAGCCGCTGACGGTGGTACCGTCCTTTACGTTGCCCGTGATGCCCGAGTGGGCACCTGCCTGCACGCGATTGCCGATGGTGACGTGGCCAGTGATGCCAGCGCCGCCACCTATCATACACCATTCGCCCACCTTCGTGGAGCCTGCAATGCCGCTCTGAGCAGCCATCACGGTGTTGCTACCCACCATCACGTTGTGCGCCACTTGGATGAGGTTATCCAGCTTGGCACCCTTGTGGATAATCGTCGAGCCCATTGTGGCACGGTCGATACATGTATTGGCGCCGATTTCCACGTTGTCCTCGATGACAACGTTGCCGATTTGAGGAATCTTGTCGTAGCCGTCGGCAGCAGGAGCGAAGCCAAACCCGTCAGCGCCGATCACGCAGCCCGCGTGGAGCGTACAATGCGCACCCACCTTGCAGCCGTCGTAGATGACGACATGCGGATTCAGCACCGTGCCCTCGCCAATCTCCACGTTCTTGCCTATATAGACGAACGGGGCAATGCTGACGCCCTCACCGATGCGGGCCGTCTTATCGACGTAGGCCAGCGAGCTTACCTCGGCCGTGCGTGTCTGCGAGGCGTTGTAGAGCGTCATCAGCCGCGCCAGGCTCTCGTAAGCATTGGCAGTCCTGATGAGCGTAGCTGTGATAGGTTGCTCGGATTCGAAGTCGTTGTTCACCAGCACAATCGTTGCCTTCGTAGTGTAAATGTATGGCGTATATTTGGGGTTGGAAAGGAAGGTCAGCGAGCCCTCCGTTGCCTCTTCTATTTTGGCAAATGTGTGCACCACAGCGTTTGCATCTCCCTCAACGGTACCCCCGACGAATGCTGCTATCTGTTGCGCTGAAAATTCCATGTTCTGTTTCGCAGTGTTATTATTTGCGGCAAAAGTACGAATAAAAAACGAACCGCCCAAGCCGAGGGGGCAAAAAGTCACATTTATTAGCATTTCGCCTCAAAGGGCATTCCCTTGTTGGTGAAAGGCTGCAAACAATCTGATAAAAGACTGCGTCGCGCGCTGGAAGTTTGACGCTAATTTTTTATTCCAGTGGAATGGCGTGTCTAAAGCCTGTAATAACAGAGGATGTACTTGCGGACCTTCTTTTCAAGGAGGGAGACGTTGAGCATGTCGGATGCCTCGGCGATGTCGCGCACGGTGCCGTCGGGGAAGAGAATCTCAATCTTGTCGTCGGTGGCGGAGTACATGTCCTTCTGCAACGTGGCGTGGGTGAGCATATAGTGGGCGGCGGCACTCACGGGGATGCCGAGCCGCGAGGCGATGCGCTCCGTAAGGCTGTCCGTATAGGCGGTGTCAAACGGCTCGGCGTCAATCTCCACTTTGAAAAGTCGGCGGCCCACAAGCCCGCGCGAGAGTGTGGAGAGGATGACGTCGGCATTACCCTGCCAGACCTTCAGCGCACACCAGATGTCGTTGTCGTCGAGCTGAATGAAGGTTTCGAGGCATTCGGGATGCGCGGCGAAGGTGTCGCCCGTGATGCGGTTGTAGAGGAAATAGCGCAAGGCGGGGGAGCAGAAAAGCTCAGTGCCCTTAGCTGCCAGCTCCGAAGCGCGACTGAGGACGCCGCGCAGCATCTCCTCGGCGGCTACGGAGGTCTTGTGGAGATAGACTTGCCAGTACATCAGTCGGCGGGCGGTGAGGAAATTCTCGATGGAGTAGATGCCCTTCTTCTCCACCACGAGGTGGTCATCGAGCACATTAAGCATTTTGATGATGCGCGCGGAGCCGATATTCCCCTCGGTGACGCCCGTAAAGAAGCTGTCGCGACGTAGGTAGTCGAGACGATCCATATCCAACTGGCTGCTGACAAGCTGGTGGAGGAAGCGCTTGTGGTATTCGTCGCGGTAGATGCGTATGGCCAGACTGAGGCGTCCTGACAAGTCGCGGTTCATCCTTTCCATAAGCAGCAGGGAGATGTCTTCGTGGCTGATGCCGTGGACAAGGGTGTGCTCAAGGACGTGGGAGAACGGGCCGTGCCCAATGTCGTGCATCAGGATGGCGGACTCGACGGCCTCGGCCTCGTCGTCGGTAATCGCCACACCCTTGGCGCGCAGACTGGCAATGGCTTCGCACATCAGGTAGTAGGCTCCCACGGAGTGCTGAAAGCGGGTGTGCTGCGCACCTGGATAGACAAACGATGAGAGTCCCAACTGACGGATGCGGCTGAGACGCTGAAGGACAGGGTGGGTGAGAACGTCGTAGAGCAGCCCCTTGGGGATGTTGATGAAGCCGAAGACGGGGTCGTTGATGATTTTTACTTTGGTCATAGCAATCTACTTTCCTTTAAAATAGTCTCCATCTGCTGCTGCAACTCGATGGCCTTCGCGCGGCTGGCGTCGGCGAAGCGTTCAGTGGCGTCAGCAAAGATGATGCCGCGACTGGAATTGACAAGCAGGCCGCATGTGTCGTTCATGCCATAGCGGCAGACTTCCTGGAGCGAGCCTCCTTGTGCGCCCACGCCAGGAACAAGCAGGAAATGTCGGGGAACGATACGGCGCACATCCTGGAACAGGCTGCCGCGCGTGGCTCCGACGACGTACATCATGTTGTCCTCATCCGCCCATTGCAGGGATTTGCGCAGCACCTTCTCGAAGAGCCTCTCGCCAGTGCTGTCCTCGCAGAGCTGGAAGTCCAATGAGCCCTTGTTGGAGGTCAGGGCAAGCATCACGACCCACTTACCTTTGTAGCCGAAAAATGGGCTGACGCTGTCCTCACCCATATAGGGGGCAACGGTGACGGCATCGACATCCTGCTCCTCGAAAAAACTGCGAGCGTACATCTGCGAGGTGTTGCCAATGTCGCCGCGCTTGGCGTCAGCAATAATGAAGTGGGAGGGGTAGTGCTTGTGCAGATAACGAATGGTGCGCTCGTAGGACTGCCAGCCCGCCAGCCCATTGCACTCGAAGAAGGCAAGGTTGGGCTTATAGGCAACGCAAACGTCGGCTGTGGCATCGATGATGGCGCGGTTGAAGGCGAAGACGGGGTCGTCCTCGTCCTCAAGAAGATGCTTGGGGAGCTTACGAATGTCGGAGTCAAGCCCTACGCAGAGGAACGATTTCCTCTCCTTTATGGATTCAAATAATTGCTGGCGAGTCATGGGAATTATAGTGATTAGTGAATAGTGATTAGTGAAAAGATAATAGCTTTTTGTAATTCATTACAGTTCCGAGGCTTTCAGCCGTTCGGCATTCTCGGCAATGATGAGGTGGTCGATGCAGTCCTGAATGTCGCCGTTCATGAATGCGGCGAGGTTGTAAATGGTGTAGTTGATACGATGGTCGGTGATTCGGCCCTGCGGGTAGTTGTAGGTGCGGATTTTGGCGGAGCGGTCGCCGGTACTGACCATGGTCTTGCGCTTCGAGGCGATGTCGTCGATGTACTTCTGATGCTCCTTGTCGTAGATGAAGGTGCGCAGCCGGGCCAGGGCACGTTCTTTGTTCTTAGGCTGGTCACGGGTCTCCGTACATTCAATAAGAATCTCCTCTGTGACTCCCGTGATGGGATTCCGCCAGTTGTAGCGCAGACGAACACCTGACTCTACTTTGTTGACATTTTGCCCACCGGCACCACTTGAGCGGAAGGTATCCCAGCGGATTTCGCCCTCGTTGATTTCCACCTCGAAGGCATCGGCTTCGGGCAGACAAGCTACGGTGGCGGCGCTGGTGTGGACACGTCCCTGCGTCTCCGTAACGGGAATGCGCTGCACGCGGTGCACACCGCTCTCATACTTCAGCGTGCCATAGACCTTGTCGCCCGTGACGCTGAAAATGATCTCCTTGAAACCACCCACGGTGCCTTCGCTGAAGGAACTGACTTCGACCTTCCAGCCTTTTGACTCGCAGTACTTGCTGTACATCTTGAAAAGGTCGCCGGCGAAGAGGGCTGCTTCGTCGCCTCCCGTGCCGCCGCGGATTTCCATAATGACGTTCTTCTCGTCCTCAGGGTCGGCAGGGATGAGCAGCAGCTTGATTTCCTCCTCCATCTCGGGTATCTGGCGGTTGCAGCTCTCGAACTCCTCGCGAGCCATCTCCCTCATTTCGGGGTCGGATTCATCGGCCATCATCATATGTGATTCCTCCAGTGTGCTGAGCAACTGGCGATAGCGCTTGCGGGCATCCATCAGCGCACCAAGCTCCTTGTATTCTTTATTCAGTTTGACAAAGCGCCGCATGTCGGCAATGACGGCAGGGTCGGTAATGAGGAGTTCTATCTCCTCGTATTTGCCGGTAAGGGCATCCAACTTGTCAAGTAAGGTGTTTTCTGCCATATTAGTCTATGATTAAAAGGCGATAATCGGGTCTTGTGGTTTGAACCACCTTGCAATCGTATTCTGTGAGACGGGTAACCAGTCCTGTCTTGCGGAAAGTAAGCGTAATCATTGTTCCTTCAGTAGTGTGCGGGGCACTCATGTTGGAGATGAAGTTTCCTTGCGACCAGACAACGAGGTGGTAGTCGGGTTTGTCGGGATAAGGGAAATACTCCGTGGGCTGGATGACGTGGGGATGTCCTCCGATGATGTGGTCAACGCCCTGCTCAAGCAACCATTGGGCGTTCGACCGCTGGTCCTTGTCGGGCAGTAGTTTGTATTCCGTTCCCCAATGCATGATTGCAATGATAATGTCGGGCCGCATGGAGCGGGCGATGAGGATATCCCGTTTCATCATCAATGTGTCGATAACGTTGACGACGTTGGGCTCCTCCACCTCGAAGCCATTCATGTCGTAGGTATAGGTGAGGAAAACAAATCGTATGCCGTTTTTCTCTATAAGCAGGGGATAGCGCTTCAGCCGCTCCTCGGCGTTTCGATAAGTGCCCAGCGTTTGGACTCTCGCTGAATCCGTCATCATCAGCGTGCGCTCCAATCCCTTTCGGCCTCTGTCGAGGCAATGGTTGTTAGACGTTGTAAGCACGTCGAATCCTGTCTTTTTGATGGCCCAAAGCCAGTCGTCAGGGGCGCTGAAACAGGGATAGCCCGTGTAGGGAGGTCCTCCAAGCGTGACTTCGAGATTACCGATGGCTATGTCGGCAGCCTCGATGTGGGGCTTTACTTCCTCAAAGCAGATGTCGTAATTGAAACTGCCATCAGGCTGCTGCGCTCGCTTGAATTGCGGGCTATGCTGCATCAGGTCACCCACGAAAAGCAGCGTAGCTTCGTCTTGTGCAAAAGCGGTACTTACGCAGAAGAACAATAATATGGCAGCTTTCCTCATTCAGAATAGGTGTTTGGCTGCTTTGAGTGTGTTCAACATCAATGAGCAGATGGTCATGGGGCCCACGCCGCCGGGGACGGGAGTGATGAAGGAGCACTTGGGGGCAACTTCTTCGAACTTGACGTCGCCCGTGAGTTTGAATCCGCTCTTGCGCGTGGCGTCAGGAACACGTGTCGTGCCGACATCAATGACTACAGCGCCTTCTTTTATCATATCGGCTTTCACGAAGTTGGGCTGTCCCATAGCGGCAATAAGAATATCGGCCTGACGGCACTCTTCCACAAGGTTTGTAGAATGGCTATGGCAGACGGTGACCGTAGCGTCGCCTGGGGTATGCTTCTGCATCATCAGCGTAGCCATCGGCTTACCGACGATGTTGCTACGGCCAAGAATCACACACTTCTTACCCGAAGTGGGGATATCATAGCGGCGCAACAGCTCCAGAATACCAGCGGGTGTGGCGCTGACAAAGCAAGGAAGGCCGATGGACATGCGGCCTACGTTGACGGGGTGGAAGCCATCGACGTCCTTGCGGTAGTCAATAGCTTCGATGATGTGCTGTTCGTTGATGTGGCGGGGGAGGGGCAGCTGGACGATAAAGCCGTCGACGTCCTCGTCGTTGTTTAATTCGTCGATTTTCTGCAGCAGTACGTCCTCGGTGACGTCGTCCTCGTAGCGGATGAGGGTCGATTTGAAGCCACACACTTCGCATGCCTTCACTTTGTTAGCCACGTAGGTTTCGCTGCCGCCGTCATGTCCGACGAGGATGGCAGCCAAATGGGGTCGCTTTTCGCCTCGGCTGATACGTGCCGCCACTTCGGCAGCAATCTCTTGCTTAATCTGTTCGCTGGTTGCTTTTCCGTCAATCAGTGTCATCTTTGGATGGTTTTAAGTTGTAAATAAAACAAAATAAAATTCAGGCGCACAGGGCGTCTGAATTAAAGTGGAAATGAGTGCTATCTTCTCTTCAGCTTCGGCATTCGTCCCCTAGGCGTATTAGAGACGGTCTTCATCATCTTCTTCATGTCGTCGAACTGCTTCAGCAGGCGGTTCACCTCCTGTATGCTTGTGCCGCTACCCTTGGCGATACGATCGCGTCGGCTTCCGTTAATGATTTCGGGATGCTCGCGTTCCTTGGGAGTCATGGAGCTGATGATCGCCTCGATGCTCTTGAAAGCATCGTCGTTAATGTCGATGTCCTTGATGGCTTTTCCCACGCCGGGAATCATACCCATAAGGTCCTTGATATTACCCATCTTTTTGATTTGGGCAATCTGGGCACGGAAGTCGTTGAAGTCAAACTGGTTCTTGGCCAGCTTGCGGCTAAGCTCGCGGGCTTCTTTCTCGTCGTATTGTTCCTGTGCACGCTCCACAAAGCTGACGATGTCGCCCATACCGAGGATACGGTCGGCCATACGGTTGGGGTGGAACACGTCGAGGGCTTCCATCTTCTCGCCCGTACCGACAAACATGATGGGTTTGTCAACCACCGTGCGGATGGAGAGGGCAGCACCACCGCGGGTGTCGCCATCGAGCTTGGTGAGGACAACGCCTGTGAAGTCAAGCCGCTCATTAAATTCCTTGGCGGTGTTGACGGCGTCCTGACCCGTCATCGAGTCAACGACAAAGAGGATGACGTCAGGGGTAACAGCCTCCTTGATGGCTGCAATCTCCTGCATCATCTGTTCGTCGATAGCCAGACGTCCGGCGGTATCAACAATCACGACGTCGTTACCCTTTGCTTTGGCTTCGTGAATGGCATTCTGGGCAATCAGCACAGGATTGTTGTTGCCGATCTCCTTATAGACGGGCACCTCAATCTGTTCGCCTAACACGCACAACTGGTCTATAGCGGCAGGACGATAGACGTCGCAGGCAGCCAGCAGAGGACGTTTGTGGCGCTTGTTCTTGAGCAGGGTAGCCAACTTAGCGCTCATGGTGGTCTTACCAGAGCCCTGAAGACCGCTCATCAGGATAACTGAAGGGTGTCCTTTCAGCTCCAGCTCGGCCGTCTCGCCACCCATAAGCGAAGTTAGCTCATCGTGGACAATCTTCACCATCAGTTGCGAGGGGCGTACGGAGGTAAGCACGTTCTGTCCGAGTGCCTTTTCCTTGACGGTATCGGTGAACGACTTGGCAACCTTGTAGTTGACATCGGCATCAAGCAGAGCTTTGCGGACGTCTTTCAGCGTTTCCGCCACATTCACCTCGGTGATTTTTCCCTCACCTTTCAGTATTTTGAATGATTTCTCTAATCGTTCGCTTAAATTCTCAAACACCTTATTTGTATTTTACGATTTGACGTTTTTTTTTATTGCGATTTGTCTGCAGCACTCTATAGCCAATTCTCTACCCAATCTTACTTATGCGGCGCAGACGTTCTTCGTCGATGATCTTAATCTTGCGTCCGTCAATGGCGATGATGCGTTCGGAGGCAAAGCTGGAGAGGGTGCGGATGGCGTTGGCGGTGGTCATGTTGGAGAGGCTGGCCAAGTCTTGTCGCGAGAGATAGACGCTGATGGTGGCGCCGTCGGCTTCGAGGCCGTAGTTCTCCTTCAGGAAGAGCAGATTTTCTGCCAGTCGGCCGCGGATATGCTTCTGCGTCAAGTTGACGGTACGGGCATCCGATTCTCCCAAGTCGTAGGCCAGCCGATGGATGAAGAAGAACGCCACGCGGTTGTTCTCTCGCACTACCTTCTCCACCACCTGCATGGGAAATGAGCAGATGATGGAGGGCTCGAACGCCTTGGCATTTGTTACATATCGTTCGCCGGCGAAGTAGGCGCGGTAGCCGAAGTAGCCCACACTTGTAATCATGCGCATAATCTGAGTACGTCCGCCAATGCCTTCGCGGTAGATTTTCACCTTGCCCTCCAGCACGCAGAGCAGTCGTTCGGGCAGCTCACGCTCCGAATAAATGACCTCGTGTTTCTTGTAGCTGCGCACGCTGATATTTTTCTGCATGAGCGCTTTCTGCTCAGCAGTCAGCAGTTCCCAGAGGTCGCTGATGTAGGCGATGGCTTGTTCGGGCGTGACTTCGTTTTTGGACATGTCGATGAGAGCTTAGCTGATGATGTCGAATCCTGTGTAGGGGACAAGGGCTGCGGGGATGCGGATGCCTTCGGGCGTCTGGTTGTTTTCGAGCAGAGCGGCAACGATGCGCGGCAGGGCGAGGGCCGAGCCGTTCAGCGTGTGGCAGAGCTCAATCTTGCCCGTCTCGGCACGGCGGAAGCGGCACTTCAGACGGTTGGCCTGATAGCTGTCGAAATTGCTGACGGACGATACCTCCAGCCAGCGTCCCTGAGCCTCGGAATAGACTTCGAAGTCGTAGCAGATGGCACTCGTAAAGCTCTGGTCGCCACCGCAGAGCAGCAGGATCCGATAGGGAAGTTCCAGTTTCTTCAGCAACCCCTCCACATGCTCCAGCATCTCCTTGTGGCTCTCCTTCGAGTGCTCAGGCTTGTCGATGCGCACTATCTCAATCTTTGAGAACTCGTGCAGGCGGTTCAGTCCGCGCACGTCTTTGCCGTACGATCCGGCCTCGCGGCGGAAACACTCCGTGTAGGCGCAGTTCTTGACAGGCAGTTCCTTTTCGTCAAGAATCACGTCGCGATAGATGTTCGTGACGGGCACCTCGGCAGTAGGGATGAGGTAGAAGTCGTCCACTTCGCAATGGTACATCTGTCCCTCCTTGTCGGGCAGCTGGCCTGTGCCGTAGCCCGAGGCGGCGTTGACTACCGTTGGCGGCATGATTTCCGTATAGCCGCTCTTGTTAGCCTCAGCGAGAAAGAAATTGATAAGAGCCCTTTGCAGTTGGGCACCCTTGCCGATATAGACGGGGAAGCCTGCACCGGTTATCTTCACGCCCAGGTCGAAGTCGATGAGGTTGTATTTCCGCGCCAGTTCCCAATGGGGAAGAGGATTGTCAATGCCCAGCTTGGGGTTGACGTCCCAGTTCCCTACGGTATCGCCGGCGGTACATTCCTTGAGGTTGCTTTTCACCACATGGTTATCCTCGGCGCCAAAACCTTCGGGGACTTCGTCGTAGGGCAGGTTAGGGATAGTATAGAGCACGGTCTGCATGTCGGCAGCGGCGCGCGTCATCTCCTCCTCGAGGATGTGGTTCTTCTCTTTAAGTGCGGCAACTTCAGCCTTGACGGCTTCAGCCTCGTCGCGCTTGCCCTGCTTCATCAGCATGCCGATTTGTGCGGCAAGCTTTTTGGCATCGGCGAGGTTGCGGTCCAGCGCCGTCTGCGATGTGCGGCGCACCTTATCGAGGGCTATAACTTGGTCAACGGCTTCCTGAGCACCTTTGAAGTGCTTTTTCTCCAGACCCTTCACGGTCTGCTCGGTCTGTTCGGTGATTTGCTTTAAGGTAAGCACGGTAAAAAATTGAAATTAGGAATGAGGAATTAGGAATAAAAATTCAATTAAGAATTAAGAGTTAAGAAAAAATGTCTCGCGTGTAGTCTCCCCACAGCAAAACTTTTTTCTTAACTCTTAACTCCTTACTCTTGACTTGCTAAGCCTCGGGCTTTTCAGCGGGGATTACGGAGACATAGCTTCTGTCGCCATGTCCGCGCTTGAAGCTGACGGTTCCGTCGCAGAGGGCATACAGCGTGTGGTCGCTGCCCATGCCCATGTTGGTACCGGGATGATGGACTGTGCCGCGCTGACGGACGATGATGTTGCCCGCCTTGCAGAACTGACCACCCCAAATCTTGACGCCCAGACGTTTGCTGGCTGATTCACGGCCGTTCTTAGAACTACCTACACCTTTCTTATGTGCCATAATCTTTTCTCGTTTTAAGGGTTAAACCATGCGTCGGTTTTAAGCGACAACTTCCTTCACAACGATCTCGCTGAACTGCTGACGATGGCCATTGAGCTTGCGATAGCCTTTGCGGCGGCGCTTGTGGAACACGATGACCTTGTCGCCCTTCACCAGCGGGCTCTTCACTTCACACACCACCTTGGCTCCCTCGACGGTGGGGGCACCCACGGTGACGATTCCTTCATTCTCCACCAGCAGCACACGGTCGAACTCTACGGTCTGGCCGCTCTCGCTCTGCTGAATGTGGTACACGAACAACTTCTTGCCTGCTTCGGCCTTGAACTGCTGTCCGTTGATTTCTACGATTGCGTACATTTTGTAACTAAAACTATTTTAAGTTTTTCCGTCAGGCGAGCCGCCTCATGCGACTACTTCTCCGGGCCTGTGCGGACTAAATCGGCCGCGAAATTACTGCTTTCTGCGCTAACTGCCAAATGTTTTTGTGTTTTTTTGCTTTTTTTCTTTGAAAATGCCCATTTTGCACAAATGTCATTCTGCCCATGCCGGGCCGGGGACGAAGATTCCGGCGTAGTCTGTAGAGCGGACGAGCAGCCCGTCGGTCAGGAAGGCGCGGAGGCGGCGGTAGGCGGTGGAGTAGGAGCAATGGCAGAGTGTTTTCAGTTGCTTGAGGGTGATTTGCTCGGCCTTTCCCTCCGTGCGGCGTTCCTCCATATAGCTGCGCAGGGCTTCGATGGTGCCGGCGGCGGAAAGGGCGTTGCGGCAGTCGTCAGTTACCCTGAATGTGACATCCTTCTTGATTTCTTCGAGGAACTCGTCTGACGGGCGGAAGATGATTCCCTTCACCTCAATCATGTTCGCCTTCACCTTCTTGTCGGCTGCCACACGGTCCTTCAGCCCGAAGGAGAGCTGGAACGACCCGAAGCCGTTGATTTTCACAACGGCGCCTGTCGCTAATGCTTCTTTTGTGAAATGGCTGAGCCCTTCCAGGGCTGCCACAATGTCGGATCGGGTGAGCGACATGGACTCCTGCATGTCGTCAGCCAGCATTCTGGTGGTGATGGTTGTTGAGCTGGCTGGCGAGACGCGCACGCTCTCCTGCTGCAAGTCGCTGCCAGACACGTAGTTTCTCCGTGTTACTTTACATTTAATCTTTGACATAATGAGACTCTTTTTTCGTGGTTAATAATCCTTTGTTGTTTTTTCTTTTTCAGCTTTCAGAGATTCATTCCCTTCTTTCGTCTTTTTTTCATCGCGATGAAAGAAAGTTTTCATCGCGATGAAAAGATTAAACCATTGCGATGAAAGAAAGTTTTCATTGCGATGAAAACTCTTAACCATTGCGATGAAAACATCTCTTCCTTTGGCATTGCAAAGATAATCACTTCTTTTGTAACGACAAAAAGAAACTCCCTCTTTTTTCCGGGAGTGGTGGAAAAAAGAGGGGAAAAGGAGCCTCTGCCAATGCCTCTATTGGTTGCTCGCTACGTTGGCCTTGATCTGGTCGATGTAGGCGTCGAGGGCAGGAGTGTCGCGACGGTCGATGATGTCGATGAGTTCGGCAAGTTGGCTGCGGATACGCGAGACCTGGGCGGTGGTGTGGGGGTTGAAGAGGATTTCGCGCAGCAGGGCTCGGTCCTCGCCCAGCACGCCGCGCGCAATGGTGAGGTGGCGGCGGAAGGTGGTGCCTGGGGCGTCCTGATGCTTCATGACGGCGGCAAAGACGAACGTCGAGACGAAGGGGATGGCGAGGGAGTAGGCCACCGTCTCGTCGTGCTCGCGGAAGGTGTACTCGCAGATGTGGAGGCCGAGGCGGCTGTAGAGGTCGCGGAAGAGCACG
The DNA here is from genome assembly GCA_947303715.1 of uncultured Bacteroidales bacterium. Taxonomy (GTDB): domain Bacteria; phylum Bacteroidota; class Bacteroidia; order Bacteroidales; family Bacteroidaceae; genus UBA1189. The sequence continues at coordinate 15,760 of CAMYYY010000026.1, read as the reverse complement.
CGGCCCATGTAATCGCCCTCGGTGATGATGATGGCATTCTCGTTCTGGAGGGCACCGAGGTTGGCAAACGTGGGGCCGAACATGGGGTGGGTGGAGACGTAGCGGAAGCCGCATGAGTCGTAGTACTCTTTCAGCCCGGTCTTGACGGAGGCGATGTCGCTGAGTATGCAGTCAGAGGGGAGGTGAGGGGTGACGCTACGGAAGACATCGAGGGTGTGGTCGAGCGAGACGGCGTTGATGACCAGCTCAGGACGGAACGCCTCAATCTCCTCCAGAGAGGTGAAGCGCTGGGTGTTGTACATGAAACGTAGGCGGCGGGCGTCGATGTCATAGACGGCAGTCTCATGCTCGAAACTGAGCAAGTCAATAAAGAATGAGCCCATCTTTCCGGCTCCGAGGACGAGGATTTTCATAAGCTGTTGCATTTTAGTTAAGAGTTAAGAATTAAGAGTTAAGAAAGAGTGTCTTGTAAGCAACGCTCCATTTCAAAGCTATTTTTCTTAACTCTTAATTCTTAACTCTTAACTTTAGTTGTTTATTATTTCTATTTGTTGTCTGACGCTTTCGGTATGGATGGCTTCGAAGACGGTCTTGATGCAGTCGCTTCCGATGCCGCAGAGCACGCCCTGGGCGCCGCGTTTGTCGAGTATTTCGCTGTAGCGGTTGGGTTGGACAACGGCGATACTGTGCTCTTTTTTGAAGTTAGCAATCTCACGGCAGACGCGCATACGCTTGGACAGCAGCTGGATGAGGTCGTTGTCCATTTCGTCAATCTGACGGCGCAATGTCTTCAGACTCTCAGTAGTGTCGGCTGTGCTACGGATGACGAGGTTATCGAGGATGATGCTTAGTACCTCGGGCGTGATCTGCTGGGCGGCGTCGCTCCACGCTTCGTCGGGATGGGTGTGGCTTTCGATGATAAGTCCGTCGAAGCCAAGGTCCATAGCCTGCTGTGCCAGCGAGGCGATGAGCTCGCGGCGTCCGCCGATGTGGCTAGGGTCGCAGAGAATGGGCAGGTCGGGGATGCGGCGGCGCAACTCGATGGGCACGTGCCACATGGGCAAATTGCGGTAGATGGTTTTCTCGAACGACGAGAAACCGCGATGAATGGTAGCCAGACGACGGATGCCTGCGGCATTGAGGCGCTGCATACCGCCAATCCACAACTCAAGGTCGGGGTTGACGGGGTTCTTATAGAGCACAGGCACGTCAACGCCACGCAGGGCGCTTGCCAGCTCCTGCACGGCAAAGGGGTTGGCGCTGGTTCGGGCGCCTATCCACAGCACGTCAATACCCGCTTCGAGCGCCAGCTCCACATGATGGGGTGTGGCGACTTCTGTGCAGGTGAGCATGCTGGTTTCTTCCTTCACGCGCTTCATCCAAGGGAGAGCGGCTTCGCCTTGGCCTTCGAAACCGCCGGGTTTGGTGCGCGGCTTCCATACTCCGGCACGGAAGACGTGGATGCCGGCTGCACGCAGTTGACGGGCGGTAGAGAGGACTTGTTCTTCGGTTTCGGCGCTACACGGGCCCGCAATAAGCAGCGGACGTTCCGTCGGCACGCCAGGAAGATTGAGGGGTTGTAAGTCAAGTTCCATATTTTTTTCTATTATTTATTTGCTAATTCTTTAATTCTTATATACGCTTCGTTAAGCTTCTCCTCTTTGGCGCAGAGGGAGATGCGGACGTAGCGCTCGCCTGCGGAGCCGAAGATGAAACCGGGAGTGATGAAGACGTGGGCTTCGTTCAGCACGCGCTCCGTCAGCTCCTCGGCGTTGGCATAGCTGTCGGGGATGCGCCCCCAAAGGAACATGCCTACTTGCGCAGGGTCAAACGAGCAGCCGAGCTGTGTCATGATGGCTTCGGCGATGGTGCGACGACGGCGATAGATGGTGATGTTTGCCTGACGATGCCATTCGGGAGAATTGCTGTAAGCTTTTGCTGCAGCGAGTTGGATGGGGCGGAAGGTGCCGCTGTCGATGTTCGACTTCACCTTGACGATCCAGCGAACGAATTCAGCATTGGTGGCGAGCATACCCACACGCCAGCCGGGCATGTTGTGACTTTTGCTCATGGAGTTGAATTCGATGCAGCATTCCTTGGCACCAGGCACTTGCAGGATGCTCAGCGGATGGTCGTTGAGGATGAAACTGTAGGGGTTGTCGTTGACGATAACGATGCTGTGACGGCGAGCAAACGCCACTAACCGTTCGTAGGTCTCGCGGCGGGCAGGAGCACCTGTCGGCATGTGGGGATAGTTTGTCCACATGAGCTTCACGTGGCTTGAGTCCATCTGCTCAAGGGCGTCAAAGTCAGGCTGCCAGCCATTTTCGGGCTTGAGGTCGTAGTAAATGATGTTTTGTCCAAGTAGGCGCGAGAGGGAAGTATAGGTGGGGTAGCCGGGATTAGGCACCAGTACCGAGTCGCCAGGATTACAGAAGGCCAGCGTGACGTGAAGGATACCCTCCTTTGAGCCGATTAGTGGCTGAATCTCCGTCTGATAGTCGAGATTTACGTCGTACCAACGCTTGTACCAGTCGGCCATTGCCTGGCGCAGCTCGGGGATGCCGACGGTGGGCTGGTAGCCGTGTACGTCATCGCGTTGTGCTTGCTCGCACAATGTTGCGATGGTATCTTGGGAAGGGGGCATGTCAGGACTGCCGATGGCAAGGCTGATGATGTCCTCGCCCTGGGCATTACGCTGGGCAATCTCCTTCAGCTTACGGCTGAAATAATATTCACTCACGTGTTCCAGACGCTCCGCCGGGCGGATGGCTGGAAGAGGATTAATCTGCTTCATATTCTCCAAGTATGCTGATTTGACGTGTTAATGGACGGATGGCTTCGATGCTCTGACGGTAACGGGCATAGTCGGTAAATGTCATATCGACGTAGAACAGATACTCCCATTCGTGTCCGATGATGGGTAGCGACTGAATTTTTGTCATATTGATGTCGTAGTAAGAGAGCACGCTCAGCACGTGACTTAGTTCACCCTTCTCGTGGGGAACGCTGAAGACGATGCTGCTCTTGTTCGTCTGTCGGACATCGCGCAGGCTGTCAGCATTCCAAGGGTCGCAAAGGCAGAGGAAACGGGTGAAATTGTGCTTGTTGTCCTCGATAGCCTCACGCACCACCTTCATACCATAGATGGGGGCGGCTTCTTTGGAACAGATGGCTGCATGTCCATGTAACTTCATTTGGCTGATTCTTTCTGCGGCTCCGGCGGTATCGTTGGTTTCCACTATCTTGCATTCTGCGTATTGTTTGAGAAAACCTCGGCATTGCATCAACGCGACAGGGTGGGAGTTGATTTCGCGGATGTCTGCTTCCGTTTCCTCGGGCAGGCAGAGGAGACTGTGTTCAATATGCAGTTTTTTCTCGCCGATGATAGTAAGTTGGCTGGCTCGCAGAAGCTCGTAGTTGTGGAGCAGGCTTCCTGCAATGGTATTTTCAATAGCTACCATGCCGAGAAGAGCAGGGTCTTTCTTCATGGCTTCGAAAAGATCCTCAAACGTGTCGCAGCACACCAACTCAATCTCTTCCTCGCCGAAGAACTTCCGCGTGGCAATGTCGTGGAACGACCCTTTTATTCCTTGTATGGCAACTTTCTTCATTTCTTTTTGTTCATTATTAGTTATAAAAAGTCCCGCTTCACTGGGGAGTGGAGCGGGATTTAATGATTGCATTATTATTGGTTGTACACGCTGTTCCGCTTCACTCCCTTCTGAAAGTAAAGTAATAGTAATAAAAGTAGAACTTCTGCGTGTTCGTTGTCATTGCTTTTTCTTTCGTTTTTGTTTTTTCGGCTGCAAAGATAATGCTTTATTTTTATATGAAGCAGAAAAATGTGATTTTTTTAATGAAATTGAGAAAAATCTTACTGTTCAATAGCTTTTTTCTTCTTCAGCCTTGACTTTAGTATAAGGTAGGCGATGGCGAGAATAACAAGAGCAAGGAGTCCATAGCCGACTTCGTGGGAATACTTTGTGACGGTATCGACGAGCTGGTCTTCGGGTAACACGCGTTGCAAATAGTAGCCGAGAGCGGCAAGGAAGCAGTTCCAGATACCTGCACCGAGAGCGGTGAAGGCGATGAAGCGGCCATAAGGCATCTTGGCAAGTCCCGCGGGAATGGAAATGAGGTGACGGATAACGGGTATGAGTCGTCCGATGAAAGTGGAGATAGCTCCGTGGGCATTGAAATAGCGCTCGGCTTTCTGCACTTTCTCCTTATTTAATAATAATAGGTGTCCCACTTTGCTGTCGGCAAAGGCGTAGACGATGGGCTTGCCCACAAGCAGCGAAACGGTGTAGTTAATGGTAGCTCCGAGGCAGGCGCCGATGGTGGCAAAGAGGATGAGCAGAAAAACGTTGAGTTCGCCCGTTGCTGCGGCATGATAAGCAGCTGGAGGAACGACAATCTCGGAGGGAATAGGGAATACGGTGCTCTCAAGCGTCATCAGGAAGAGGACGGTATAATAATTGAGATGGGCAAGACACCATTGTATGAAGGCGGACATAATACTTCCTTTAATTATTTGATGATTTACTGTTTTCTATTTGTGTTGTTCAATGTTACTCTAATCTTTAACCCTTACTCTTACCCTTTTTCATGCGGATTTCGCAGATTTCGAGTTTAGATTGGATGAAGTCAGTATCGGTAGAAGGTGGAGGAGTCAGGTTTTCTTTCGCATAGTTTTCCAAAGCCGACTTGTAAAGGCGATAGGCTTCGGCATAGTGCCCCAGGGCAAAGTGACAATCGGCCATGTTCTGCTCCGAGAGGATTTCGTCAGGACGGATGGCCTTGACATAATCGTAGGCATCGAGTGCTTGGGTGTAATCGCCGAAGTCGTGCAGGATATCGCCGAGGATTCCCCACGAACGGGCATTGTAAGGGTCGCAGTCAATAAGACGATTGGCTAATTCGATGGCCTCCCGAGCCCGTCCCTGTAGCGCATAGCAAAGAGCGGAGGCATCGAGAATAGCTGGATGCTCAGGATAAGACTTGAAAGCACGTTGTATCCAAAAGTTTGCTTGTTCGAAAAGTTCCTCACGGCTATGCTGGCTGATGATGGAACTGAAGAATCCTGGGTCGTTGTCACTTTGAATTAACGCGTACTCATAGGCATTTTCTGAAAGCGAGATGAGTTTGTCGCGGAACTGCGGGTCTGCGCATTGGTTGGCTCGATGAAGCAGAATGTCGCTGGCCAAGAGGTTCAATTCTGGTTCATCGCTGGACTTAAAACCTGTTACTATTTTAGCAGCGGCATCATAGTCGCCTTGATAGATGCGTAAGCGTGCCTCGGCCATGCAGATGTCTGTATTGGCAGGGTGGAGGTGCCGGGCGAAACGAATGGCCTTGTCAGCATCGTCATCGCGCTCCTCTTCCATGTACCAGTCGATGATGTCAAGCATGTCGTCGGCATCAAAATAGGCTTGTTTGCCCGATGAAACAGTTTTCTCGTAACGCTGGAGGATGTCTTGGAATTCGTTGTCTGTCATCCTTTAGGCTTGAAGGAGTCTTTAAGTGATACGGTGCGGTTAAAGACGAGGTGATCGGACGTGGAGCTCTTGTCGGTGCAGAAGTAACCGATGCGCTGGAACTGAAAATGCTCAAGTGGCTGGGCGTTGGCAAGGAATTCCTCCACATAGCAGCAGGGGCGCACTTCGAGCGAGTTGGGATTCATCATCTGCTTCATGGCATCCACGACTTCGAGACCTGTTTCGCGGAGTCGTGCCAGTTCGTCACGCGGATTCTCCACCAGCCAAAGACGGTCGTAGAGGCGCACTTCAGCTTGAATGGCATGAGCTATGCTGACCCAATGGATAGTGCCGCGCACTCGGCGATTCGATTCGCTTTCACCTGTTTTAGTGTTGGGAATATATTCGCAGTAGATTTCTTCCACGCGACCTTCGGCATCCTTCTTGCAACCTGTGCAAAGAACGATATAGGCATTCTTCAGACGTACTTCCTGACCTGGCGTGAGACGGAAGTATTTCTTCGGCGCATCTTCCATGAAATCCTCGCGTTCAATCCAAAGCTCGCGGCTGAAGGTAATCTGATGAGTTCCAGCCTCGGGGTCTTCGGGGTTGTTTATAGCGTCAAGAAGTTCGGTCTTATCCTCGGGATAGTTGGTGACGATAAGCTTTACGGGGTCGATGACGGCGCTGACGCGGGTTGCCCGACGGTTGAGGTCTTCGCGGCAAGCAGATTCCATAAGCGCCATATCATTCAAGGCATCATAAAGCGTATAGCCGATTTTATCCACAAACAACTTAATGGCCTCGGGTGTGTAGCCACGTCGACGGTAGCCGCAGATGGTCGGCATGCGTGGGTCATCCCATCCATCTACCATCTTGTTTTGTACAAGAGCCAGCAGATTGCGCTTGGAAAGTAGGGTGTAGTTCAAGTTCAGCTTATTGAATTCACGCTGTTTGGGACGATTGTCGTCAAGGTCTTCACCTTTCTTCAGCCAATCGATAAAGAGGTCGTAGAGTGGGCGGTGGGGCACAAACTCAAGCGTGCAGAGGCTATGGGTAACGCCCTCGAAGAAGTCGCTTTGTCCGTGAGCGAAGTCATACATGGGGTAGGCTTTCCATTTGTCGCCTGTGCGATGATGGGGCGTCTTGACAATACGGTAGATGATGGGGTCGCGGAAGAGCATGTTGTTGTGGCTCATGTCTATCTTGGCGCGAAGCACCATCGAGCCCTCCTCCAACTCACCGCTGTTCATCTTCTCGAACAAGGCGAGGCTCTCCTCCACAGGGCGGTTGCGGTAAGGGCTTTCGATGCCGGGCTGCGTGGGGGTTCCCTTTTGGGAGAGGATGACTTCCTGCGGCTGTTCGTCAATATAGGCTTTTCCCTCCTTGATGAGTTCGACGGCAAAGTCCCAAAGCTGTTGGAAATAGTCGCTGGCATAGAAGACGTTGGCCCATTGAAAGCCCAGCCATTGGATGTCCTCCATGATGGCATCGACGTACTCCACATTCTCTTTTGTGGGATTGGTGTCGTCAAAACGCAGGTTGCAGATGCCGCCATAGCGTTCGGCGATACCGAAATCCATGCAGATAGCTTTGGCGTGGCCAATGTGGAGGTAGCCGTTAGGTTCGGGCGGAAAGCGCGTCTGGATGCGTCCGCCGTTCTTGCCCTCGGCAAGGTCTTGCTCCACAATCTGCTCTATAAAGTTGAGTGACTTTTTCTCCTGATTCTTCTGTGTGACGATTTCTGCCATAAACCTTTTATTTACTAAACCGGGTGCAAAGGTAATCATTTCCTCCGTACAAACGAAGAATTATCACCTTTATTTTCTTTCCAGAAATTTCCATAGGCCGCGGTATGGTACTAATAGTTAAGGGCCTCTTCACAGAGACCCTTAACTATTCTAATAGGTATTAGTCTTTTAAGGTAAAAAGATTGTTTTTAGGATAACGGCAGCAAAGGTACGGCGGTTTTTCGATGTGACCAAACTTTTTTATATGTCCTACAACATATTTTTGAGGAAAAACCATTCGGCTACTTCCCAAACCAAGGGCTGGACCTGCTGTTGGCAGACGGTTGCCCAGTCGCCCAACGAGCCGCTTCCATCATCGGAGATTATTTTTACAATGCTCAGTGAGTGAAAGTTAGCATCTTTGCATACGGCAAGGAGGGCTTCGCTTTCCATGTCAAAACATGTGTCAGGGACGTGTAATTCGGGATGGGGGCTTTTAGGTGAAACAAATTCGTGTACGCAGACGATTTCACCCTTCGGATAGGGGGAATTAAGGGACGGATAGCCCGATTCGCATTGCACAGTATGAAGGACGGGTAGGGTATAAGAACCTGCCGAACCTGCCAATAACACATCGGCATCGTCAAGCAGTCCCTCTCCCTTCATTCGTTCAAAAGATGCCCCTGCCTCTTGGAGCCCAATACCCACAATGGCTACCGTATTGTTTCCTTGCACATATATCGTAGGCCGTTCGTCTGATCTTGCGTTACGCTGAAAGCTATTTTCTTCAAGCCTTTTCAGTCCGATTTCATACGGATGAGCCACTATCAAAACTTTCTTCTTTGCTTCCATTCTCTTTTTTATTCGACTGCGCGAAGATAGAACAATTCTTTCAAACCAACAAATTTTCCTTTGATAGAGTTGCGCGTAAAGCAAAAATCGTGTACTTTTGCCACAAAAACCATTACCTTCTATGAAACTCCTGGGTAATATACTTTGGTTCGTTTTGGGCGGCCTGATAGTAGCCATCATGTACTGGCTCGTGGGGGTGCTCTTTTGCATCTCCATTATCGGCATTCCTTTCGGCATGCAGTTGATCAAGTTCGGCTCTTTCGCTTTATGGCCTTTCGGCCGGAAGGTTGAGGATGGGAAAAGCATGACGGGATGTTTATATCTTTTATTTAATATTCTGTGGATAGCTCTTGGCTGGTGGGAGATTGCGGCTATGCATGCCGTGTTCGGCCTTCTCTGCTGTATCACCATCGTAGGGATTCCCTTCGGCATGCAACATTTCAAGCTGGCCTGGTTGTCGTTGATGCCGTTTGGGAAGCGGATTGAATAACGAGTGTGTCAAGTGGCCTATACCTTATTATATTATAATCTTGGGTTGGGAGTGACGGCCTTTTCCACGCAGCGCGGGGCAGAACTTCCCTTTCCTGTTGTCCAAGCCCATCAGGTTCACGGCGATAGGATTGCATACGTTGATTCGCCATCGCTCACTCGCGAAGATTTGGAGGGCATCGATGCCCTGATGACCGACGTGCCTGGCATTGCCATCGGTGCGCGCACGGCCGACTGTATCCCCGTGCTTCTCTACGACCCTGTGCGCCCTGCCGTCTGCGCCGTTCATGCCGGATGGCGTGGAACTGTGCTTGGAATCACGGCAAAGGCTATTCGGGAAATGTCCTCCCGTTTTGGAACCGTTCCTGCCGATGTTCATGCGGTTATTGGCCCAGGCATCGGTTTCGATAGTTTCCAGATAGGAGAGGAAGTTGTGGAGGCTTTCAGGGATGCGGGCTTTCCGATGGAAAAGATATATTCTTTCCGAGGCCCGCGCATTCCTGATACCATGCAGGGTGGACATCATATTGACCTTTGGCAGGCCAATCGCTGGCTGTTGACGGAGAGCGGCTTGCAGGATGCTAACATACAGACGGCCGGTCTCTGTACTTATACGCATAACGACCGTTTCTATTCCGCCCGTCGCGAAGGTATTCGTTGCCCCCGCATCATCAACGCCATTCGCCTTAATCCCTAACCTTTAACCATTAACCCTTAACCCTTAACCTAAATCATGCGTATCCTCCTCGCTTTTGATTCCTTCAAAGGCTGCCTTACTTCGGCGGAGGCGAATGCTGCCGCAAGGGAGGGCGTATCGCGAACTTTGCCCGATGCGGAGGTGATTTCCCTGCCTGTCAGCGATGGAGGCGAAGGATGGCTGGATGCTTTTTATGCGGCAAGTGGGGGAACTTTTGTTGAGATTTCCGTTTGCGACCCTCTGATGCGCCCCATTCAAGCGAAGTATTTGGTTCAGGGCAGTCGGGCCGTCATTGAAATCGCTCGAGCCAGCGGGCTGACGTTGCTTCAAGCTAACGAGCGCAATCCGCTGTTGACCAGCAGCTACGGCACAGGGCAGCTTATTGCAGATGCTGTTTATCGAGGATGTCGCGATATCCTTGTAGGATTGGGAGGAAGCGCTACAAGTGATGCCGGATGTGGTATGATTCGTGCCTTGCACGATGCTTTTGGCACAGCGCTCGAACCCTTTGCAGATGTTCGCATCACGCTAGGTACTGATGTCGTCAACCCGCTCTTTGGCCCGGAGGGCGCGGCTTATGTCTTTGCTCCGCAGAAAGGAGCCACGCCAGCGATGGTGGCAGAATTGGACAGCCGTGCTCGTACCTTTGCGGAAGAGTCAGCCCGACGCATGGGCTACGACTGCTCTAACAAACCTGGCGCTGGAGCCGCAGGAGGCCTTGGCTATGCCTTCATGCAATATCTCCATGCTGAGCGACGTTCAGGTATTGACCTTCTGTTGGATGCTGTAGGCTTCGACGCCCTCCTTGTTGATGTCTCTTTGGTGATTACGGGCGAGGGCAGGGCAGACCTTCAGACACTAATGGGGAAGGTACCCATGGGCATCCTCCGCAGAGCCCAGCGTCAACACGTCCCTGTTATTCTCCTTGCCGGGCAAGTAGAAGATAAAGAGCAACTTCTTTCAGCTGGTTTTACCCATGTTGAGTGCATTTATCCCTTCGGCTTTCCTCTCTCTGTAGCCCTTCTTCCTGATGTCACCCGCTGCCACATCGCGGATAGCGTGTCGGCATTCTTTCCCTTTAGTTGACGCAACAGTTCTTCTTGATTTGGATGGTTATCATAAAATAATTAGGGAATTATTTTGTGTTTCATTCAGTTTGCATTACCTTTGCAGCGGAAATTCCGGTACGGATGAAAGTTAAAGAGGTTATTGTTGCCCTTGAACAGTTCGCGCCGCTGCCGTTGCAAGACGATTTTGATAATTCCGGCTTGCAAATCGGGTTGACAGAGGCGGATGTTACAGGGGCTTTATTGTGTCTGGACGTCACAGAGGATGTGATTGACGAGGCGGCAGAGCGGGGGTTGAACCTGATTGTCGCCCATCATCCGCCATTGTTTCATCCGCTGAAGGCTGTCGTGGGTCGCACTTACGTGGAGCGTTGCACGCTGAAGGCCATTCAGCGGGGCATCGCCATTTATGCCGCTCACACCAACCTGGACAATGCCGTAGGAGGCGTCAACTATGAGATAGCAAGCCGCATCGGGCTCAAGGACGTGGAGCTGCTGACGAAACGCGAGGTGAACGGAGTCGTCTGTGGCGCAGGTGTCATCGGCACGCTGCCTCAGTCGGAGGACGAGCTGTCGTTCCTTTCTCGCATGAAGGCAATCTTTGGTGTGCAGGTGCTCCAGCACAACCGCTTGACGGGACGTTCCGTACGACGTGTGGCTCTCTGCGGAGGCGCAGGATACTTCCTGCTGAACGATGCCATTCGTGCAGGAGCCGATTGTTTCATCACGGGCGAAATCCACTATCACGATTTCTTCGGACACGATGGCGAAATCCTGATGGTAAGCATGGGGCACTACGAAAGCGAGCAGTTCACGTCCTGCATCTTTGAGCGCCTGCTACGCAAGCAGTTCCCCACGCTTCGTGTAGAGCACACCCAACTGAATACGAACCCAATTCAAACCTTATAAATAATAATAGTATGGCAAAGAAAATCAATCCCCAAGACATGACGGTGGAGGAGAAGCTGAAAGCCCTTTATCAGCTTCAGACTATTTACACCGAGATTGACAAGATCAAGACGTTGCGTGGCGAACTGCCCCTTGAGGTTCAGGACCTCGAGGACGAGATTGCTGGTTTGCAGACGCGCGTGAGCAACTTCCAAACCGACCTCAACACCATGAAGTCGGCTGACAACGAGTATCGTCGCACCATCGACAAGTCGCAGGCGTTGGTGGAGAAGTACACCAAGGACCTCGACAACGTGCGCAACAACCGAGAATTCGACTCCCTGAATAAGGAAATCGAGTATCAGACCCTCGAGATTGACCTGGCTAACAAGCGCCTGCGCGAAGGAGCTGCCAAACAGCGCATCTGCCTCGACGAAATAGAGAAAATCCGCGCTATCATCGCCGACAAGGAACTGATGCTGGAGGAAAAGAAGAGCGAGCTTGACGACATCATCTCCGAGACGCGCCAGAAGGAAGAGGAACTGCGCGATCAGGCTAAGAAAAAGGAACTGATGATTGAGCCCCGTCTGCTGATGTCGTACAAGCGCATCCGCAAGAACAGCCGCAACGGCCTGGGCATCGTTTATGTGCAGCGTGACGCCTGCGGAGGCTGCTTCAACAAGATTCCGCCCCAGCGCCAGCTTGACATCAAGATGCGCAAGAAAGTCATCGTCTGCGAGTATTGCGGACGTATCATGATTGACCCCGAACTGGCTGGCGTCAAGATTGTTGCTCCCGACGAGAAGCCCAAGAAGAAGCGCACCATCCGTCGCAAGAAGACCGAGGACGAGGCTCCGAAAGCCGTAGATTAAGGGGTCTTCCTGTCAACGCACAGAATGTTTTTAAGACCGCGGCTGAAGTTTTATCTACTCCAGCTGCGGTTTTAATCTACTCCAACTGGAGTTTCATCCTCCTCCAGCTGGAGTATCATTCTCCGCCAATTGGAGTTTTAAAAAAGACCCTTGTGCTGACAGGAAAAAAGCCTTCTCCCTCAGGTCTTTTCCTATAATAATTCTTCGTAGGTGGGGATGTCGGGCAGGAAGGTGTAGCCCTGCGAGGCATAATCGATGCGGCAGCAGTAGTGAGTGAGGCCGTTGCTGACGATGAGGTAATCGACGCGCAGCACGCGATTGTAGCGGCTTATCTGGTCGAAAACCTTCTGCGTAATCTCGACGGAGGGGGCTTTGTACTCCACGATGACGCGCGGCGTGAGCGTACGGTCGTACACCACAGTATCGCATCGGCGCGACATGCCGTTCAGCTTCAGCTGCACCTCGTTTGCCATCAGCGTTAGGGGGTAGCCCTTCTCAGCAGCAAGGAAGTGGACGAAGTGCTGGCGCACCCATTCCTCAGGCGTCAGCGCTACGTATCGTCGGCGGATGACGTCGAAAATGCGTTTCTTCTCGCCCTCGGAGGAGATCTTAACGTCAAAAGGAGGTAGGTTTAGTTCAAACATCACTATCTTTAACTACGTTTTAGACAGGCTTCGCTTCGGAAAAATCAAAATAAATTTTGCTTTTCGCTCGACTTGCACTATCTTTGCCAAATGATTCCGCGTGCAAATTTAGGAAAAAAACAGATAAGTTATGAAAACAAAGCAGGAAATTGTGGAAAACTGGCTTCCACGCTATACGAAAAGGCGGTTGGATGAGTTCGACGACTTCATCCTCCTTACCAATTTTTCCAACTACGTTGAGCTTTTTGCTGAGAAGTACGGCGTGGAGGTTCGAGGGCGTGACGCCAATATGATATCTGCCTCAGCCGAGGGGATAACCATCATCAATTTCGGCATGGGAAGCCCTAATGCTGCCATCATCATGGATCTCCTTGGAGCCATACGTCCGAAGGCTGTGCTGTTCCTGGGCAAGTGCGGAGGAATCACCAACAAGACGGCTGTGGGCGACTACATCCTGCCCATCGCTGCCATCCGAGGCGAGGGTACGTCCAACGACTACTATCCGCCCGAGGTGCCCGCCTTGCCGGCATTCATGCTCCAACGTGCTGTTTCTTCGGCTATTCGCGACGGGGCGCACGACTATTGGACAGGCACGGTCTACACCACCAACCGACGCGTTTGGGAGCACGATGAGAAGTTCAAGGAATACTTGCGTACGACGCGAGCTATGGCGGTCGATATGGAGACGGCGACGCTCTTCAGCTGCGGCTTTGCCAACCACATTCCCACGGGGGCGCTGTTGCTCATTTCCGATCAGCCGATGATACCTGAGGGCGTCAAGACGGAGCAGAGCGATTCGCACGTGACGAAGAATTTCGTGGAGGATCACCTGATGACGGGTGTCCGCTCGCTTCGCATGATTATTGATGAGAAGAAGACTGTCAAACACCTGAAGTTCGACTGGTAATCCTTTGAGCTCTTTGCGAATATGGCAGCGACAACGTACGAGAACATCCTCCAGGAGATAGCCAATAAGAACCTCCGTCCTGTCTATTACCTGATGGGCGACGAGCCGTACTATATTGACCAGCTTGCTGCCCATTTTGCCACAGACGTCCTGACGGAGAGCGAGCGGGAGTTCAACCAAACCATTGTCTATGCGCAGGATACGAATCTCGGCAATATCCTCTCGCTTGCCAAACGCTATCCGATGATGGCTGAGCGACAGGTTATCATCGTCAAGGAGGCGCAGAATCTTAAGGGGGAGATTGATTCGCTCAGTTTCTATCTCCAGAAACCTCAGCCCTCTACGGTGCTGGTTTTCTGCCATAAGAATGGCAGTCTGGACAAGCGCAAGAAAACAGCAGGTGACATCGAGCGGGCAGGAGGAGCTGTTTTTGAGTCAAAGAAGCTGGGGGAGGATTTGCTGCCTTACTTCATCACCAATCATGTAAAAGCCCATCAGCTCACGATTGATGAAAAGGCTACCATGATGCTCATCGAGAGCATCGGCTCAGACCTGAACCGCCTGACGAGCGAGTTGGAAAAACTCTATATCAATATGGCGCCTGACGGTAACGTCATTACGCCGGATATGGTGGAGGCTTATACAGGCATCAGCAAGGAATATAACGTCTTTGAACTCAAAAATGCCCTCATTGCCAGGGATATTGAGAAGGCTGGACGCATTACTAAGTACATGGAGGACAACCCCAAGGCTTTCCCCATGCAGGTTATTCTGCCCTTGTTGTTCAGCTATTTCTCCAATCTGATGCTTTCCTATTATGCCCCTCAGCGAACGGCTCAAGGCGTAGCCTCGTATCTCGGCTTGAAATCTACCTGGGGAACGGGCGATTATATCTATGGTATGCGCAATTATACCGCAACGAAAGTCATGGAAATCGTTACGGCTTTGCGCCGCTACGATGCCATGAGCAAGGGAATAGGGGCGACTGCCAGCACCACGCACGGCCTTCTCCGTGAACTCGTCTATTTCATCCTTCACTAGTTCTCACTCGTTTCTTAATGACGCCCTTCCGGCCTTATTTTAAATAGATTATAACGATAGCAAATGGGAACAATGCTTAGATACAGTAGAGTTTTTCTTATTCTCATCATAGCTGCTTTTGCCAGTTGCAATCAGTATAACCTAATCTTGGAAGAGGTGTACAATAACGACCAGGCTGTACGTGAGTGGACAAAAGAGATGTCATCCCTAACGGCCGACCAGATTTTGGAGTATTCAACAGAGATGGAACGGGTGGATTCTTTGAATCAAGCGATTGTGTTTGGCATTCTGGACAAAGAGGGTTGGCCATCACATCTATCTTATAAAGCGAATCGGGCCATCTGGATTGTTATTGACCATTCCGACCTCGCCAACAGGAGCAAGTACCTTGAACTTGTAAAGGAAAAAGCCGAAGAGGGTGTCTTGGATAAAACGGACTATGCTATTCTTAATGACAGAGTTCTGATGGAAGAGGGTAAGCCGCAGGTTTATGGAACCCAGATTAAGATGGCGGCAATGATTGTGGATAATGAAGTTGCCATGCAGTTATGTCTCTGGCCGGTGGATAATCCCGCCGCTCTTGACAGTCTGAGAAGCACCGTAGGATTATCACCCATTCAAGACTACCTAAAGACCAGCAGCGAGTCAGTCGGTCAAGAGATAGTTTGGGACAAGGAGAGAACTGTGGCAGACTTTGATTAGACGCTAAATTCCAATTTATCTTACAGAATTAGCGAGGCCACATGGCTTCGCTTTTTATTCCTTTCATTTTGTAAGGTGCAAGTGTTCACTCTTCCTTTCCCCCTGATAGTGACGGGTTGCATACCCACTTTTCCTATAACAAACTCCCAGCTGCTGGGCGGTTTTCTTTTCAACCCGTCACGACTTTGGCCTTTTTTATGTTTGTCGCTTTCGATTATTATCAAACGTTGTTTCCACGACGTTTGATTCTACGCGCTCAGAATCAAACTCTAAGTTTGCAGCGGAATTGCGGCGCAGCCGCATGGAAGCCTTATGAATTTGGGAGAAAAACGATATGGAGAACAGCGAGCAAGCCGGTTATTTCATACTTTTGTCGTAGGAAAGGAGAACT
>CAMYYY010000025.1 GCA_947303715.1 uncultured Bacteroidales bacterium | reverse complement strand
CAGCATGAATTTCAACATTAAACAAAAAATAATGGCGTACAACTGAAAAATATCGGTTTTTTCTTGGATTTAAACATAGAATGCGTTACGGAGGGGATTATAAAAGTCTGCTCAGAAGAGCCTGCGGGTCAAGCGAAGGCTGATAACAGGAAAGACTTTGAACTGACGGGCGATGTCACAATAGTTTCCTATTCTTCCGTCCAGATTCGTCACATCGTGCATGATGTCAGTACCATCGTGCATGATGATTTTGGGCGAACCACCCCAGAATAAAGCGCCGCAATCAAAGGACGCCTGATATTTGTCACTATACTTAAGCAGCGAGCCGCCATAGCCAAAGCCCACATAAGGCTTGAAACGATTAGCCTTTACCTCCATCCTTATCATACCGTGTTCATCAGGCGAGAGGAAATATGGTGAGCCATCCGCAACACGATTTCCAAGCTGTACGGTATATTTCCCATACTTGTGAAGAAGCTCCGTTTGTTCCTCAAAAGAACGCTCGTCAAAGTCATTCACATAACCTTTCGTACGATCAATAGCCAAATTGTAGAGTTTATCCTCCATGCTGGGATCAAGGGCAAGGCTGAAATCGCCCCATTCAATAAAGGTTCCACCACCTTCTCCATCCTCGCCAATAGCGCAGTCAATCATACGATTAAAGATATTCAGCGCAAGCATCGTCGGAACAGATTCAGCCGTGCTGCTTATCTTGGCTACCGTCGAATTACCCACATAGAAGCCAGCCGAAAAATGCCAATGCTTATTCGCAAAAGGCAGCACATCCAACATCAACTTGTAATTAGCGAACTTCGGACGAGCCACCATATCAACATGGTCAACCAACTGGCAGCCAGTCACCTGCTGGAAAACGTCATTAAACTGGTCGTAGCGCTCTTGCGAAATCATGCCGCCCTCCCCTACTCCAACGGAATAGGTCAACGATTTCTCAAAGAAAGGCATTATAGCAAAGCCCGTACGAAACTGCAAATAGTCACCCAACGGCGTAGCCAAGTCCATGCCGAGCCCATCCGAGCCGCCGGTCAAGGATACGTCCAGATGAGAAAACATATTGTAATCGTCTTGTAATGTGTCAAAAAAAGACGTCTGCGCATTCGACAAAAAGACAAAAAGCCCCAAAGCAAAGGATAGTATTATCCGTTTCATACCTATAGAATTTAAAATCGGCTGCAAAGCTATAACAAAAATATGGCGTAGCAAAATCTATGCCATTCTTTTATGATTTTATAGGAAATCAGTAGAGTACTCTGACTTCGCTCTCCGGCAGATGCGTTGTGCGAATACGCCATTCTGAGGGATAGAGATTATTAGCCCGATTGCCTACATTCTTCACGAAACCAAGTGGAACGCCCCTGAAGGTAAGAAGCACATAGCCACGTGGAGCATCCGACGAAAGCGTCAAGGCCTCCTTACGCAAATATGCCAGCGCTTCAGAATAGGAAACCTCAACAATCGGAAACGCCTCACGGCAAAGCACATTCGACAAAGCCAAAGACGTCGTCGGAACGACATCACGTCCTTTCCATTCCGCAACAGCAACGCCAGCATATAGCACCTTTACTAGCGGTATCAACGCAGAAAGAGCTGCTACGCATCGCTCAGAAAGAGCAACTATCGAATTTTTCTCTGATTTCCATTCGTAGGAAGCAGCATCGCAGAGCCATTTCTTGCACTCCTGAGGAATAGGTTGAGCCTTTGGATTGGGACGGTTTTTCTGCTTTTTAGGCATCGAAGCCTTCGGAGCCGACAGCTTACGCAGCACAGCAAGGAAGAAGCCCTCCCCTCTCGTCCGCCCAGGCAGGAAGCGATAGACGGGGAAGAAATCCGTTTGTCCCAGCAAATTTCCCGTTATTCCCCATTCAGGTAACGTCTCCAGCGGCAACGCCTCAGCGCCAAGCTCCTCGCAAATCCAACGCACGTTTTCCTCATCCTCTTTTAGATTAAAGGTACACGTGCTATAAACCAACAATCCTCCCTCTTTTAGTGCCTCCCAACAATTGGCAATAATCCCTCGACTGCGACGCCAGCAGGTTTCCACGTTCTCCTCACTCCATTCCGCTACAGCCACAGGGTCTTTACGGAACATCCCTTCCCCGCTGCAAGGTACATCGGCAACGATTACGTCGAAGAACGAAGGCAAGGCTCCAAAATCAGCAGGAGTTCCGCTCGTGACGAGGCCATCGGGATGCCCCCACTTCACCATGTTCTCCATCAGCACCTGCGCCCGCGCAGGAATCACTTCGTTCGAAACGAGCAAACTCCCCTCCGGCAAGACAGAACGGAGCAACGTTGACTTCCCACCAGGAGCAGCACAAAGATCAAGCGCCGTCACAGGCTCGGCGATATACTGCCGCACCACTTGTTCCAAAAACATCGACGACGCCTCCTGCACATAGTAACACCCCACATGGAACAAAGGATCAAACGTAAACGCCCTTCGCCCTTCCAAATAAAAACCGTCCGTAGCCCAAGGGACGTTATCGCCAGCACAGCCAAAAGTACACTTCGCAGGATTCAGCCGCACGCTCACGACAGGCTCATCCGCCAACGCCTTCAGCACACCCTCAGCCTCGTCAGCCAACAAATCATGCATCCTCTTCACGAACAAATCCGGCAGCTCCATCGCTTTTTCACAGTTTCAGGCTGCAAACATACAAAAAAAAATTGTACTTTTGCAACTTTCAAAGGAAACCATACGTCTAACTCACAGAAAAAACAATAAAAAGAAATATGAATATGAAACATGTAATCTATTATCTAACGCTGCTCGTGGGTCTTATCGCCCCGACAACCCTCATCCTTGCGCAGAACAACTTGGACAGCGCACTTGTAGTAAACGCCATTGAAGGCGAAGACGAAGACACTGCCTCTACTGGCACTTGGACCTTCAACCAGAACGGCTCGACGATGTCTGCCAACGACTCTATTACTGTCGAATACGACGACTTGGAAGAATTCCTCGACGACGTCTTCGGCGGCCATCCGAAAGGCCTCAGCAAGCTCTTCAACGGCTTTGCAAAGTGGGGCTGGGTGTATGCCCTCATCCCCATCCTGCTACTCTTCGTCTTCCCGTTGCTGGTACTCTTCCTGATCTTCTTCTTTGTCTATAAAGGACAGAAAGCCAAGTATCGCAGCTATGAGAAGATGGCAGCCTCTGGCCAGCCCATCTCGCAGGAGATGCTCAACCACATAGCGGAGGACGAGTATAAGATGCGCAACGAAGGCATCCGCGACATCTGCGTCGGCGCAGGCCTGGCCATCTTCCTTGGCCTCATCATAGACGAGCTAGGCATCGGCATCGGCGCTCTGGTGGCATTCATTGGCCTTGGCAAGCTCATCGCCTGGTACGCCAGCCGCAAGGACTCGAGTAAATAACCCCCAATGGCAGAGCTCAGCGACCAGGCGCTCATTGCACGGGTAACCGTGTTCGGCAACCGGCGTGCCTTCGACACGCTGGTCTGCCGTTACCAGTCGCCCCTGCGTCGCTTCCTCCAGAACCTGACGGGAGGCGACTGCGCGTTAAGCGACGACCTCGCGCAGGAGACCTTCATCAAGGCTTGGATGCAGCTCGCCACCTTTAAAAACAAGTCTTCTTTCGAAACTTGGCTCTTCAGAATTGCATATAATGTTTTTTATGACTATATTCGCAGCCTGAAAGAGTCGCAGTCGATAGACGACGTTGAACGAGAGGTAGAAAACCTTTATCACCAGCACGCTAACGATGGCAGCATCAAGGCTGACGTGACGCAGGCGCTGGGGCAGCTCAATCCGAAGGAACGGGAATGCATCATCCTGTTCTTCATGGAAGAGCGCCAGATAAAGGAAATCGCCGACATTACGGGCATGCCCGAGGGTACGGTGAAGTCGCACCTCTCACGTGGAAAAGATAAAATGACTGCTTTCTTAAAACAAAACGGTTATGGATGACGAACAACTTATCAGACAATTCATGCTGTCCGCCCGCGAGGAAGTGAGCGACAGCGGTTTCAGCGCACGCGTCATGCGGCATATCCCCAATACACGACCCTTATGGGTCTTCCCCACCGCCATGCTGTTCATTGTGGCAGCTGTCGTAGCGCTGTTCATTTGGTTCGACGGATGGAGCGTGCTCTGCAGCATCTTCGTGCGCGTTTATACCATCTTCGCCTACGCCAAGCACTTCCACTTCACATTCAATCCCCTCTACCTTCTCGTGTTCCTCGGGTTGGGATGCTGGTATCTCACCGAGAAAGTCAAGAAGCTGGTTTATTGAGATTTTCAATAATGAGTGAAGAATGAAACAATACCTTGACCTCCTGAACCGCATCCTCACCGAAGGCGTGGAGAAAGGCGACCGTACTGGCACGGGCACCATAAGCGTCTTTGGGCATCAGATGCGCTTCAACCTCGAAGAGGGCTTTCCTCTCCTGACTACAAAGAAACTCCACCTCAAGTCCATCATCTACGAACTGCTGTGGTTCCTAGCTGGCGACACCAACGTCCGCTACCTTCAGGAGCACGGCGTCCGCATCTGGAACGAATGGGCTGATGCCGATGGCGACCTCGGGCACATCTACGGCTACCAATGGCGCTCATGGCCCGACTATAACGGCGGATATATCGACCAGATTAGCAACGTCATCCGCGATATCCGTCAGACGCCCGACTCGCGCCGCATGATTGTCAGCGCGTGGAACGTGGCCGACCTGCCCAACATGAACCTGCCCCCCTGCCACGCTTTCTTCCAGTTCTATGTGGCCGACGGACGCCTTAGCCTACAACTCTACCAGCGTAGCGCCGACACTTTCCTTGGCGTGCCTTTCAACATCGCCTCCTACGCCCTTCTGCTCATGATGGTGGCGCAGGTCTGCGGCCTCCGCCCAGGCGACTTCATCCATACCACAGGCGACACCCACCTCTACCTCGACCATCTGGAGCAAGCCCGCCTGCAGCTCACCCGCACGCCTCGCCCGCTGCCGCGCATGGTCATCAACCCCGACGTCAAGGACATCTTCAGCTTCCGCTACGAGGACTTCCAGCTTGAAGGCTACGACCCTTGGCCTCATATCCCCGCCAAAGTTTCCGTCTAAACAAATTTACGATTTAACAATCTACTATTTACAATTGATTTAACGATTTAATGATTTCATTATTTAGCCTGCGCAATGTGAAAATTACCAAATAATCCAATTGAAAAATAAATAGTAAATTGTAAATCGTAAAATCGTAAATCATATTATGCTTTCCATCATCGTTGCCATAGCTCAGAACAACGCCATCGGGCGGGCAGGACAGTTGCTCTACCATTTGCCGAATGACCTGAAGCGCTTCAAGGCGCTCACTACGGGCCATACCATCATTATGGGGCGCAAGACCTTCGAGTCCTTCCCCAACGGCGCCCTGCCCAATCGCCGCAACCTTGTCCTGAGCCACGACACCACCCTTTCCCTCCCTGGAACCGAGGTCTTCCCCACCCTCAACGCCGCCCTTGCCGCCTGCAAGACGAAAGAGGAAGAGGTGTTCATCATCGGGGGTGCAAGCGTCTATCGTCAGGCCCTGCCGCTGGTACAGAAGCTCTATATCACCCTCATCGACGACCTGCCGCAGGATGCCGATACCTTCTTCCCCCTTACTGACAGCCGCGACTGGCTACCCGTCCTCTGTGAGCCCCATCCTGCCGACGAGCGTCACGCCCACCCCTACACCTTTATCGACTATATCCGCCGCGACTGAGTTCCTGAATTAGCCGCGAGGAACAACTTATTTCATCATCATTTTTCGCCCCTTCGCCATGCTGGAGGGGCTTCTTCTTTTTGTAAAAGCAGGGAATGGGAAATATTCATCGCAATGGTTAAATGTTTTCATCGCAATGAAAGAAAGTTTTCACTGCAATGATTAAATGTTTTCATTGCAATGAAAGAAAGTTTTCACTGCAATGATTAAATGTTTTCATCGCAGTGAAAGATTCTTTTCATTGCGATGAAAATATAGCAGAGTATGGGAATAAACGTTTAGTTGCTTTGTTTCGTCCTGCGGTAAGAATTGAAAAACAACGTAGAAGAAGAAAAAAACATCGTACGTTCGTTTTTCTGCATTTTTCGCATTATCTTTGTCGTGTTTTACAAAGAAAGATGAAAATAACATCTGTAGAGCAAATAGACCATGAAGGTTCGTCAATACATATTCCTTGTAATGGACATCGCAGCTATGTTATGCGCTTGTTCATGTATTACAAGGCGTAATGCGACATTATCTTCCGAAAGTCAGTCCTTAAACGGACACCCACAGATGGTTTTTGTGGAAGGATTGGTAAAACACGACACTATTGTGAATAAGTATTCGATGCAACTTCTTAGCATGGAGATAGTTGATGGACAGACAAAACAACTGCCCCACGGACATGATTTAGACCCGGAAAAGGGTTTTAATTACGTGCTGTTTGGCCATGGGCCATCCCCAATTGCACAATATGGCATGGAAAATCCGTTGCACAAACGACTGGAATATGCGGATGAAAATGGTAAACTGGAAACTACAGAAGTGAAGTCGGCTGAAGCAGATTTCTATCTTCGAATACCTACGACAAGTTTGGTGGAGAAAATAGAGTTCCGATATAAAAAACGTGTTTTGCTTACTCTTCAGTTGTGACAGGCCGAAATAATAGTCTTAAAACAGCTCCCTTGTTCTATGAAAAAAGACGTCTTTTTCTCCGTAGCACTTCTTATTTCCCTTCTGGCATCCGCACAAGAATACCCTATTGATACCATTCAGTATATGGGCCGTTCCGACAACCGTGTGAATCTTGTTTTCTTGGGAGATGGTTATGTCGAATCAGAAATGGATACTTTTGTTGAAGACGCGCAAAAAGCAACTAAAGCGTTTTTCGCAGAAACTCCGTGGAATAATTATAAAGATTACTTTAATGTTTTTCTTATTAAGACGCCATCCGAAGTCAGCGGAGCGGGTATGTCGCCCAAAGAGAAAATCCAGAATTTCTACGGGACCACTTTTGGATTCAATGGTACCGATCGTCTACTCTATCCGAATAACATTTCAACTGTCAGAAGGGTATTGAAAAATCATATTCCCAATTATAATATTCCTGTGATAATAGTTAATTCAACAAAATATGGTGGTGCCGGCGGTGAAGTTATGACTTTCTCGAAAGCTCCAGAGGCCTTTGAGATTTTTCTCCATGAAGTGGGACATGGATTTGCAGACTTAGCAGATGAATATTGGCCAGGTGATGTTTATGCAAGAGAGAGGCCTAATATGACAAGAATGAATAACTCTTATTTGGTTAAATGGAAGAATTGGTGTAATTCAGAAGGTATTAGCGTTTACCCATATAGGGAGAAGCCAACATGGTTTAAACCAAGCATGATTTGCAAGATGGAATACCTCGGACTTGACTATTGTGCCGTGTGCCGTCAGGCTATCATCGAATCAATCCATGAGATCGTAAATCCCATCAACGGCTACCAACCCGACAACAGTACTCCCTTACCCATCGACAGCCTAAGGCGTTTTGATTTGGATTTGACAAAACCAAATCCAACACTTGAAATAATAATCCCTAATATGCTTTTCAAATTGGATTTGATAAAGCCAGAGCCCAACACACTTGAAGTAACATGGACACTAAACGGCAAGGTCATCGGCACGAATCAAGACAGCGTAATTATTCATTCCAAATCGCTGAAGAAAGAAGAATACGAATTAATTGCTACCGTTGAAGACAAGACCAACTACTTGCGAGTAGATAATCATTCGACTATTCATGCGCACTCTGTTCGTTGGCTGTTAGGTATAGCCTCTGGAATAGACGTACAAAGCGTACGTGAAGACTATTTGATAACCCTAATGCCCTTCTCTATAAAAGTGGAAGTCAATTGTGCAAATGCAAAGAATCGGCAAATGAATGTCATTCTTTCCGACTTGTCAGGCAAAGTAGTTGCAAAAGAAAAGACAACTAAAGAAGGGTATTGTTTTCTTTCAACGTCTACGCTTACCAATGGCATTTACATCCTGAGCGTTTATGATAAAGGAAAGCTGTCGTATAGTCGGAAGTTTACAAAAGAATAAATAGAGGAAAAAAAACAGGGCGCGACCTAATGGCTGCGCCCTGCTTACGTTGATGTGGACGAGAGTATCAGTCTTCCTCAATCTCGGGGACGGGGATCTGACGGCGGAAGACTTCCTCGTAGGAGATGATGGACGTAGAACGTACGCCAAGGGGGTGTATCTTTTCCTGAATGATGCGGCTCAGGGCGAAGTTGTTCTTGGCATACATCTTGATGAACATGTCGTACTCTCCTGTCGTGAAGTGGCACTCCACGACTTCGGGGATTTTCTTCAGTCCTTCAAGTACCGATTCGGCATTGGAAGAGGGGCCTTTGAGGAAGAGCCCTACGTAGGCGCAGGTCTCCCATCCCACCTTCTGCGGGTCGAGGATGAACTCCGAGCCCTTCAGCACGCCCACGTTGGTTAGCTTCTGGATGCGCTGATGAATAGCGGCACCTGATACGTCGCAAGCGCGTGCGACCTCCAGGAAGGGGACGCGCGCATTTGCGGCTATCATGGACAGGATCTTCTGATCCAATGCGTCAAGCTGATGGTGTCCCATAGTGCGATGCGTTTACTGGCGCTTGGTAGCCGAATAGACGATATTCAAAGCCCACGCCTCGCGTAGTGCCATTTTCACATCGGTGACGATACCCATCTGCGTATTCTGATCCATCTTCAAGCTAACCTTCATGAAGGGTTTGTCGCGCTCCTGCATGCTTTCGCGCTCCTGAATGATGTATTCATGAATAGCATCGACTTCGGCGAAGTCCTCGTTCAGCTGAATGCGGCTTTCGGTACCCAGCTTTGCGCGATACTCGCGTGTGGGAGGGCCGATGTAGATGTAGGACACCAATGACTTCTTTTCCAACTTCTGAATCTCCGTTCCGGAGGGAACATCGAACTCGACCTTCAGCGTGACCTCACGCATGGAGGTAACAATCATGAAGAAGAAGAGGATGGAGAAAATCAAGTCGGGGAGTGAAGAGGTATTCAACTCCGGCATTTCACGTTTTCCGTTCTTATTAAATTTTCCCATAATCAGTTTCCTCCATATTGTTTAGGTTCGGCCTCAGATATCTTCATCGGATAGACGCCACGGACGGCGAGATCCTCATCACTCTCAGACACGATATCGGAGTAGTGCTTGCCAAAGCGAGCCAAGGCAAACTCGTCGCGGACATCGTTGTAGGCACGTACCAGTTCGTTCTGAATCTGGAAATAGACGTCATACTTCGTGGTACGGTCGGTCTGGATTGAGATGATGTGGTTCTTGGTGACAGGATAGGCTCCCAGCAGGGGAAGGGGAGGATCGGCGGGGTGGAACTCGGGCATGTTAGCCTTGTTGTTCGGGTTGGCGATGAACTCCTTCGCGATGGTGTAGAGGTCTGAGGGCTGCACGTTTGCTTGGAAGACGCGCGAAGCCTGGTCACCATAGTAGTAGCTGATTTCGTTGTTCATGTTGACCTGAACGACCAGCACATTCCTACCTTTCACCTTGACGTCCTCTTCCTCTTGGTTAGGATCGGGCGGATTGGGCAGACGACGCGCCAAACCGGTATCCGTATCCATGGAGGTGACGACAAGGAAGAAGATAAGCAGGATGAACGAGATGTCAGCCGTGGAGCTGGCGTTCAGTCCGGGAACTTTTCTTTTTGATCTTGCCATAATTAAATCTCCTTATACCTTATTTTAATTATGACTTACTTCTTGAAAATGCCCGTCAGATTGAGGATAAGACCGAGAAGGGTTACACCAACAAGGGCATAAATGGTATAAAGCAACGCGTCGGTAGCCTGGCACCAGAAGGGGTTGTCATAAATGCCCTGACCTGTACGGACGGCGGCGCTGCTGCCCAACACGAAGCCCACGATGAGCAGGGGAACGAAGAGGAAACTGCCGATAGCGCGAAGCACACCGGCTGCCTTGGGCATCTGTGAGTCAATCTTGGCACCCTTGGCAATAAGGATACCGATGATGGTGACCACGAGGCAAAGTGCCACAAGGAAATACATCCAGAACATGAGCAGGTCGGTAAACTTAGGCCACTTGACGATGCCGCTGGCGACCGAGCCCGTCTCATTAAATCCCACCGTGAAGAACACCACGAGCACTGCGGCCGAGAGGACGAAGAGCACGGCCATCACGATGGTAGCTATTTTCGAACACTTGTCTTTCATTGTCTCTTTTTTTAAGTATTAACGTTGAATTTCATTCTTCGTTTTCTTGCCATGGCAGAATTGAAGCAAGCTTCATTCTGCTTATCTGGCTTAACGAAAACGTTGGATTACTTACCGTACTTCAGGTTGTACTTCATAATCATATCAAGCAGGGTGATGGAGCTGTCCTCCATGTCGCTGTTGATAGCCTCAATCTTGGTAAGGATGAAGTTGTAGAACACCTGAAGCACAAGAGCAACGATAATACCGAAGATGGTGGTGATAAGAGCGACTTTCATACCAGCGGCAACGATGGTCGGGCTGATGTCGCCAGCTTTCTGGATATTATCAAATGCCTGGACCATACCGATGACGGTGCCCAAGAATCCGAGTGACGGAGCCATAGCGATGAACAGGGTAACCCATGAGCAGTTCTTCTCAAGAGCAGCAGCCTGCACGCCACCGTAGCTGACGACGGAGCGCTCGACGACATCAAGACCGTCGTTGACGCGCATCAGACCCTGATAGCAGATAGAAGCAACAGGACCACGGGTGTTGCGGCAGATGTCCTTAGCACCTTCCAGGTCGCCCTTATCCAGAGCAGCTTCAACCTTCTTGAGCATCTTGTTGGTGTTCACCTCGGCAAGGCTCAGATAGATAATACGTTCGATGCAGAAAGCAAGACCGATGATCAGAGCGATGGCAACGAGTGACATAAAGCCGGCGTTACCTTCGATGTTCTTAACCTTAAGGGCTTTGTGGAAGCTCTGCGTCTCCTCCTCAACGGGAGCAGCGGGTTCTTCAACAGCCTGAACAGGAGCGGCATCGACAGCGGCATCACTGGCAACAGCCTCTACGTTTTCCTGACCTGCGGAAGCAGCGTCCTGAGCTTTCACGGTCTGAGTCATTCCTAATGAAAGGAGTCCAAACATTGCAATAACTGCAAAAATCTTTTTCATGTGTGTTACGTTTTTTAATTAATACTTTTATAAATTTCTATTCTCTTTTTTCTCTCTAAATCGGATAGTTTTTCGCCTATCCTCTTTTGCGGAAAGACGGGGATTCGAACCCCGGAAACCCTTTAGGAGTTTACACGCTTTCCAGGCGTGCCTCTTCAGCCACTCGAGCATCTTTCCTTCATCTGAAAACACCTCTTTTCGGAGCGTGTTTTCGATAAATCGGGAGCAAAGTTCGCACTTTTTTTTGGAAGCTCCGAATTTTTCAGCCACAAATGTATTCATTTTTTTCTTTGCAACCATATTTTTCGTAAATATTCTATAAAAAAACACCGATTTTTTCCATTTTTTGGGTGAAAAGGGCTTTTTTCGGACCCAATTTCTTTAAAAAAGTGAATTAGGTTGGTCACATCGCGAATTTGTGATTACCTTTGTTACCGCTTTCAAAAACGAACAACCGTTAATTAAAAAAAGGAATAGAGAAAATGAAAGATTTTTTGAAGTACACCCTTGCCACTATCGTTGGCATTTTGGTGTTGAGTGTTGTCATTACAGTCATCGGCATCGGCTCTTTGGCTGGCGTTGTTGCATCGAGCGAAACAGAGACGAAAGTCCGCGAGAACTCCGTCTTCCATCTTAAGCTGCAGGGCACCGTCCACGAACGTTGTACCGACAATCCTATTTTGCAGTTTCTCTCCCAGGACGAGCAGGCCGAGGTAGGACTTGAGGACATCCTCGCATCGCTCACCAAGGCAGCTGAGAACAACCGCATCAAGGGCCTCTTCCTTGAAGCCAAGGGCCTCAGCGCCAGCCCTGCCACCATCATCGCCATCCGCGACGCCGTCAAGAAGTTCAAGGAAAGTGGCAAGTTCGTCTATGCCTATGGCGACTCATACACACAGGGCGACTACATCATCAGCAGCACAGCCGACAAGGTTATCCTCAACCCACAGGGTGCGCTGGACTGGCACGGCCTCGCCTCGCAGTCCATCTTTTTCAAGGATGCCATGGAGCAGTTTGGCGTGAAGATGCAGATTTTCAAGGTAGGAACCTATAAGAGCGCTGTTGAGCCGTTCACCGAAACGAAGATGAGCGACGCTAACCGCGAGCAGGTCACGGCCTATCTTTCTTCCATCTGGAACAACATGGTGAAGGCTGTTTCCGAGGCACGCGGCATCGACGAGGCTACGCTCAACGCCTACGCCGATGAATACCTGCTTTTCAATACCGCCGAAGACGTTGTTGCCAAGGGTATGGCCGATACCTTATTATATATGGATGGCACAAAAGCCCTGCTTCAGCAGGCCATGGGCCTCGGCGAAAAGGCATCCGTTCCTCTTCTCACGCTTGACGAGGTGAAGAACATCCGCCGCAACAAGCCCCTCGACAAGAGCGGTAACGTCATCGCTGTCTATTATGCCGAAGGCAACATCGTCCAGCAGCCTTCGCAGACCAACTTCACCGGCGAGCCCGAGATTGCCAGCGACAAGGTCATCATCGATCTGCAAAAACTGCGTGACGATGAGAGCGTGAAGGCCGTCGTCTTCCGCGTCAACTCCGGCGGTGGTAGCGCCTATGCAAGCGAGCAGATATGGAACGAGATTGTCCGCCTCAAGGAAAAGAAGCCCGTCATCGTAAGCATGGGCGACGTGGCAGCCTCCGGCGGCTACTACATCTCCTGTGCGGCCGATGCCATCGTGGCCGAGCCTACCACGCTTACCGGTTCCATCGGTATCTTCGGCATGATTCCTTGCGCCGAGGAGCTCGTCCAGAAGAAAGTGAAGCTCCACTTCGACGGTGTCAAGACCAACACGCTCAGCGACATGGGCTCCCTCTATCGCACCATGAACACCGAAGAGTCTGCCAAGATGCAGAAGATGATTGAACATGGTTACCAGACTTTCATTACCCGCTGCGCCAACGGCCGTGGGAAGACTACTGAGCAGATTGACGCCATCGGTCAGGGCCGTGTCTGGACGGGCGAAGCCGCCCTGGGGCTCGGGCTCGTGGATGTACTTGGCGACATCAAGACTGCCGAAGAACTGGCTGCCGAAAAAGCTGGCATCAGCAACTACAGCCTTGTTTCCTATCCCGATATGGAGGCACCCTTCAGCACCCTGCTCAAGAAGACGAAGGAGAACTACTTCACCGTCCGCTTCAACAAGACGCTGGGTGACTTTTCCGAGCCGTTCCACTACTTCGAGAACCTCGGCACAATGGATATGATTCAAGCCCGTCTCCCCTACTTCTTCCGCGTGGAGATGTAATTAATAATAAGGTTAAAGGTTAAGTTAATAATAAGGTTAAAGGTTAAGGGTTAAGGGTTAAAGATTAAGGGTTAGAAGATGAAGAAACGTCGTTATCTTGTCCCGCTCAGTTGGTTGTACGGCTGTGTCGTCGGCCTGCGCAATAAGCTGTTCGACTGGAGGATTCTCCCGTCCGAATCGTTTGCGCTGCCCGTCATTGCCGTGGGCAACCTTACCGTGGGCGGGACGGGAAAGACGCCTTTCACCGAACACCTTATCCGTCTGCTGAAGGATGAGTATCGCATCGCCTTCCTCAGCCGAGGCTATAAGCGGAAGACCAGCGGTTACCTCCTTGCCGATGCACAAAGCAACGCCCAGACCATCGGAGATGAGCCCTATCAGGTTTGGCAAAAGTATCCCGGCATTCACGTTGCTGTAGATGCCAACCGTAGGCGCGGTATTCGCCGCCTTTGCAGCGATGCTGGCACGGCAGACACCGATGTCGTACTACTCGACGATGCCTTCCAGCACCGCTACGTCACCCCCGGGCTCAACATCCTCCTTATGGATTATCACCGTATGCCCTACGACGACGCGCTGCTCCCCTATGGCCGTTTGCGCGAGCCCTTCGGCAGCAAGGAGCGTGCCGATGCCGTTGTCGTCACCAAATGTCCGACGTCCATGCGCCCCATCGACTTCCGCATTATCCAAAGCAGCCTTGCACTCAGGCCCTATCAACGGTTGTTCTTCACCACCGTCCGCTACGGAGCCCTCCTGCCTTCGGGGCGCAAGCTCAGCACCTTCACGGCAGACACCACCGTGTTGCTTGTCACCGGCATCGCTAATCCCGCGCCGCTTATCGCCGAACTCAACCGGCGTACGCCGCACGTCCACGCACTTACTTTTCCCGACCATCATGACTTTACGCCCGCTGATATCCAGCACATCAAAGATACTTGGGCTGCCCTTACCGCCGAAGACCGTCTGCTCATCACTACCGAGAAAGATGCCGCACGGCTGGAAGCTGCCCTGCCCGACATGCAGGTGCTGCCTATAGAGGTTGCCTTTCTGAAAGACCAGGAAAAACCATTCAACCATTACATTAAGAATTATGTTAGAAAAAATCCAAGAAACCGCAGCGTTCATTCGTGAGCGGATGCATTGCAAGCCCGAGACCGCCATCATCCTCGGCACCGGCCTGGGCAGTCTCGTGAATGAGATTGAAATCGTTGACGCCATCCCCTACGGCGAAATCATCAACTTCCCCGTCTCCACCGTCGAGGGCCATAAGGGACGCCTCATCTTCGGCAGTTTAGGCGGCAAGGACGTGATGGCCATGCAGGGCCGCTTCCACTACTACGAAGGGTACGACATGAAGGAAGTCACCTTCCCCATCCGCGTCATGCGCGAGCTGGGCATCAAGACATTATTTGTCAGCAACGCCTCGGGCGGCATGAACCCCGACTTCCGCATCGGCGACCTCATGATTATCCGCGACCACATCAACCTGTTCCCCGAGCATCCCCTCCACGGGAAGAATCTCCCCTACGGCAGCCGCTTCCCCGACATGCACGAAGCCTACGACCACACACTTATTGCCGAGGCAAAGAAGATTGCCGCCGAGAAGGGCATCCGCGTTGTCGAGGGCGTCTATGTCGGCGTGCAGGGTCCCACGTTCGAAACACCTTCGGAATACCGCTGCTACCATATCCTTGGGGGCGATGCTGTAGGTATGAGCACCGTGCCTGAGGTCATCGTGGCCCGTCATTGCGGCATCCGCGTCTTCGGCCTTTCCGTCATTACCGACCTCGGTATCGAAGGGCGTCCCGTCGAAGTCAGCCACGAAGAGGTACAGCAGGCTGCCGATGCCGCCCAACCGCTGATGACTACCATTATGCGCGAACTCGTCAGCCGCACCGCATGAGCCGTACCGACATTGCCACGCTCGGTGAGTTCGGGCTCATCGAACGGCTGACCAAGGACATTCAGCCCCAGAACAGCAGCACGCTGCGCGGCGTCGGCGACGACTGCGCCGTGCTCCACTACCCCGACCGTGAGGTACTTGTCACCACCGACCTCCTGCTTGAGGGCATTCACTTCGACCTCACCTACGTGCCCTTGCGCCACCTCGGCTACAAAGCCGTCATGGTCAACCTCTCCGACATCTGCGCCATGAACGGCACGCCTCGTCAGATTACCGTCTCGCTTGGGCTCTCGCGAAAATTCAGCGTCGAAGCTGTGGAAGAGCTCTACGACGGCATGCGTCTGGCGTGCAAACGCTGCGGCGTCGATATCGTGGGCGGCGATACCGTCAGCTCGCTCACCGGCCTCACCATCAGCATCACCGCCATCGGCGAAGCACGTCGCGAGGACATCGTCTATCGGAGTGGCGCCCACCCTACCGACCTCATTTGCGTCAGCGGCAATCTCGGCGCCGCCTACATGGGGCTCCAGCTACTCGAACGCGAGAAAACCGTACTTCATTCTACCGATGGCGTGCAGCCTGACTTTGCAGGCAAGGAGTACATCCTTGAGCGCCAGCTGAAGCCCGAGGCCCGCCTCGACATTGTCCGCACGCTGGCTGAAGCGGGCATCCGCCCCACAGCCATGATGGACATCTCCGACGGCCTTTCGTCCGAACTGCTCCACATCTGCAAGCAGTCCGGCTGCGGCTGCCGCATCTATGAAGACCGCATCCCCATCGACTACGAGACTGCCGTAATGGCTGAGGAACTCGACATGAACGTCATCACCTGTGCTCTCAACGGAGGCGAGGACTACGAACTGCTCTTCACCATCCCCCTCGGCGACTACGACAAGGTGGAAGCCCTTGATGCCGACATCCACCTCATAGGCCATGTCACGGCGCCCGAGCTTGGCACGCTTCTTGTCACCCGTGACGGTGCCGAAATCGCTCTCCGCGCCCAGGGCTTCACGGCTTTTAGCGAAGAGTAAAGTTGTCCTACACGAAAAAAGAACCTCTGATTACCCAAGAATATGAAACGACTGAACACCATTGCTGCCCTTTCCCTGATGGTCATGGGCATAATGACAGGGCTGACAGCCTGTAACGGCAACGACCCTGATGACAACACGCCCCAGATAACCATCACCGTACGTTCGTGCAGCATCACCGAGGGTGCGGAATACGCAGCTTCGGAGCTGAAGGAAGTAACTATTTCGTATAGCAACGTCGTGGTTATCAGCTCCTCAGACAACATCACGCTGAACGACGTCCCATGCACGGCAAAGTCCGGCGCTACGACGATGACGAAAGTCGTCATCACGCTTCCGGCATTGGAAGAGGGAAAGACCTACACGCTGAAGGTGCCCGAGGGAGCCATCGTCAGCAAGGACAATCCGTCCATCTCCGCTCCGGCCTACTCCGTAACCTTCACTACCGCCAAGCCCATCGAGAACGACGCCACAGCCCTCACCCGACGGCTCGGATGGGGATGGAACCTCGGCAACCACTTCGACACCAGCAGCGGCGAGGACGGCAAGCCCAGCCAATGGGGATATTGGGATAATGCCAAGCCCACTCAGGCACTCTATACCAACCTAAAGAGCGCCGGCGTAAGCACGGTGCGCATCTGCGTCACCTGGGGAAACTATCAGAAGGCAGCCCCCTGGACTATCGATACCAAATACATCGCTGAAGTCCGCCAGAACGTCGAGTGGGCCGAGGCAGCAGGGCTGAACGTCATCCTGAACATGCACCACGACGAATACTGGCTCAAAATCAAGGAAGCCGCGGCAGACACCGCCGTCAACGACGCCATCAAGGAACGCATCTCTGCAACCTGGACACAGATTGCTGAAGCCTTCAAGGACAAGGGCGACTTCCTGCTGTTCGAGTCGTTCAACGAGGTGCAGGACGGCGGCTGGGGATGGGGCGACAACCTCCACGACGGCGGCAAGCAGTACCAAACGCTCAATGAGTGGAACCAGCTTGCGGTGGACGCCATCCGTGCCACAGGCGATAATAACGCCACGCGATGGATTGGCATCCCCGGCTATGCCACAAACCCGAAGTTCGTGCTTGAAAACGGCTTCGTGCTGCCTACCGATGCCGCAGGCCGCTTGATGGTAAGCATCCATTACTACGACCCGAGCACCTTCACCCTTACCCCCGAGAACAGCGATGGCAAGTCGGAATGGGGACATACGGCTGCTGCCGGCAAGTTTCAGGAGGGAAGCAACGAAGAGCATGTCGTCGAGACGTTCCAGAAGCTGCAGGAGAAGTTCATCGCCAACAACATCCCCGTCTATATCGGCGAGTATGGCTGCGTCATGCACACCACCGACCGCTCTAACCTCTTCAGGAACTATTATCTGGAGTATGTCTGCCGTGCGGCTCACACCTATCAGATACCCGCCATCATCTGGGACAACAACGTTTCAGGCAGCGGCAACGAGCATCACGCCTACTTCAACCACAGCAACGGGGCCTACCTCAACAAGGCGGAATCACTTGTCCAGACCATGATTCGCGCCACGACCAGCGACGATGCCGCCTACACCCTCGAATCGGTTTACAACAGGGCACCCAAATAACCTAACGCCCCCACAGATAGCTGCGGGGAGGAACGCCGTAGAGTACGCGGATGGCACGCCCATCGGGAGGAAGTGTAGGCACGACATCGAGGTCGGGGATTTTCTCCTCCACAGGTTTCGACGGATCATCGGGAGCGGGTTTGTCGCGCTTGCCGAAGAGTGATCTGCTGCACGATGTGAAGCCCATCAAGGCTATTAGCGCAGCCAGCCCGAGGCGGACCATCCCCTTGGGACTTAGCGAAAATATGTGGGACAATCTATTCTTCATTTTTTCATTCTTTTTTTTCATTTCTTTAAGAACCGGTTATAATGGCATAGCATCAGCTGTCCTTCCGCATCGCGCAGGTGCATACCTCCCCCGCGGCAGTAGCGGAAGAACTTGCACTTGGCACACTCGCCAGTCCGCATCCACTCGCGGTCACGGTAGGGGGCGAAGCGCTGCTCCCAGACATCCATGAAGTTGTCGCGGTAGATGTTGCCCTGATGGTAATCGGCGCGGATGCTGGCACAGGCGGAGATGCTGCCGTCAACAAGCACGGAGCCTACGGTAACGCCCGCTTGACAGGTGAAGAAATGGTCTCGCACGTCGCCCTCGTAGTTGCCCAGGAAGCCCTCGCAGCCGTAGCTGACGTCGATAATCTTCTCACGGCGGGTGGTGCGGATGAAGTCCATCACCGTGCGGAACTCCTCGGGGCTGAGCTGGAGGGCGGGGTTGCCTGCGGCACGCCCTGCGGGAAAGACGGTGAACAGGCGCCAATGCTTCAACCCGATACCCACGAGATAGTCGCGCAGCTCGACGAGGCGGCTGATATTGCGTTTGTTGACGCAGGTGACGACATCGAAGAGGAAGTCTGGCTCGGCAATCATCGTGCGGATGGCGCTGACGGCATGCTCGAAGCTGTGCTCGTTGCCGCGCATCCAGTTATGGTCGTCCTCGAAGCCGTCGAGGCTGACTGTCGCACTGTGGAGCCCGCTCTTCATGAGGCGCTGGAAGCGCTCTGGCGTCAGGGCCAAGCCATTGGTAACCATTCCCCAGGGGAAGCCCTTGTCGTAGATGGCACGCCCGCACTCCTCCAAGTCGTTGCGCATCAGCGGCTCGCCTCCTGTGACGATGACAAACACCTTGTGGGGGTCGGTACGCTCGGCAACCTGATCCAGCACCCGCAGGAAATCCTCCTTCGGCATGTCGGGCTGCAACGCCTGTACCTTGCAGTCGCTACCGCAATGCTGGCAACGAAGGTTACAGCGCAACGTACACTCCCAAAAGAGCTGACGAAGAGGATGCCTGGCTATCAGGTCGTTTTCCAGCTTGTGGGCAGCCTCCAGAGCTATACGACGGCGAATGGAAAGCATGAAAAATTAAATAATTAGAAATTAGGAATTAGGAATAAAAAAATAGGAATTAACGGCCGGGGATGTAGTTACGGGGGGCGACGCCGTACATCAGACGGATGTCACCTATGGAGTCGTTGCGCTCCAGCTTGCCCTCGTCGGTAATCTCCTCGGGCTTCGTACACGAGGAAAAGCCCAGCAGGGCAATCAATGCCAGCAACAGCGTGGCTACAAGGGATTTCTTCTTCATTCGCGCCATGCTACTTTTTCTTCAGTTTGACATCGACGGTATACTCATAGCCTCCGGCGTACCAGTTTCCTTCGCTATCCTTGAACTTTTTCTGGGGAACCGTCCGGACGAGCACAGAGTCCGATTTATAGGCACCCTTTTCGGCACCATCCACATCGTCGAAATAGACCTTCTGTTCCGAGACGGCGAAGGCGTCCATAACGGACGACTCATACTTGCCCTTGACGTCGGTATAAAGCGTGTCGTCGCCGCCATAGAGGTGGTACCTGCCGTAATCATCCACATAACTTAGGTTAGGGCGGGGTTGGTTGTCGGCCTCCCTGCGGACAATCACGCGGATGCCCTCAAGGGGCTTCTCGTCCTCGACGGTAACGGTGCCCTTCACCTTGAAGTCGACGGATGGGGTGCCGTACTCTACACGAATATCGTTAAATCCTTCGCACGAGGCGAAGCCCAGCAGCACCAGCACGGCTGCACAGAGGCGGGCGAGGAGGGTTTTCTTTTCAGGTTTCATATCTTTTCTTCTCATTCTTTTACAGGGACTTATTCATTCTCTCAATCCTCAACTTTTTTCTTCAGCTTGACATCGATGGTATACTCATAGCCACCTGAATACCAATTGCCACTTCCTTCTTTGTAGTGCTCTTTCGGAGCATCCTTCACCAGCATGGAATCAGATTGGAACACGCCACCATGAGCCTCACCATCCACGTCGTCAAAGTAGGCTTTTTGCTCCCAAACAAAATCAACTCTCATGAATTCCTTGCTTTGGTACTTACCCTTTGCGTCGGTATAGATTGTGTCTTCCTCGTCGTACGGACTGGGACGGTTTTGCTCATTCTTGCGAACGATTACGCGGATGCCCTCAAGAGGGTTCTCGTTCTCGTCGGTAATGGTACCCTTCACCTTGAAGTCGACGGATGGCGAGCCGTATTCTACAGGCACAAAAATACCATTAAAGGCTTTCTCGCACGAGGCGAAGCCCAGCAGCACCAGCACGGCTGCGCAGAGGCGGGCGAGGAGTGTTTTCTTTTCTGGTTTCATCAATCTTCAACTTTTTTCTTCAGTTTGACATCGACGGTATACTCATAGCCACCTGAGTACCAATTGCCACTTCCTTCTTTGTAGTGCTCTTTCGGAGCATCCTTCACCAACATGGAATCAGATTGGAACACACCGCCATGAGCTTCACCATCCACGTCGTCAAAGTATGCTTTTTGCTCCCAAACAAAACTAACTCTTTTGAATTCCTTGCTTTGGTACTTACCCTTTGCGTCGGTATAGATTGTGTCTTCCTCGTCGTACGGACTGGGACGGTTTTGCACATTTCTGCGGACGATCACGCGGATGCCCTCGAGGGGGTTCTCGTCCTCGTCGGTAACGGTGCCCTTCACCTTGAAGTCAACGGATGGCGTGCCGTACTCTTCACGCATACCAAAACCATTAAAGGCTTTCTCGCACGAGGCAAAGCCCAGCAGCACCAGCACGGCTGCGCAGAGGCGGGCGAGGAGGGTTTTCTTTTCCGGTTTCATATCTTTTCTTCTGTTTGAGGTTGCAAATGTACGTTTTTCTGCGATTGCTCTACTTCTAAAACGCGGAAAAGGGCAAAATACTGCATGGGAAACGCCACTTTTTTCATTCTTTTAACTTAATTTTCGGCTGGGGGCGTGCATCAGGGTCGTAGCGGAGGCCGTCGAGGGCGTTGCGCCCATCGGCGTCGGTAATGACGAAGGTGAACATCCACTTCGGCTTGCGGATGCCTGCGGGATGGTTGTGCGGCAGCTTCAGCACCACCTTGTTCCAGCCCCTGCGAAGGTGTATCGGATAGGGAGGCCGGGCGGTGAAGTTCTCGTTCCCCAAGTCTGTCTCGTTCGTAATGGGCTTGCCGGCGTTGTCCCAAATGGGAGGCGGCAACTCCACGTCGTTCAGCCAGATGCGGCTGCCCATGCGGTCCCAGCGCCCGCTGTCGGGGGCAAGGTCGCGCTCCGAGCGCCCGTAGTTGTGGAACTCGATGAGGGCGCCTGCCTCCTGTGCCCGAGGGCTATAGACGTAGGTCCAGGCGAGGACAGATTGAGGATTGGGGATTGAAGATTGAAGATTGAAAATTGAAGATTGAGGATGGGGAGGATAACCTGTGGGGACGATGGGATCCCACGTGTGGCTCAGGTAGATGCCGGCGCCTGTCCAGAGGTAGGCGGTATCGGCAGCAGGGTCGGCGATACGCCAGTGCACGTTCGCCTGACGGACGTAGGGGATGGGCACGTCGCGCAGGCTGTGTGCCTTGTGATAGAGGAAGCGCCGCTCCCAGTCGGCAAACGCCTCATACTCCGGCCCCTCGTTGGGCAGACGTGTGCCGCCCTGCTCGATGTACTGCTCTCCTCCTCCGCACCAAGCCCGCTCGGCGCTGGCAAGCACGTTGGCATAGAGGTTGTTCTGCCTGATGATGTCCGCCTCCGTAGGCAGCTTCCGGTCGTTCCACACCGCCGTGATAGTACCGGCAACTATAGAATTAGGAATTAGGAATGAGGAATTAGGAATTGGCTGCGCCTGGTCTTCATTTGCCGAATAATTCCTAATTCCTAATTCCTCATTTTGGCATTTTTTATAGTATACCCTGCTCTTCCAGATGCCGACGAGGTCGGCAAAGACGTCGAAGTGGTTCACGTAGTTGTAGCGGCAATCGATGGCAGGTATGCCGGGCAGGGCACGTCCGGCCGTGCTCCACAGCTGCGTCATGTCGCAGAACGTGGGGCTGATGGTGGTGCGGATGGGGTTCCACGTGATGACGCGTTTGCCGCCCGCGTGCACCACGTCAGCCATCTCCTGCAGGAACTCAGCCATCACAGCCGTCTCGTCGCCCCCGATGTGGATGTAGGGCGCCAGCGGAAAGGTCTCCATCACCTCGCGGAGGATGACCTTTAGCTCCTCGCGTCCCTTGTGCGACATCATCGGGTGTCCCATGGCCCGCTCGAAGGCGGCGCTGTGGCCCGGCATGTCCACCTCGGGGATGACGATGATGCCCCGTTCGGCAGCGAAGGCCTCCAGTTCGCGGCACTCCTGCTGCGTGTAGAACTGTCCGGCAAAGCGCGTCATCGACGTGTCGGCCGTCAGCTGCGGGAAGGCACGAATCTGCAGGCGCCATGCCTGGTTCTCCGTCAGGTGCCAATGGAACGTGTTGACCTTGAAGCGCGCCAGCAGGGCAATCTCGCGCCGCAGTTCGTCCGTGGAGATGAACGAGCGCCCCACGTCGTGCATCCATCCGCGCACCTTGAAGGCCGGCCAGTCCGTAATCTCGCAACACGGGATGCGCCGCCCTCCTGCGCCCTCGCACAGCTGCTCCAGCGTCTGCAACGCCCTGAGGCGCCCCGTCTCCGTGACGTACTCCACCACAATGCTGTCCCTCGTCACCCTCAACCGGTACGCCTCGTTGGGATAGCCATAGAGCGTGTAGTCCTCCGCCCCCGCGATGCTGTCGAGCTTTCGAAAATTGAAAATTGAAGATTGAAGATTGAAGATTGGGGATTGCCCATCTGTTTTCCCAATTCCTAGATCTTCTGTTTTATTTTTTAGTTTTTCTTTTTTAATTTTTAATTCCTGTGGGCGCGGCAGCAGCACATCCTCATAGCCTCCCCTCTCCGCGCAGCCCACGCACAGCATCAGCAGGCACATCAGGAACAGGATTCCACCTCTCCGCACCCAACGCTTCGTATCATTTATTATCTCTGCTCTCGCTGCTCCATCCATTCTCGTCCTTGTTGACTCGTTGACTAGTTGACTAGTTGACCTTCAAATAAGACCTCTAACCCTTAACCTTTAACCCTTTCACATAGACTCGGCCGCCTGTCACTTTCTCCTCGGCATTCAGGCCAGCCCAGACCTCGAAATAGCCCTCTTCCACACGGAACTGCATGTCGGCATCCCATAGTGCAAAGCTTCGGTAAGGAATCGCCATCTCCACGTTCTTGCTCTCGCCTGGTTCCAGCGTCACCCGTTTGAAGGCTGCCAGTTTCTTCATGGGACGGACTACGGAGGCTATCTCGTCGTGCATATAGATTTGTACGACCTCATCACCTGTCCTGTCGCCGGTATTCCTAACTGTCACGCTGACACGCAGGCTATCACCCTTCTCCAAGGTCTCTGGCATCTGGAAATCGCTGTACTCGAAGGTTGTGTAGCTCAGGCCGTAGCCAAAGGGGTAGAGTGGCTTGCCATCGTTCTCCACGTATCCGTAGCCGCGTCCGCTGGGCTTGATGGAGTAGTACATCGGATTCTGCCCGATAGTCTTGCTCCAGCTCATGGGAAGACGACCTCCTGGACAATAATTCCCCGTCAGCACGTCAGCAATCGCAGTCCCGCCCTGTTCGCCAGGATACCACGCCTCCAGAATGGCAGCCGCACCATCCGCCCAGTCGGTGATGTCGATGACAGCTCCGTTCTGCAGCACTACGACGACAGGCTTGCCCGTAGCTATCAGGTCGCACACCATCTGTTCCTGGTCAATTACTACTTTCGTCACCTGTTGGTCTGCAATGATTTGGGCTCCTGTCACTTCGCGATTCTGGGCCACTTTGCTCGATGGGAGATGGAAGCTGCTGCGGTCGCTGCCTTCCTCCTCGGTAATGGAGGGGAAGAACACCAGCACGTCACACGTTCGGGCCAAGGGATTGACATTCTGCCCTGTCTGATTCACGAGTACTTCAGCCTTGCCTTCAAAAGCTTTCTTCAGCCCGTCGTAGGGAGTGACGCCTCCTTCGCCCCGCCATCCGCCGCGTCCGCCGCTGTAGTCGCCCAGACTCAGGATGTCAG
The DNA here is from genome assembly GCA_947303715.1 of uncultured Bacteroidales bacterium. GTDB lineage: Bacteria > Bacteroidota > Bacteroidia > Bacteroidales > Bacteroidaceae > UBA1189. The sequence continues at coordinate 15,977 of CAMYYY010000025.1, read as the reverse complement.
CAGCCGGGCCGTAGAGCCCTATCCGCCTGATTCCCTCCGTCTGGAGGGGCAGGATACCGTTGTTCTTCAGCAGCGTCATCGTCTTGCGGGCACATTCCTCAGCCAGTTTGCGGTGAGCCTCGTTGCGCACGATCCCGTTGGCCTTCTCAGGGTCGACGTACGGTTCATCAAAGAGTCCCAGATCAAATTTTATGCGCAGCACACGGCGCACACTCTCGTCGAGCGCCTCCTGACTGATTTTTCCCTGGCGCACCAGACTGATAAGGCTGTCGCTCGTATTGGCCAGTTGCAGGTCCAGTCCGTTCTCCATGCACAGGGCAAGCGCATCTTCCGCCGATTCAGCCATCCGATGCTGGGAATGGACGATATCCACCCCACCGTAGTCCGACACAACATATCCCTCGAAGCCCCATTCCCGCTTCAAGATGTCCTTCAGGATCCGACTGTTGCAGCTCATGGGCACGCCGTCCACCGAGTTGTAGGCTGCCATTACCGCCCGTGCCCCACCCTCCTGGATGCAGGCGCGGAAAGGCTCCAGATAGGTCTCGCGCAACACCCTCCACGAGGTGACGGAGGCGTAGGAGTCATGTCCGCCCTCCCCATAGTTGTCCACGAAATGCTTGGGCGTTGCCACCACGCCGCCCTCCTCCAGAGCCTTCACGTACGCCACGCCCATCCTGCTGTTCAGGAGCACGTCCTCTCCGTAGCTCTCCTGACCGCGTCCCCATCGCTGGTCGCGCGTGATGTTCACCACAGGAGCATACACCTGACGCACACCCACTGCCCTCAGCTCCTCAGCCACAACCTGTCCCATCCGATGGTACAGACTGTCGTCAAACGTGGCAGCCATCGCGATGCTTTGGGGGAAACACGTCGCATTACCCCATTGGGCACCATGCAGAGCCTCGCCATGTTGCAGTACGGGTATGCCCCAGCGGCTGGCCTCGATAGACCGTTTCGTGTCCTCGTTGATATGCTCAGCCACCGAACAGGCATCATTGGGGATGCCTCCCTCCCAAAGAAAGTGGCCTATGTTGCGCACATGGCCCTTCTTGTAGTCCCTCTTTTCGTAAAACTCATTGAAGAACAGCAACTGGGCATTCACCTGATCCACCTTCTCCTCTAAGGACATCCTGCCCAGCAGATCCTCCACCCGCTGCTCTGTGGTAAGGTCAGTTCGCTGGTAACCATATCTCTCCCCTTGCCCCGGCTTGCACGCGTACATGATCAAACCCAACAGGAGAATAAGAAGAAGTCTGTTTACGTTCTTTCTCATGGGTGTATTTCCTGATTTTAATGTTGTCTTTCGCCTGTTTCTTTCAACTTGCGAAGGTACAAATAAAAACTCAACTACAGGCAACTGAACAAAGTTATTTTAAATCTAATAATAAAGAATCGCCTAATATAGACCCTATACACTCCCTTTTGCCCCCATTTCTTTGGCGGATCGGGGGGTGTTTTTCAGGGACAATCAGCAAAACCGACCGAAAAAAACCACATTCTCATTTCAAGTTACCACGCTTTTCTTTGTTTTTTCCGAAATTATGCTTATCTTTGCAGCAATACAAAACGATATTCAAAAAGCATAACGTTATGATTATCCCATAACAGGCGGAAGAAGTATGTGTCTCAAGGTTCGTAAGGAGCACCTGTTGGCCATTAACGGCCTGATGTGGACGGCTATCGGGACCAAAACCTCGATAACTGGTCTTAGCCGTTATCTCCTTTCGCCGGCAGAGAGGCTCTGGTGGATGATTCCACTCTCTCTGCTGGTGTTCGGGGGGTTCTACTGGATGTTCACGGGAATTGTGCGGAAATATGCAGAAAGGATTCACGCTTTGACTGGCGAAAGGGAATCCGTATTCAAGACCTTCAGTTTGAAGGGATACCTGATCATTGCCTTCATGATTTCTCTGGGCATCACCCTCAAATACATCCCTGGCATTCCAGAGCCCTTCTTCGCCTGGTTCTACCTGGGTCTTGGCCCGGGCCTGCTCTCTGCCGGCATCCGGTTCCTGATCCGATGGTGGAAGGCCATCCATCGATGACACTTGACTGTTCGTCTGTTCGGCCGGATTTGCTATCTCCCTCGTTGACTTGCAGAGCTGCCTCTAACGCTTGCCCCCGCGCTTGCTGCGCTCGCGCTAATCGGATGAGAAGTGCCCTCTTTCTCTCCCCCTCTCCCCCTCCCTCACGGGAGGGGTTGGGGGTGAGTCTTTACTTGCCGTCAATCTCTTTCAGGAGCTGCTCGACGGCGGTGCGGAGCTGGGCATCTTCACCATGGACGACAGTAGCAGGGTCATTGAGGACGTAGAAGTCGGGCTCAAGCTGGGTGTTCTCGAGGTAGTAGCCCTCGGCGGTGCGGTAGCCCACCACGGGGATGCCGAAGATGAGCGTGGGGTCTTGCATGGTGACCCAGTTGACGCTGGTCATGGTGCCGGGGACGGGGGCGCCGACGAGACGGCCTATCTTCTTGTGGCTGTACACCCAGGGCGTGCCGTGGGCGTTGCTGTAGTTGCTCTCGCACTGGATCATGATGCTGGGCTTGTTCCAGCGGCGCGAGGGCATGTCGCACGACTCGGCGCCGCGCACCACCTGGGTGAGGTATTTCTCGCCGCTGAAGAGCACTTCGATGTCCTCGTGCAGGCGTCCGCCGCCGTTGAAGCGGGTGTCGATGACGATGCCCTCGCACTTGTTGTACTTGCCGAGGATGTCGTTGTAGATGGTGCGGAAGCTGTCGTCATTCATGCTCTCGATGTGGACGTAGCCGAGGCGTCCGCCGGAGAGGCGCTCGACCTCAGCCGCGCGGGCGCGCACCCAGCGTTCGTAGAGGAGGTCGCTCATGGTGCCTGCGGTGACGGGCAGCACCACCATGTCGCCCTTGCCCTGCACGGTGACGAGCGTCTTCTTGCGCGCCTTGCCCATGAGGAGGAGGCTGACGTCCTGCTCGGGCGTGACGGGCTGGCCGTCGATGTGGGTGATGACGTCGCCTGCGGCGAGGCGGAGGTTGGCATGGTCGAAGGGGCCGTCCTTCACCACCTCGGCCACACGCAGGCCGTCGCCCGTATAGGAGAGGTCGTAGAGGAGGCCGAGCGAGGCGGTGCCCTCGGTGGCGAGGCCCGGGCGGTAGCGTCCGCCGGTGTGGGAGACGTTGAGCTCGCCCAGCCACTCGCTGAGCATCTCGGCAAAGTCGTAGTTGTTGGCGATGTGGGGCAGGAAGCGGCGGTAGGCGGCGGTGTAGCCGTCCCAGTCGACGCCGTGCATGTCGGCGGTGTAGAAGCGCTGCTGCTCCTCGCGATAGACGTAGTTGAACATATACTCGCGCTCGGCGGCGTGGTCGAGCTTCATCTCGGCGCTATAGGTGATGGGCTTGAACGAGTCGCCGTCCATCTTCTTCATGGCGCTGCCGAGGAGGAAGATGGTCTTGCCCTCGCCGTCGGTGGTGAAGGAGCCGCTGCCGGCACCTTTGGAAACGAGCTTGGTCTCGCGCTTGCGGACGTCCATCTTCCAGAGGTCCATGCCGCCCTCGAAGGCTGCGAGGTAGTAGAGTGTCTCGCCGTCCTTGGTGAGGATGGCGTCGCCCATGCGGCTGCTGTTGATGGTGAGGCGGACAATGCGGTCCTGGATGCCGTCAGGCTCCACGACGATGGGCTTGACGGCCTCTTTCTTCTCGTCTTTCTTGTCGGCGTTCTTGTCATCCGCCTTTTTCGCGTCCTTCTTGGCGTTTCCCTTCTTGTTCTTATCCTTTGGGTCGTCCTTGGCCGGGGCTTCCTTGGCTTTCTTCTCCACTTCCTTCAGCAGTTCATAGTCCTCTTTGGAGAGGCGGTAGCGGTCGTAGGCATCCTGATTGAGGAAGCAGAGGAAGACGTCCTCCTGCGAGCCCCACGAGGCGTGGGAGCGCATGCCGAAACGGTCGCTCTGGAAGAGAACGGCATTGCCGTCGAGCACAAAGCGGGGATTGCCGCACATGTAGCCGCTGCCGGTGAGGTCGATGATGTCGCCGCCCTCGGCCGAGACGAGGCCGATGCTATAATAGGGGTCGTGGCCGTTGGGGGTGTAGGTGAGGGTGAACCACTTGCCGTCGGGGCTCCAGCAGAAATCGAAACCGCCGCTACGCGAGAACCACGTTGTGCCGTCGGTTATCTGGCGGACGGCCTTCGTGGCCATGTCCACCACCATGAGGCGGGTGCGGTCCTCAATGAAAGCGAGCTGCTTGCCGTCGGGCGAGAAGACAGGGTGGCTGCGGTCGACGGAGAGGTCGGGCAGGAGTGGTTCTTCGTCGATGAGGGTGGCATTGGGGAAGTTGGGGTCTTCGCTGCGGGCAATCTTAGCCGTGTAAAGCTGCGAGACGCCGTCGCGCTCGCTGGCATAGACGATGGAACGGTTATCCTTGCCGAAATCGACGCCACGCTCGGCAGCAGCCGTGGAGGTGATGCGCTTGGTGGTGGCATATTCCACGGAGGTGACGAACACTTCGCCACGGACGATGAAGGCCACTTGCTTGCCGTCGGGGCTGACGGCAGCCGACGTGGCGCCCGAGGTGAGCGTCATCCGCTCGGGGCGGTTCTCGTCGTCGCGAGTGACATCGATGGCTACCTTGCGGGGTGTGCCACCCGAGGTGGGCAGGGTGTAGATCTCACCGTCCCAAGTGAAGCAGAGGGTGTTTGCCCCGCGGCTGAGGAAGCGCACGGGGTGGGTGGTGAAGGTGGTGACGGCTGTCATGGCCTTGGGATTGTCGAGGGGGAAGGAATAGACGTTGAGGGATGTCTTCCAACCTTCAGGCACAGGATGTCCGTCGGTGGTGGCAGGGGGCTCGCTGATGCACCATACCGTACGGCCGTCGGCGCTGAGGACGGGGTTGCGGTCCTCGCCGGCGCGGGCCGTCAGATTAGTGTGCTTCCCCGTGGCCACGTCGTAGCGCCACACATCGCGGGTGATGGACGAAATGTGGTGTTTGCGCCATTCGTCCTCCACACCCTTGCGGTCCTGATAGAGGAAAAAGTCGCCCTTCGGGCTGTAGTAGACCATCTCGGCCGGGGTGCCGAGCACCTGCACCGTCTTTCCTCCCGCTACGGGAACGGCATAAAGCTCGCTGAGCGCCGAGGTGGGGAACAGGGCACTTTCGGCAGGGTCCTGAATGCATGCGCTGAAGAGCACCCGCTGCCCGTCAGGGGTGAAGGACGAGGGTGTCTCGCCAGCCGAGTTGAAGGTGAGCCGTGTGGCGCTGCCACCCGTCGAAGGCATCACGAACACATCGAAGTTGCCGTAACGGTCGCTGGCAAAGGCAATCTGCTGCCCGTCGGGGCTCCAGACGGGGTTGGCTTCGTAGCTGTCCTGCGTGGTGAGGCGGACAGCCGTGCCGCCTGCGGCAGCCACGGTGTAGATGTCGCCCATGTAGCAGAAGGCAATCTGGCTGCCATCGGGGGAGATTTGGACATCGCGTAGCCACAGCGGGGTGACGGCCTGCGCACTAAAAGCGGCAACAACAAGCGCCGCAAGGGAAAGAAGATGCTTTTTCATATACTATTGTTTTTAAGGAGTTCAGGAGTTACAGGAGTTACAGGAGTCTTTTTAGGAGTTCAGGAGTTGCAGGAGTTCAGGAGCTCAGACGAATGTTTTGTTTGCTACATACGGAACTATTTTTCTTAACTCTTAATTCTTAACTAAAAGAATCCTGAACTACTACACTTCGGTTTATCTCGCCGTCGTCAAGGAGGTCGGCAATCTTGCCGATATTGAGGCTGCGGGCGCTGGCATCGATGATGTCCTTGTAGATGCCTCCGCTCCGATAGACTTCCTCGGTATTGCCGCTCTGCTCCACACGTCCGCTGCGCAGGGCGTAGGTCATCTCGCTGTCGATAATCTGGCTGATGTTGTGCGAGATGATGATGACGGTACGATCGCGCTTGATGGCGTCGATGCTGCTCTTGATCTGCTCGGTGGCAATAGCATCGAGGGAGGCTGTGGGCTCGTCGAGGAAGATGATGGGCGGATTCTTGATGAACATACGGGCAATGGCAACGCGCTGCTGCTGCCCTCCGCTGAGCATGGTAGCCTTCGTGTTGAAGCCGTTCGGCAGAGCCATGACCTGGTCGTAGAGGAAGGCTTTCTTGGCAGCCTCAATCACCTCTTCCTGAGTGGCATCGGGCTTGCCGTAGCGGATATTCTCCTCGATGGAGCCGTCGAAGATATGGTTTTTCTGAAGCACCAGCCCGATGTGCTCGCGCAGGTATTGCGTGTCCCAGTCGCGAAGGTCAACCCCGTCGAGGGTGATGGTGCCGCTATCGGGCGTGTAGAACTTGTCGAGCAGATTGACGATAGTGCTCTTGCCTGCGCCGGAGAGACCCACGAGAGCGGTTATCTTGCCTGGTGCGATGCGCATGTTGATGTCGTACAACGCCTTGGTGCCGTTGGGATAGGTGAAATCGACGTTCTTCAATTCAAACTCGCCCCTCACCTCTGCCGGACGATAACTGCCCGAGGCCTCCACTTCGCTGTCGCCGGAGAGGATATCGAAATATCCTTCGGCATAGATGAGGGCATCGTTCATGTCGTCGTAGATGCGATGGAGCTGACGGATGGGGGCAGAGACGTTGCTGAACAGCATGACGTGGTACATAATCTTACCGATGCTCATGCCTGGGAAGCCCGAGAGCACCAGATAGGCCGTGAGGATGATGATAAGCACGGTGCCCACCTGCTCGACAAACGACTTCAGGCCGTCGAAGAGATAGGAGAGGCGGCGCGTAGCCATCTGATTCTGAGTGAGACGGTTCTGCAGATCCAGCTGCTTATCGCCCTCGATGCGCTCGCGGTTGAACGACTTGATGACGGTAATGCTCTCTATGATGTTCATGATGCCGTGGCTCTTCGCCTCGCGGTAATTGCGCATGCCGACACGCCAGCCCTTCAGTTTCTTCGCCTGACGCCACGTAATCCAGAAATAGATGGGGACGATGCACGTGGCTACCAAGCCGACATAGACGTTGGCGGCGTACATCAGGATAAGGGCCAGAATGGCGCTGGTGAACTGCGGCAGGATGTCGATGAAGAAGTTCTTCACCGTGTTGGAGAGGCTCTCCACACCACGGTCTATACGTGTCTGCAGGCGTCCGGGCTCGTTGTTATCCGCCGTAAAGAAGGCCACACGGAACGTCAACATCTTCTCTATCACCGCCTGCGCCATGTCGCGCGAGACGAGGATGCGCATCCGCTCGCCGTAGTAGCGCTGAGCAAAAGTGATGACAGCAGACAGCACCTCCTTGCCCAACAGGATGCCGGAGATAAGGGTGAGAATCTTGATGGCCTCGCCCCATTGCCCTTCGCCCAAGGGGATGAGGGCGTTGATTTTATCGACTGTCCAGTCGAGGACTACGGCATTCACCTGTGCTGCCAACGACCCGATGAAGGTCATTACCAACGTGCCAACAACCAGCCATTTGTAAGGTTTCACAAACGGCGTGATGCTCTTGAACATCTTTCCTATTGTCATCGCTTTATCCTGTTTTTTACCTTGTTATGTATCTGTTATTTAGTGTAGGCGAAGGATGCCTTGCTCTTTTTCTCTCTCCAGTTGCTCCTGCATCATCCCCCGTGTCTGAACTTTGCAGGGGATGAGCCTGACAGAGCTGTTGAGCCCCGAGGGAACGGGAGCCCAATCGCCATAGCGGGTGTTGCGGTAGTTGAGGTCGGCAATGTTGATATCCTTGAACTTACGCCAAAGAACGCCCTCGCGATCCATCTGGGCAATACGGTTGGCAGGGAGGTTCGTCACCTCCACGCAAAGCGTGTTCTCGCCAGAACGGAGGAACTTGCCCACCCTCAGCTGGAACGGCACGCACCATGCCGTACCAGCATACTCCTCGTTAATATATACGCGCGCGCTCTCACGGACATCGCCGAGGTCAAGTAGCCATTCGTCGGCCTTCATGTCAGGGAGCGTGAAGTTGACGGTATAGATGCCCGTGCCCATGTTCGTCAGTAAGTCGGGGCATCCCTCTACCTCCGTCCACGAGCAGGGCTCGTCGATGCGGAAGGTGCGCTTGATTTCAGGCGTGCTCTCGTCGAACGACAAGGTCCAGCCATGGTCAAGCGAAAGGCTTACAGCCTGTGGCTGAAGATACTGCCAATCGGGCACATCAACCGTCAGCAGCTCATCGAACGTCTGCAGGATGATGCTCTCGCCCGACTTCAGCTGGATGAACACCTTGCTGCCATTTCTCATCGGACGACCTATGCGCCCTGTCAGCGGGTCGAAGAAGAGGGCGTCGGCACCATCCACGCCGAGTGTGACGACGGCCTCCACGTCGTGGTCCTGAAGGTTGCTGATGAAGTAGTGATAGCCCTTGTCGTTGACACGACGAATAGCGCGGAAGCCACACCAGGAGAGGCGCATACTCTCGCGGCGTGCGCCACATAGCTCTAACGTCTTGTCATAGTCGGTACCGATGAGGATGGGGGCTTGCTGTATCTTTGCCAAAGTCTTCTGGAAGGCTGCATGGCGCTTGTCGTAGCGTCCAAAGCCTGGCACATCCTCGGGCAGTCCGCCCATGAACACCACCTTCGCCCCCTGCCGCGCCAGCTTCTCCAACTGCGCCAACGTCTCCACCGGCATCAGTCGGGCAGCAGGCACGATGACAGCCTTATACGCAGCCTTGCTGGGAGTGACAAGCTGCCCGTTCCTGACGACCGTCTGCTGGAGGAAGGCATCGCTGATGTAATCGACGTCGTAGCCAGATTCGCAAATGGTGTTGACGGCCTCAATGAAGCGGGGAGCCTTTTCGCGCATCTTGTGGATGTCAAACATCAGGTAGCGTCCCGGCTGCTCGTGCCAGATGTCGTAGATGGGCAGATAGACGAGGAAATCGTTGTCGGGCTTCCCCATTTGAAGAAAACTCTGACAGCGGGCGATGTAGGTGAGGAACTCTGGAACATCGCGCCAGATAGTGTTGGTGGGCGACATGTCCATCGAGGCGTAGAACTTCCATCCGGGCCACGGGTCGTCCTTGGGGCTATAGCAGGTGCCGTGGAAGAACATGTGGTTGACGCCTGTGATGAACATCAGGTCCATGTCGGGCTTACATTGCGAGAGGCTGGTGCGGAAATGCTCGGTAAGCCAGGTGAACGTCTCGCTGCTTACCAAGGGCTTTCCGCTGATGTGGGCTGCGCTGGAGGCATATTTCAACACGGTGAAGTCGGCATCGTTTTTCTTGCGGATGGAGTCCACCCGAAGCCCTTTGATGCCGAAGGGGCTGAGTCCGAAGCCCTCGCACTCGGGGATGTCGTAGGCGGCGTAGGTGTCGATGAGGTTCGAGGGGCTGCCGTGTGCCTGCCCTCGGGTAATAGAGCCCTGCTTGTGTGCCCACGCCGTCCATTGATGCGCAAAGTTCTCATTCAGCAGCTCGCCCAGCGTTTCCCGATAGTCGCTGACGATACGGCGCGTCACATCATTGGCATAGTCCATGCTGACAAACTCTTCCCAATGCTCTTCCAGTTTATATCCACGACGACGTGCGAATTCTTTCAGGAAGGTGGGGGTCCAGTCAGCGCCGTACACCTCATACGAATCGTTGAAGAAATTGTTTGGAACGGGAGTACCCGTCGCCTTGAATGGCTTGCTGATATAGTCGAGATAGCGGCGCACGGCATCCTTGTCGTAATGGTCCACAACCCATCCTTCTCCACCCGGAGCGGCGCGCTTCACCTTCTGCTTCGTCTTTCCAACCTCAAAGGTTACGTTGCCTGCTGCATCCTTACCAAATATGGCCCTGCATGCTGCATCGTTGTCGCTCACAGACGGACCGCCGAAGGGCCACCCCGTGCCTGTGCTCATATCGATGCGGATGCCGACGTCCTGCCCTATCTCCTGACAGTAGCGGAGCATTTCCATCCACTTCTCGGAGAGGAATGGGATGTCGTTTGACTCGTTTCCCTGCACGCCATAGATGGGTGTTATCTCCAACTCGCCCAGGCCTGCCTCGGCATACGAGCGGATGTTCCACTCCAGATTCTCCTTATCCACGGCACTACCCAACCACCACCAACGGGCTGCAGGCTTAGCGGTCTGAGTAATGTCTGGCCATGTCTGGGCAGAAAACAATGAAGAATGAAGAATGAAAAATGAAAAATAAATAGTTTTGCAAACCATACGGCTTACAGGAAAGAAAAACGGTTTGGGGTATTTCTTGTTCATTTCATATTGTTTTCTGATGGGGGGGGTGGGGCGAATGGGGTTAATGGGTTGAATGGCTGAGTTTTTTTCTTAACTCTTAATTCTAAACTCTTAACTAACTTTCAGTTTCCGTCTGGCTTGTCGATTTCGAAGAAAGTACTCTCATCCCAATGAAACGTGGCAGGGTCGTCAGGATAGGCAGGATCGTAATCCGTATAATCCGAACGCAGGTGTTCTACCAAATGCAGATGAAGCTGCTTCATTCCCTCTATCACCATCTTGGCTACCTCGTAGGCACCATAGGGATTGAAATGGGTATTGTCAGCCAATGCCTGCGGCTGGTTGGGATAGCTGTTGGCAGGATAATGCACCAACGCCTGCTTGGAGCCCTCCACACCCAGCGTCTCGAAGAATGTACGAGTCATGTCATGCAGTTCAATGACAGGGACTTCCTCGCGCCCTGCCACCCAACGCATGGCATCAGGGTAGTCGGCATGGGTTTCCTGAATCTTGCCCGCTGCATCAAAACTGCGACGCTGGGTAGGAGTAAGGAAGACGATGTATGCATCACGCGCACGCACCTCATCGACAAACGTCTTGAGCTCGGTAGCGAAATTGTAGTAAGCACCTTTGCCTGGGCCGCGCTGCTTCTGGTCGTTATGGCCAAACTCCACGAAGACATAGTCTCCTGCTCGCAAATGGGCAAGAATCTTCTTCAGTCGTCCGGCAGCAATGAAGGAGGAGGCGCTCTCGCCACTCTCGGCATAGTTGGCTACGCTGACGGTCTCGTCGAACCAGCGGGGAATCATCTGCCCCCACGAAGCCCAGGGCTCATAGTCCTGGTCAACGACGGTGCTGTTTCCGCAGAGATAGAGCGTTGTGACGGCCTCGTCGGCAGGCTCTATCTTCAGCATGGCCAACTGAGGCGCAGAGCCGTTGACCTCGATTGTCAGACGGTCGTCCCAGTTGAGCTTGTTCCGTTCGCGGGGCTTGATGCGGACATAGTCGTTCCCGCTGATGAAGGGGGTGCGCTTGTTGACGGTGAAGGTGAACGTCTTCTGCTCGCCCTTCTTCGTCGGGACGCTTTCCAATAGCAGTCTTCGCGATTCGGCACGGACGGTTGTCACCCCAGCCCGACGCTTTGAGCCGAGGGTCAAGGTCACTTTATAATTGCCGTCAGGGAGGGCGACGGAGAAAAAAAGACCCACCCCCGACCCCTCCCGTGGAGGGAGGGGAGAGGCTGTGAAGTCATAGCCATAGCCTGTTTCTGCAGAATAGCGCATATCAGGCGTCACACGAATCACGCCTTCTGCAACCTTCTTGCTCCCGCTGAAGTCAAACGTCTGGGCGGACAGAAATGAAAAATGAAAAAGGAGAATAAAAAGGAGTGTAGGCCTTTTTAGGAGTGTAATTATGGAGTTCAGGAGTTCAGGAGTTACAGGAGCTGCAGACAATAGTTTAGGATGCTGCATACGAGTCATTAGTCTGAACTCCTGTAACTCCTGAACTCCTGAACTCCTACTTTTCATTTTATTCTTCATTTGGCAAATAGTCTGTTAGTCTCGTTAAACGTTCTCCGTTAAACCATCTCATCGCGCCAGCCTCGTTAAACGTTAAACGTTAAACTTTTTCATTCTTAATTAATCTTCGGCTTCAGTTCGTCAGGCGATTGTTTCGTGAACATGTTCACCGACGGGGTTGGCTTGGTAAAGAGCTGCTGCACCGTAGCCGCAGACACCGCAAACGCAGGACGGAAATAAGGCGAATTCATGTAGTCGAGTATGGCCTTGCGCATCTGGCGCGCCACAATACGACGGTCGAGGTTCATATCGATGTCCATAGTAGTCATCATCAGACGACCCTTACCCACACGGGCTTCGAAGAGCAAACCTATCTTGCGGGAGAGGAACCACGTGTCGATGCTCTGCACCAGCGGCTGGAAGCCCTGCGGGAAGTCGGAGAACAACATCACCTGAGCATTATTCACCAGCTCCCACCATTGCACGTCGCTATGATAGTCCGTGGGGAATTCACGGAACAGCGGATGGGCATCGTTGATGAAGAGGCCCGTAGTGTGGGGTGGACGCATCTTAAACCAGCTGGTATTCCAGAAGACGGGCAGGAACTGCTGGCTTATGCCCGCTCCGTAGGTCACCTTTCCTGCGGCGCAAACGAGCACATCGCCGCCCTTATCAAGAATTTCCAGCGCTTTGTCATCCAACGTCGAGGTTACATAAACTTCACCTTCGTCCATCTCCGGCTCAGCAGGATAGAACCATACATCCCATTCGTTCACGAAATTCGTGCCGCTGACCAATACCTCCAGCCGATACTTCGTGGCCTCCTTGACGTCGGTTACGGGCAGGCTGATATCGCCTATCGGAGTGGGGCTGCCGATGGGAATATTTTTGATGAAATGCCCCACCTTCATCTTCACGCCATACTCGGGGCAGAGATAAACGATGATATTCGCCCGCTCGATGGGATTCTCGCCGAAGTGAGCCATCTCGATCTGGGCCTTCAGCGTGTCGCCCGCCGTATAGACGAACTTGGGCAGACGGGCAAGGGGAACGGTCTCGCAGCAGAAATGATGCCATTCGTCGGCATGGATATACTCTTTTTCGCCGAAGAAGACATCCGTGACGCCCACCAACGCCGTGCCCTGTCCGCTATAGTCGTTGAGCGCCAGCAGCTGGAACCCTGCATAGCCCGGCGTGCGCAGCGTCTTCTCAATCTCGTTCTTATAGCAGAGAGCCTGCAGTTTGCCGCTGGCCATCATGAAGTCGTGTCCCAGCTCGGCCATATCGTTTTCAGCCAGGATGTCGCGGAAAATGTCGAAGTTCTTGGCCTTGTTGACGCCCGTGTATTTGCGCCGCTCGTCGAAGTTGGGGAAGACGCACCATTGCCCCGTCTCGTGGCTGACGTAGGGTGCCGTGCCGGCCTGGAGGATGAAGCGGTTGTCGCGGAAGTCGTCCATGCTGTTCGGCTGTTGGCGTGCCCACTCCAGTCCGCGAGCGCCGGCCTTGACGTGATACTGGCTCTTGGGCTGCCATTGCCAGCCTCCGCCTACCGAGGCGCCCGTATAGACGCGGCGTGTATCGTGTTCCTTCCAATAATCAACAAACTTGCTCACCCACTCCACCCAGTTGCCGCGAGGCTCGTTGCCAATAGCCATCATACAGAACGAGGGATGGTTGCCGTAGGCCTTGGCCATGCGCTCGGCTTCGGCCCAGAGGTAGTCGTCAACAGGCTCGCCGTTGCCCAGGCTGCTGCCGTGATTAGGCCAGCTGGGACCTTCGGGCTGCAGGTAGAAGCCCACACGGTCGGCTGCAGCAAAGGCAGCTTCGGGCGGACAGAACGAGTGGAAGCGCATGTGGTTCAGGCCATAGCTCTTGCAGATGCGGAACACCCGCTCCCACGACTCTTCGTCCATCGGCGCGTAGCCCGTCAAGGGGAAGTCGCAGTTCTCCACCGTGCCGCGCAACAGCGTCTTGCGGCCATTGACGTAGAAGTAGTTCTCGCCTACGGTGAACTCCCTCATGCCAAACGAGGTGATGTGCCGGTCCATCTTGACGAGGCTGCCGAGGTACGACTCGCAGACGTGGGTCTGCAGGAAATAGACGTCGGGGTGGAACTCGTCCCACAGCAGGGCGCGCTCGCTGATGAGTAGCGTGTCAACGATGGTGTTTGTGCCGGCTGCGAAGGTGTGATACTTCGTCTCGTTGATATGATGTGTGCCGCGGGCGGTGCTCTCGCACTTTGCCACGAAGTCAAGTGCTCCCTTTACGGCCTTGCCCGTGCCGTTGACGACCACCGTCTTCACCAGGGCCGTGAAATCGCTGAGGTTGGGATAGACCTGCACGTCGTCGATATAGACTTTCTGCGAACGCCGCAGCTCGATGGCGCCCACGATGCCGTTCCAGTTGCCCTGTGTCTGGTCGGTGATGCTATGGCTGTCAGGGCCGGGGTTGATATCCTTCACGCGGTTGTCGATGCGGATGGCTATGAGGTTCTTTCCTTTCTTAATATAGGGAGAGACATCGAACTCGTGCGCCACGCACAGGCTATTCTGCATGCCCACCTGTTTACCGTTCACCCAGACGGTACTCTCCCAATGGGGCCGCTCGAGGTAGAGCGTCACGTGCTGCCCCGCCCACTCCTTCGACAGGTTCACTTCACGGACATACCACGCCGCACCCACATAGTGCTTATCGGGGGTGAGGAAGAAGGGGAGCTTGACGTTTCCCTCCACACGGTACTTCTCCATAGCGGGGTTGTAGTAGTAGGAACTGTCGTAGAGCGAGCCTGTCCACACGGTATTTACCGTGATGTCGTCGCCCTTCAGCATCTCGGGCATGGAGCCCGGCAGGGGCATGGTGTCGTCCAGCGTCGTCCGACGGTACCATTGCTGCGTCTCGCCCACGTCCTCGCGGTCCATCTGGAACTGCCACGTGCCGCTAAGGTCAATCACCGCCTGCGCCTGCCCCGTTAAAATGCCGCAGGCTGCCATCAAAACGAAACAAATAGTTTTTTTCATAAGGAGTTCTGTAAAATTTGCACAAAGTTAATTCTTTTTTTTGTAACTTTGCACGAAAATGAAGAAAAAAGAACTTATGGATGATATTATCCGCTTCCTTCGTGCGCTTCGCGACAACAACAACCGCCCCTGGTTCATGGCTCATAAAGACGAGTACCTACGCTGCCAGCAGCAGTTCGATGCCCTCACAGCCAGCCTCATCGAGGGCGTAGCGTCGTTCGACGATACCGTGCGCGGCCTTCAGCCCAAGGACTGCACCTACCGCATCTATCGCGACGTCCGCTTCAGCGCCGACAAAAGCCCCTACAAAACCCACATGGGTTGCTACATCTGCCCAGGCGGCAAGAAGTCCGGCTACGTGGGCTACTATTTCCACATCGGAACAGGCGGCGCCGACAGCGACGGCTACCCTACCGCTCACATGCTTGCCGTGGGTGACTACTGCTACGAGCCGCGCGTGCTGCAAATCCTGCGCGAGGACATCGCTGCAGGCGAGGGAGACTTCGACGATATCGTCCGGCACCAATGCTCGCCCCTCTTCTGGCTTGACCAGACAGGTGCCCTGAAGCGCAATCCCAAGGGCTTTTCTCCCGATGCGCCCTACCCCGAGTACTTGCGCCTCAAGACCTTCTGCCTCTGCTACGAGCCTGATGACAGTTTCATCACCTCCCCCCACCTTGCCGAACGCGTCGTAGAGCTTTTCCGCACCACACTCCCCTTCACCCGTTACATCAATCGCGCCATCGACTTTGCGCACCACGAATAATAGAATAGTGCGCTGCCCAATTAGAATAGGGGACTGGCAAATTAGAATCAAACGCTACGGAAATAGAATCAAACGCTGTCGCCGCAACGTTAAATGCCACCGATGGAACATCAAATATCCATTTTTTCTTTTTTTCTTAACACGAATGCCCACAAATACCCATGAATTACCCAAAAATTAATTCATGAAAAATTCGTGTTCATTCATGGTCATTCGTGTTTCAAAAAACTCCCTCCCCCATTCGGCGTGCGAAGCTCCACGCCGCAATGCCATTCGTCAAATTCGTTCCATTCGCCGACAAAGATATTTCCTGTTTTCTGTTACAAACGGCGAATTATCCGAATTATGCGAATTATTTAGTGTTTTCTGACATCAGAATGACAAAATCAAAGAATACCGTTTTTTCATCGCAATGAAAAGAATCTTTCATTGCAGTGAAAACTTTCTTTCATTGCAGTGAAAACTTTCTTTCATTGCGATGAAAACATTTAACCATTGCGATG
>CAMYYY010000024.1 GCA_947303715.1 uncultured Bacteroidales bacterium | reverse complement strand
TATCGAGACAATAAAACAATTCTAAAGTTGTTGCGTTATTAATTTGAATCCTGCGCCTTACGTCCGTTTAAGGTACTCCCGCTCGGAAATACTCAAATAAATTTGGTATTTCCCTCGCTTACTTGTACCTTTGCAATTGAAAATGAAGATTGGGACGATTGATTTGGGCGAGAGGCCGGTGATGCTGGCTCCGATGGAGGACGTCACGGACGCGGCGTTCAGGCTGATGTGCAAACGTTTCGGAGCCGACATGGTTTATACGGAGTTTGTGTCGGCCGATGCCCTTATCCGCGGGGTGAACCGCTCGGTGGACAAACTCCGCGTGAGCGACGAGGAACGCCCTGTGGCCATACAGATCTACGGGCGCGACATCCCCTCGATGGTGGAGGCTGCCAAGCTGGCCGAGGCGGCAGGGCCCGACATCCTCGACATCAACTACGGCTGCCCCGTGAAGCGCGTGGCAGGCAAGGGGGGCGGCGCAGGTATGCTGCGGAACATCCCCCTGATGCTGGAGATGACGCGCGCCATCGTCGATGCCGTCCACATCCCCGTGACGGTGAAGACGCGTCTCGGCTGGGACCACGAGCACAAGATCATCGTGGAGCTGGCGGAGCAGCTGCAGGACTGCGGCATCCAGGCCCTCACCATACACGGGCGTACCCGCAGCCAGATGTATATGGGCGAGGCTGACTGGACGCTCATCGGGCAGGTGAAGGCCAACCCCCGCATGCACATCCCTATCATCGGCAACGGCGATATCACCACCCCCGAGCGAGCCCTGGAGTGCTTCGAGCGCTACGGCGTGGACGGCATCATGATAGGCCGCGCCTCCTTTGGCTGCCCCTGGATATTCAGGGAGGTGAAAGAAAAATTAAAAATTAGGAATGAGGAATTAGGAATTAAAGAATTGAATAATGAGGAATTAGGAATTAAAGAATTAAAAAATGAGAAATTAGGAATGAGAAATTATTCTGCGGTTGAAGGTGGCGCGCAGCCAATTCCTAATTCCTCATTTCTCACTCCTAATTATAAATTAGAGATCCTCCGTGAGCAGGTGAGGGAGAGCGTGGCAAGGGCTGGGGAGTATGGCGGCATCCTGCACATCAGGCGCCATCTGGCGGCTACGCCGCTCTTCAAGGGCATTCCCAACTTCCGCCCCACGCGCATACGCATGCTCCGTGCCAACACCATGGACGAGCTCTTCGACATCTTCGACGAGATAGAAAGAGAGTTCTTTGGTTTAACGGAGAACGTTTAACGTTTAACGAGGCTGGCGCGATGGCATCGAAGGACGTGTTCGTTAAACCTTAAACGTTAAACAAAAACCCGAAGGACGTGTTCGTTAAACATTAAACCTTAAACGTTAAACAAATAATAATCATGAAACTACTGGAAGGAAAAGTCGCCCTTATCACGGGCGCAGCAAGAGGCATCGGCAAGGCGCTGGCTTTGCGCTTCGCGGCTGAAGGTGCCGACATCGCCATTACCGACTTGGTCTATAACGACGCTATGGCTGAGACCATCAACGAGATTGCCGCCTTCGGCACTCGCGTCAAAGGCTATGCCTCCGACGCGTCCGACTTTGCCGCTACGGAGGCTGTCGTGGCAGAGATTGTGAAGGACTTCGGCCGTATCGACGTGCTGGTCAACAACGCCGGCATCACCCGCGACGGCCTGATGATGCGCATGACTGAGGCACAATGGGATAGCGTCATTACCGTCAACCTCAAGAGCACGTTCAACTTCATCCATGCCGTCACCCCCGTGATGATGCGTCAGCGCTCGGGCAGCATCATCTCCATGAGTAGCGTGGTGGGTGTGCACGGCAACGCGGGACAATGCAACTACGCCGCCTCGAAAGCGGGTATGATTGGCCTCACGAAGAGTATCGCGCAGGAGATTGGCAGCCGCGGCATCCGTGCCAACATTATTGCTCCGGGCTTCATCCTTACCGACATGACGCTCCAGCTGCCTGAGGAAGTTCGTGCTGAATGGGCCAAACGCATCCCCCTCCGCCGCGGAGGTACGCCCGACGATATTGCCGGCGTTGCCCTCTTCCTCGCCTCCGACCTCAGCAGCTACGTCAGCGGCCAGGTTATTCAGGTCGATGGCGGCATGGCGATGTAGGGAATCGTCAGCGGATGAGAATCTTGCGGCCCTGATGGATGTAGATGCCCTTGCCTGAAGCGGGGGCAGCAGGTGTGCCGAAGAGGGTGTAGAAGCCGCCAGGGGTGCCCATGTGTGTCGAGTCGTTCTCAGGAAGGGCGACGGACGAAGGGTCGTAGTCCTTGCCCAGATAGGTGGCAGCAAAGGTTTCGCGGAAGACATCAACGGTAATCTGGTACCAGCCATCGGAGGCGATGGCCCACTTGTCGTCGCCGTCAATCTCGCTGGCGCGGGTAGAGGTGAGGATGGGCTCGTCCTGCGTGAAGGGATGGAGGCTGCGTGGTCCCCAGTCCTTCTGTGCCAACAGCTTGAAGCGGCGCGGCTGTTCGTTGCCGTTGTAAGCCTTCAGTTCGCCCGTCCACGTCCAGACGTTGGGGTTGGTGATGCTGCGGGTGAAAGGAAGCGCCATTTCCACGTGCCACTTGTCGGCTTGGCCACGAGCAATACAGCCGCCGGCGATATAAAGCTCGCCCCAAGGGACGAACAATTCGCCTGTGACGGTCATCTTCGTGGGATTGAGGGTGAAGCGATAGCGGTTTTCCGTGAAAGGGACAACCCACTCGGCGCCGTCTTTCTCAGCTTGTGCGGCTGTCACGGACTTCGATGATGCCGTGCCGATGATGGAAACGTCAGTATAGCGGGGGGCTGTGTAGCGGGTGGTGGAATTTTCCGTAGCGGTATTGAGGATGCGGAGTGTGCCTGCCGTGAGAGAGCCGTGGAAACGGTAGGTGCCGTCGGGGTAGGGCTCCAGCTGCTGCGTGCCGCCAGGGACGGCCGAGCCGGTAATCCAGTATCCCTTTGTGGCTGTCTCATCAACATAGGGCGCATAGGTGTCGCTAAAGGCCTGCGCCTCGTAGCTGACGGGAGCAATCATGGGCGCCTCGACACGTAGCGTGGCAGACGAGGCACAAGGGATATCGGAGAGGGTAACGACGATGGTGTGCGCCGTCTCGTCATAGCTATAGGAAGAGTCAGAAACGGCCTTTCCATCGAGGAAAACAGCCGTGGGAGCAGCTGCCATACCGAGTAGTTCGAGCGTATAGGAACGACTGTCGGGCATGCCTTCAAAAGCCCCCTCGCGTGCGGCGATGCATACTTCTACAGCGTCCTCGGTACGTGTCTGGCTGATGCGGGTGAAAGTGCACTCGCCCTGTTTGTAGCGGTCGTTGTCGAAGGCATCTTCGTAGAGTGTGCCTGTGCCGTCAGCCCCAGAGACAACGCGGAGGATGATGGACGATGGACGTTCCATGACGCTGTTCTGCGCAGGGTTGAGGGGGATGATGCTGCCGGCGCGATAGAAATAAGGAATCTGGTCGAGGGTATAGCCATCGGTGAAGACGACACTTCCGCGTACCAACTCATTTGCTGCCACGTCGTACCACAGCCCCTCGGGGAGCCAGGTGGTGCGATAAGCCAGCCCTTCGTTATCGACGGGCGAGGTGACGGGCGCAACAAGAATATCGGGGCCAAAGAGGTATTCGTCCTCATAGCGATAGGCTTCAGAGGCTTCGGGCCATTGGTAGTAGAGTGGACGGCAGATGCCGACGCCCGTATCGTACGCCTCGCGCGCGTATGTATATATATAAGGAAAAAGAGCATAGCGCAGCACGACTGTCTCGCGCAGTTGGGGGAAGTTGGAGAATTTCCAGATGCGGCGCTCGATGTTGGAAGCGTTGGTGGCGTGGGTGCGGAAGATGGGCGAGAAGACGCCATACTGCATCCAACGCAGATAGAGCTCAGGGTTGTTGTCGCCGCTCTGCTGGTGGCCGCCAAGGTCGTGGCCCCAATAGCCATAGCCTACGTTGGAGGCCGTAGCTGTGAAGTAGGGCTGATAGGCGAGCGTGGGCCATGTGGCATAGGTGTCGCCTGAGAATCCGATCTGATAGCGATGGCTGCCAAGGCCGCCCCAACGATGGTAGATGGTGGGACGGCGGTCGGGACGGTTGAGGCGCATGTCCTCGAAGAAGACATGGTTGTGCCAGAAGGTCTGGCCAAGGCCGTCAATCTGTTTGTTGATGAGCCATTGCTGCCAGTCGAGCCACCAGAAATCGACGCCTTCCTCCTCGCGGGCACGGATGATATTGTTGAACATGGCTTTGTAGAAGTCGTAGTCCTCGAGCTCCCAAGGGATGGTCTCGCCCTTGGAGGGGTCGCGGCCTAGGTCGCGGCTGAGGACATCGTAGAACTCTTCGTCGTTGTCGATGCCATCGGCGGGATGGAGGTTAAGGGCAACGCGCAGGCCATGCTTGTGCATCCAAGTGATGAGTCCCTTGGGGTTGGGGATAAGTTTCTTGTTCCACGTCCAACCCGTCCAGCCAGCCGTGTGCCAGTCCATATCGAAAATCATAACGTCGAGAGGAATCTTATTGCGCTCGATGTCGGTGACAATCTGCATGAACTCGCTCTGGGTGTAAGCCCAATAACGGCTGTACCAATAACCGAACAGGTAGGCGGGTGGGAGGGGGATGCGTCCAGCTACACGGACGAAGTCGCCAAGGGCGGCCGTGTAGTCGTGGCCGTAACCCATGAAGTACCAGTCGTAGGCACCTGACTCCAGCGGTTTTGCCACCCAGTCCATGCCTCCGTCCTCCTTTGGCTCCATAGGGAAGGAGCGGCTGCCATCGCCACGCGTAGCAGCGGGTGACTCGTCAATGACGGCCCATCCGCTGCGCGAGAGGATGCCCTGCTCGAGTTTGTCGCGCTGTGTGTCGCCTGCCACATTATCCAATGTGCGTTGCGTGCCGCGCAGGTTAAGGGCATCGTCCTTGCCCGGATACCAGACAACCTCCTGCCCATTCAGGGTGAAGGTGATGCTGAGGTTCGTAGGCGATTTCTGGGCGGGGTTAGGGCGAGTACCCTCCTTGTAGCGGAGCGTGAGTGCCGAGGTGCGGAGGACGAGATAGCCGTCCTCGCTGGTGGTCGTGAACTCGGGCACGGGCAGACGACGGTTGACAACGGTGAACGTGGCGCGGTCCTCGAATGTTGACGTCGGGCTGTATTGGATGCGAATCATCTGGGGCGTAAGCACGGTGAAGCGCATCTTGCCACTGGTGACGACGGCATCGGGGTCGGCCACGGGATTATTCTCAGCCAGCGCCGCAAGGGCAAAGAGGCAGAAGAGAGGAAGGAGGAGTCTTTTCATTTCCTTTGAATTGAGAATTAAAAATGAAGAATGAAAAATGAAAAATAAATAGCTTGGGAAACGGAATACTGCATACAGGACATTTTATTCTTCATTTTTCATTTTTCATTCTTCATTAAAAATGGTCTTCATTTATCATTAAAATGGGAGGCAGGCACGGTAGCCTGCCTCCCAGGGTTTCGGGTTGGGAAATCAGTTCCCCTTTGGTTTCTACTTAATCAGAACCTTGCGTACGGTGCCGTCGCCCATGCGGACAATGTTGATGCCCGGACGGAGCTCATTGACACGCTCACCACGGAGGGTGTAGATGCCCTCAGGAGCTGCGACAGGAGTTTCCTCCTCAACGACTTCGATGCCGCTGATGTCGTTGGTGAACTTGCCGCCCTTGAAGATGACAACCTTGTGGTCGGGATCAAGGACAGGATGCTCATCCTCGCCAATGTTCTGACGCCATACGGACTCGAGGTTGTTCTCGCCGCCGCCAAGGAGGTAGCAAAGCTCGCCGCTGGCCAGCATCTTCTCGCTGAAGGCCGTTGTTCCGCTCTGGCCGTTGAAGTCGTAGCAGTTGGTAGCTGAGACGCTTGCGAAGCGGGCCAACGTCTTGTCACCATCCACGCCAACGACTGTACCATAGGAGTAGCAGTTGGCAATCGTTGCATTGCCGAGCCAGCCGCTGAGGCCTGCGGTCTCATTGTCGCCTTTGATGTTGCCCGTGTTGTAGCAGTTAACCATCTCAAGAGCGCCACGGTTGCCGAAGTTCACACCAAGGACACCGCCGCCGTTCTTTTCGACGACGGTGACGTCAGCCTCGTTGCCGCAATTGATAATCTTCACATCACCACTCATGGTAATACCGCCGACAAGACCGGCTGAATACTTGAAAGCATTGACGGAGCAGCTCTTGTCAATCGTGATATTCTTGATGACAGCTCCACCACCGATGGCTCCAAAGAGACCGACGCAGGGACGGGAAGTATCATCGAACACCATGTTGTAGATGCGATGGCCTTGGCCGTCGAAGACACCACGGTAAGGAATGCTGGCATCAAGGTTATCGCTGGCATCCACACCATCGTGGTAGCCGATAGGCTCGAAGTCAACACCCGCGAGGTCGATGTCGTTCAGCAGGATTGCACTGGCTTTCTGAGCCACGAGGCTCTGGACGTCGAGTGAGAAGTTGAGCAGCTGCTGGGCGGTGCTGATACCGTAGGTACCGCAGACGGCGCAGATGCCGCTCTCTTCGTCGAATTGGTGGTCGCGCTGGATGACCTCGCCGTTCTCCTCGTTGGAGAAGGCAACATCGCCCGAAGGAGTGCCGTCGCAACGGAGTTCACCCGTTGCATAGACCTTGGCGTGGCCTTCGCTGAAGGGCACGGGATAGTCGTCCTCGCCGAGAGTCTGATACCAGTTCTCGCCGCCGCTGACCAAGCCGTTGAGCAAGAAGGCAAGTTCACCACTGGTGAGGGATTCCTCTTCAAGGACAGTACCCTGATTAGCCTCGACGAAGGTGTAGATGTTCTCGGTCTTCGTGCCATCGTTGCGCCAGAGGTTCTTCAGACCATCGTCGTCAGCACCACTGATGAAGCCAGTGTTGTAGCAGTTGTGGATTTCGGAAGCCGTTCCGCACCAACCACAGAAGGCTGCGCTCTCGCGTCCACCGATGACGTCGCCCATGTTGTAGCAGTTCGTGATGATGAATGCGCAGGCGCCACTCATGCTGACACCGATGAGACCGGCGGCATTTTCTTCAGAAGCTGTGATGCTGGCCTCGTTACCGATGTTGGTGAGATGGATGATACCACTGCCGTTGGAGCCGCCGACGACACCGCCGACGAAGCGGCGACCGTTGACGTAGCCAGAGGCATCGATGACGAAGTTGCGGATGTCAGCACCGTCAGCAATGACGCCGAAGAGACCGACGTACTCCTGATCGGGCAGGTCAACCACCATGTTGTCGATGTAGTGCTGCTGACCGTCGAACTTGCCCTTGAACGGGCTGGCCGTCGTACCGATGGGACGCCAGTCGATGCCTGCGAGGTCAATATCCTCCTCAAGGACAGCGGTGGCTGTAGGATCGCGCTGGACGACACCCGAGAAGAAGAGAAGTTCTTCACCGTCGGTGATGTGGTAGATGCCGTCTTCGCCAGGCTCCAGATAACCTTCCTGAGCCATACCGCAGTGGATGCAGATGCCGTTCTCGTACTCGTGCTCATCCTGCTCAAGTTCACCCTCCGTGTTGGAGAAGTGGAAGTCGTCCTTCGGTGTGCCGTCGCAGTTCAGTGAGCCGGCAGGATAGACGATGCCGTGGCTTGCGAAGGGCACGGGGAAGAGGTCGACGCCGATGGTCTGGAACCACTTGGGATTCTCGGTTGACTTACCGTTCAGGTAGTAGCACAGATTGCCGCTGTAGAGGTCTTCCTCCTCAAAGCTACCGATGCCAGACTGCGAAGCCATGATGTCGTAGCAGTTCGAGAAGGAGGTGCTGCCGCCGAAGCGTGCGAAGGATCTGTTGTTGCTATCAACACCCACGACGTCGTAGGTGCCGTTGTAGCTGTCGGTAACCTTGGATCCGTCGCCAAGCCAGCCGCTGAGACCAGCACTTTCGGTGCCACCAGTAATCTCGCCCATGTTGTAGCAAGCATCGATGAAGAAGTTGCAAGACGAACTCATGCTGACGCCGATGATACCACCTGCGTTCTGAGCTATACTCGTGACGGCAGCCTCGTTACCAACGTTGGTGAAGTAGGCGTTACCGCTGCCGTTGGAGCCGCCGGCGACACCACCTACAAATGCTGCGCCTGTGAAGGAGCAACTGCTGTCGACAATGAGGTTGCGGATGTCGGCACCGTCGCCGAAGATACCGAAGATACCAACGTACTCTTGCTCGGGCAGGTCAACGACGAGGTTCAGGATACGATGCTCCTGACCATCGAACTTGCCTTGGAACTTGCAGTCGGCATTGCCGATGGGCACGAAGGTGGTGATGCCGCTCATGTCGATGTCGGCAGTCAGCTTGGCGTTGATCTTACCCTCGCCGCCGTTGACCTTGCCAGCGAACCAAGCAAGCTGTTCGCCCGTACTGATGACATAGTAGCCGTCAACCAGCGGGCAGAAGTCGTCCATGCCAGCGCCGCAATGGATACAGATACCGTTTTCGAACTCGTGGTTGTCGCGTTTCAGTTCACCCTCAGTGTTGCTGAACTTGGTGCCAGGCTTGGGAATGCCGTTGCAGGTGAGCTCGCCGATGGCGTAGACCTTCTTGTGGGTCGGGTCAAAAGTAGGATATGCATCCTCGCCGATGTTCTGGTACCAGGCATCGGTGCCGAGGTCGCGGTTGAGGTAGTAGGTGAGGGCACCATTGCCAAACCACTCAGAGGTGAAGTCGGCCAGCGTGTAGGCATCCTTCTTCATGTTCTCCTCGTTGAGGTCGAAGGTGTTGGTGTAGTCGCCGTCGCCGATACCGCGGCCGAGGCTCTGGTTGCCGTCGCCGTTATCCAGTTTACCCGTGTTCCAACTACTGATGACTTTACCGTTGCTGGCGAACCAGCCGGAGAAGATACCATTCTCGTTACCACCACTGACATTACCTGTGTTGTAGCAGTTCTTAATGGTAACCTTGAGGGCTCCACTGGAGTAGTTACAACCGACAAATGCCGAGTTGTTACCGTTGGTGGCAGTGACGCCTTCGACGTTGGCTTCGTTACCGCAGTTCTCAATGAGCAGTTCGCCTTCGCCGTTGCAGTAGCCTGCTAAAGCAGCACTCTTCCTGTCGCTCTTGAACGAGCAGCTGCTGTCGATGATGAGGTTGCGCACCACAGCGGGGCCGAGGACCTTGAAGAGACCGGTCTCAGTCGTCTCCGTGTTGTTGATGACGAGGTTCTTGATGCGATGGAGCTGGCCGTCGAACGTGCCCTCATAGAAATAGGAGGAGGTGCCGATGGGCGTCCATGCTACACCGCTCATGTCGATGTCGTTCGTGAGCTTGACGTTGATGTCGTTCTGTCCGCCGTTGACAACAGCAGCAACCCACTGAAGTTGATTGGCGTTACCTACGAGATAGTAGCCATCGACAAAATCGCAATAAGTTTCGTCAGCAGCGCCGCAGTTCTTGCAGATACCATTGACGAACTCGTGAGGATCGACATTCTTCTTGCCGTCCTCGTTGCTATAGCTGACGTCGCCCTTGGCGGTGACACCGTCGCAGTAGAAATCACCGACGACATAAACCTGCTTGTGGGCGGGATCGTGAGTAGGCTTTTCGTCCTCGCCCAGCGTCTGGTACCAACCGATTTCCTTCTGGTCGCCGTTGAGGGCGTAGGTCAGGGCACCGTTAGCCACCCATTCGGCTGTGAAACCCTCGAGGGTGTAGGCTTCCTTCTTGTAGTTCTCCTCGTTGAGGTCGAAGGTGCTGATGAAGTTGCCGTCGTCGATGCCGCGTCCGAGGCTCTGGTTGCCGTCACCGTTCTCCAGCTTACCTGTGTTGAAGCTGCCGATAACCTTGCCTGCGCTGGCAAACCAGCCGGAGAAGATACCATTCTCCCAGCCGCCTTTGACGTTACCCGTGTTCCAACAGTACTTGATGACGACCTTGAGGTTGCCGCTGGAGTAGTTGCAGCCTACGAAGGCGCTGTTGTTGGCAGCACCACCCTCGACGTCAGCCTCGTTGCCGCAATTCTCGATGGTGAGGGTGCCCTTCCCGTTAACGCAGCCGATGAGGGCAGCGGAGCACGACGAGGAGGTCTTCAGCACGCACGACTTGTCGATGATGACGTTCGAGATGGTGGCATTGGCAGCTACGCCGAAGAGACCCTGCTCTTTCACGTCGCGGGTGGTCATGTTCTTGATGCGGTGGAACTGTCCGTTGAAGTGGCCGGCATACTTGTGGTCGCCGTTGCCGACGGGAATCCATTCCACGCCTGCGAGGTCGATGTCAGCCGTCAGCAGACCGCCGAGGATTTCATCGCCGTCGTTCACCCTCTGGGCAAAGACCTGAAGGTCGTCGGCGTTGTTGATGGTGTAGTAGGGCTTGCCCCAGAGGTGGAGTTCGCTGTACTGCATGTAGGCACCTTCTTCCTTCGTGGCGTGAACCGTGAAGCGGAAGTACTTGTACGTCTTCGAGGGAGCCTCCAGCAGGAAGTCGAACGGGGTGAAATTGACGTCTTCCAGCACATTGTCGTTCGTGACGACTTGGATGGTGTCCCAGTTCTCCTTGTTGTTGGAAGCCTCAAGCGTCCAGTCCAAGGGGTTGCGGCCAGTGTACGATGCGTTGTCGTTGGCCGTGATGATGGTGTAGCCGGTCAGGAACACCGGGTCTGACGCTTCGATGGTCACGAAGTTGGGCATGTCGCGCGTGCCGTACTTAGTGTCCGTCTTACCGTCGCTGGCATCGGCAAAGCCTTCGTTGCCGGCCTTGGTGCCGTCGATGGCGGTGTACGCGACGCCTGTTTCAGGGTCAACGTACTGAGCACTTACATTCAAACAGGGAAACAGCAGGGCAGCTCCCAGCAAGAATGCACTTAATCTTGATTTTCTCATGATGTAAGTTTTTTTAAGTTAAACAATTAGTAAAATAATTTCAGTTGTTTTTCACGTTTGATATGTTTGCTTTCGTTGCAAAGATAAAGCCTCGTGTTGGAAGTTCCAAATTTTTTTTCTGTTTTTTGGCGGTTTTTCTCCTTATTAGTAAAATAGAGTGGAAATGTCGATGGCGTCGGCCATCACGCGGTAGCCCTCGGCATTGGGGTGGAGGTAGTCGTTTTCAAAAAGAAAACGCTCGTCGAGGCGGATGCTGTCGGCTGTGCTGCGCACAACCCTGTCGAAGTCGATAAAGCCGTCAAGGCCATGCGACGTGCGTACCCAGGTGTTGAGGTGCTGGCGACCCAGCTCGCGGTCGGGGGTGTAGTAGTAGTGTCCCTTGAAGGGGGTGACGGTGGCACCGTAGACGCGGATGTCTTGTGCGTGGGCCTCGCTGATGATCTGCTGGAAGACGCCGATGATGCTGTCGGCTGTGGCGATGCCGTCACCTTCGTTGCACGTGCCCAGGTCGTTCACGCCCTCGAAGAGGATAATGTAGCGCACGCCCTGCTGCCCCAGCAGATCGCGACGGTAGCGCGTGCTCGCGGTGGGGCCGAGGCCGCCCTCGCGGACGACACAGTTGCCGCCCAGACCGAAGTTCAGCACAGCCACGCCGTCGGTCTTGGGGTCGGCCAGTAAGCGGCGCGAGAGGTTGTCCGTCCAGCGGTCCTGCTGGTTGGTGGTGCTGCCGCGCCCGTCGGTGATGCTGTTACCCAGTACCGCCACAGCACATTGCTCGGCGCTGCTGCGCTTGACGTCGAGAGCGTTGATGACGAACCAATGGTTGGTCGGCACAGCCTTCGCCCAATCCGTCTCTGTGGAAGGTAGCAGATAGGAAGTCGTGCGCGAGCCCGGGTGGGCGGTGACGATTGTGGAGGAAATCTGTCCGAAGCGCAGGGTGATGGCAACGTTCTGGCGAGGATTCAGGGGGAACTTGATAGGGTCGGACGTGGCCCTTTCACCCGCCTTGATAACAAGGCTTTCGCTGCCGCCGAAAGTGACGCGGCGGACAGTGTGCTCGTCCTGCAGGTACGTGTCGCCCGCGCTGGAGGCACAGGCCAGCTCCACGCTGGTAATTTCGGCATCGGACGTGCCGTGTTCGTTCGACAGCCGCAGCCTGACAACATTGCCGCCGATGGAGACCTGCACGATTTGGCGCAGCGCATTCCCCTTAAGCCCAGGAGCAGGGGGCAGGTTGTACGGTTCGGCCAGCTGCACGGCGGTAGCCCATGTGGTGACCCACGCCTGTCCGTCCTTAACAGGAGAAGTGCAGCCTGCTGCAGTCAGCAGAATGCCGACAGCCGACAGCAGCAAGTAATGGAGTTTTAACGTTAGGTTTTTCATGCTGCAAATATATACATTCTTTTTTATCTGTCCAAATCCAAACATAAAAAAGACACCTTAAAAAAGGTGCTTTCAAAATCACACCGCTCAGCGCAGCGGGCTGGCAGCGTAACAAAAGGAGTGTTTATTTGCCCAACGCGTTGAGCCACGTTACCCAACGCGTTGAGCAACGTTGCCCAACGCGTTTTCCAACCTGAAAAGCCACTTGTTGGGGTGTCGGTAGGCTCTGTGTAGGTTGTCTTTCGTGTGCATCTGACTACCGGCATCACCGATACCCCTTGGAACGAACTATTCTTATCTTGAAAGAGAGTGCAAGATGCCTTTTTTGTAAAAAAAGACGGGTTGGGATTTGGAGAATAGCTAAACTCTTCATACCTTTGTATCGTCATAACAAAATCCTTTTCCTATGAGAACTAATTGCAAACAAATGAGCTCCTTCCCGCTGCTTGCTATGGCGCTGTGCTGTGTCCTGCTGGCTGCGTGTGCTGTTGCTCCCCCTGCCTCGCAGGAAGTCAGCAACCCCCTCACCTACACCGACATCCCCGACAACGACGTCATCCGCGTGGGTAAGGACTACTACATGGTGAGCACGACCATGTATTTCTGCCCAGGTGCGCCCATCATGCACTCGCGCGACCTCGTCCATTGGCGCATCGTCAACTACATCTACGACGTCCTGGCCGATGACGACACCTATAACCTCCATAACGGCCGTAATGCCTACGGCAAGGGCCAGTGGGCCACGACGTTGCGCGAGAACAACGGTACATTCTACGCCCTATTTATCGCCAATGACCAGCGCAAGACATTCGTCTATACGACGCAGGACATCCAGAAAGGCCCTTGGAAACGTCACGCCGTCTATAGCCGTGCCTTCCACGATGCAGGCTTGCTTTTCGACGATGGCCATGCTTACGTCGTCTGGGGGAATGGTGACCTGCGCATCACCGAACTGGAGCCTGACCTTAGCGCCATCAAGGAGGGCGGCGTTGACCAGCTGCTCATCGAGTCGCCACGCGAAGGCTGGGGACTGAGGGCCGAAGGCGCTCACTTCTACCACATCGGCGACTATTACTACGTTCTCGAAATCGACTGGCCGAGCGGCCGTCCGCGCACCGAAACCTGCTGGCGCAGCAAGGAACTGCTGGGCCCGTACGAGAGCAAGGTTGTCCTGCAAGGTCCCATTGGCGGACGTGGCGACGGCGTAGCACAGGGTGCCATCGTTGATACGCCTAATGGCGACTGGTGGGCCATCATGTTCCAGGATCACGGCGCCGTGGGGCGCATACCTACTCTGCAGCCCGTAAACTGGGTGAACGACTGGCCTGTCATGGGCGATGGAGGTGTACCGCTGGAAAACTTTACTGCCGCGCTGCGCGAGGACTTAGCCGGCAACTTCGTCTGGGACTCCGACGAATTCGACCCCAAGCCTGCTAACAAGCTTGCTACACCTCAGCCCCTGCTGACCGACGGCAAGGCGTTTCTTTCGCCTGTCTGGCAATGGAACCACCTTCCCATCGAGGGGATGTGGTCGCTCACAGAGCGCGAGGGCTGGCTGCGGTTGCGCTCCTCGACTGTTACGGATAACCTTATGACGGCGCAAGGCACGCTCACCCAGCGCACCGTCGGCCCGCGCTGTATTGCTGAAGTGCACCTCGATGCTACGGGTCTGCAGCCAGGTGACCGCGCCGGCTTGTGTGCCTTCCAGAGCAACTATGGCACCATCGGCGTGGAGGTTGACGACAGCGGTAAGCGCTTCGTGACTGCCATCCTGCGCCGTCCTGGCTTCCGCGGCATGCCTGAAAGGCTGGATACGCTCACCCGTGTGCCCATGCCCGGTAATGAGGTGTGGCTGCGCGTGCGTTATGTCTTCACCCCGCAGATTGACAATACGCCCAATGGCGACAGTCCCCAGGATGCCGACCATGCCTGGCTGGCCTACTCGTTCAACGGCACCGACTGGACGATGCCCACGACCAGTTTGGCCATGCGCTTTACGCTCGATCTTTTTACGGGGTATCGTTCCGCCCTATACTGCTACTCAACGGCAGCCCTTGGCGGACATGCTGACTTCGACTATTTCCACCAGTGGACGTACTAACTTTCAGACGCCTGTAACCCTCTCGCCAAGTTGCTTGGCGAGATTCTTACGGGCTTCAAGAAGTTCGTTGTATTCCTCCATCACCTGACGGCTCTGTTCAGGACTGCCCGCGATGGCAGGGTCTTTCAGACGGGCGAGCGTCTCCTTGAGCTCGCGCTCCACGATGGCCATCTTATAGTCGTTGAGAAGGTGGGGCACTACCTCCTGTATGGAGGTGCTGCCTTGGAAGATGCGACTCAGTTCATAACGCTCGCCAATCAGTTCTGTAGCCAGCGAGCTGATGCGGCTGTCGTTGTGGCGGAGGAAATAGCGCGAGGCCGAGAAGCCAGGGTCGCCACGGTGGCGTAGCAGTTCATCGGACATTTGGAGCAACAGGGGATCGGAGAACTGTAGCCCGTCGTACTCCATGTCGCCTAAGATGTATTCCGCCACGCTGACAGGTACTTCATTTCCGTCCTTGTCGGTATCGTAGCAGATAGTTTCTTCCCCATGTCGTACCAACTGCTGCATTAGCAGGAGTTCCTTATTATAAATAATTTTTGAAGAATCAGACATTTCAAGGCTCTCAGTCAAAGAGAATTCCTTAGGAGCATTTTTCTCGTGAATAATAGGCTCGCTTTCTGGAGTGTTATTAGTAGAGTCAGAAGATTCAGAGTTTCTATTAGCTTCTTGTAATCTTTTTTCCTTGGCTTTTTTGCGAAGATTGTTTATTTCACCCAAAACAATTTTTTCGTCTGTTTCGAGAGCTTGACTAAAAGATGTTATATAGGAAGCACGATTAACGGCATTGGGTATTACTGAAATGCTATTAGCTATATCTTTTATCAGTTCAGCTTTTCGTAAAGGATCTTTGCTCGTTTCATCCAGCAGCAGATTGGTTTTGAAGCGGATGAAATCGACCTCCTGCGCATCGATATATTGGCGGAATTCGTCAGCCGAATGGGCACGGGCGAAACTGTCAGGATCTTCACCATTGGGCAGAAGCACTACCTTGACGTTCATTCCCTCCTCAAGCAACATGTCGATGCCGCGCAGCGAGGCATGGATGCCTGCGCTGTCGCCATCATAGAGGACGGTGATGTTCGACGTGAAACGGTGTATCTTCCTGATTTGTCCTGTCGTGAGTGATGTGCCACATGAGGCGACGACGTTCTCAATGCCTGCCTGATGCATGGATACCACATCCGTATTGCCTTCCACGAGGAAACACTTGTCCTGCTTGACGATGGCGCCTTTGGCCAGCCAGATACCGTAGAGTTCGTTGCTCTTCGTATAGACAGGCGACTCAGGCGAATTGACGTACTTGGCGACCTTGGCGTCCGACTTCATAATGCGTCCGCTGAAGGCGATGACCTTGCCCGATAAGCTGTGGATGGGGAATATCACACGGCCATGGAAGCGGTCGCGCAGGCGTCCGTCCTCGTAGGCATAGGCCACACCTGCCTCTACCAGCAGTTCCTTTTGGTAGCCCTTGCTAAGGGCGTCCTTCACCATGGTATCCTGCCCTTCAGGGCAATAGCCAAGCTGGAATTTGTGGATGATGTCATCGCGGAAACCGCGCGAGCGGAAATACGCCAGACCAACAGCCTTTCCGCCGTCTGTCTCCCAAAGCTGGCGCTCAAACCACTTGCAGGCCTGCTCGTTGATGATGCCGAGGCTCTCGCGACGGCTCTGCTGCTGTCGTTCCTCAGCCGTCAGCTCGCGCTCCTCGATGGGAATGCCGTATTTATGAGCCAGCCAGCGCAGCGCCTCAGGGAAGGTCATCTGCTCGTGTTCCATCAGGAAACGGGCAGCATCGCCGCTCTTGCCACAGCCAAAGCACTTGAAGATGCCACGCGCCGGATTGACGTTGAACGAAGGTGTACGCTCGTTGTGGAACGGACAGAGGCCGATGTAGTTTGCCCCCCTGCGGCGCAGGGTGACGAAATCCGATACGACTTCAAGGATCTGAGCCGTATCCAATATGCGATTTTTGGTGGCATCGTCTATCATGCGACTGCAAAAGTACACTTTTTTTCTGAAAACGGAGAATGAAAACAAAAACTTTTACTATCTTTGCTGCGAGAAAAAATATCGGACAATTTCACCTTTTAAAATAATATCATCATGAAAAGATTTTCCCTGCTGCTTGGGGCATTGGCGCTTATTGCCATGTCCGCATTTGCTGAGTGGTCGCCTGCTGGCGACAGAATCCGTACGCCGTGGGCTGACGAAGTTAGCCCTAAGAACGTTCTGCCTGAATACCCCCGCCCCATCATGGAGCGAGCTGACTGGCTGAACCTCAACGGCCTTTGGGAGTATGCCGTCACGGAGCTTGGTGCTTTGAAGCCTACCACATTCGACGGACAAATCCTTGTGCCGTTCGCCATCGAATCGTCGCTCTCAGGCGTGGGCCGAGCCTTGACGGAGAAGGAAGAACTCTGGTACAGCCGCACCTTTACTATTCCCTCAGGTTGGAAGGGCAAGCGCGTACTGCTCCATTTCGGCGCTGTTGACTGGGAAGCCGATATCTGGGTTGATGGCACTCGCGTAGGCAGCCATACAGGCGGCTATACCCCCTTCACGTTTGACATTACCGCTGCCCTCGAAGGCACAAAGACTCACACCCTCGAGGTGAAGGTCTGGGACCCCACGAACAGCAGCTACCAGCCTCGTGGCAAGCAGGTGCATCGCCCCGAAGGCATCTGGTATACCTCTGTCAGCGGTATTTGGCAGACTGTCTGGCTTGAGCCTGTGAACGAGCACTACATCACCGACCTCCGCATCACGCCTGACATCGACCGCCACACCCTTACCGTCGCCCCCAGCCTCAGTTGTGCTGCCTATGCCGACAAGGCCGTAGTTAACGTCTATGACGGCAAGAAACTCATTGCTTCTGCCAAGAGCATCAACGGCGAGCCCCTCGTGGTCAACATGCCTGCCGATGCCCATCTCTGGAGCCCCGACGACCCGTTCCTCTACACCCTGAAAGTTGAACTAAGCAGCGCGGGCAAGGTGGTAGACCGCATCGACAGCTATGCCGCCATGCGCAAGTTCTCCACAGGACGCGATGCCTCTGGCTATATGCGCATGATGCTCAACAATAAGCCGCTCTTCCAGATGGGGCCTCTCGACCAGGGCTGGTGGCCCGACGGCCTCTATACTGCTCCCACGGACGAAGCGCTGCTCTACGACGTCATCAAACTGAAGGAAATGGGTTTCAATATGATTCGCAAGCACGTGAAGGTGGAGCCTGCCCGCTGGTACACCCATTGCGACCAGCAGGGCATCATCGTCTGGCAGGATATGCCCAGCGGCGGCGAAGGCAATCCCCGTTGGCAGAACCACAATTGGTTCAACGGCACGGAGTTCAACCGTACCGCTACGTCTGAAGCCAATTACCGCAAGGAGTGGAAGGAAATCATAGACTACCTCTATAGCTATCCTTGCGTAGGCACATGGGTGCCCTTCAACGAGGCTTGGGGGCAGTTCAAAACGCCTGAAATTGTGGCCTGGACAAAGAACTACGACCCCACGCGCCTTGTCAATCCCGCTAGCGGTGGCAACCACTATCCCTGTGGCGATATCCTTGACATGCACAACTATCCCGAGCCCAGAATGATTCTCTTCGACCCCACGCGCGTCAACGTCCTTGGTGAGTACGGCGGCATCGGCCTCGCCCTCGAAGGCCATCTCTGGGTGCCCGACCGCAACTGGGGCTATGTGCAGTTCAAGACTTCTGACGAGGTGACGGCAGAATACGTCAAGTACGCAGGCATGCTGCTTGACCTTGTCCGCCAAGGCTACTCTGCTGGCGTCTATACGCAAACGTCCGACTGCGAAATAGAGATTAACGGCCTCCTCACCTACGACCGCAAGGTCACAAAGGTTGATGTCGCCAAGGTCGCAGCCGCCAATCGTGCCCTCTGCCGCTCGCTGGAGTAATCTCTTCTTGAGCGAAAAGCAAGGGCGGTACAGTTTTCATGCTGTACCGCCCTCGCTTTTTCAAGCTGTCAGGCCTTAGTTGTTTCTCTGCGGTCTATCGCCACGGGGACCGCCCTGACCACCTTGGCCGCCACGCGGGCCACGGTTGCGCATTTCCTGCTGCATCTTCTCATACTTGGCAAACTGGTCCTTGGTGAGGATGCCCTTGATGGTGTCGTTCTGAGCCTTCTGGCGCTTCTCCATTTCGGCGCGGAAGTCCTCGCGGTTGCCCTGCGGACGCTCGCCCTGCTGCATCTTAGCCCATTGCTCCTGCTGACGCTTTGACTCGCGGAGGAAGTAGTCGAGGAGAGCCTTGTCCTGCTTCTCGTTGGTCTGGCAGGCATTCTTGATACGCTCGACCTGGCGCTTTGCCATGTCTTCGGGATTGAACTGGCGCTGTCCGCGCTGCTGTGGCTGTGCAAAGGCACATGTGCTGATGGCTAAAGCCATGATTGCAAAAAGAATCTTTTTCATTTTAGTGGTTGTTTTTAATGGGTGAATAAAAATGTCATACGCATTTATGACGCGTCCCGTCGGAAAAAGTTTAATTTTTATTCCTTATTTTTCATTTTTCATTCCTCATGCCGTTAAAGTCCTCTGGCTTTCAGCAGGCTGGAAGCATCGGGCTGAGCCATGCCGGTAAAGTCCGTGAACATCTGCATGAGGTCGCCCGTATTGCCTCGGCTCAGGACTTTGTCGCGGAAATCCTGCCCTGTCTTGGGATTGAGCGCGCCGCGTTGGGCAAACACATCAGCCACATTGACAGCCAGCACTTCCGTCCAGAGATAGCTGTAGTAGCCCGCGGCATAACCTCCGCCCCACACGTGGTTGAAGTAGGTGGTGCGATAGCGTGGGGGAATCTGCGGATTGAGCAGTCCTACCTGTCGCAAAGCCTCTGTCTCGAAGGCAGCTGCCTGCTCGAGCGAAGGCACTTTGCCTGAGGGCAGCATGTGCCATGCCAGGTCGAGGCAGGTGGCAGCAAGGTTCTCGCCAAGGGCGTAGGCTGTTTGGAAGTTGATGCTCTTGAGCATGCGCTCCTTCAGGTCGGCAGGCATGGGCTCACCCGTCTCGCAATGGCGGGCAAAATGGTCGAAAACCTCTGGGATGGTGGCAAACGACTCGTTGAATTGCGAGGGGAGCTCCACAAAATCGCGCGCCACGCTGGTGCCGCTCAGACGATTGTACTGGCAGTCGGAGAGGATGCCGTGCAGGGCATGCCCGAACTCGTGGAACATCGTCGTCACCTCGTCCCACGTTAGCAGCGAGGGCTTCCCTTCAGGCGCCTTGGCGTTGTTGCAGACGTTGAAGACGATAGGAATCTGGTTCCATTGGCGGCTCTGCTTGGCGAAGCCGTCCATCCACGCTCCGCCTCGCTTCGTCGGGCGTCGGAAGTAGTCGCAGTAGAACAGCGCCTTCGTCTTTCCATCCTTGTCGATAACCTCAAAGGCCTTCATGTCGGGGTGGTAGAGGGGGATGTCGGTACGCTGCTTAAAGGTGAGGCCGTAGGCGCGATTGGCGGCATAGAAGACGCCGTTCACCAGCACGCTATCCACATCGAAGTAGGGCTTTACCTCGTCGTCAGAGACGTTCAGCAGCTCCTTTTTCATCTTTGCTGAATAAAAGAAACGATCATAAGGCTGCAGCTGGAAGCCCTTGCCTTCGCTCTTGCGGGCATACTCCTCGATGGCCTTCGTCTCGGCGTCGGCCTTCGGCACATACTGGGCGATGAGGCTGTTCAGGAAGGCATAGACGTTCTCTGGCGTCTTGGCCATCGTCTTCTCCAGCGAGTAGGAGGCGTAGTTGGGGTAGCCCATTATCTCGGCCTGCTCAGCACGCAGCGAGGCAATCTCCACGACGAGGGGATAGGTGTTGAACTTGTTCGTCCCGTCGGCGCGATAGACAGAGGCCTCGTAGACCCTGCGGCGCAAGTCGCGGTTGTCGAGGCTGACAAGGGGCGCCTGCTGAGTGGTGTTGACGATGACGATGGCGTAGGGCGCCTTGCCTCCGCGGCTCTCTGCGTCCTTGGCGCATTGGGCGATGTCGGCCTCGCTGAACCCTTTCAGCTCCTCCTTATTCTTTACCCACACGACAGCCTCGTTGGTGGCAGCCTGCAACAGGTCGCCCCATTGCTGCTGCAAGTCCGTGATGCGCAGGTTAATGGCCTTCATGCGCTCCATCTTCTCCTCAGGCAGCAGGGCTCCCTTGCGCACGAACTCCTTGTAAATCTCCTCCAGCAACTTCTTGTCCTCGCCCTGGAGCGTGGGGAATTCCTTGTCATATACCTGGCGTATGCGCGCGAAGAGCTGTTTGTTGAACGAGATTTCGTTCTCCAGTTCCGTCAGCATGGGCATCACCTTCTTCTCCGTCTCCCCGATTTCAGGCGTCTTATCGGCTTCCGTCAGGGCGAAGAAGACGCGGCTCACGCGGTCAAGCAGCCGCCCGCTCTCCTCGTAGGGCAGAATCGTATTGGCAAACGTGGCAGGCTTCTTGTTGTCGACAATCTTCTGGATATTGTCGCGTTTCTGCTGGATGGCAACCTCGAAGGCGGGCAGATAGTCCGTCGGCTGTATCTTGCTGAAGTCGGGCGTGCCGAAGGGCTGCTGGCTCTCTACGAGTAACGGGTTCTCACGTTGCGCCTCTTGGCAGGCGCTGAACGGCATCATCATAGCCGCACTAATGGCAATGGTCATAAACGTCTTTTTCATATTCTTGGGATTTGTTCTTTTGTGGCTGCAAATATACGCAAACTTCTGCATCCGTGCAAAAAAACCTTGAAATATCTGCGCCTCTTCTGAATTTGCTTTCCCCTTTGAAAAACGCCCCAAATCCCTATTCTTTTTTTAAACTCCAATTGGAGGAGATATAAACTCCAATTGGCGGAGTATGAAACTCCAGCTGTCGGAGAATAATACTCCAATTGGCGTTTTAAATAATCCCCTTGCGCTACGGGATTAGTGCAGTTCGATGACTTCAAGGTCACGGATGTCGGCATCAGCGAGGGTGAAGCGGACGAGGGTGCGGACGGCTTGGATGCCGTAGACGCCTGCAGCACCAGGATTGATGTGGAGAAGGCCGAGCGTTTTGTCGTATTTCACCTTCATGATGTGGCTGTGCCCGCAGACGAATAGGCGAGGGGGATTCTCAAAGAGCAGGCTGCGGACGGAGGAGTCGTACTTGCCTGGATAGCCGCCTATGTGCTTCATCAGCACGTCGACGCCCTCCACCGTGAAGCGGAGCACCTCTGGGTAGCGGAGGCGGATGTCGTAGCCGTCGATGTTGCCATAGACGGCGCGAAAGGTGACGGGCAACTGTTCAAAACGGTCTGCCAGCTCAGCCGAGCCGATGTCGCCTGCGTGCCAAACCTCGTCGCATTCGCTGAAGTAGTGGGCGTAGCGGTCGTCCCACCAGGCATGCGTGTCAGAGAGTAGTCCTATGCGCGTCATTTCCCTGAAAGGCGGAATTCATCGACGAAGTGGATAATCTGTTCAGCTGTGCCCTCGATGCCCAGGCGGCTGCTGTTGATGCAAAGGTCGTAGTTGGCAGCTTCGCCCCATTTGCGCTGGGTGTAGTAGTTGTAATAGGAGGCGCGACGAGCATCGCCCTTCTCTATGAGCGTCAAGGCTTCTGCGTCGGAGATGCCGTCGTGCGCAGCATAGCGCCGCACACGGTCGTCAAGGTCGGCTGTGATGAAGATGCTGACGTGGCTGGGGACATCGCGGAGGATATAGTCGGCACAACGGCCCAGGATGATGCACGAGGGTTCGCGCTGGGCAATATCGCGGATGACGTCGCTCTGTACCTTGAAAAGCGCGTCGCCCGAAAGGGGGTTGTTGGCAGAGTTTTCTCCAATGCCATGACCCGTAGCCGCGCGACTGCCGAAGAGGAACGAGCGGAACGAGAACTTCCGGCTCTCGTCGGCCTGCTCGAAGAACTGGCGATGGAGGCCGCTCTGCTCGGCAGCAAGTTCGATGAGCTTCTTGTCATAGACGTTGATGCCGTAGTGCCCGGCTATAAGTCGGCTGGCGGAACGTCCTCCGCTACCCAACTGACGACTGATGGTGATAATCATGGCGATTTTATTTACTATTTTATAATTTACAATTGACTATTGATTTAACGATTTGATTTATTTACGATTTGCAATTTAGTTTTTTATTTTAAAGGCTGTGTGATGTGTAAATTATTAAATAATCCAATTGAAAAATAAATTGTAAATTGTAAATCGTCAAATCGTAAATTATTGGGGGAGCATTTTCTTGAATTTCTTCATCTGCGCAGCCAGCAGGATGAAGCCTGTGATGCACGAGACAAGGTCGGAAGCGGGCATACTGTACCACACGCCGTCGAGGGCGGGCTTCCAGAACGTGGGGAACCACAGCAGGAAGGGGATAAGGAACAGGAACTGCCGCGAGAGGGAGAGGAAGATGGCCTTCCAAGGCTTGGCGATGGCCTGGAAGAAGTTGCCGATAACCATCTGCGAGCCAATGAGGGGGAAGATGTAGGCGTTGATGCGCATGCCGCGCACGATTTCCGTCAGCAGCAGCTCGTCGGTAGTGAAGATAAGCGCCGCATAGCGGGGCAGGAATTCGCAGACGATGAACCCCAGCGTCATCGCCGCCGTAGCCCAGAGGATGGTAATCTTCAGCACCTTCATCACACGGTCGTAGCGCTCGGCGCCATAGTTGTAGCCGGCGATGGGCTGCATGCCCTGATTGAGTCCCATGACGAGGGTGACGAAGACAAACGTCACCTTGTGGATGACGCTATAGGCTCCCACGGCGTAGTCGTCGCCGTACGAGAGCAGCGAGCGGTTCATGAAGATAACCACCGTGCAGGCAGCCAGATTCATCAGGCAGGGCGAGATGCCTATGGAGAGAATCTCGCGGACAATACGTCCCTTCAGGCGGTAGATGCCGCGATGGAGGTGGAGCAGTTCGTTCTTATTCGTGAGGATGCGCATTTGCCACGTGAGCGACACGCATTGGCTCAGGATGGTGGCAATGGCGGCACCCTTGATGCCCAGGTTCAGTCCCCACGGGAAGATGAACAACGGGTCGAGGATACAGTTCAGCACCACGGTGAGGATGGTGGCCTTCATGGCTTTGTCAGGATGTCCGGCGCTGCGCAGGATGGCGTTGAAGCCGAAGTAGAGATGGGTGAAGACGTTGCCCAGCAGAATCCATACCATATACTCGCGGGCATAGGAGAGCGTATTCTCTGATGCGCCGAAGAAGAGCAGGATGGGGTCGAGGAACGAAAGCGTCACTACTGCCAGCACCACACCCACAATGATGTTCAACGAGAAGGCGTTGCCCAGAATCTGCTGGGCGCTGCGATAGTCCTTCTGCCCCAGGCGCACGCTAATCATCGTCGAGGCTCCCACACCCACCATCGCGCCGAAGGCTGCCGATATGTTCATCAGCGGAAACGTCGGCGCCAGTCCGCTCAGGGCCATCGGCCCGATGCCATGCCCGATGTAGGCGCTATCCACGATGTTGTAGATAGACGACGCTATCATCGCCACGATAGACGGAATGGCGTATTTCGCCAGCAGCTTGCTAATCTTCTCTGTCCCCAACTCCGTGGGCACCGCTTTTCCTGTCATACTATTTCTTTGCGTTTTTTCTGTGTGCAAAGGTAAAAAGAAAATATGATATTCGCAAAAAAACGGGGAAAAAAGGAACGGCTCTAATGGGGCTTTTGCTCTTCGATTGCAAAACTACAAAAATGGCTTTTTTTATAACAGTTTCCCCTATCTTTTCCATGTACTTGTATGGAGATGGTTGTTTATTGAATGATATATTGCATGTTGATTTGTGAAGAAAAGAGGGCTTTTATAATATGAGGAAAAAGTCGGGATGTTATCTGTAAATTCCTCTATGAAATATTTGTCGAATAGAGAAAGATTCAGAATGGGCGCTGTGTAGATAGTGTAGATTTGTGTAGATATTTTGGCTATCTACACGGCGTAATCTGAAAGAAATCTGCGAATTAGGCCGGTTTGTGTAGATATGTAGATTTTTTTTCATAATTCTTGGAGGGATTTTTTCTGGCGTTTGATGATTTTTATAAACGCCGCCCGTGTTTATATAAACAGGGCCCGTGTTTATAGACAGAGCAGGCGAATGGAAAAATAGAATAGGCAACTACGCCGCCAGAGCAGGCAAATAAATTGCCAGAGCAAGCAAATAAACTTTGTTATTCTTGCTTTTTCGCTCGCCTTGCACTACCTTTAATCCTCTTCGAGGCTTTTAGATAGGCTGCAGCTCGGAAAGACCCAAATAAATTTGGTCTTTCGCTCGCCTTGCACTATCTTTGCAAAGTTTAATTCCTCAGGAATGGAAACTCTGACCCTGTTTGAACTGAATGAGCGCGTGCACGAAGCCATCGCGGAAGGGCTGCCGGACGAGTATTGGGTGCGGGCCGAAATGAGCTCGGTAAATGTCAATGCCGCAGGGCATTGCTACATCGAGCTTGTGCAGAAGCATCCCTCGGGCTCAGGCATGGTGGCCAAGGCTCGGGCTACCATTTGGCGGGCGCGTTTTTGTATGCTGAAGCCTTATTTCGAGCAGGCTACGGGACAGGCGTTTACTGCCGGCATCAGCGTGCAGTTGCTGGTGACGGTAGAGTTCCACGAACTGTATGGTCTCTCCTTTGTCGTCGAGGACATCGACCCCACCTATACTCTGGGCGATATGGCTGCGCGACGCCGCGAAATCCTGTTGCGGTTGGAGCAGGAGGGCACCATTGACCTGAACAAAGAGCTGCCCATGCCCCTCGTGCCGCGACGTGTGGCTGTCATCTCGTCGGAAACGGCTGCAGGCTATGGCGACTTCTGCCATCAGCTGGCGACGAATGCCTACGGCTTCGTGTTCTCTCTGGGGCTGTTTCCCGCTGTCATGCAGGGCGATGCCGTAGAGTCGACGGTCATCAGCGCCCTCGATGCCATTGCTGCCGAAGAGGAGAAGTGGGACGTGGTGGTCATCATCCGCGGAGGAGGTGCTGCCAGCGACCTCGTCGGCTTCGACACCTATCTGTTGGCAGCCAACTGCGCCCAGTTCCCCCTGCCCATTCTCACGGGCATCGGGCATGAGCGCGATACGACGGTCCTTGATGCCGTCGCCCATACCAGCGTCAAGACCCCTACTGCCGCAGCCGAATTCCTTATTAGCCGTATGGCTGATGCTGCCGCCCAGCTTGAGCACCTTACCGAATCGCTTGCTGCTGCCGTCGCTACGCGAATCACAGCCGAGAAGCAGCGCCTACAGGGCCTCACCCTTCGCCTTCCCGCTGCCTTTGCTCTCCGCAAGGCTAACGAAACCAATGCCATCACCCTCCGCAACCAACGTTTGCTGACAGCCGTCAGCACCCTGATGGCCGAGCAGCGTCATCGCCTCGAAGTTGCTGAGAAAGTCCTTGCCGGAGCCAACCCCGACGTCATCCTCCGTCGTGGCTACAGCATCACCTATGCACCTGATGGCCATGCTGTTCGCCACGCCTCCGAACTCCGCGAAGGTGACATCCTCCTCACCCGCTTTGCCGATGGCGAAGCCCACTCCATCGTAAAGATTGAAAATTGAAGATTGAAGATTGAAAATTAAAGATTAAAAAGATATGACCTACGAAGAAGCCATCCGTCAGCTTGACGACATCGTCCGCCAAATCGAAACAGGCGAAATGGGCATCGACCAACTTACTGCCCAACTGAAACGCGCTCAGGAGCTCATTACTTTCTGCCGCGACGTCCTCTACAAAACCGACGAGGAAGTGCAGAAACTCCTCCAACCCGAAGAAACCAAGAACTAAAAAAAGTATGTCCCTTATGAAACGCCCGCTAAACATCAAACGTTATTCGTTCAGTCTGATTTATTTTTCATTTTTCATTTTTCATTTTTCATTCTTGTCTGCTCAGTCTGCCGACGAAATCCCCAGCCCCGTCATCGGGGGCTTTCACCCCGACCCCTCCATCTGCCGCGTGGGCGACGATTATTATCTCGTCAATTCATCGTTCCAGTACTTCCCAGGCGTGCCCCTCTATCATTCCAAAGACCTCGTCCATTGGGAGCAGATAGCCAACATCCTGAGCCGTCCCTCGCAGCTTGCCCTCGACGGCGCCACTTCATGGACGGGTATATATGCCCCCACACTCCGCTATCACGATGGCGTCTTCTATATGATTACCACCCTCGTGGGCGGCAAGGGCAATTTCATCGTCTCTGCCACCAATCCTTACGGCCCTTGGAGCGAGCCCTGCTGGCTGCAGCAAGGCGGCATAGACCCCTCGCTCTATTGGGAAGACGGAAAATGCTACATGGTCAGCAACCCCGACGATGCCATCTGGCTTTGCACCATCGACCCTGCTACGGGCCGTCAGCTTACCGACAGCCGCCTCCTCTGGCGTGGCACAGGCGGACGCTATCCCGAAGGGCCTCATCTTTATAAAAAGGACGGCTACTACTATCTGCTCATTTCCGAGGGAGGTACTGAGCTTGCCCATTCGCTCACCATTGCCCGCAGCCGCAGCATCGAAGGCCCTTACGAGCCCAACCCTGATAACCCCATCCTCACCAATTGCTGCCAAAAGGGACAGACCAAGAGCGTGCAGGGCACAGGGCACGGCGACTTCGTCCAGGCTCCTGATGGCTCATGGTGGCTGACCTTCCTTGCCTATCGTCAATTCGGCGGCATGTACCATCACCTTGGGCGCGAGACCTTTCTCGTCCCTGTGGAATGGCCCGAGGGCGGTTGGCCTGTGGTGAATGGCGGCGAACCTGTTGATACCGCTCATGTTGCTCCTCTCCAGCGCCTTTTCACCCAGCCTTTCACCCATCCTGCTTGGGTGCATATCCAGAATCCCATCCCTGCTAAGTACGAGTTCCTCGACGATGGCACGTTACGTCTCCATGCCGGACGCCCACTTATGGAGAACAATCAGCCTACCTTCATCGGCTGCCGTCAGGAGGCTGCTAACATAGTGGCTGAAGTGGATGTCACCCTCACGCAAAGTGCTGCCCGCGACGAAGCCGGACTCTCAGTCTATCAAATCAACGATGGCTACCAAAACCTCTGCGTCTGCCGTTTCGGCAAGGGCTATTCCGTTAAGCTGGAGGCGCGCCTCAAGACGATGGTCGATACCCAGATGCGCATGATCCGCTCTGACCATGCCCGTCTGCGCATCACCTCCGATGGCGATGTCTATACCTATCAATTCTCTGAAGACGAAGGAAAGACCTGGCAGACCGTCGGCAGCCATAGCTGTACGCTTGTCAGTACCGAAGTCGCAGGCGGCTTCACGGGTGTTGTTATCGGCCTTTATGCCGTCGGCAATTCCGACAGCTACGCCGATTTCCGTCCTGTCATCGAACCGTGATGTGCAGGCAGCTCTGCTTGCGCTCGAATTTCACGTAGCAACGTTTCTGCTCGCGCAGGTTATAGACCGTCTGCATCAGCAGGCTGCGCAGCTTTTCGTCGCTGGCGGCATGCTCCTCTGGCTTGTCGTAACGGACGTAGGTGATATCGATAGTGGTGCCGTAGCAATGACATGAGTTCTCTGTGGCGTTCACGTTCTGTTGGGACAGACGCTTTACGTCCTCGGCTGTGCGTGTCACGCTGGTAACGATGATGCGATGGTGGCGGTTATAGCCACGACGATAGAGCGAATCCTGGAAAGCCCTTCCGATATCGTCGAGTAGAGTCGCCATCTTGGGCACTACCCAAGGCACGGAGTGCGTCAAACGATCCATTTTATAAAGGTCGTTTGTGCCGATTTGCACCATCCCTAATGTTTCAACGTTCTCACGAGTGACTGTGCCCCGTACGCCGTTCTTGATGGCTGCCTGTAACTGCGTCTCCTGCAAGTCGCCGAAGACTGAAGGCCAGTTCCGCTCTCTTTCGCGATGATCCTTGTAGCTGTCGTTCCACGCGTGACGGTCGTGTTTTCGGCTTCGTTCCTTGCCGCTGCCGCTGAACACACGCACGCCGCAAACCACCAATCCTATCAGCACCAGCGCCACAATCGCCAAATGTACTATTGCTTTCGCTTTTTCGCTCCTGCCTAAGTCACTCTTCATTCTTCCTTATTATCTTCTTTTTTCCGAAATCCGGCGCTATCTTCTTCTGAAAC
Source organism: uncultured Bacteroidales bacterium (assembly GCA_947303715.1). Lineage (GTDB taxonomy): Bacteria > Bacteroidota > Bacteroidia > Bacteroidales > Bacteroidaceae > UBA1189. The sequence continues at coordinate 11,999 of CAMYYY010000024.1, read as the reverse complement.
TGAGCTTTGATGGATTCTCGCTACTCCGTAATCTCTTCCAAAGCACCCGTCACGGAATCAATAATGAATCCTCTCACCACGACGTCCCTTGGAATGAGGGGATGAGTCTTTATGGTTTCGACGGTTTTCCGTACGGAAGTCGGGGTGTCCTTGAAACCCTCCAGCCACGAATCGAGGTCGATGCCGCACTTGCGGATGACATCGAGCGTCTCATCCGTCACGCCCCGACGAGTCATCTCCTCGTGGAAGTGGCTGAAGCTCATGTGACAGGCTCCGCAATTGGAGTGGGCGACGACCATGATTTCCTCCACCCCTAATTCGTAAATGGCGACGATGAGGCTGCGCATGGCAGAGTCGAAGGGCGAAATTACCAGACCACCGGCATTCTTGATGATTTTCGCGTCGCCGTTCTTCAGGCCGAGGGCTGCTGGGAGCAGTTCCGTCAATCGTGTGTCCATACACGAAAGCACAGCTAGCTTCTTATCGGGGTACTTGTCCGTGAGATACTTTTCGTAGCTCTTCTGAGCCACAAAGGACTTGTTGTATTCGAGAATCTGGTCAATCATGGTGCGTGGTTTATCTGATGATGAACTTTCGGCCGTTACGGATGTAGAGGGTGGCGGGCTGGAGATCCTGAACCCTGCGTCCGAGCAGGTCGTAAACGGGAGCATCAGTTTCGGCGTTCGTCTCCTCGTCAGCAGGGATGACGTCAATGTCAAGGTAGTCGTCGAGGTCACCAACCAGCGTGCCGTACTCGGCCCAGGCTGAAGCCTTGTAAGCTGCCAATGCGCTGGCATAGACGTGGATGACGGGCTTGCTGGAGAAAAGGTACGAGCTGACATTCGGGGGCGTCGTGGGCTTGACGTAGGCATGCTTGACGGCAGAGCTATAGAAGACACCCTGCGACATGGTCTTCACCTTTGCGCCGACGGTGACCGTACTCAGCTGCTTGCAGTAGGCAAAGGCATCGCCGCCGACGGAGGTCACTCCATCGGGGATGACGACCTCCCTGAGGCCGGTATTGGAGAAGGCGTTGGAACCAATCTTGGTGATGCTCTCAGGCAGGCGGAAGGCAATAAGTTTCAGGCAGCCGCTGAAGGCTTTTTCGCCCAGCGTGTTGAGGGAGGTGCGGTAGCTCTCGTAATAGGCTGAGCCGCCAGACAGGATTTTGGCGTCGGTGAGGTCGATGGCAGCAAGATGGCCTGAGGCGTTGAGCTGACGCAGATACTTGAAGTCCGTGCCGTTAAGGGGGCCTCCGATAGTGGCCTTGATGACGGTAGCCGAAAGCGAGTCGGCCAGCGTTCCTGAGGTTTCAAGGGTGACCGTTTCTGCACCGCTGCCGACATAGGTGACCTCGTGAAGGGTGCCATCGGCATCAACAGAATAGATTCTGAAGTCATTGCCTAAACTGGTGGGGATGCAGAATGTCAAGGAGTTGGCTGCGCTCAATATCTTCTCTTCGTTGTCGAGGACAAGGAATCCCACGCCGCCTTTACCCTCCATACCATAGATAGAATCGGCCTGCAGATAAACGTAGTTAGATGGTTCGCAGCCGCCAGGGAGGAACGTGGTGAATTGTCCCAGGTCGCCGCATTGTCCCACCTGTTCCGAGTCGCGCCGCTTCTTGCCCGCCGTGGTGAGGAAACCGGTCGTCAGCACATAGTCCGAGCGATCTTCGATGAAGGAGAGAGTGCGGTTCTTGGGATATTGGGATATCTCGGCGAGCGTCTTGTCGATATCGCGCTGGCGGACGGTCATCGTGTGGGCGCCGTAGTCCTCGATGCTCAGGTTGTTGAACGGCTCGAAGAAGCCGTAAAGGGTGAAGAAGTCGGTGAGGTCTTCCTGTGCCAGTTCGCAGACTTTGCGGACGAACTTCAGGGAACTGTTGTTGGAGTTCTTCCACAGCGTCATGGGGTCTTTGCGGAAGGCTTTGAACAGCTCGGGATAGAACGACGTGTTCTTCTGTGCCTGATGGAAGTAGAGGTAGAGCTGATAGTACATGCGGAGCTGGCTGTTCACGTCGCGGATGAAGTATGGGGTGCGATGGGCATATTCGTCGGCAATGGTGGAGAGGGGCGAGCCAACGGAGGTGACCATGCCGTCGAGATAGCGGACAACATTGGCAAACAGGTTGTTCGATACCTCTGTACCACCCTCCAGATTAATGAAGTGCTGGTTGTTGTGACCACATTCATGGCCTGCGCACCAGTCGTCCATTTCCCAGCGGATCATAAAGGAATTCTGGATGCAGTCGACAGAGTTGTACGAGGTGCGGTAGGGAGTAGAATTGGCATAGCCGGCGTCCCCCTCTTTACCCTCGATGGCAAAATTGGGGTTGTTGTAGTAAATGGGGAAGATGGCTTCGCCGCCGGTGAGGCAGTAGGGTGAAGCTGCCCGCTGGCCTGAGGCGACGGAGGCGCAGAAGCCCATCAGCTCCTTCTGCCAGACGGTCAGGCTGTCGAACCAGCAGATGCTGCGGTCGATGGATGACGGCCAGACCTTCTTGTAGGTGGTCTTCTTGAAGTTGAAGAGTGCTTCGCCACCTTTGATGGTGAAGAGTTCGTGGGTTGCACGGGTGAGAAGGCTGCGATAGTCGGTGTCGCTGTGGCGGGCCACATCGTAGTAGCCGTTCACGGTGCCGCCCTCGATGTGGATTTTCAGGTCGGGCCACTCGCTGAGCGTCTTGGTCATCGAGCGCGTGTCGGCCGTATAGATAATATAAAAGAGAGCGTTCTTGCTGCCATCGACAATGTTGAGGCCCTTCTTAAGCCGCTGGCCGGCCTTGGCTTTTGTCACGAGGTCGTTACCCACGCAGCCAGCGATGTAAAGGGTGGCATCCTCGGCGACGTCCTCATCAACGAAGACATAGAGCGGGTCGAGGTCTTTGGTGTAGATGCCGGTGGGGTTGCCCATGTACGAGCCTCCACTGCTGCCCATCTTGTCGTTCCAATAGGTGGCATCGCTGAAGGCGTTGTAGCTGTGGATACGGAAGTCCTTCTCGTAGGTGGCCCAGTCGTCGTTCTTCAGCTTGATGGCGATGGCAATCATGAAGGAGGGCATTCCGTCCTCGGTCATCGAGGCGGTCAGCTCGTCGTCGGACATGTTGCGGTACTCGGCTTTCAGCTCAGTGCAGGCTGCATCCTCGAACCACTTTTCGCGCAGGTTGTTGACAATGGAGGCTGAGTCCTCCTCCTGTGGAAAGTAGTTCTCCAGCTTGCCGACGATGGAACCGTACTCCTTCCAGCCCGAAGCCTTGTAGTCGTCGAGCGCGTCGGAATAGACGCGGATGGTGGGGTTCGATGAGAAGAGGTAGGCAGGTGTGGCGGGGGGCGTCATGGGCTTGACAAAGGCACGTTTGACGGACGAACTGTAGAAGACGCCTTGGTCGAGCCTGGTCACGCGGCTGCCGATGATTACCGTGTCGAGCGAGCCGCAATAGGCGAAGGCATCGCCGCCCAGACGCGACACGCTGTTAGGGATATCGATTTTCTTCAAACCTGAGCGGGCAAAGGCATTGCTGCCGATGGCAGTCACAGAAGGGGGCAGGACGACATAGCGGAGTTTTTCGCAATCGACGAACATCCGCTCGCCAAGGACGTCGTTCTCCGTCTTGTAGTTTTCGTAATAAGCCACGCCGCCGCTGACGATGCGGGCCTCGGAGAGGTCGAGCGACGTCACTTTGCCATCGACCACCAAGTTGCGGAGGTATTTGGCATCGGAGCCGTTGATGGAGCCCGTCACCTTGAGCTCAGGATCGGTTTCCTTCAGAAGCGAGGAGAGTGTGCCTGCATGGACGACGTTAACCACCGTTTCAGCCCAAACACTCGTGGAAGTAAACCCGACAAGAGTTGCCAGAAGCAACCCACGCAATCCTATGAACGATTTCCTTTGCATAGCTGTATTTGTTTTTGGCTGCAAATTTCCACATTTCATCTGAAATGTGCAAACGTTTCCTCACAAAAAACCGCCCGACAGTTGTTTCTTTCGCAAAAAACGGCTATTTTCGCAGCCTGAACCAAAAATATTCCTCCGTATGAAAACGAGACTCCGCCCCACCTTCTTGTTCCTTGCCTGTTGGGTACTCACTTTTGCCCCCGCTTCAGCTGCTGAAGTGAAGATGAAAATCAACCGCCGCTACCTGAACTTCCCCATCTCGCAGCGTGCCGAAAGCCGTCAGGCAACCATCAGCGTGGGGGGCAAATTGTTGTGCCCTTTCAACATCCGTCTGGCGGAGGGCGAGCCTGACTATTGGGTGATGCAGGATGTTAGCGAACTGCGCGGAAAAACCATCGTCATTACCTTCGACGGCAGCGAGCAAGCCCTGCAGCGCGTCTATCAGGCCGACACCTTCCCCGGCGAGGAAAACCTCTACCGCGAAGCCTATCGACCCCAGTACCATTTCACCACGCGGCGCGGATGGATGAACGACCCCAACGGCCTGGTCTATGACAGCCGACGGGGAGAGTATCATCTATTCTACCAGCACAATCCCTACGAACGCGAGTGGGGTAACATGCACTGGGGCCATGCGGTATCCGGCGACCTTATCCATTGGCACGAGCTTCCTGATGCTCTTCATCCCGATGACCTTGGCACCATCTTCTCCGGCTCGGCGTGGATGATGGACGACGGCACGATGACCGTCCTCTATACTGCGGATAGTCCAGAGGCGCAGCGGCAGTGCATGGCCGTCAGCGCCGATGGTGGGCGGACATTCACGAAGTACGCGGGTAATCCCATCGTCGATTCGCACGAACGCTGGCAGAGCCACGACACACGCGACCCCAAACTCTTCCGCTACGACGATCACTGGGTGATGGTGCTGAACGAACGCGACGGACATACCATTTACACCTCGCCCGACCTCCGCACATGGACGCCCCAGAGCCACATCACAGGTTTCTGGGAATGCCCTGAACTGTTCCGGCTGGGCGATACGTGGGTGATGTGGGGCGCCTCGGGCACGTACACGATCGGGCAGTTCGACGGCAAGACCTTCACCCCTTCAGGCCCGAAGATGATGAACCTCAACGGCTCGGCCTACGCGGCCCAATGTTTCAACCAGATGCCCGGCGGAAGGGTAGTGAAGATGGCATGGGGACGGATTGGGTTCCCCGATATGCCCTTCAACGGCTGCATGCTGCTGCCGCAGGAACAGATGCTGCGCGACACCCCGCAGGGAAAGCGGCTTTACAGCTATCCTGCAGCGGAGTGCGAGCGGATTTTCACAAAGGTGCTGGACAAGACAAATCTCACTTTTCGTGAGGCCAACGAACTACTGCTCCCCTGGCGCGACAACGATTGCCTGCGCATCAAGGCCACCCTTCACCTCACCTATGCTACGGACATCTCGCTGCGCTACCGCGGGCAGAAGCTCCTCGACTACGACATGAACGGCAATCGCCTGCAGGGCGAGTTCTACGTCAATCCCCTGATGCCTGCCAGCATGGACATGGACATTGACCTCTACATCGACCGAACGATTGTGGAGGCGTATGTCGACGGCGGCGCCTTCAGCTACTCCTTCCAGCGCGATGTGAAGCGAAATGGCGACGAGGGCTACCAGTTCCACGGCAACCAGCTCCAGATTCTCCGCCTCGAAGTCTTCGAGCCGCGCTCCATTTGGGAGGCTGAGTCTGTCCGCTGATACACCCGCACATAATCAAAATAGGTTTCGTACGTATAGGTTGTGTCGGCCTTTACTGCCCACGAGCCATCGCCCACGCTCTGGTTCAGAATCAGGTAGAAGGGGTGGTCGAAAGGCCATTGGCCGTTCTCCAGCGCTTCCTCGTCCTTTGCCTTTGGGTAGCGCCCGGTTTCCTTCCCGTCCACCGTCCAGATGAAGAGGCTGTCCGTCCATTCCAGCCCGTAGACGTGCCATTCGGCGACGCTCATCTCCTCGTTGAAGCCATGCTGGGGGTTCGATTGGTTCCCCAGATGATACGTCCAATGTGAATGGATGGTGTGGTAGGCCCTGTTCTCGGTATTGATGCTTTCGAAGATGTCGACTTCGCCTCCGTATGGCCACCATTTGGCAGGCGGCTGGGGCATCATCCATGCAGCAGGGAAATTGCCTGCGTGGAGATTGGTCTTCAGGCGGATTTCTACCTTTCCGTACATGAACGAAAAGCGGTCTTTCGAGTGCATTGCCCCCGTGAGCATGGGTGCGTGGTCCCTGCGTCGGTCAGGGTTGGGGATGGCCCGGCAGAGCAAGGCCCCGTCCTGAATGTAGGCCACCTCGGGCGCGTCGCTTATCCATCGGCTCCACGTGGCTCCTTCGCGCGGGCAGGGACCCCATTTTGCGGAGTCAGGGGCCGAGCCGTCGGGCAGGTCGAACTCGTCGTTGAAGATCAGTTCGTACTTCTCCCTCTGTGCCTGCATGGCTGCCGGCAGCAATCCCATCAGCAAGGTCAGCAGGGCGGCTCTTTGGAAAAAACTGTAGGTAATCATTCCTTCTTCAATTCGGGGTAGCTGATGCGGGTGTGATAGATGGTGCGAAGTTTCTCCTTGAAGACGGACTTGACGGTCTGGATATCGCGGTAGGTGAGGGGGCAGTCGCGGAAGCAGCCTTCGGCGGTCTGGGCGTCGATGATGCGGTCGACAAGTGCGGCGATGCTCTCCTCGGTGTATTCCTTCAGGCTGCGTGACGAGGCCTCGACGGCGTCGGCCATCATCAGGAGGGCGGTCTCGGCCGTGTCGGGATTAGGCCCAGGATAGGTGAAGAGGCTCTCGTCGACTGCCTCGCCCGGGTGGGCATTGCAGTAGCTGATGTAGAAGTACTTGGCCTTGCTGCGTCCGTGGTGGGTGCGGATGAACTGGCGGATGGCTTCGGGCAGATGGTATTTCTCGGCGAGCTTCAGGCCATGGTTGACGTGGTCGATGATGATTTGTGCGCTCTGGTCGAAGGGCAGGTTGTCGTGGGGGTTGTTGCCGGCCTGGTTCTCGGTGAAGAAGGCAGGGTTCTCCAGCTTGCCGATGTCGTGGTAGAGGGCTCCCGTACGGACGAGCTGGCTGTTGGCGCCGATGCTGTTGGATGCGGCAGCGGCAAGGTTGGCCACCTGCATGCTGTGGTTGAAGGTGCCGGGTGCCTCTTCGGAGAGCGTGCGCAGCAGACGGCCGTTGATGTTGGAGAGCTCGACGAGGGTGACGTTGCTGGTGAAGTGGAAGAGTTTCTCGTAGAGGTACATCAGCGGGTAGGTGAAGAGCAGCAGTGCGGCGCCGATGAGGAAGCGGAGGTACATCGTGCGGTCCATCTGGCCGAGGTCGTTCAAGACTATCAGCTCGTAGCCGAAGAAAACGATGCAGTAGGCGAGCAGGACGATGAACGTGCTGCGGAAGAGCTGGCTTCGTTCGGTGAGCTCGCTGAGGCTGAAGATGGCTGCCAGGCCTGCCATCAGCTGCAGCAGCACAAAGAGGTAGGGTTCGGGCACGATGAGCGAGGTGATGAGGACGATGACGAGGTGGGTGACGAAGGCCGTGCGCGAGTCGAGGAAGACGCGGATGATGAGAGGTGCCATCACGAAGGGGATGACCATGACGTCGACCGTGTTCACCAGCAGGGCTGCCACCACGGGGAACAGCGCCACCTGTGTGGCGAGGAAGAGGTAGCAGTTGGGCCGTCGGACGTAGTCCTTGCGGTAGCGGGCGAGGTAGACGATGAGGGCGAGGATGAGGAGCGTGACGATGAGGATCTGGCCGAAGAGGGTGAGCTCGCTGCCGGCGCTGTCGTTGTGGCGGTTCCAGGCCTTGCGGTACGAGAGCAGCGTCTGGTAGGCATCCTCGTCGACAATGTCGCCGTTGCCGATGATTTTCTGTCCTGCCTGCACGAGGCCTTTGTTACGGGGCACGGCGTCCATGGCATCGGCACGGGCCAGGTTGGTCTTCTCCTGCTCGTAGGTGAGGTTGGGGCGGATGTAGGCATTGATGTTGCTGGCGCGCAGGAGGGTGATGCCGTAGGTGGAGGAGTCGGCCTGCATGACGGCGTCGTAGGCCTGGCGTACGCTGCGCAGGGTGCTGACATCGCGTTCGCTGGCGCGGTTGGCGATGATGACCTTGATGCGGCTGACGCTGTCGCGCTGCAGCGATTCCAGGTCGTCGGTGGCGATGATGCCGTCGCGGTAGACCTCCTCCAGCTTGCCGAGGACGGCATAGTAGATTTTCTTGTCCCTCAGGGCGGTGGAGATGTCGCCTGTCTGGAGCCGACTGCGGTTGGCGGTGTCGAACGAGTCGGTGACGACGGTGACGACGGAGGGGTCGAGGGTGTAGTAGGGCTGTATGCGTGCGGCAGCTTCGTCGCGCTCGCGCTTGAAGACGTCATCGGTCTTCTCGACGGCAAAGTCCCACGCTGCCGTCAGCTGGGCATGGCGCCACGGTTTGCCGAGGGCGAAATCGTAGGTGAACGACTTTTCGCGGGGGAAGCAGAGGATAATGAGGGCCGTGGTGGCGAGTGCCGTCAGCACCCAGCGGATAATCTGTTTGGCTCGTTGATTTTTCATAGGTCGTGGCAGCCGGTTTGGCGGCTTTTGCGCACAAAGTAAGGAAAAAGATAGGAGAAAGAAAAGGAAAATCGGGAAAAATGCGTACTTTTGCCCCCAAAATCATAAATCGTCAAACCGTAAACCGTAGAATAGCTATGAAAGTCAGAGTCCGTTTTGCCCCCAGTCCCACGGGTCCGCTCCACATCGGCGGTGTCCGCACGGCGTTGTATAACTATCTGTTTGCCCGTCAGCACGGCGGCGATATGGTGTTCCGCATCGAGGACACCGACTCCAACCGCTTCGTCCCCGGTGCCGAGGAGTATATCCGCGAGGCATTTGCCTGGCTGGGTATCGGCTTCGACGAGGGTGTGGGCTTCGGCGGCGAATACGGGCCTTACCGCCAGAGCGAGCGCAGGGAGATTTATAAGGTCTATGTCCGTCAGCTGCTGGAGAGCGGACGGGCCTACTACGCCTTCGATACCCCTGCCGAACTGGAGGCCAAACGCGCCGAACGGCCTAACTTCCAGTACGACGCCACCACACGCATGGAGATGCGCAACAGCCTCACCCTGCCCAAGGACGAGGTGGACGCCATCGTCAGCGGTGGCGGACAGTACGTCGTCCGCTTCCTCATCGAACCCGGACAGGAAGTCCACGTCCACGACCTCATCCGTGGCGAGGTGGTCATCAACAGCAGCATCCTCGACGACAAGGTGCTCTACAAGAGTGCCGACGAGCTGCCCACCTACCACCTGGCCAACATCGTCGACGACCACCTGATGCAGATCACCCACGTCATCCGCGGCGAGGAGTGGCTGCCCAGCGCACCCCTGCACGTGCTGCTTTACGAGGCCTTCGGGTGGCAGGACACCATGCCCCAGTTCGCCCATCTGCCCCTGCTGCTCAAGCCCGAAGGCAACGGCAAGCTCTCCAAGCGCGACGGCGACCGCCTCGGTTTCCCCGTTTTCCCCCTCGAATGGCACGACCCCAAGACGGGCGACGTCTCGTCGGGCTACCGCGAGAAGGACTACCTGCCCGAAGCCGTCATCAACTTCCTCGCCCTGCTCGGCTGGAACCCGGGTAACGACCAGGAACTCATGACGATGGACGAGATGACGCGCCTCTTCGACCTCAGCCGTTGCAGCAAGGCCGGTGCTCGTTTCGACTACAAGAAGCTCATCTGGTTCAACCACGAGTATATCCTCCGCCGCGACGATGCCGACATTGCGCGCGCCTTCCAGCCCATGCTGCGTGCGCAGGGCGTCGAGGCTCCGCTGGAGCGCATCACGCCGATGGTCGCCCTCATGAAGGGCCGCGTCAACTTCGTCCACGAGCTCTGGGAGCAGGCTGCCTATTTCTTCGTTGCCCCCACGGAGTACGACGAGAAGTCCCTGCGCAAGTGGTGGCGCGAGGACGCATGGACCTATGTGTCGGAATTATGCGATTTCATCGGGGAAAGTCCCGAATTCGAAGGTGCCGTGCTTGAGCCGAAGGTGATGGAGTGGATAGCCTCGAAGGAGTGGCCCGTTGGGAAAGTGATGAACGCCTTCCGCGTCACGCTGGTGGGTGCTGCCGTCGGCCCCCACATCTTCGCGCTCACCGACTACCTGGGCAAGGACGAGACCCTGCGCCGCGCCCGTCGTGCCCTTGAGGTGCTGCCGAAACTATAACCCTCCACGAATTGACCATAAATTATCCATTTATAAATTCATGGTTAATTCACGAGTAATTCACGGTAATTCGTGTTAAAGATTAAAATTCGCTTCATTCGGCTAATTCGCCGTTTTTTCTGAACGAGTGAGTCCTTTCTGTCGGCGAATTGTGCGAATTTTTCTAATTATTTCATGAAAAATCGTGGTAAGTTCATGGTATTTCGTGAAGAAAAAGGGTTCTTTTCCGCGTTAAATGAACCACGAAATGCCCGTTTTGGTGTAGGAAGGTGTAGGAAAGTGTAGGAATAATCGCCCTGCTACACCCGCAATGGTTTATGTACCAGCAGAATAAGCCCATTGGTGTAGGAATGTAGCAATTTTTCATGTTTTTTTGAGAAAGTTGCGCTGTTTGACGTCATTTTCTGCGCGTAGGGCGATGTTTATAAACAACGCCCACGTCTATATAAACAGCGCCCCTGTTTATATAAACACGGCCCGTGTTTATAAATAGTTGCTTGGGCTGAGGATTTATTCCCTTGGGCTGTGCTGCCAGATGCTTGGGCTGTGAAATTAGCCCACTGGGCTGTGAATTTATTTGCTTGGAATTACAAAAAAACACTCGATTCGTCCACAAAAATGGCCATTATGCCGCATGTTTCCTTCCATTTGAGGACGGAATACTGAATTTCTGCGTCGCTGACATGTGCGCCAAAGTACAGGGAAAAACATCGGAACTGGCGGTTTTTGCTGCCTTTTGGGGCCAAAAGGGCAGGATTCTGATACAATTTGTGCCTCCTCTGAGCTACGGAATAGCCGGAGCAGAAGGTTTTGTAATTTCATATATCGTTGTATTATTGCTTTTTAGATGAATAAATGCTGATGATTTCGACCGAGAATTCCAGTTATTCCAATTCCAGTTTGGTTTTTTGATACCCTAATTCCCATAATAATATATATAAATACTTATATATCTATTATTTATATAATATTTAAAGAGGGGTGGTACCCTTTAAATATTAATTGGAATTGGAATAACTGGAATAATTGAAACAACTGGAACACTCTGGCCATGTTTTTTTACTCCTCTACGAGGCCATAAACTCCTGGCGCAATTTGAAGCCCCGCCACTCGTCGCGAGCAGCGGGGCTGAGGATGCATCGTATCGAAAAAAGAAAGTCTTATAAAAAGGTTTTTTTTCGTTGTATCGTGTTGTATTATTTCACCAGCACCTTTTTTCCGTTACGGATGTAGATGCCCCTCTGCGTTCCGCTGACGGGACGGCCCTGGAGGTCGTAGAACTGTCCGTCGGAAGCGGCATCGTCCGTCAGCACGGCAGGCGCGACGCCTGTTGCGTCGCCAACGGGATTGCTGCTATTCTCTTCGGCCATCTCCTCGATATGGATGAAGTTACTCCAAATATAGGCTTTCTCATACACCTCCTTGCAGCCAAAGGGGACATGCAGAGTGCAATTGAAGTTGAATGTATTTGCGGAAATCTCACAAGGGGTTTCCGATTTGCAGTAGATGTGAGCAGCATCGGGGATACCTCTGAAGGCGAAATCATCAATTTGGGTTATGTCTTCAGGAAGGGTGACGGAGGCGAGGCTTGTACAGCCGAAGAAAGCATACTCCCCGATGGTCGTAACATTTTCGGGGATAATAATATAGGGCAAACAAGTACAGTCCTTGAATGCAATACGTTCAATGGTCGTAAGGCTACTCGGAAGTGTGACGTCAGAAAGGCGCTTACAATTGTTGAAAGTATGATCGCCTATGACGGTGATGCCCTCGGGAATTTCAATGTAAGGCAGGTTTACACATCCATCGAACGCACCCGTTCCAATACTTGTAACACTTTCGGGAATGTTGA
>CAMYYY010000023.1 GCA_947303715.1 uncultured Bacteroidales bacterium | reverse complement strand
TACAACTGAAAAATATCGTTTTTTTTCTTGGATTTAAACATAGAATGCGTTATTTGTTAAAAAAACTGCTTTCAATCCTCAATCTTCAATTTTCATTCTATGGTGACGGGTCAAAAAGAAAACCGTTCAGCAGACGCCACTTTGTACGTGCAATCGCCCTTTTGCAACCCGTCACAGGCCCCTCGCTCCTCCCTGCATCAGGCGTCTTGTACCGCTCAAAAACGCACTACTTTCTATTCAAAACGTAGTGCGTTAAGCCACAGACGCACTACTTTCACGAAAAAACGTACTGCGTTTTCAGCCTAAACGGACTACGTTTATCTGTGATTTGGACTATTGTAATTGTAAAAGGAATTCTTTAATTGAGATGACAGACAATCTAGGCCAAGGAATGTTCTTCAGTTCGTTGAAATGAGAATCATTAGTAACGATGTATTCTGCATCGGCAGCTACGGCACAATCAACAAATTTATTGTCATCCAAATCACTCCAGCACCTCAGTTCATATCTTGTGATACGGACTTTTTGCAGGCAGAGTCTGAAGTAGGCAGTTAGTGTCAAGAACGATGCGCCGCATAGCGATAAGGAGTGCGCATGTGTTCTTTTCCCCATTCTTCAATGGTATCCTCGTTGATGGTACCATTGTCCCACAAAGTATCGATGGCGCGTTGTGCCTTTTGCGCAAAATAATTTGCCATCAGGCTGCGGAACTCATTAAGTTCAGCTTCCGTCTGAATGTTGTTCAAGGCATTCAACAGTTCCAATTGTGCTTGTTGAGTGTAAGACATTTTACCTTGCTTTTTGTTTTTCCGTTGCAAACGTAGTTCGTTTTTCTGATAAAAACAAAAGATTTAGAAAATTTTTGCAAAAAGAGCCCTTACGACACGGGTACAGCCAATATCAGATTTGATTTTTCCAGATAATTATGTTGTAAGGTAAAAAACAACTCTTTTTGTTTGAAGTCTGCGAAATAACCGAATCTGTCCGATGTATCTTTGGAAATAATGTTGTAAAACATATACTCCGCTATTGTATTCGTTTTGCATTTGGCCTATCTTTGCACGCAGAAAAGATAACCATCATGAATCTACAGCATCCGTCCTTTCAAGACATCTCCCTCATTCATGCCGCCGTCCAGGCCAACGAGGAGGAAGAACGCGCCCACTCGCAACCTGCGAAGCCCTTGCCTTCGCAGGAATCCCGTTCCAGCCTTGCGGGGAAGGAACATTCCTACTTCGGTATTTTGTTCTCTTTCGTTATAGGCTTGTTTATCCTCTGCATCCTGCTTGCTTTCATTCTTTCGTAGTTTGTTCTTTGTAGTCTGTTTCCGACAGACTATTATACAGTTCAGGCGGATTTCCATTATAAGGTTTTATGGTGTCGCCTATTCGTTCAAGTAACTCTATGGAGATGACATACTCCTTTTTTAACAGCCAGAGGGTAGCCTGAATGCTCCGATTTCGTTTGTGTGTGCGGCCAACTTCTTTGTCACGTCGGTCTAAATCAAATACGGCTTCCCAGCTCTTTTCTATTTCTTTTTGTATATCTTCAGGGTATTCATTAAACTTCAGTACCCTCCCTGCTTCTTTATCCAGCAAATCGGTTTTTTAAATATCTTTTTCCAATCGCTTAATGGGCCTTCATTCAGAACGCAATGCCAGTTGCTAAAGTCCGACAGTAGCACATCTTTGTCTGGCACTTCTATCTCCATATACGCAGAAATGCCCTCTGGTATATCGTGGATGCTCTTTTTGGGCTTCTTCGACTTAGCCGAATCATATTGATACCAAGCCCAGATGGGATATATGATGTCTTTTATCGGTGGATCACCTATTCGTCGTCTCATTTGATTGGCCATCCAGCGATAGGCTCTCATAAATGACTCATGATTCCCCCATGAAGGCTTGGCACAAAAAGCTACACCTTCACGTTGTAATTGCTGATAAATTGCTAACCCTTGTATGGTCCAAAGTCTCATTCACTTATCTAAGAAACGTAAGATGCAACCTTAGCAATCCCTTGCCTAAATCAAATTGCTTGACGTGTTTGTTTTACGGCGATTCGCTTCTGCACGAAGATCGGCAATGTCTTCATCTATAGCGGCAAGGATGCGGTTGTGGTCTTCGATACAAGCTTTTTCATAGGCCTTGGCCTCTTCTGGGGTCATAGCCTTTTCCACCTCATGCTGATGGCGCTTGGCGACTTCCAGCTCTTCGGGTGTGTTGGCGCGAGCATACCACCCCATCAGTTCTTTGAAAATGGGGTTCTGAATGTAATCATTTAAGTTTCTCATATTTTTTTGTTAGGTCAATGTCAATTTTTGAGGAAGCCGTATTCATAGACCTTTGGCTCGATGTGCTTTGCCAGGAGTTTCATTTTCTGCCGCAAGTCGGTGATAAGGGCCGTATAGGTCTCGTTTGAACTTTCCGTGTTCATCTGCTGTTTGCCGCTCTTGGTGGTCTTGGTGCCTTGGAAGTGAAGGCGTATATCGTAGAACGAGGCATTGGGATTAGCCTTCGGCTGTCCGTGATAGTACCGCCAAAGCCTGCGTCCTGCATCCATTACGGCTTGGGCTTCGGGAGAGAAAACGATGCTTTGCCCCTGTACTGTGGTGTCTGCGGGCGTATCAAACAGGTCGCCTTGCTTTTTAACAGTAGGTGTAATCTTTCCTGCGAGGAAGTCACTCATGAAATGGCTTTCGAACTTTTCCTTGGCATCCACCTCTGATTCGGTAAAGGGTATCCAGTGGTTGGTTCCATGTACTGCGCTGATACGGTTTTGTCCATGAAACAAAGCATAAACAAGGCAATCTGTCTGAAACTCCGCGTCTGTCTTCCAGCCGTCATTGGGATATAGGAATTGGTCTCGGTCGTTAAGCCATGTGGCCTCGATGCAATGGCGGACGGCAAGATAAATGGAAGATTGAAGAAGGTTATTCTTTGTAATTTGCCATTGATATTGGTGATTCCAGGTTCTGTGTTGTTTTTCTATTCTAACAAGTCTTTGATTTTGGAAATCATTACCTACGCCAATTAAAGTTCCTAAAGAAAAAACATCTTTTTTGTCAATAAAATCTATAGTCCAATCATTGATAACAGGAAGGTCGCCATATGAAATGATGGTTTTTTTCTGAAGATAAAGACCATTTGCGTCATATACATTAGCGGTGATTGAGTTGAATTGTTCTTTTTGGTCTAATCGCCAAATGTAGAATCCAATAGGGAAATCGCCTTTTACATTATCGAATGTATTAGCTGGTACAAGAAATAGTTTTTTCAGTGAGGCTAAAAATTTTTTCTCAAATCACGGAAGTATGGTGCTTGCAGATTTTTCAACTTTGAAAAATCTGCAAGCACCGTTGAAGGGATTTCGTGATATATTCTAGTGAGGAATTGAACGTAAACTTCCCTTTTTCCATATCCCATAAAGGATTCGTATTTCTTTTGAATCAAAGAAGTAGCGACTCCACATCTTCCTTCACCTTTTCTGTTGTCGGCTTCTGCATACGGTGGGTTAATATAAATGACGAGTTTCTTCCGTTTCTCGGGGTCACTTATAATATCTTGTAGCGACCTTGGCATCTTAGATTTTCGGATGACATTCCCGCTCTTGTCCACCTCATCAAAGAAGGGGTCGTTCAGGAAGTCGAACTGGAACACGTGGCTTTCAAGAAGATTGGCGCCGCCATGCTCTCTGTCGCGGGAGGCTGCATTCATGTTGTCGATACGCTGGCGCATGGCCTGAACGTCGGCAGAGTCGAGGGTAGAGGCGTAGATGTTATACTTGTTGGTGAGGCCTGCCAACAGATTGCCCGTGCCGGCACAGCAGTCCCAAACGTAGTATTCTTCCTGCCAGTTCTCTCCCAGTTCATCGGCAATGTATTGCTGCGAAAGTTCCACCCATTGACGAGGGGTGAAGAAACTGCCTTTCCGTTCACGAACATCTTGTGGGACGAGCAGGTCGCGCCGATTGACAATATAGTCCCAGTATTCGCGACGGGGCGGACGGGCATAGCGGTTCCAGAATTGTGTGTGAGCCTTCTGCTTGTCGAGGAAAAGCGCTTTCTTGAATTCTTCCAATCCTGTATCGTCAATCCTCCTGTCTAACAGATAATGGTCGTTTTGCAGAAGGACGAAAAGCTTCTCTCCCAAGGTGATGTTTTCCTTTGAGAGAATGTCTGCCAGATAGAAATCGGCTTCGATGATTCCTCCCCGACGGGCGGCCTCCCAGTTGATGTTGATGGTTGGCTTCACGACTTCAAGCCATTTCTGGTAGATGTGCGTGAAATTGTTTTTGTTGATGCGAATCTGGCGTGTACCTGAACGGCGCAGCATGAAGTTGTGTCTAACGAAATAGACAAGTTCCTTTGCATCGCGTTCGTAGTCGTAAATAACAAGTCCGTTGTTTACGGTATCGGAAAGGAGTTCCTTCAGTTGCAGGAACTCTTTCGTGGTATGGTCGCTGGGGGCTACGTTCCAGTTAAAATCATTCTGGCGGAGAACATCAAGGATAACGTTGTAAGGAAGAAAGGCTATCTTCTCGGCATCAAAGGCACCGAGAAAGGAGGGTGGGAGAAATGTATCCTGCGGACGCTCTTTTCCAAGCGTGAGGATAAGCTGGATGATTGATTCGAAAATGTCGTGCTTTGTCCCTTTCTTGGCTTCTGCCCAAAGCAGGGATTCCGCTTCATTGAGTCCGAGGGGGTCGGGTGGAATGGAAACGCAGAAATCAATTCGTCCGATAATCTGTGTGGTGTCAAAGCCCTCAAAAAGCTCCTTGCCTACCTTGTTTTTCAGTTCTTCTTCAAGTATGTTTCCGTACTTAGCCATATGTGTTCTGTTTTTATATCACAAAACTGAAGCTTCGTATTAATATCAGATGTTATCTGCTGCACGGCGGATTCGTTCAGAATGATCAATAAGCGCATTACGAAACTGTTTTGCTTCTTGCTCATTGAAACCTCCTAACCTCCGTTGCCATCAATTCCATCCATATTATGATAAAACCACGAGGATGAGCGGTGAAAGTAATTGTTTGCATATTCACGCCATGACACCTCTAAAAGAACATCATTTAATCGCTTTTTCATGTCAGTTATGATGACTTGGGTTTCCATGTAAGAGGTATATGTTATATGTTAGTAGTTTAAACGAATCCTAACCTGGCCTTATTATTTTCCATATTGTTGGGTGTTTTGTTTAATGTTTTCAACTATGCATCTGCTCGTTTTCTTTGAATTATGCTGCAAATATAATGGTTTTACACCAAATGAGTGCAAGAAATAGAAAAAAATATTCAAACGAGGATGAGGAGGGCGAATAATGAAGGGGAATACTCAAATAAATTGGGTATTTCGCTCGGCTCACTCTATCTTTAACAGTTTTCGCCTGTTTTAGGTACTCTCGTTCGGAAATACTCAAATAAATTTGGTATTTCGCTCAGTTACTCGTACCTTTAATCCCCTTCGGGGGCTTTTAGATAGGCTGCGCCTCAGAAAAGCTAAAAAAAATTTTGCTTTTCGTTCGGCTTGCACTACCTTTGTCACCCAATGAAATCAAAGGAAAAGCAGAAATACAGGCTGACGGTAGTGGCACGATGGATATGGCAGGCGTCGAAAGGGGCGCGTGGCATGGTGCTGGTGAATTCGCTGGTGGGCATCCTGGATGTGGCTGTGGGACTGGCGTTCGTGTGGTTCAGTAAGGAGACGATCGACATCGCCACGGGCGACCACGAGGGAAACCTCGTGACCTACGGCATCGTCATGGCCGTGCTGATGCTGGCCGAGATTGGGGTGCGGGCGCTTGACAGCTGGATTCTGAACACCCTCTCGGTGCGCAACCGCAACCGCCTGCGCCATCGCCTGTTTGCGCGCCTGATGCGCAGCGAGTGGCGGGGACTGGAGCAACACCACTCGGGCGACGTGCTGAACCGCCTCATCAACGACATCACCACCGTGTCGGGGCTGATAACCGAGACGACGTCGGCGCTCATCATCACCGTGGTGCAGCTGGTGGCCTCGTTCTTCTTCCTCTATGCGATGGACCGCACGCTGGCGCTCATCATCGTGTGCATCATGCCGCTGTTCCTCGTCTTCAGCCGCTTCTACGTGCGCCGCATGCGCGGCATGACGAAGGACGTGCGCGAGAGCGACAGCCGCATACATGCCGTGATGCAGGAGAGCCTGCAGAACAAGCTGGTCATCAAGACACTGGAGCAGGACAGCGAGGTGCTGGAGAAGCTTGACGGACTGCAGGACACGCTGGAGAGTCAGGTCATCCGCCGTACGCGCTTCAGCATCGGCACACGCGCGGTGGTCTCGACGGGCTTCGCCACGGGCTACCTGACGGCCTTCCTCTGGGGCGTGTTCCGCATCGCCGCGGGACGCATCACCTTCGGCGTCATGACGGCCTTCCTGCAGCTGGTGGGCCGCGTGCAGCGCCCCATCACCGACATTGCCCGCATGATTCCCGGCATGGTGGGCGCCATCACCTCGGGCGAGCGCCTGATGGAGCTGGAGGAGCTGCCGCTGGAGGACGTAGCCAACCCCAGGCTGAGCAAGGACACCGCCGGTGTGAGGCTTGAAGACGTCACCTTCCGCTATGCCGAGGGGGACAGGAACATTCTGGAGCACTTCTCAGCTGACTTCCCGCCTCATTCCACCACCGCCATATTGGGTGAGACAGGTGCCGGAAAGACTACCCTCATCCGCCTGCTGTTGGCGCTGGTGAAACCCGAGAAGGGAAGCGTGGTGGTCTACGATAGCACCGAGACCATCGGCACAGCCTCGCCCGACACGCGCTGCAACTTCGTCTATGTGCCGCAGGGGAATACGCTCTTCAGCGGCACCATCCGCGACAATCTGCTGTTGGGCGACAGCACGGTGACAGACGAAGAGATGTGGCGTGTACTCGACATGGCTTGCGCCGACTTCGTGCACCATCTGCCGCAAGGCCTTGATACGCCGTGCGGCGAGGGCGGCGGCGGCTTCAGCGAGGGACAGGCACAGCGCATTACCATCGCCCGTAGCCTCCTGCGTCCGGGCAGCATACTGTTGCTCGACGAATCGACTTCGGCACTAGATGTGGAAACAGAACAGGAACTGCTGCGGCGTATTACAGAGGGCGAGCGCGGCAAAACGCTCATCTTCATTACCCACCGCCCCTCCGTCACCGACTACTGCGACAGAATAATAAGAATAAAGAATTAGAAATTAGGAATGAGGAATGAGGAATGAGAAAATAACTCAGCGGACGGAAACCATGCGCAGCTAATTCCTAATTCCTCATTCCTAATTATCCATTTCCTACATTGCCAGCCACTTGAGGATTTCCTCAGAGTACGTCTTGGAGACGGGGAGATCGGGCACGCCATTGATGCCCATTTCGATGAAAAATCCCTCCTTGTCGCGGCGCAATACCTTCACCTGCTCCATGTTGACGAGGTACGAACGGTGACAGCGCATCACGTTGGTGCCCTGTAACTGCTCCGCCATCCGCTGAAGCGTCATGCGCATCATCTGCTTGCGGGGTAAATTGTTCTTCAGATACCAGATGGCCACGTAGTTGTCTGACGACTCAATGTAGAGGAAATTCTCTTTGGCGAGACTCAGTTGCAGTTCGCCCTTCTCATCGTAGAAGGAGATGATGCTCTTCCCCGCAGCTTTCTGCGTGATGGCGGAGTCAAGGTCCTCCTCAATTTCCTTGAGCTGCGTCTTCTTGTCCTGCAGCGAGAGGTAGGTGACGGCAGCAATGTAGGGCGGCACAATCAGCAATGCCGAATATATCAGGCACTTCAGCAGCGCCGTCATGAAATCGCGCTCTACATGGATGCAGTAGAAGCAGACGGCCGCAATGACGGCGATGACGATAATCTCCAGCACAATCCACACGATGTAGCTGGCGTTTCGGATGGCGTGGTGCCGCGTCCACAATACCATCGTCAGACGGCTAAGAAAGAAGATAACCAGCCCGAACGATACCAGCACCAACGACCACACAAGGTACATGAACTTCGTTGTACCCATGGAGCCCGATGCCGGCAAGTCGTAAGGCGTAAAAAGATTGATGAACAGCAGGGCAAAGGCTGCCACAAACGCAATCAGCCCAATCTGGTTGCGCGTCTTCAGCAAATAACTGGCTACCCTACGATGGAAAAAATCTCTTTCTTCTGCCATAAGCAATTATAATCAGTTGTAAGCCAGCCAGCCAGCGGTGTGGGCAAGGGTGGCGTAGCGAAGGGAGTTGCCAGCGGAGGAGGTGAACGCCTGAAGGTTGCCGCCGCTGACGCTTAGCGTGGCGGGAGTGTAGAAGGCATCGTAGGCCGAGCGGACACGGAGGGTGCCACTGGTAAGGGTGAGGCCGCCGTCGGCGGTGACGCCGCGAGCACGGCTGGTGCTGCCGGCAGAGGTGAATTTGTTGCCGAGGGTGACGACGGCGATGTTGCCGCCGCTGACGGTGACGAGCCCTGTGCTGTTGATGCCCTTGCCGCCGTCGGCAGTAGCTTTGATGGCAATGACGGCTGTGCCGCTGACGGTGAAGGTGCTCTTGCTGCGGATGCCGGCAGCGGAGGAGAGGTCGTTCTCCTCATCGTCATAGATGGGCAATCCATCCACCATGCTGGTGACTTTGCCGCCGGTGATGTTGATTTTGCCATCGGCATTGAGGGCCTTCGAGCCGGCGCCCTTCACGGTAGCGCGAATGATGCCACCGCTGACAGTAATGTCCTTGCGGGCACGGATAGCATGACCCTTGTCGCCGGTGGTGGTGACGGTGACGAGGCCTCCGGCCACGGTGATGGAGGGATTGATGGAGGCATCGACGGTACCGTCGTTCTCGCCTTGATAGGAGGCTGCGATGCCTTCGTCGGTGGCGTTGACGGTGAGGCGTCCGCCGTTAATGGCGACGTAGCCCTTGCCGACATCGACGCCGTCGTCGGCGGCGTTGACGGTGACGGTGCCGCCGTACATAAGGAGGTAGTCGTTGACGCTGATGCCGTCCTTGACGGAGGTGACGTTGATGACAGGGTTGTGCTTACCGCCGCGGATGCGGATGTAGTCGTCGCTGGCGATGCCGTGGCCGTAGCGGCTGGTGACGTTCAGCGTGCCGGTGCCGGAGAAAATAAGCTGGCCCTCGCTGAAGAGGGTGGCCTTCATGTCCTCGCCGCTGACGGCTGAGGAGTAGGTGGTGCCGTCGGTGAGGGAGTTGGTGCCTTTGAGGACGACGTAGCACGTCTTGCCGCCGTAGGATACCGTGCCGACGCTCCTCTTCGGCATGTTGATGGCGGCGCCGTCGGAGTTGGTGATGCTGACGCCGTCGAGCGTCATCTTGCACTTCTTTTCGGAATAGAGGGTTAGCGAGCCGTCGGAGGTGGTGCCCTTCAGCACGTAGTCAATCTTCTTCGAGCCGTAGATGACGACGTCTGCCGAGGTGCCGCTGGCCAGCACAGCGCTGTTCTTCAGCGACGAAGGGTTGTATGCCACACTGGCTGTCGAGCCGCTCCACGTGATGGTGACGGTGCCCTTCGACTCGTCATCATCCTCGTAGTTTTCCACAAAGTCGCCGTATTCGTCATCGGTCTCCTTCGTGGGTATCGTTTCGGGGACAGAGGTGTAGGAAGTCTCATCGTCGCCATTGAAGGCTACATCGAAGTCGGTGGTGTAAGGAATGACCTGGTCGTTCCCTTCGAATGTGTATTTTTCAAAAGCGATGGAGGCGATGTAATCCACGGGGTAGGCAATGGTGACGCCATCGGTATTGAGGAAATAGATGTGACTGGCATCGTCGCTGAAGCCTGCAGAGAGATAGTCTTCGTCGTCCCAATTATCACGAATGAAGACATCCAGCTCTTCCGTGTTTCCGTCTGTGCTTGTAATGATGGCCTTGAGGCTTGTGCTTTCTGCATGAACGGACGTCAATGCGAAGAGGATGAGGGCGGTAAGGAAGAATCGTTTCATCGGATGACAATTTTTGAGGTTTTACTTGCAGCTTCGACCACGTACATTCCTTTCGGAAGAGTGGAGAGGCTAAGTGGTGCTTGAACTACTGTTTGGATAGCCGTCAATGCCAAGCGTCCGTCAGAGGAATAGACGTGAATAGCTGTTCCGGCAGGGCAATGGACGCTAAGCTCTTTCGAGAAAGGAGCCCAGACAAAGAAGTCCTGAACCGTTTCCTGTGGGACATAGCCTCCCCCAGGCATAAAATACATTCTGCTGATGTTGGCGATGGCATAGGAACTGCTGTCCCCCTGCTTCATGGCAATGACCATGTTGCCGTCGGAGAACGTAATTTTCTGTATTGCCTCGAATTCGTAGCTGCCTGCAGCGCCATCTTTTGTGTGGACATCAAGTGTGGCTGGCACCTGCTGTGCTTGTACCGCCAAAGCCGTCAGCAGGAAAGTGAATAATAGGAATTTCTTTTTCATAGTTTTTCTTTCTGTTGCTTTTAGAAATCAAACGAGTAGCTGAGACCGACAATGTGGCCGCCCGTCTCGTCGTCGTCATCGTCGGAGAATTCGCTCTGGTAGCGGTAGTAGAGGGAGAACTTGGACGTCTTGCTGAGCTTATAGTCGGTACCAATGGTGTAGCGCATCTTTTCAAGGGCGAAGTTGCTCGTCAGGTCATTGAAGGCCTCCACTTCGGCGAAGGGTTCGAACTTGCTCTTGCGGATGTCGTAGCTGGCGGCGAAGCGGCTGCGCAGCTTGTGGTAGTGCTTGGGGTTCTTCGCGTCGGTCATGTAGCTGTAGTCCTCGTCGGTGGCATCCTCGTTGAGATACCATTCTTCGATGTCGGGATTGATGTCCTTGAAGAGGTCGTAGAGTGGGTTGTAGTAGTAGCGTGTGCGTTGGCAGGTGGTAGCCACGCGGTAAGTGTACTGGTAGCGTTCGCGCAGCGAGAGCTTGAACCGCCCGGCCTTCGTCGAGGCGATGAACGAAGCCGTAGCGCGGTGGCGCGGTCCCCAGTAGGCAGCATCGACGTTCATGTGCTTGGGCGTAGTGCCGTCCGTCATGTATTTGATGGAGGTTTTGCCTGGTGTGTTCTTATATATAAAGGAATAGCCGGCATCGACTTTCAGCCAGGGGGCAAAGGCTTTGTTCTTATAGGAGAGGCTGACGCCAGCGGAAGCACGGTCGGAGGCAGAGAAGTTGTCGTGGGCCCGGTAGCCGGCCTCGAACGAGAGCCCTAGCCCTTTGGCGAGCTTAGTCTCGCCCTCAACGTCGGTCCAGAAGCCAACGCCTTCACCTTGTGCAAAGACACCCAGAAATGGAGCAGCCAACAGCACAAGGCAGAAAATATGACGCAAAGTTTTCATAATTATTAATTGTCAATTATCAATTATACTTCATCCTCTCGGCATACGGCCGACGCTGTCGACGCTGTTATCGATGCCGGAGAGTGGCTTGTAGTAGATGCGCAGTATGGCGCTGTCTTTCAAAAAGTCGATAGCACCCACTTCGACACGGAACACTTCAAGTCCGGTGCGTTTTTTGAGGTCCTCCAGCAACTCCTCGTTCTTGTCGGGGGTGACGAGCTTCACGTTGTCGTACTTGATGAGCTTGCTGGCTTCCTTCTTCACGAAGATGGTACTCTCACAGATGCTGATGACAATGATGAGCAGCACGTCGGCCGCTAGCAGTTCCGCGAAGCTGAAGCTCGGTCCCACGCCATTGATGACGCTGATGGCGATGAGCACGAAGAGATAGTTCATCTCGCGGATGGGCACACTCTCAGTGCGGTAGCGGATGATGCTGAAGATGGCAAAGAGGCCGAGGGCAACACCTGTCTTCAGCTTCGTTCCTCCGAGGAAGAAGATGAGCATGAACACGCTGATGCTCACCAGCATGAAGGTGAAGAAATAGTCGCGACGGCGGCTCTTGGGGTAGTAGAAGAAACGTACGATGACGAACACCACAGCCAGGCAGAGGAAGAACCGGATGAACAGATCTCCCAGCGCTGCCCAGTCGGCAAGAACGGAACTTGTCCCGATGGTATCGGCAACAGCATCAAAGTCGTCTAAATCGCCGGATGCTGCAGCAAGCAGCGCCTTCCCTCCGGCAGCAAGTAATGTCATTAAACCCATGGTAATTTACTATTTTACAATTTATAATTTACGATTTGTGGTTGTTCTTCAAGCGCAAGCATTTTCTCAATCCTTCGGATTTTCGGGCGGAAGAGGTTCTGTTTGATGGCCTCGTTGGTGAGGACGGTGCCGATGCAGTACTTGCTGAAGCCCGAAGGGTGTATGCGCAGCTGGTGTAAGATGTCGAGTACGGGACTGGGGACGAGGCCGTCACGCTTCAGCTCGATGATGACGAGGCGGTCGAAGGTGTTGTCACACCCCGTCTCCCAGTGGTGGAATTTCACGTGGGTGTCGATAGTGAGCCGCTCTGTCTTGTTGATGTTCACAAGGGTGATGCGCTCGAAGCGGTTTTCGACCTTCGGCACCAGTTGGCCGAGGGTGTAGCGGGCATACTTGTGGAGCAGCTCGTCGCCGTTGTCACTGACAAGGGTGTCAATGCCACCCACCTGGATGCGTTTCTTCTTCGTGCGTCCGTGATTGTCTTTGTTCTTCACCTCGAGGAAGGTGTCGCCGCTGTCAAGGTAGGTGCGGACGCGCACTTTTTGGCGCACAAGACGGCCGTTGTGGTGGGCAAGGTACATCTCCTCATTGGGAGTGTCGAGATAGATGGTGCGGTAGGGACTGAACCGGCTGTCGCCGTTCGCCTGTGCATAGTATTTGCCCTGAGCCATTTTCAGCAGCTGTTCCAGCTGGCTGAGCGTAGCCAGATACTTCCTGTCCAGACGGTTCATCAGCTTGATGCTTCCCATCTCCTCCAGTGGGATGGGCGGCAGGTAGCTGAGCAGTTCAACAATTTCCTTATCCATGTCTTCGAGTGTGAGGAATACGCTTTAAGGGTGCAAATGTAGGAATATTTTTCCTCGTTCCAATCTTTTTGCCCGAAAAAAGATGTTTTGGCACGATTTTTTCTCCTCTTTCTTTGGAAAAAAGAATAAATGACGTACCTTTGTCACTTACTCCGATTAAATGTTATAGCCATGCAAGATCTGAAAACCTATTTGAATGAAGCAGAAGAGATGATGGAGATGGCCATCATGCATATTGAAGACGAACTGGCCCATATCCGTGCCGGCAAGGCCGACATCCGTCTGCTTGACGGCATCCGTGTGGACAGCTACGGCTCCGTCGTCCCCCTCAACAATGTGGCCTCCGTCTCCACTCCCGATGCCCGCACCATTGCCATCCGTCCCTGGGACAAGAGTATGGTGCGCGTGATAGAGAAGGCCATCATCGACTCTTCGCTCGGCATCATGCCCGAGAACAACGGCGAGATAATCCGCATCTCCATCCCCCCCCTTACTGAGGAACGCCGCAAGCAGCTGGTGAAGCAGTGCAGCAAGGAAGTGGAGACGGCGAAAATCAGCGTCCGCAACGCCCGTCGCGACTGCATCGACGCGCTCAAGAAAGCCGTCAAGGAGGGTATGCCCGAGGATGTCCAGAAGGACGGCGAAGAGAAAGTGCAGAAACTTCACGACAAGTTCATCAAAAAAGTCGATGAGGTGTTTGCCGCCAAGGAAAAGGAAATCATGACCGTCTGATGACGGGTCTTGTCATCCGTAATACGGGAAGCCATTACACCGTGCTCACCTCCGGGGGGGCACGGGTGGATTGTCGTGTAAAAGGCAGCTTCCGTCTAAAGGGCATCCGCAGCACCAATCCTGTGGCGGTGGGCGACCGTGTGACGTTCACGCTCGCTGCCGGTGCCGGCGAGGGTGTCGGCGAGGGGTGGATTACCGCCATCGATGAGCGGCGCAACTACATCATCCGCAAGGCCTCCAACCTCAGCAAGCAGAGCCATATACTCGCTGCCAATGTCGATCAGTGCCTGCTGCTCGTCACCGTCAACTATCCCGAAACCAGCACCACGTTCATCGACCGCTTTTTAGCTACCGCCGAAGCCTACCGCATTCCCGTCCGCATCGTCATCAACAAGA
This sequence comes from uncultured Bacteroidales bacterium, assembly GCA_947303715.1. Taxonomy (GTDB): domain Bacteria; phylum Bacteroidota; class Bacteroidia; order Bacteroidales; family Bacteroidaceae; genus UBA1189. Next base: position 26,979 of record CAMYYY010000023.1, on the reverse strand, counting down.
TGGACTGCTACGACGAGACCGAGCGCCGCATCGCCACGATGCTGGCAACGCTTTACGAAGGGCTGGGCTATCCCTGCCACTTGATTTCGTGCGTTGATGGCGATGATACCCCCTTCTCTCTACTGTCTGCGCTGGAGGGTATGACGACGCTGCTCAGCGGAAACAGCGGTGTGGGGAAGAGCACGTTGCTGAACATCCTTGTGCCGGGAGTCCGCCAGAAAACAGCTGCGATTTCCGACGCCCATAATACCGGCATGCACACCACAACTTTCAGCGAGATGTTCCCGCTGCCCGTAGGGGAGGACTCGTGGCTTATTGATACGCCGGGCATCAAGGGTTTTGGTACGTTCGACATGGAGCGGGGCGAGATCAGCCATTATTTCCGCGAGTTGTTCCGCTTCTCCAGCGAGTGCCGCTACGCCAACTGTACTCATACCCACGAACCTGGTTGCGCCGTACTCCGTGCATTGGATGAACAGCTCATTGCTCCCTCCCGTTATCAGTCCTACCTCTCCATGCTTGGCGACGAGGACGAAGGAAAATACCGTTGAGAAAAATATAGATAGGAGTAAGAATTAAGAGTATAGAATTTTTGGAGCAGTGAGAGCAAACAATTGTTTGATTGGACGAGTCGCAACAAGATTAGTCGCAATTAAATAAATCGTAAATTGTAAATCGTCAAATCGTAAATATAATACAAGATGTTTTTCTTCCTCGAATGTTGTTGCCAGAATGCTGCCGATGCCCGTCGTGCCGAAGCGGCCGGAGCCTCACGCATTGAGTTGTGCGAGCAGTTGCCTCTCGACGGGCTGACGCCGACTGACGAAAACATTCTGGCTACGCTGGCTGCCGTGCGCATTCCTGTGAATGTGTTGGTGCGCTGCCGCGCGGGCAGCTTTGTCTATTCGAGGGAAGAGGTTGATGCGATGGCGCACGATGTAGAGCGCATCCGCCAGCTCACTGTCGTCGCTCCCGATGGCGACGTTCGCCGTGTGAACGCCGTCGTCGTGGGCGCGCTGATGCCCGAGGGCGATGTGGATTGTGAGACCATGCGACAGTTCATCGGTGCCGCTGGAGCGCTCCCCGTCACCTTCCATCGGGCATTCGATGTCTGCCGTCATCCGCTGCAGGCTTACGATGACATCGCCTCCTTGGGTATCGCACGCCTCCTTACCTCCGGCCATGCCCTGTCGGCAGTTGAAGGATGCGAGTTGCTGGCCGAGCTGGTCGCGAAGAGCCAGCATGCCGCAGGCCCTGTCATTTTGGTAGGAGGGGGTATACGGCCATACAATATCGCCCCGCTGGCGGCGGCTACCGCCGCTACAGAGTTCCACTCCTCTTGCCTGGAGGGATGGGAGAGAAAAATGATAACCGAAGAATGAAGATCAATCAAAATAAACAGGAATATGAAAAAGCGTTTTTTTGCCCTTTGGGCCATGACTGCTATGCTATTCGCCTCGTGTGTAGGAGGCGGCGGGGGCACGGTGTATCTGAGTGACTACCTTACCGAAGCGGACAGGGACGATGCGATGCCCGCCATCCGCGCTGCCCTTGAGGCATGCCGTCGTACGCATGCTGCCGAGCTCGTGCTGCCCGAGGGGGTGCTGAACATCCGACAGGATGCTGCTTACGAGCGCTACCAGTTCATTAGTAACAACGACGAGAGCCTGAAGCGCATTGCTTTCGACCTGGGTGGCATGAAGGACTTCGCCGTGCGCGGACAGAACACCACGCTGCTCTTCACCGGCTTCATCTCCCCCTTCAGCCTGCAGGATTGCGTGAACATCACCATCAGCGGCATCAGCATTGATTTCACTCATACGTTCCACTCCGAGGGGCTCATCCGCGCTGTGGGCGACGGCTGGCTTGACGTAGAGTTCCCTGCCGACTACCGCATAGGGCTGGACAACGGCTGCCTCTACATCATGGACAACGAATGGGAGACCTATCCCTTCGGCAATATGCTGGAGTACGACCCCGTGAAGGACGAGGTGGCCTTCAACGCCTCGGACTACTGGCTCTCGCGCCAGACGCTCCCCGCCGAGCAGGTGGGTGACCGCCTCTACCGCATCCACAAGGAGGGTATCACGGCCACGGTGGGCAACGTGATGGTGCTGGGGGCTGCCTCGCGCATCAACCCGGGCTTCTTCATCGCCGACAGCCGCGACATCCTCATCAAGGACGTCAACCTCTACCATTGCGGCGGTATGGGCGTAATTGCCCAGATGACCCATAACATCGAACTGAACCACCTCGTCATCGTCCCCTCGCCAGGAAAGGGACGTGTAGTCAGCATCACCGCTGATGCCACTCACTTTGTCAATTGCAGCGGCTACATCCGTATGATAGACTGCACCTTCCGTAACCAGAAGGACGACGCCACCAACATCCACGGCCTCTATATGGGCATCGATCGTCAGACCTCGCCTAATAGTTTGCAGCTCAGCTGGCGAAACGGCGCCCAGCAGGGGTTGGAGTTCCTTCGCCCCGGCATGACGGTGGAGATTGTGCGCAACAAGACGATGACACAGCTGTGCCGCGCCAAGGTGAAGAGCGTGGAGGTGCTCAACCGCCACATCACCAACGTCACCTTCACCGCTGACCTGCCCGACGGCATTGAGCCCGACATGGTGGTGGCTGCCGACGATGCCTATCCCGATGTGGTTATCAGCGGCTGCACCTTTAGCGGCAATCGTGCCCGCGGCCTACTATTGGGCTCACGCGGCAAGATGGTGATAGAGAACAACTATTTCCACATACCCGGTGCGGCTATACTCTTTGAGGGCGACGGCAACTACTGGTTTGAGCAGTCGGGTGTGCGCGACGTCACCATTCGGGGCAACGTCTTCGAGAACTGCAACTTCGGCTACCGCGTATGGGGCAATGCCTGCATCAGCGTGGGCAGCGGCGTGCCTGACCGTACCAGCGGCGAGTGCTACCACCACAACATCACCATCGAGGACAACACCTTCCGCGTCTTCGACCCCCGCATCCTCTACCTCTATTCCGTCGATGGCCTGACCTTCCGGGGTAACCGCATTGAGATGACGACCGACTATCCCTATTTGCGCGGCGTCACCGAGCGCTTCCGCGTCAGCGACGACTGCAAGAACATCAACATTCAGGAATAAGGGACATGCAGCCATCCTTGATACACATAAATCGGTACAGGGTGGAGTCGTTCCACTCCGACTGCACGTCGCATCTGTCGTTAGCCGTATTGGGCAATCAGTTGCTGAACACAGCGGCAGACCATGCCGAGCAATTGGGCTTCGGCCGTCAGGCCTTACTGGAAAAGAATCAGGCCTGGGTCTTCTCGCGTCTGCTCATCCAGATGGATCATTACCCCTACGAATTTGAGTCGTATGCCATCAGGACCTGGATTGACAGCGTCTCACGCTTCTTCTCCAACCGTAACTTCGCTATCCTCGATGCGGAGGGCAGGGCCATTGGCTATGCCTCCTCCGTATGGGCTGTGATAGACCTTGATACGCGTCAGGCGCTGGATATAAAGCAGGCATTGCCAACCCATGCCGATTGTATTTCTCCCGAGCCTATCGACTGCCCCATTGCCCGTACAACGCGTGCCCGGGTCACCGCCAACGAGCCTGCGTACATGTTCCAGCCCCGTTTCTGCGATATCGACTACAACGGTCATCTGAACAGCATTCGCTACATCGAGCATTTCCTCGGCGCGTTGCCATTTGAGGTGCTGAAGGAACGCCCCATCCACCGTTTTGAAATCAGCTACAGCGCTGAATGTCACTATGGCGAGTCGCTGGCTGTGTATGTCTCAAACGCTGACGACGACGAGTATGACCTTGAACTCCGCAAAGCCGACGGCATCGTCGCCAGCCGTGCAAAGATTATATTAAGAAATTGATTCATAAATCCTAAATCTCCATGAAGTACCCCAAAATCGGGATTCGTCCCACCATCGACGGACGTCAGGGCGGCGTTCGCGAAACCCTTGAGAACAAGACAATGGCTTTGGCGCATGCTGTAGCCGAGTTGATAACCACTACCCTCCGCAACGGCGACGGAAGCCCTGTGGAGTGCGTCATCGCCGACAGCACCATCGGCCGTGTGGCTGAGGCTGCCGCCTGCCAGGAAAAATTCGAACGAGAGGGCGTCGGCGCTACCATCACCGTTACCAGCTGTTGGTGTTATGGCTCTGAGACGATGGACATGAGCCCGCATTGGCCCAAGGCCGTGTGGGGGTTCAACGGCACAGAACGTCCGGGCGCCGTCTATCTGGCAGCTGTCCTCGCAGCTCATGCCCAGAAGGGATTGCCCGCCTTCGGCATCTATGGGCATGATGTACAGGATATAGAAGATAATACAATCCCCGCCGATGTGGCTGAGAAGATTCTGCGCTTTGCCCGTGCGGCTCAGGCTGTAGCGACGATGCGTGGCAAGTCGTATCTCTCGCTAGGCAACACCTGTATGGGCATCGCCGGTAGTATTGTTGATGCCGATTTTCTGCAGGACTATCTAGGCATCCGTGCTGAGTATGCCGATTTGGTCGAAATCCTGCGTCGCGTCGATTTCGGTATCTACGACCACGAAGAGCTCCAGAAAGCGATGGCTTGGGTGGAGCAGTACTGCAAGCCCCAGGAAGGCCACGATTACAACGAGGAACGTCCCCTCTTCCCCGGCACGCCGATGACTACCTTCAACGGAAAGGGCAAGGGCAAAAATCGTCAGGAGAAAGACGAGGACTGGGAGTTCACCGTGAAGTGCATGATGATTATCCGCGACCTCATGCACGGCAACCCTCATTTGTTGGAGATGGGCTACAAGGAGGAGGCAAAGGGCCACAACGCCATCGTGGGTGGTGTGCAGGGCCAACGCCAATGGACTGACTACAAACCCAACTTCGACTTCCCCGAGTCGATGCTCTGCACCTCGTTCGACTGGAACGGCATCCGCGAAGCCGACGTGCTGGCTACCGAGAACGATTCGCTCAACGGCATTTCCATGCTCTTCGGCCATCTGCTTACCAATCGCGGCGTGATGTTCTCTGACATCCGCACCTATTGGAGCCCCGAGGCTGTGCGCCGCGTAACGGGAAAAACTGTCGATGGAATCGGCAAAAATGGCTTTATCCACCTCATCAATAGTGGAGCCACCACCCTTGATGCTACGGGTGCCATGAGCGATGCGGAAGGCCGTCCCACGATGAAGGAGCCTTGGAACATGACGGAGCAAGATGTCCATGCTTGCCTGAAGGCTACCAGCTGGATGCCAGCCGACCGTGACTACTTCCGGGGTGGAGGCTATTCGTCGCATTTCCTCAGTCGTGGCGGTATGCCCATGACCATGCTGCGCATCAACATCGTCAAAGGTCTTGGCCCGGTCCTGCAACTCGCTGAGGGATGGACGGTTGACCTTGATCCCGAAGTACACGATATCCTCGACAAGCGTACCGATCCTACTTGGCCCACTACGTGGTTCACGCCACGCCTCGACCCCACGAAGGACTGCTTCAAGGACGTCTATTCGGTGATGAACTGCTGGGGAGCCAACCACGGTGCTATCGTCTATGGGCATGTGGGCGCCGACCTCATCACGCTCTGCTCCATGCTGCGCATCCCCGTCTGTATGCACAACGTAGCCGACGCGGATATCTTCCGTCCCGCTGCATGGAACGCCTTCGGAATGGACAAGGAGGGTGCCGACTTCCGCGCTTGCACCAACTTCGGCCCTCTGTACAAATAATGTTTTACAACCCGTTATGAAGAAGAGTATTTGTTTTTCATTTCTTCTTTTTTCGCTGCTGTTTTTCTCCTGCGGAGAGAATGTGGAGAAGTCAGCTGGGCGGTTTCTGACGGCAGCGCAGGCAGCTTTCGAGGTTGGGCGCTACGACGAAGCAAAGGCGCAGATTGACAGCATCAAGGCTGTCTATCCCAAAGCTTTCGAGGCTCGCAAAGCCGGCATCGCCCTGCTGCGTCAGGTGGAGCTGGCTGAGGCTCATCGCAACTACGCCTATACCGATAGCCTGCTCACTATCAGCCGTGCTCGTGTCGAGGAGATTGTGGGTGGCGAGGATGGAAAAACACAGCGTTTTACCTTTGAGAAAGACCCTCAGTATCAGGATGTCGGCCTCTACTACTCCCCCTCGCAACAGCTTGCCCGAAATGCCCAACGCTGTTATCTGCGTGCTACTGTCGATGAGCATGGACGCATGACGCTCACCTCCTTCTGGCGCGGAGCAAAGTACATTCATCACCATTCTGTGAAGGTATCTGCAGGCGGCACGTTCGCCCAGACGGTCACGATGGACAACACCTACGAGTCATCCGATGCGCTGGCTAAAACGGAGCGTAACGACTTCATTCTCGGCGAGTCGGATGGTGGCGTCATTGCTTGGATGGCTCTCCATGCTGGCGAAGCCGTCAAGGTGGAATATCTGGGCGACACGAATTGGGCAACCACCCTTACTGCTGCCGATACCCGCGCCATTGCCGACGTCTATGAGCTGGCTCAGGCTCTGCAGGCTGTGCACAAACTCTCTGTCATGCAGGACGAAACCACCCGTCGTATCGCCTTCTTGGAGAAAAACGAGGCTCGCGCCGCAACGGAGTAATATTCCCATTCCCACAGCCCAAGCAAATAATTTCACAGCGCACTGCGTTAATTTTTTAGCGCACTGCGCTGTGAATTTATTCCCCTGCTCTACGAAATTCATAAGATTTTTGACTTTTCTCTTGCTTAATCTTTTTTTTGTCTCTATCTTTGTCCCCAAATGTACCGAAGTTAAACTAAAAACATCATTGAATATGAAGAAAATTTCTACCCTGATTATTGTTCTTGTGGCTTCGATGTTAGCCATGACTGCTCAGCCTGCTCGCACGGCCCAACAGGCAAAGGAGCGTTTTGCTGCTAAGGCTAAACAATTGGTTGGCAGCACTCAGCCGAACCGCCTCACGGAGGAGGACATCATGGCTGCCTGCCCTGACAGCATTGTGGATTGGGTTAACAATGACGACGGTGACTTGGTGCCTCAGTCGAAGACTATCTATACCTACGATGCCAAAAAGCGCTTAGCTACTGAAACGGAATATGATTATAACGACGACCCTGACATGGGCGATTTAGGCTGGTCGCTTGCCAAGCGTACTACCTACAATTACAATTCGTCCAACCAGGTGAGCAGCGCGACGATTGAAAATCCCAAGGATCACTTCGGAACGGGTTTTTCGCTGGAGGTTTATACCTACGACAATGCCGGACATCTCATTGGAACTCTCTGTCAGCAGATTGATAAGGAAACCTATACGAACTACACTCGCGAAACGATGACCTACGATGCACAGGGTCGCATTACGGAAACCCTCAAAGAGCAATGGACGGGCGACAACTGGGGTAATCAGAACAAGGAGACTGTCGTTTACGAGGGCGATAAGGTAACTACTACTGAATATTCCTGGGGAGGTGGTTTAGGCTGGTTAGCAACCGATTATTCCATCATTTATTACAATGCTCAGGGAATGCCCTATCGTGAGGATGACTATGAACTTGACGATGAAACGGAAGAGTTTACGCTTTCTACGGTTACAGAATATACTTACGATGCTACCGGTCAGCTGCCTGTATCGATGAAGATGTCCTACGACATGGGAGGTGGCGAATTGGCGGAGGTAGAGACAGGCACGTTTGCCTACGAATTCAACGCTCAGGGTCTGCCTACGAAGATCACCATGACGATAAAGGTTGACTTCTTTGGCATGTTTACCTACGAGGATGTTTACGTCACCTATTATTACTATGGCGATGGCGCCCATGTCGATAACGCTGCTACGGAGCCTGCTGTCACTTCGCGCCGTTTCTACGGCATGGACGGCAAGGAAACCACAGGCGCCAATCGTGGCCTATACATCGTTGTCACGGAGTACGCCGATGGCACCCGCACTACTGTCAAGTCTGTCCGCAAGTGATGAAGAATACCATCACCCTTTCAGCCGTCATCGTGACGGCACTCATAACGCTTGCTGCCTGTACGTCGGGCAGCAAGCATGCTACATGGGACAGTCCCAACCCGTTGGATGTAAAGCTGGGTGACCCTTTTATCCTCCATGCCTCCGATGGACGTTATTACATGTACGGCACCTCGCTGGCAGATGGATTCGAAGCATTCGTCTCGGACGACCTTCGCGAGTGGAAGCCCTGCGGACAGATTTACAAGGGAGGCACTCCCGAGCAGTGGAATCTCGACTGCTTTTGGGCACCTGAGGTCTATGAGCGGGATGGCAAGTACTACCTTTTCTATAGTTCCAACAAGCGCGATAACCCTGAGGGTGACTTGGAGGTGTTTCGCATCGGTGTAGCTGTCAGCGATAGCCCTGCCGGGCCTTTCCGCGACTTGATGAACCGCCCCGTCTTCGACCCGCCCTATCCCATTATCGATGCCAATGTGCTTTTCGATGATGCTACGGGCCGCACCTATCTCTACTTCTCGCGTTGCTGTTATAAGCACGCTGTGGAGAGCGAACTAGCGCAAAAGGAACGTGCAGCAGGCGGTTATGCGGAGATTGAGGAGAGTTGGGTGTATGGCGTGGAGATGAAGCCCGACTTTAGTGGCGTTATCGGTGAGCCGAAACTGCTGCTTCAACCACCTATGAAGCTTAACGATGTGCAGGCAGAGTGGGAAAGCCAATCTGTGACTGCTCATGAGGCAAATCGCCGTTGGACGGAAGGTTCGTATATCTTCCGCGAGGGCGATACCTATTATATAATGTATTCGGCCAACTGCTATCAGGGCGCCCACTACGCCGTAGGCTATGCTACAGCCGACAATCCCCTCGGCCCCTTCCGCAAATCCTCTGACAACCCCGTGCTGAAGGAGAATGTGACGAAAGGCGGCACCGTTATGGGCACGGGCCACAATATGATGTTCCGCGATGCTTCAGGGCGTATGCTTACCGTCTATCATGGCCGTCTTACTTCCAATCCCGATGAGCGCGTTGCCTTCATCGATCCGATGGAAATCACTCCAGACGGCCATCTCGTCATCCACGGTCCGACGGTACAAGAATAACGGAAGAGGCGCGGTTTTCCGCGCCTCTTCTGTTGATGCTGTCTATCAGCCTACTTTTTGCAGCTAGGCAGCTGGTGGAAGAAGTCGTTGCCTTTGTCATCGACGAGGATAAAGGCGGGGAAGTCCTCGACCTCAATCTTCCAGATGGCTTCCATGCCAAGCTCGGGATATTCGACACACTCGATGCTCTTGATGTTCTCTTGTGCCAGCAATGCGGCAGGCCCTCCGATTGAACCTAAATAGAATCCGCCATGTTTCTTGCAGGCATCGGTAACGCATTGGGCGCGGTTTCCCTTAGCCAGCATGATGAGCGAGCCTCCGTGATCCTGGAATTCGTCAACGTAGGGATCCATACGTCCAGCTGTGGTGGGGCCCATTGAGCCGCAAGCCATTCCCGCAGGAGTCTTGGCAGGGCCGGCATAGTAGATGGGATGATCCTTCATGTATTGCGGCATGGGTTCGCCAGCATCCAGACGGGCTTTCAGCTTAGCGTGGGCGATGTCACGACCTACGATGATGGTGCCGTTCAGAGAGAGACGCGTGCCGATGGGGTATTGGGTGAGGATCTTGCAGACATCCTTCATAGGCTGGTTGAGGTCGATACGTACGGCATCACCTTCGCCGGCATTACGCAATTCAGCAGGGATAAGCTCGTAGGGTTTTTCGTCCATCTTCTCAATCCAGATGCCGTCGCGGTTGATTTTGCACTTGATGTTACGATCGGCTGAGCAGCTGACGCCGAGGCCGATGGGGCAGCTGGCACCATGACGCGGCAGACGGACAACGCGGATATCGTGAGCCATGTACTTGCCGCCAAACTGGGCGCCGAGGCCAATCTTGTGGGCCTCCTCCAGCAGTTGTGCCTCTAACTCTATGTCGCGGAATGCACGGCCTGTGGCGTCGCCCGTAGTGGGCAGGCTGTCGTAGAAGTGGGTGGAGGCGAGCTTGACGGTAAGCAGATTCTTCTCAGCAGAGGTGCCGCCAATGACGAAGGCGATGTGGTAGGGCGGGCAGGCGGCGGTACCGAGGCTCTTCATCTTCTCCACCAAGAAGGGGATGAGGGTGCCAGGATTCTGGATGCGGGCTTTGGTCTCCTGATAGAGATAGCTCTTGTTGGCTGAGCCACCACCCTTGGTGACGCAGAGGAAACGGTACTCCATACCTTCAGTAGCTTCGATGTCAATCTGGGCAGGCAGGTTGCAACGTGTGTTTACCTCCTCATACATGGTGAGGGGGGCGTTCTGCGAGTAGCGCAGGTTCTCCTCGGTGTAGGTCTTGAAGACGCCGAGTGAGAGCGCCTCTTCATCGCCTCCACCTGTCCATACCTGCTGGCCTTTCTCGCCGTGGACGATGGCCGTACCAGTATCCTGGCAGAGGGGCAGTTTGCCCTTGGCAGAGACTTCGGCGTTGCGGAGGAAGGTGAGGGCAACGTACTTGTCGTTGTCGCTTGCCTCAGGGTCGCTAAGGATTTTTGCTACTTGTTCGTTGTGTGAACGGCGCAATAGGAAGCTCACATCGCGGAAGGCCGTGTTAGCCATTACCGTGAGGGCCTCTTTCTCCACTTTCAGCATCTCATGCCCCTCGAACGTACCCACGCTGACGTACTTCTCCGAGCCGGGGATTTTGTAATACTCTGTTTCATCTTTGCCGAGCTGGAACATCGGCGCATACTTGAATTCGACCATAACAATTATTTTATAATTAAATGAATACTATTCTTCGATGGGATAAAGGAAATCGTTATAAGGATATTTCTGGACGTGGAGGGCGCGTACCTTATTATATAGGAGGGTCTTCAGGGCATCGATGTTCTGTTTCTGGGCGGCAGAGATGAAGATGCAGTCGTCGCCCATGCGAGCCATCCATGTAGTGCGGAGCTCGTCGAGGGTGATGTTCTCCTTCGTGCGGGGAGTGAGGTCGTCGGGAGCTTTGGGCGTAAACGTGTAGGCATCCATCTTGTTGAAGACGGTAATGCTGGGCTTTTCGGCACAGCCGAGGTCGGCTAACGTGGTACCCACTACGCGAATCTGCTCCTCGAAATCAGGGTGCGAGACATCCACCACATGCACCAGCAAATCGGCTTCGCGCACCTCGTCGAGGGTACTTTTGAAAGAATCTACTAAATCCGTAGGCAGCTTGCGGATGAAGCCTACGGTATCGCTCAGGAGGAAGGGCAGATTCTCGATGATAACCTTGCGCACGGTAGTGTCGAGCGTAGCAAACAACTTATTTTCTGCAAATACCTCGCTCTTGGCAAGCAGGTTCATGAGGGTTGATTTGCCGACGTTGGTGTAGCCGACGAGGGCAACGCGGATGAGCCGCCCACGATTCTTGCGCTGGGTAGCCTTCTGACGGTCAATATCTGCCAGCTGACGCTTGAGCAACGACATGCGGTTAAGGATGATACGGCGGTCCATCTCCAGCTGTGTCTCACCCGGGCCTCGAAGCCCTACTGAACCCTTACCGCCTCCTGCGCCTGAGCCGCCACCCTGACGTTCGAGGTGCGTCCAGAGGCGTTGCAGACGGGGCAGCATGTACTTGTATTGCGCTAGCTCCACCTGCGTCTTGGCTTCGGCGGTACGGGCACGCATGGCGAAGATGTCGAGGATGAGGCTGGTACGGTCGAGAATCTTCACGTGTAGTGCCTGCTCGATGTTGCGGAGCTGCTTGGCAGAGAGTTCGTCGTCGAAGATGACCATACCCACAGGCTCTTCGTCGTTGTCGATGCGGGCTTGCAAGTATTGCTTGATTTCCTCCAGCTTGCCGCTACCGATATAAGTGACGCTGCTGGCGCCACCCACCTTCTGGGTGAAACGTTTCACCGTTTGGGCTCCGGCAGTATCAGCCAGGAACTCTAGTTCGTCGAGGTACTCGTTGGTTTTCTGCTCGTTCTGCTCGGGGGTAATGAGGCCCACCAGTACCGCCAACTCGGTTTGCGCTTCGGATATTACAAATTCTTTCAATCGTTCTTTTTGTTAGTTGTTTATTTGCTTGGGCTGTGCTCTCAGCATTTGATTCTAATTTCTCAGCGTTTGATTCTAATTTCTCAGCGTTTGATTCTATCGTCACAGCGTTTGATTCTGAGAGCGCCGCCCTTTGCTTTCTATTTGATGTAAACTTTCTTGCCGTTTTGAATGTAAAGACCTCCTGTAGGATTCTCGACACGCCGCCCTGAGAGGTCGAAGAGGGGAATCTTGTCTGTTTCCTCCAAGTGAGTAGGATACGAAATGCCGAAACCTTCTATTTTTAGTTGTGATGCACGAACGAACCGCCATTCTGTCGGTGTCTTGCGAATTTGGGCATACATTTGGCCAGACGTCTGCGTTGTCCAATAGTTGTCACCGTTAGCGATTATGAAACCGGTAGAGTCATTGTTGAACGTCAGAGAAAAGGTGGTAGGCTCTTTTTCTCCGCTGATATCAATGTAGCTATTATTGATGGCAGCAGGGGAAATCGTCACAGCATTAGAAATCCAGTATTCATTTTCACCGTCTTTTTGGAAGTAAAACATATAGGGATAAAGATCTGCTAATTCACCTTCTAGATCATCCGTACGAATATTACCAGCGTAACGTCCTGTACCATTATCAAGAAGACAATATTTTCGAGTCTTTAGGTTTTGAATAAAATAACAATTTGCTATTAGTAAACCCGGTCTTTCCCAATAACTCATTTCTGGCATCTCTTGCTTGGTGAGGTAGGCATCCCTGACGGCAGCAATGGCGGCTTCGAGCTGGGGCAGAAGCTTTTCAAGGGCTTCGAAGTCTCCCAGATAGAGTGCACTATTCACTTCACCGACAAAGCCATAGAGGGTGAGGACGTCCTCCTCGAACGTCTCTGTCAGCGGAACGACGGTCCCAGCCACACAAATGCAATTGACCTCAGGATCCAACACTTCAGCCAGAATGCGTTCCGCCTCTGCCAAATCCTTCTTGGCCCGTTCGAGGAGGGCATCGGAATAGTTGTCCTCCACCAGTTTAATCACCCAAAGCGAGGAGCTTTCGCTGGTGTTGCCCACGATGTCCTTGTTGCTGGCGTAGCCCATGTAGAGGCTCTCCTTATAATTATATAGGGCGTACTTGCCTGGGGCGTTCTCCATAAGGGTGAAGAGCAGGGCGCTCTCCGTGTTTTCGGCTTCGGCTTTGATACGTTTGCCCGAGGCGATATAGGAGATGTAGAGTCCGCTCTCGACGTTTTGAATATAATAGGTGTCCTCGGCGACGGTAGGGACGAACATCCATTGCTTGCCGAGGTTGGTAGTGGGGTCGAGCATGTTGCCCTTCAAGCCTCCTGAGAGGTTGGCGGCGCAGTAGTTGCTGTAGCCGCTGAGGTAAAGGGCGTAGATATTGTGGGGGCGCAGGGCGACGCGGGCTTCGGCGTTTTGGAGCAGGTCATAGACGGCATCGTCAACCACCAACGACCATTCGCCGTAGGTGTGCATCGTCTGGTCGGCGCCATCCATTGCGGCTTTAGCTTGGTCATAGACGGCTTGCAGGGGCTCCAATGCCGAACCGACGAACCAGCCCACTACGGCATTGGCTGAGTCAGTCATGGCCAAGTAGGTCTTGGCGGTATTGAGGGAGCTTTTCAGCGCCTCCAACTGCTCGGCCTCTGTGCCGGCGATGGCAGAGGAGAGGATTTCGGCATCGTTGTTGCCCACAGGAGCGGCAGCCACGACGCGGATTTTCTTGCCGTCGAGCGACTGCGGAAGCGTGATGTTGTAGGTATTGGCAATAGCGCTGAGGGTACCGTTCTCGTCATAGACTTTGAAACCCACAGCCCCCTTGCCATTGGTATGATTGATGGTGAGTTTCTGTCCCTTGCGGGTGTAGGTGTAGCCCGAGGGTACAAGTGTTTCGTCCTCGTAGTCGAGATACTGCCCCACATCGCCCATCTTGCCGACAGGCCACTCGTTGCTGTAGTCGATGCGCAGCTTGTCGGGGCTGCCCCAGGGTGCACGGCCATAGGCGGCGTAGATGCGGTCTTCCACATAGACGAGGTTGCCGAGCTTCTTTTCGAAAGCCTGCATCTTCTCGCGGAACTGCTGAGCCGTCTTCTCCGTCATGGTAACGTAGGAGTTGCTGTAGTCCTCCACGAAACGGTTGCTGACGGGGACAAAGAATCCGTAGCTCTCAAAGAATTCCGAGAGGTCGGCATTGGCTACTTGGCAGCACTTGAGGGCAAACTTCAGCCAGCTGTCCTGTCCGCTGATGTTGGAGGCATTGTGGCTCACCATGGGATCTGCACGTAGGGCCTTGAAGAGGTTGGGGAGGAATTCCTTGTCCTTGCCCAGTTCGTAGAAGTAGAGGTAGAGCTGATAGTACATGCGTGTCTGCTGCCAAATGTCGCGGTCGAACCAGCTCTTACCGAAGTCCTTGCAGACACCATCACGGACGCCCACGCCACGCGAGGTGCCCTTGCCGCCGCTATAGGTGACGATGTTGGAGAACATGTTGTTCGACACCTCCGTGCCTCCGGGGAAGGTGATGAGGTATTGGTTGTTGTGCCCCGTTTCGTGGGCAGGACCCCAATAGGCACCACCGGCGCCGTCGCGATAGTTGGTGAAGTAGAGGATGCTGCTGAGCGTCGATTCGTTGTAGGCGGTGTGGCTGCCGGAAGCATACATATAGTTGTCGCCCGTAACGGAGACACAGTTAAGCAGGAAGTCATGTTTGGCGGGGACTGCATCCTCGAGTCCCATCTGGCGGCACTCCCAGATTTGGATGCTGTCCCACACGCTAATGGATTCTTCGATATGGTCGGGGACATACTTGCGAACGAGCTTACTGTTCATGTTCCACAGCACGTGTCGTCCCTTCACCTGAATGGCAAAGCCAGAGAAGAGGTTGGGGTCGGCAGTCATCTCCTTCCAATCAGCATTGGTGTGCTTGGCGATGTCCCAATAACCGTTCACCGTGCCGCCTTGGATATTGACGCGCAGGTCGGGGAAGTCAGCCAGCGTGAGGTCGTTGTTCAATCGGGTGCCGGCGGTATAGCGCATGAAGACCGCCTGGTCGTTGCGGCCTGAGGAAATGACGTTCAGTCCCTTCTTGAGTTTTGTCCGTGTGCCCGAGACGCTGGAGGTGCCTGACAGCAGTTCCACTTCCAGCGTGGAGTTCGAGGGGATGTTGTCGCCCACAAAGACGAAGAGCAGTTCCCCGTTGTCGATGCGGATGCCGGTGGGGTTGTTCAGGTAGCCGTGAACGCCGTTAGCCATAGCGCTTGACCAATAGTCGGGGTCGCCGTAGGCTTTGTAGGTGCCGAAGCGGAAGGACTTCTCCCACTTGCTGCTCCATTGGTCGGCGGCAAGGCGGACGGCATAATCGATGAGGGTTGTCGGCAGCTGACCGTCGAGGGCTCCGCGCAGCTCGCTTTCGCTCATGGTGGCGTAGGGTGCTGCCAGTTCCTCGGCGCTGTCGTCGGTGAAGAACTTTCGGACGTTGGCGGCATAGACGGAGGCGTTCTCGATGATATCATTCGTCTCGTTGAACTGTTTCTGGGCGATAGCCAGCAGATCTTCATCAACGTTCACAGACACCAGTTTCCAGGCGCTGCGGTTGTTCTGGGCATCGCTGTCGCCGGTGCAGGCGCTCCAGGTGACTAGTCTTCCTGTGCCGCCCTGATAGTTCCAGTATTTGTAGCCGTTGTTGACGTAGATATTGAGGAACGAGCTGACTGCGGCGTTCTGCGTGATGAAGATGCCGGCAGCCGACTTGCCCGTGTAGAACTGCCCAGAGCCGTCAGCTTGGATGAAGCGCGAGGTGAGCAGGTTCTGCATCGAGTAGCTGTCACCGCTCGTGTTGGTGATTCGCCATAGTTGTTCGAAGGTGCTGTCTGAGCCTTTGTCGGCGCAATAGAGCTTACCCGTTTGGACATCCTCGGTAACGACTTTGCTGTTACCGGCGCAGACGATGCGATAGATGCCGTTGTTCACGATGCCTGCGGTAAGCAACGTGGTGGAAAGGCAGAATAGTAATAGGATGGTGAGAGTCTTCTTCATGGTGATTAGTGATTAGTTAACGTGTTATCAAAAGTATAGCTTTTAGCGGGTTGGGTGTCGAAGGTTGTCTGCTTGTCGCCATATTTAACGGTAACAGGGCCTCCGAAAGGTGAGATGATGACGGCCTGGGTGAGCTTGCCTTCAGCCCAGTCGATATCGACGGTAAAGCCGCCCTGAGCCTTGAGTCCGTGGATGCTGCCCTCTTTCCAGCAATCGGGTAGGGCGGGGAGGAGGTCGATGTAGCCGGCGTGGCTCTGCATGAGCATCTCGGCGATGCCTGCTGTGACGCCGAAGTTGCCGTCAATCTGATAGGGCGGGTGGGCGTCGAAGAGGTTGTCGTAGACACCAGCACCGTTGCCGTTGTAGTCGGTGCGTCCCAGGCTTGCTGGTGCCAGGGCGTTGTGGACGAGGTTGTGCGCCATGTCGGCATCCTTGGCGCGTGCCCAGAGGTTCACCTTCCAGCCCATGGCCCAGCCTGTGGCTTTCGGACCGCGCCAGCGGAGCGAGCGGAGGGCTGCCTGATAGATGCTGTCGCAGTCGGTGGGGTTGATCTGGGTGCCTGGATAGAGTCCGATAAGGTGCGAGAGGTGGCGGTGATGAGGCCATTCGCCGGCATCCTGCTGGCTGACGTCCTTCCATTCGCGGAGCAGACGTTCGTTGTTGGCACGGGGAACAATCTCCGTGTGCAGGCCGTTGTCAAGGTGAGCAAGGTAGTCTTTTAGGGAGTTCAGGAGTTCAGGAGTTATAGGGAGTTCAGACGATTGTCCTGTATGCTGAGTACCGGGTGAAGAAGTATTGTCTGCCACTCCTGAACTCCTGAACTCCTGCAACTCCATACATGCTGTTAACGTATTCTCAAAGAGCGTATAAACCAGCTGCTGGGCATGGGCGGTAACGGCTCCTACAGGGCCGTGTTCGGGGCTGAACTCGTAGGGGCATACCCACGTGCCGTCGCTCTCGTCGCGCACCAGGCGGTTCTTCCAGAACTCCACGGCAGAGAGCATGACGGGAAGCGCCTTTTCGCGGAGGTAGTCCTTGTCGAGCGTGTAGAGGTAGTGCTGCCAAAGGTGCATGCAGTACCAGGCGTTGGCAACGGCGTAATTCTGTCCCGTCCAGCGTGAGCAGCGCCCGAAGATGTTGTTTTCCGTGGAGAGGAACCATCCGCCCCGAGCCTGCGTCTCGCCTCCGTCATGTCCGGTAGTGGAGAGGTAGTGATAGACGTTCTTCTGCCATTGGGTGTCCTCGCCGTCGGCCTTCGAGCGTCCGATGGCCTCGTTATAAACGTAGTCGATGAAGGTCATGTGGAGTTCGCTGAGGTTGGTGACTTCCGCAGGCCAGTAGTTCATCTGCACGTTGATGTTGGAATGAATGTCGCTATTCCATGCCGGGCGGTTGGAGTTGTTCCAGATGCCCTGCAAGTTGCTAGGCAGTCCGATGTCTCGTGCGCTGCTGATCATCAGGTAACGTCCAAAGGCAAAGTACAGTTCCTCGAGGAAGAGAGGATAAAGACCCTCTCCCCGCTCCCCCGTGAGGGGGAGAGCCTCACTTCGTTCGAGACCAGGCGCGTCAGCCTCTCCCCTCCCTCCATGGGAGGGGTTGGGGGTGGGTCTCCCATTATACACCCTTATCAGCTCGTTCGTCGGGAGAATGTTGGCGTTGTCGGGGGTGAGGGTGAGGCGGCAACGGTCGAAGAGGCTGCGGTAGTCCCTCACGTGCTCGTCTCTAAGCTGCTTGTAGGGCTGGGCGAGAGCGTGCCGGACGATGCCGTCGATGCTGTCGGGCAGCAGATGGGCATCGTAGATGTAGCTGTTGTCGCGTTCCGAGAAATTCGTATTGCCGCGCATGACAATCATCAGTTCGTCGGCTCCCGTGATGCGCAGTCCCTCCTCTGTGACCTCGACCTTCGCCTTCCTGCCGCGAGGCTTGACGCCCAGGCGGAAATAATAGTTGAGTAAATCCAGCTTACCGCTGAAACTGATGCCTTCCTCCGCATATTGGATGCCCGATGCCTGGGCCGGATAGTCCCTGCTGTTTGCATCCTTTACGCTCAGCACCACATTAATGTTACCTTTGCCAGAGGCTTTCAGCCGCATGACAGCTGCCTGGGCAGGGTAGGAGACGAAGTATTCCCGCTCGTAGTCCACCCCGTCCAGCGTGTATGTCACCTGCCCCACGGCATTTTGTATATCCAGCGAACGACGATAATCCTCTGCCTGTTGACTTGTTGACTTGTTGACTTGTTGACTTATTGATGTAATGAACAGACTTCCGAAGTTGCGATAGCTGCCATAGCCGCTGCCGGCACCCACAGGATCTCCGCTGGTGCCCGTCCAAAGCGTCTTGTCGTTGAACTGAATCTCCTCTGTTTCAACGCCCCCGTAGAACGTGATGCCGAACTGCCCGTTGCCCAGCGGAAGCGCTTCGTTCATCCAGTCCTTGGCAGGGTAGGTGTACCACAGCGTCAGTTTTTCGGCAGGAGCTGCCTCGCCACGAGCCGTTTTGACAGCAGGCGTGCAGGCGCAGAGGGCCGTCAGAAGCAATAGGGGAAGAGTCTTTTTCATCGTTCAAAGGTATTTAGGGCGCAAAGATACAGCGGGATTAATTACTCACGTTGCAAAGGTACGCATTATTTTCAAATAATGCCAACTTTTTCATGCACCTTTTTCATTCTGACGCGCCAGTCCCCTATTCTGGCGGCTCAGAGTAGTGCGCTGACGCGCCAGCGCACTACGATAAAGAGCGTACTATAAAGGAGCGGGGAATAACAAATAATGTGAAATAATTTGGCGATAGGGCTTAAAAATCGGAAAAAAGTCCGTAACTTCGCAGCCGAATAATAAATTGGAGAAAGTTGACTGGATTTTCGTTTGAGGTGTTGCCCCCGCTGAAGGGTATGGGCATTGAGCGGCTGTTTGCCGACATTGACATGCTGCGTGAGTTTGATCCGCAGTACGTCAACATCACCACACACCGCAGCGAGCGCGTGTATCGCGAGACGGCTCCCGGCCTCTACGAGCGTGTGGCGGTGCGTAAGCGTCCGGGCACGGTAGCTGTGGCTGCTGCCATCAAGGCGCACTACGGGCTGCGCGTGGTGCCTCACATCCTCTGCAGCGGTTTCAGCCGCGAGGAGACGGAGTATGTCCTCATCGACCTGCAGTTCCTCGGCATTACCGATTTGCTGGTGTTGCGGGGCGACAAGGCGCGCGACGAGGCGACGTTTACCCCTGTGGCAGGAGGCTACAGCCATGCTACCGAGCTGCAGGAGCAGATAAACCGCTTCAATGCCGGTTTCTTCGACGATGGCACGCCCATCCAGGGCACCGTCCGCCCGTTCAGCTATGGCGTAGCCTGCTACCCTGAGAAGCACATCGAGGCTCCCAACATGGAGAGCGACCTCCATTGGCTGATGAAGAAGCAGGAGGGCGGGGCACAGTATGCCGTGACGCAGCTGTTCTACGATAATACCGTCTATTTCCGCTTCGTGGAGCGGGCACGGGCAGCAGGTATTACCATTCCCGTCATCCCAGGCATCAAACCGTTGACGAAGGCATCGCAGCTTGCCTCTGTGCCCAAGACGTTCAGCGTCGATATCCCCGTAGAGCTTACTGAGGCTGTCAGCGCCTGCAAGGACGACGAGGCGGTACGCCGCGTGGGCGTGGAGTGGTGTACGGCGCAATGCCGCGAGCTCATCCGCCATGGTGTCCCCCGCATACATTTCTACGTCCTCGGCGCTACCCCCAGCGTCCGTGACGTAGCGAAAGAGATTTTCTAAAAGAGAAAAGAATAATAGCGTGTTTTTCAAGGATATAGTCGGACAGGAAGAGGTGAAGGCGCAGCTGCGGCATCAGCTGGAGAGCGGGCGCATCCCTCATGCGCAGTTGTTTGCCGGGCCTGCGGGTACGGGTAAGCTGCCCATGGCCGTTGCCTTTGCCCGCTATCTGGTGTGCAACGAGGTCAACAAGTCAACAAGTCAACAAGTCAACAAGCCGACACCTCCCCAAGAGCTGGGACTGGGAGGGCTTTTTGGTGAGCCTGAACCGCCTGTTGACTCGTTGGCTTGTGAACCAGTTGACCTTTCTGACTCCTGCGGGCATTGTCCAGCCTGCGTGAAGATGAACAAGCTGGTACATCCTGACGTGCACTTCATGATGCCCGTGTTCAAGCGGGAGAGCGGGCGCAATGCCGACACCTATCCGCAGAGCGATGATTTCATCTACGACTGGCGCGAAGCCCTGCTGGCTAATCCCTACCTTGAACTTGGTGAATGGATGCAGGATGCCGGAGCGGATAATCAGCAGGGCGAGCTCTATGCCGCCCAGGCTAACGAGCTCATCCGCAAGCTCAGCTTCCGCTCCAGCGAGGGTGGACGTCGTGTCGTCATCCTCTGGCTGCCCGAGCGGATGAACGAGTCGTGCGCCAACAAACTGCTGAAGCTTATTGAGGAACCTCCTTCGGAAACCGTCATCCTGATGGTGAGCGACGATGCCGAGCGTGTGCTCCCCACCATCCAGAGCCGCACCCTGCGCATCAACTTCCGCCCCCTGTCCGAGACGGAGATTGCTGCTGCGCTGACGGAGCGCCACGGCCTCGCTGCCGATATGGCTGCCGACCTTGCCCATTCCGCTTGTGGCAGTTGGGCACGCGCCATGCAGCTGATGGATGCCGAGGATGCCACGAAGGAATATACCGACCTCTTCATCCGCCTCATGCGTCTGGCCTACGGACGTAAACTGAAAGAGCTGAAGGAGTGGAGCGAGGAGGTAGCCAAGATAGGGCGTGCCTCGCAGCGCGAGTTTCTGGCCTATGCCCAGCGGATGACGCGCGAGAGCTTTGTCGCCAATTTCCGCACCCCTGCGCTGAATTATATGAACCGCGACGAGGCTGCCTTTGCTGCCCGCTTCGCCCCCTTCGTGGACGAGTGTAACGTCATGGGCATTACCGAGCTTCTTGCCGATGCCCAGCGCGACGTCGAGGGAAACGTCAATGCCAAGATGGTATTCTTCGACCTTAGCCTCCGCATGATTATCCTTCTCCGCCAGTCCGCTGCGGCAAGAAATTAGGGTCAACGAGTCAACAAGTCAACGAGTCAACAAGATATTTTCTTAATATATAACGCTTAACTGAAAAGAATGGATCCCGAGAAACTCTCATACATCCCCAACGACGGCATCTGCTGCCGCGGCTACAGCCGTCAGGACTGCCCCCTCCACGTCTATGACTACCTTGCCGACACCCCCGGCAACCTGAAGGAGACAGACTACGTCGAAGTCCAGTTCAAGAACACCCGCAAGGGCTACTACCTCAACAGCAACCACCTCGACCTCAACAAGGGCGACATCGTGGCTGTCGAGGCCAGCCCTGGGCACGACATCGGCACCGTTACCCTCACGGGCAGTCTTGTGCTGCTGCAGATGAAGAAGGTTGGTGTGAAGGACGATGCCCCCGTGCGCCGCATCTACCGCAAGGCACGTCCCGTGGATATGGAGAAGTATGCCGAGGCCAAGCGCCGCGAGCATAAGACGATGATTGAGTCGCGCCAGATTGCCCTTGACCTCGGCCTTCAGATGAAGATAGGCGACGTGGAGTATCAGGGCGATGGCGGCAAGGCCATCTTCTACTATATTGCCGACGGGCGTGTGGACTTCCGCCAGCTCATCAAGGTGCTTGCTGAGGCCTTCCATGTCCGTATCGAGATGAAGCAGATTGGCGCTCGTCAGGAGGCAGGGCGCATAGGCGGCTTCGGACCCTGTGGACGTGAGCTCTGCTGCGCCACGTGGATGACGTCGTTCGTCAGCGTTTCCACAGGTGCCGCCCGCATCCAGGACCTCACCCTCAACCCCCAGAAGCTGGCAGGGCAATGCGCCAAGCTGAAGTGCTGCATGAACTTCGAGGTTGATGCCTATGCCGAGGCCATGCGCCGCTTCCCCGCCCGCGACGTCACGCTGGAGACGGCTGAGGGCACATGGTATTTCTTCAAGGCCGACATCCTGCGCCGTCTCATTACCTACAGCACCGAGCGCAACTCCGCCGACAACCTTGTCACCATCTCCGCACGCCGTGCCTTCGACATCATGGCCCTCAACCGCGAGGGGAAGAAGCCCGAGTCCCTTTCCGAGGACGGCGCTATCACCTCCGTGG
The DNA here is from genome assembly GCA_947303715.1 of uncultured Bacteroidales bacterium. Classification (GTDB taxonomy): domain Bacteria; phylum Bacteroidota; class Bacteroidia; order Bacteroidales; family Bacteroidaceae; genus UBA1189. The sequence goes on along the minus strand of CAMYYY010000023.1, from coordinate 4,801 downwards.
GCTCTGGCGACTTGCTGGAGCAGGATAGCCTCACCCGCTTCGACCGTAAGAAGAAGAAAAAAAACCGTCGCAGCAGCGAAGGCCGTCAAGCCCGCTCGGAAGGGAAAGGTTCCTCGGAAGGGAAGGACGTTAAGTCGCCCACCTCTCAAGAAGATAGGGGAGAGGCTCCCCAGCGTGGGGAAACGGACAAGGCCGACTCCAACGCTAACGCTTAATTTTTAATTTTTAATTCTTAACTCTTAATTCTTTCCGAGAATGAAACGTTATCCAATACTCCTTTTTCTCCTGTCGGCGTTGCTGCTCACCTCGTGTGCCAGCCATCGCACTTGTTCAGCCTACTTCAAGAAGAACGCTCCCCAGACCATCCCCATCGTGCAGCCCTATGTGGATATCTACGAAGCCTCCAGAAGGGAGACGGCTTATAGCGATTCCCTCTCTCAGCTGGCATCGGAGTTGCTGGGCACGGTCCTCGAGGAAAACATGGCCCAGTTCCCCATCAGCGAATTCATTCAGATTGACGATGACGAGTTCGACCGTCTTATAGGCCGTGAGGGGGCAGAGCTGGCTTCGCTGGCGCGTGAATATAGTTATAGAAACTACGATATTGCTGAAACCACTCTTCCTGAATCCCTCCGGAAGTTGATGGAGGACAACGACTTCCCCTATCTGATGCTGCTCTACGAAAGCGGATTCAAGCGGCTCAACTACAACGTGGCAGGCGAGATAGCGCTGTCTGCGGGCATGGCTGTGCTGACGACGGTTCTTACGGGAGGCATGTTTACGGCCTACTTCAACCCCAGCTCTCCCTACTCGGCAGCCTTTACCCTTCTGGTTGCCGACAGGGACAGGAACACCGTGGCCTACTACAATTCCGTCGATGGGGAATCGGATCCTCTCAATCGCGCCCACGTATATAAGCTCCTTCACCGCCTCTTCAAGAAGTTCCCAGGCAGGTAAACCCTTTACTCCTTCAACCCTATGAAAAAGCGTTATTTATGGCTGCTCATTGCCGCCCTGATTCTAAGCGGCGCTTACGTTATCACGAAGCATTTCACAAGCCGCAAAGCCCCCGTTTGCATTCCTACGGAGGACGTCAGCCAGTTTGTGACATTGACGGATGCCGTGCCCGATGCCATTCTGGAAATCCGCTATTTCGGCACCTATAACTTTGTGGGCACCCGCATCGACGGCTATCTGGAGCCTACGGCGCTCCTTACGAAGCGTGCTGCCGACAGCCTCCGTGCCGTGAGCGACGATGTGATGGCGCAGGGCTATCGGCTGAAGATTTACGATGCCTACCGTCCGCAGAAGGCTGTAGACCATTTTGTGCGCTGGGCAGCTGATGTGCCCGATACGCTGATGAAGCGCTATTTCTATCCCGACCTCGACAAGAGCGTGCTCTTCGAGCAGGAGTACATCATGGCAAAGAGCGGGCATACGCGCGGCAGCACCGTGGACTTGACGCTCTTCGATATGACGACGGAGAAGGAGGTCGATATGGGCGGTACCTTCGACTGGTTCGGCCCTGAGAGCCACCCCGACTTCTGCGGCAATCCCCTGACGGGCGAGTACACGGGCGATAACCATAAAAGCCCCGTGGGGCGCTCCATCACCCCTGAGCAGTTTGCCAACCGCATGATTCTGCGCACAGCCATGCTGCGCCACGGTTTTAAGCCGCTCGACAGCGAGTGGTGGCACTTCACCCTGCGCGACGAGCCCTTCGCCGACACCTACTTCACCTTCCCCGTCAGGCAGCTGAGGGTTAGGGGTTAAAGGTTAGGGGTTAAAGGTTAGGGGTTAAAGATTAAAGGTTAAAGATTAAAGGTTAGGGGTTAAAGATTAGGGGTTGAAGGCGTATTTGTCGGCATCTTTTTCCTCCTTGGGTGTTATCAACTAATAAAATCCGTCCTGCAACTAATAAAATAGTTTAAAAATCGCCCTTTTCATCGAAATTCTTAAAGATTTAGTTGCACGGAACGAAAACATCCGTTTCCTTTGCAGCGAAGATTAAGAACGAAAACCGTCATGAAAGAAGATTCCAAGACATTGACCAAGGGCGAGCTGCAGGTGATGAACATCCTGTGGGAGAAGCGGCATGCCACGGTAGCTGAGGCTGTCGAGGCGTTTGCCGAGCCGCGCCCGGCATACAACACCGTGCTGACGTTCCTCCGCATCCTGGAGGAGAAGGGCTTCGTGGGGCATCGCAAGGAGTCGCGCCTCTACGTCTATCACCCTGCTGTGCAGAAGGGCGAGTACACGCGTATGTATATGAAAGAGGTGCGCGACAACCTGTTCGGCGGCTCTGCCAAGTCGCTCATCAGCTTCTTTGCCGAGGAGGAGAACCTCTCCGCAGGCGAGGTGCAGGAACTGATAACCCTCCTCAGTACGATGAAGAATGAAGAATAGAAAGTCTGCGACGCTACATGAATAATCACGAATGGACACTAATTTCTCAAAAATAATTCATGGATAATTCATGGTTAATTCGTGTGGCGCCGCAGGCAAACAAAAAAATAAACAAAATGATTCGTTTCCCTAAAAGACAAGAGTTTAATTTTGTAAAATTTTGATTCAGATTTTGTAGAATTTCTGCCCCAAAGGGGCACTCCATAACCACCGAAAATCATGTACTACCTCATCCTTTCCGCTGTCAGTCTTGCGCTGTTCTACCTCTTCTACAAGTGGTTGCTGAGCCGCGATACGCTCCATCGCTTCAACCGCGTGGTGCTGCTCGTCGTGCTGGTGCTGAGCGTGGTGCTCCCCGCTGTCCATCTCGACCTGGGCACCCGTGCCGCCGACTTCGCCCAGATGCTGGAGGAACTGGTTGTCACCCCTGCTGACGAAGCCTACCCCCAACCCGCGGCCTCTCCCAAACCCTCCCCTGAAGGGAAGGGCTTCTTGTCACCCCTCCTTCAGGAGGGGACGGGGGAGGCTATTCTCCTCATCCTCTACCTGGCAGGCGTGGTGTTCTTCCTCGTCCGTCTGGGCGTGGGCATCGTGCGTAACGTCCGTTTGGGGCGGCGCGACTCCACGCGGCTCGACGACGGCAACCGCCTTGTCCTCCACGACGGCAACTACGCCCCCTTCAGCTGGATGCACACCATCGTCGTCTCGCATAAGGACTACGATGCCAACGCCCCCATGATCCTCGCCCACGAGCGCGAGCACATCCGCCTGGGCCATTCGTGGGACATCCTCCTCTGCCAGCTCTGCACGGCCTTCCAGTGGTTCAACCCTGCGGCGTGGCTCGTGGGGCGCGAGCTGCGTGCCGTCCACGAATACGAAGCCGACGAGGCCATGCTGCGCAGCGGCACCGATGCCCGCCACTACCAGATGAAACTTATCGAGACAGCCTTAGGCGCCAGGTTCAACTCGATAGCCAATAATTTCACTAATTGTTCCACTAAAAAACGTATTCTTATGATGATGAAAAAGCAAACCAGCCCCTGGGCACGGCTCAAAGTGCTCTATGTGCTCCCTGTGGCAGCCCTCGTGCTCCTTGCAGCCAGCTGCAATAACGCCAAGGAAGAAGCGGATGCCCAGAAGGTGTCCGAAGCAGTCGAAGCCGATCCCCTGTTCGTCGTCGATGGCAACGTCGTTTCAGTCGATGTGTACAAAAGCCTGAAGCCCGAAGACATCGACCACGTCGATGTGCTGAAGGGCGAAGCCGCCACCAGCGTCTGGGGCACACGAGGCGCGAACGGCGTCGTTCAGGTAACCACCAAGAAGGCCTCCATCGAGGAGAAGATCAAAGAAGGAAAGGTGACGGAAGAGGACTATGACCAATTGACCTTCAACGTTGTGGAGAAGATGCCCGAGTTCGAGGGCGGCATGGATGGCATGATGAGCTTCCTCCAGAAAAACATCAAGTACCCTGCCGAGGCCAAGGAGAAGGGCATGGAGGGACGAGTCCTCGTTCAGTTTGTCGTTGAAAAGGATGGCAGCATCGTTGAGCCCAAAGTCGTGAAGAGCGTATCGCCCGAGTTGGATGCCGAAGCCCTGCGCGTGGTGCAGATGATGCCGAAGTGGAAGCCCGGCCAGCAGCGCGGTAAGAACGTGCGCGTACAGTTCACGCTTCCCGTTTTGTTCAAGCTCCCCTAAGCCTCCGACGCAGTAAGCCAGCCACCCAACCGGCTTCCCTAGTAGAGACGCGACATGTCGCGTCTCTTTTTTTGCCCCCTCCAGCACAAAACGCCTCCTAACCGCTAACCTTTAACCTTTAACCGCTAACCCCTAACCGCTAACCGCTTTCGCCTCATTCCTAATTTCTCATTCCTAATTGAACTTCGTTCTTCCTCTGTCACGTTCAATGGTCTTTACACCCCCTTCGGTTCCCCCGTTATCGGGGGACAGAAACGGCAAAAGGAGCAAGCTCTTTTGCTCTCGCTGTTCCATCGGTTCCTAATTTCTCATCCCCCCGTTCAGGCGCCCCCTTTACAGGCCGTCATTTTCTCGCGTGTATAAGCGCGCGTACGCGCGCGAAACCGTGCCGGATAGTGCGCATGTCATCTGCGGACTCCGATGCGCTCAGACGCGATAAAAACCGCCTTAAATCGCACGCCGCGCAAAGCGTGGGGTTTCCTCGTCACGTCACCTTCGATTTCTGAGCATCGGTTCATGGAAAAAGGGATGATGCGAAGGAGGGGGGCAGCCGTAGAGGTCATGAGGTCATGAGGTCAAGAGGTCATTTTCGTTTTAGTATTCCGGGGGAGAGAGGGGGAGAAGAGGCGGGGAGCGGAAAACCGTAATTTTCGGTGGGCAATTTTTGAGTGTATTATTATTTATATATTTTAATTATATA
>CAMYYY010000022.1 GCA_947303715.1 uncultured Bacteroidales bacterium | reverse complement strand
TTTCTTTTTCATTCATTGTTGACTGTTGTGTCAACTTTTTCTAGCGTAAGACAAAATGAGGTAGGAGTTAGGTAGGTGCTTGACGAACTCGCGTTACTAAAGCTTTCCTTTGCGGCGCTTCTTGCGAGGACGGAAGGTGAAGGTGTCCTGAACGGTATGACGGCGAAGGTTGTGGATAGTGACAACGAGCGCGCCATCGCGCACCTCGCCTTCGATGACGGTGGGATATTCCCCTGGGCTTTCATCAGATTCGTCGGCAGCATGCTCAGGGCCTCCGCCTACAAGCTGCGCCCAAGGACGTTCGACTGTGGGAGCATCGTAGCGATAACGGTGCTGGTGAGCCGTGATGACGAGCTGACAGCCTGCCTGCTCCAACAGAGGCGTCCACAACTGGGCACACGTGCGCTGCCACATGGCAAAGTCCGTTGAGTACTGCAGATCCTTATCCGCAGGGGCGACATCACCCGGATTATGACGGGGATTATCATCAAAAAGAGGGATATGGCAAATGGCTACCAGATAGGGCGCAGTACGTATCTCCTTCTGGGCAAGAGCATCGCGCAGCCAGTCGGTCTGCGCACGACGATAGGCGCTGCTGTTGAAAAGCCCAGCGAAGAGGGGGTTGGTGTCCATCTTATCCTCGCCCGTGTCGAGCCCGATGAGGACGATATCTCCTAGACGAACGGCAAAGTTACGTCCCAAATCCCAGTCGCGCGGCAAGCGTTCCTCAGGCTGACGATACATCCACACGCGCTCTAAATGGCGATTGGCCATACCGCGCAGGTCGTGATTGCCCGCACAGAAGAGGTAAGGCATCTCAGCGGCATAGTCCGCCCGCTCAATCTGAGGTTTGAGGAAGATGCGCGTCTGGGCCTTGATGGTCTCCTCAACGTTACAGGCATCGCCATTCCAGATGACACACGAGGGATGCAGCGAAGCTATCTTCTCGATGGCGCGACCAAAAGGCTCCCATTGAACGTGGGTGTCGTTGATAACGCAGAAGTGCCCCTTGGCAGCTGCGCCAGCGGTGGTAAAGTGATAGATACGGGAATCTTCCTCAGTGCCGAGGATGTGCATGTCGTAGCCGCCTTTATAGGCAATACGGTCGGCGCCGATACGGTAGTAATAGGTGGTAGCAGGACGGAGGTCGGTGATGCGCACTTGGATGACGGAATTGCTGATCTCGGTTAAGCGATAGCCGCCACACATCACCTTGCGCCCATCGCTGAGGTCGGGACGTTCGCCGATAATGACGTAGCCGTTGGCCCAGTCGCTGACAGCAAAGGCAACGCCGATGGATGTCTCGGCAAAATTCTGCAGCATGGGAGCAGAAGAGATGAGCGGCTCAACCTGCTTCTCTTCATCATCTTCCACTTGTTGACCTGTTGACTTTTCGACTTTTTGACCTACTGTCATCGCCTGTGCCAGACCGCCCGTTCCCGTAGCCACAGCCAACAAAGCACTACTCTTCAAGAATTCTCTTCGTTTCATATTCTTAGATGCTTTTTCTGCCTGCAAAGATAGCATAAAAATAAGAATTGGAAATTAGGAATTAGGATTTTTCACTATCTTTGTCGCGAAAATACCTCTCCCTATGAACACACGTTTGAACGGACTCCCCTTTTTGAAATTGAAATCTTTCTTCTTTTTGCTGGCATGGATGCCGCTATCGGCATTCGCCCAGCTCGACGATGTTCCCGTGAAGAACGGCCCTTTTGAGGCTGATTGGGATAATCTGTCTGCCTGGCAATGCCCCGAATGGTTCCGCGATGCAAAATTCGGCATCTGGGCTCATTGGGATCCGCAATGCGAGGCAGAAGATGGCGACTGGTATGCCCGCAGCATGTACAGCGTGAACAGCAGCCAATGGAACACATTCAAGCGCATTTTCGGCGCTCCCCCCAGCCGCGAGTTGGGTTACAAGGATCTCTGTGATCATTGGAAGGCCGACAAATGGGATCCAGAAGCGCTCATCCAGCTCTATGCTGATGCCGGAGCGAAGTATTTTATGACCATGGGCCAGCACCACGACAACTTCGACTGCTGGGACAGCCCTTATCAGGAGTGGAATTCGATGCACATCGGGCCGATGAAGGACATCGTAGGCGGTTGGGTCGAAGCCTGTCGGCGTCACGGGCTGAAGGTGGGTGTCTCCATGCACGGAGCCCACGCCTGGACATTCTTTGAGGTAGCGCGCGACTACGATGCCAGCCTCACGCTGGAAGACGGACTTGTCAAGGAGGCTGACGGCACCTTCAAGTACTGGTGGCACGGCCTTGATCCGCAGGAGCTCTACGCTCAGAACCACGCTCACAGTACCGACTGGTCTGACTGGGGTGCCATTCACCGCCAATGGGGATGGGGAAATGGTGTCTGCCCGCCCTCGGTGCCCTACATGCAGAAGTTCCAGAACCGCGTACTGCAATGCATCGACAAGTACAACCCCGACATGCTCTATTTCGATGACACCGTGCTGCCCTTCTACGGAGCCAGCACGAACAAGGACGACATGTATAGCCTCAACATCCTGAAGCACTTCTACAACCACAGTGCCGCGCTGAACGATGGCCAACAGCAGGTGGTTGTCACAGGTAAGATTCTTAACGAACAACATAAGCAAGCACTACTCTGGGACGTCGAGCGCGGCATTCCTGACCGCAGTCAGGACCTTCCCTGGCAAACCTGCACCTGCATCGGCGGATGGCACTACAGCAAGTCCGAGGCCGACCGCAATGCGTACAAGACGGCCGACCAGGTCATCCGCATGCTTGTCGATATCGTCTCAAAGAACGGAAACCTGCTGCTCAGTATCCCTGTCCGCGGCAATGGCGCACTGGATGCGAACGAGCTTCGCATCGTTGCCGGCATCAAGGCCTGGATGGACATCAATAAGGAGAGTATCTATGCCACCCGCCCCTGGAAAGTGTATGGCGAAGGCCCTCTCTTCGAAAGTACCAACCCACTCTCCGAACAGGGCTTCAACGAAGGTATCAACTATTCCGCCCAAGACGTCCGCTACGTCGAGCGGGGCGACACGCTGTTTGCCACTATTATGTGCTGGCCCTCTACCGAAAACTTCACCTTCAAGGCCCTTGGCATGGCTTCGCCCTACTATTCTGGCAAGGTACAAAGCGTCCATCTGTTGGGTCATGGTGAGCTGCCCTTCAGCCAAGGCATCGACGGACTTGAACTCACCCTTCCCCAAAAACATCCCAACGAGATAGCTCCCGTCATGGCCATTACTTTCGACCCAGAGGCTCCTCGTACACTGCCGCTCGATGAGATAATTGTCATCTACGAGCAAAAAGCGCAGGAACTACTCGCTCAGGCTTCGAATAACACCGGCAAGCCCAATCCCTTAAAGGTTGAGCTCTTCAACCGCCAGATTGACACTGCCCGTCAGGCGCTTACGTCTGATGAAGAGACACGACTTCAGGCCGCCATGCAGTTGCATCAGGACTATATCACCTTCTGTCAGACAGGTTACAATCCCGCCGGCACAGCCGACGACGCCGTGCTTACCGATATCACTCTCAATTATCTGCTTGAGAAGTCGGACTTCTCTGCTACGGAGATGGGCTCCCGGTTCGGTCGCCCCGTCCATTGGACGGTGGAAAACTTCAGCATCCCCCAGCTCGATGCCTCCCGAGGCACCAAGAACGGCATTGACAACTATCCCGGCACCCGTTGCTTGATGCTGGGCAAATGGCCTAGCGAGGATGGCAGCCCTGCCTATAATATGACTGACGCCCGCATCTTCCGCTCCGTCCGGCTACCCGCAGGCTACTATCGTTTCAGCTTCACATTCAACGCCCTCTACCAGCTCGGCGCTGCCTACATCTATGTGGCCACCACTCCTTTGGCAACTTCAGCTATAGCCCGCCAGTCCATTGCCAATCTGCCCATGAGCAGGTGTGCTGCTGACGGTAAGTTCTACAGCCTCAACTTCACTCTTGACGAGGAGCAGGATGTCGTGCTCGTCTTCCAAGCCAACATGCAAGGCGGCAATAGTAATCAAGAATTCCGCGTGCAGGAAGTCAAACTGCAGTACTACGATAACCCAGACGTACTCACGCAGAACGACCTCACTGTTGAAAAACTCATCCAATCCAGCCGTTTCTCCCGCATAAGCGGGCAATCTACCACAACCCGCTACGGTACACCTGCCTATTGGACAGTAGAGAACTATACCATCCCCACTAATGAAGGCACCCGCCACGGCCTTGACCGCTACCCAGGCTACGACTGCCTGACGCTTGGTGTATGGGACGACCGCGAGAAGAACACCGATGGCAACCTCTCCGATGCCCGCCTCTATCGCACCATCAGCCTCCCCGCAGGACGCTACTACTTTGGCGCCACCTACGAAGCCAATTACCAGCTTACGCAGGCCTACATCTTTGCTTCCAGTAATACATTAAGAACATCCGATATCCCCACCCTCTCCCTGGCTTACGACAACATCTTGGATGCAGGTAAGGACAATGTTACCTTTCGCGGCATCTATTTTGAGCTGCCCGACAGCCAGAATATTGTACTGGGTTTTCAGGCCAACCTGCTCGAAGGTCCGGGTGAGCAGGAGTTCCGTGCCTCACGGATAATGCTTGTTCGCTACGGTAACGATGACGTGTCCGTTGCCTCCCCTCACACCGATGCTCACGCACATGCCATTTACGACCTCTCCGGCCGCCGCCTCATCAACCCCTCTGGTTTCATACAGATTGTGAATGGAAGCAAAGTGGTACTTAAATGATGACGGAAGTCTATTTCCCTAACGCTGCGATGAACTCCTTCATGCCCTCAGAGGCGCCACGGGCGATGACGTGGACGGGGCGACGGGAATGAACATCTACGGGCTTGGGATCGATAAGGTAAACGTCGGCAGACGAGGGGACATAGGCGAGGAGGCCGGCAGCGGGATAGACAGCCAGCGCTGTACCAATAATAAGGAAAATGTCGGCTTGCTCGCAATAGTCGACAGCAATTTCGATATTGGGCACGCTCTCACCAAACCACACAATGAAGGGGCGAAGCTGACTACCGTCGGCAGCACGGTCACCTACGTGGATTTCAGGAGCATCAGCACTGAGCGTGCGGATATACTTCGGGTTGTTGGGCTGAAAACTGGAAGTAACCTTCATCAGTTCGCCGTGGAGGTGGACAACGTGGGTGCTGCCAGCACGCTCATGGAGATTATCAATGTTCTGGGTGATGATAGTCACATCATAGTCGCGCTCAAGGGAGGCAAGCAGGCGATGTCCTTCGTTGGGTTCCGAATGCAACAGCTCGAGACGGCGCTTGTTGTAAAACTCGATGACGGTCTTGGGGTCGCGTTCGTAACCCTCAGGAGTAGCGACGTCTTCCACACGATACTGCTCCCATAGCCCGCCTGCATCGCGGAAGGTACTGATTCCACTCTCGGCGCTCATGCCGGCACCCGTTAAAACGACTAATTTCTTTTTCATTTTCTTTCTCTTTTACGTAAGCAATCACATTTTCATGGGAATGATTTCTCTTCGAAATGCAAAAATAGTGTAAATTCTTCAGTATCTCGCTCCTTATTTAAATAAAAAATAGTACTTTTGCCCGATTTTTCGAAAATGATGGATAAGTATAGCTATGGATTAGGGCTTGGAATGGCCCAAAACCTCCGTTCGATGGGAGCGGGCGACATATGTCTGGATGACTTTGTGCAGGCGCTGCGCGATGTGTTCGAAGGTCGTCCGACAGCCATCACGTTCGGCGAAGCCCGTGACATTGTGAACAAGCATTTTGCCGAGATTCAGCAGCGTGCAGCAGCTGCTGCCACTGAGCAGGGCGAAACATTCCTCCGCATGAACAAGGAACGTCCGGGTGTAGTGACAACAAAGAGCGGCTTGCAGTTTCAGGTGCTGAAACGGGGCAACGGACGTCAGCCAAAGGCCACGGACCGTGTTCGCTGCCACTACGAAGGTCGCCTAATTGACGGCACGCTGTTCGACAGCAGCATCGAGCGTGGCGAACCGGCTGTATTTGGCGTGAATCAAGTCATTCAGGGCTGGGTAGAAGCCTTACAACTGATGCGCGAGGGTGACAAGTGGAAGCTCTTCATCCCCTATCAGCTGGCCTATGGCGAGCAAGGCGCGGGCGATGCCATCCCCCCGTGCAGCGCGTTGGTGTTCGAGGTGGAACTGCTGAAGGTGCTATAAAAAGTCAACAAGTCTATAAGTCAACAAGTCAACAAGTAAGAACCATTATATAATTTAACTTAACCAAAAACAACAATGAAAAAGTCAATGATTCTGATGGCTGTAGCCATCGTGGCAGTATTTGCTTCCTGCCAGAAACCAACTCCCAAAGCAACATTTACGGACAAAATCGACACCCTGTCTTACACGATGGGTCTTGCCCAGTCGCAAGGTCTGAAGGACTATATGGTGAACCGCCTCGGCGTCGACACGACCTATATGGCCGATTTCGTGCAGGGCATCCTTGCAGGTGCCACGGGCAAAGCTAACCCCAAGCAGACTGCTCGCCAGTCCGGTATGCAGATTGGCCAGCAGGTTGCTGAGCAGATTATCCCGGGCGTTAGCCGTGAAGCTTTCGGTGACGACTCCACCAAGGTGCTTAGCATGAAGAACTTCCTCGCTGGCTTCATTGCCGGAACGACTGAGAAAGGCATGCTGATGCCGCAGGCCGAAGCCCAGCAGACAGCTCAGCGACTGATGGACGAGTTCCACAAGGAAAGCCTGATGGCTGAGTATGGCGACAACATGAAGGCCGGCGAAGCATTCATGGACAGCATCGCCAAGACTCCCGATGTGGTAAAGACCGAGAGCGGTCTCTGCTACAAGGTCATCACACAGGGTAAGGGCAAGGTGCCCGCCAAGACCGACCGCGTAAAGGTGAACTACCGTGGCACACTCATCGACGGTACAGAGTTCGACAGCAGCTACAAGCGCAACGAGCCCTCGACATTCCGCGCCAATCAGGTCATCCCCGGCTGGACGGAAGCCCTTACTATGATGCCCGTTGGCAGCCATTGGATGCTCTACATCCCGCAGGACCTCGCCTATGGCGAGCGCAACCAGGGCACCATCAAGCCCTTCTCCACGCTCATCTTCGACGTTGAGGTGCTGGACATCGTTGAGTAATGGCACCCCTGATTGCCATTACAGGTAATTACTCCTCCGGCATGTGCACCATGCTGGAGGGGTATTTTGCTTCTGTAGTCCAAGCCGGAGGCAGTCCCGTCATTATCCCTCCCTACGCCGACGAGGCGCTGATGGAGAGTTTGCTGGAGCATGTCGACGGCCTCATCCTAAGTGGAGGGGGCGACATAGATCCGCATCTGTTAGGCGAAGAGCCGCTGCCCGAAGTGGGCCAGCCGAATGTGCCCCGCGATGCGCAGGAGTTGCCGCTCGTCCGTATGGCTGTGCATAAGCAGATTCCCCTGCTGGGCATCTGTCGTGGTGTGCAGGTGATGACGGCTGCGTTGGGCGGTAAGCTTTGGCAGGATATATACGTCCAAGCCAATGCTACCCTGAACCACGACCAAAGTCCTGCTCCCCGCTATACTACGTCACACACCGTTTCCATTCTGCCCGACACGCTGCTGGGAAAGATATTTGGTCAAGAGTCAACAGGTCAACGAGTCAACAGCTTCCACCATCAGGCGGTACGCGAGGCAGCACCTGGATTCCGCGTCAGCGCCCTCTCGCCGGATGGAATCATCGAAGCTGTTGAGAGTACGGAGGGTAAGCCAATGATAGGTGTGCAATGGCATCCCGAATGCATGATTCTGGGTAACGACACTTCTATGCTCCCCCTCTTCCGTTGGTTAGTGGGCGAAGCGAAATCGTTTGCCGAGGCACGCAGATTCCATCGCCATCACCTTACCCTCGACACCCATTGCGACACCCCGATGTTCTTCCATCAGCACATCGATTTCCACAGCCGCGACTCGCGCATCCTCGTCAACCTACCCAACATGAGGGACGGCAACCTTGATGCAACCATTATGGTGGCCTACATTCCGCAAGACCTTCCTGGGCATTACGACTATGCCGCTGCTACTCGCAAAGCAGACGAACTGCTTGACGGCATCGAGGAATTAGGTATCGGAAATGAGGAAATAGGAATTGCGCGAACACCTGAAGAGCTATATATTAATAAGGAGAAAGGGCGCAAGTCCATTATGCTCGGTATCGAAAACGGCTATGCCATCGGCGACGAACTCAGCCGCGTGGAGCACTTCCGCCGTCGTGGAGTTGTCTATATGACTCTTTGCCACAACGGCAATAATGCCATCTGTGCCTCAGCCCGTCCACGAGACAACGAGACCATCTTCGCCCATCGTGGTTTGAGCGACTTCGGGCGCGAGGTAGTGAGTGAGATGAACCGTGTGGGCATGATGGTAGATCTTTCCCATGCCGCCGAGCAGAGCTTCTACGATGCCCTTGCCCTGAGCCGCACCCCCATCGTGTGCAGCCACAGCAGCAGCCGTGCCCTCTGCAACCATCCCCGTAACCTTACCGACGACCAACTGCGCGCCCTGCGCGAATGCGGCGGCGTGGCGCAGGTATGCCTCTACAGCGGCTTCCTCCGTCCTGAAGCCGAAGGACGCGCTACCGCCCGCGATGCCGTGCGGCACCTTCTTCACATGATTGACGTCTGCGGTATCGACCACGTGGGAATCGGTACCGATTTCGATGGCGACGGGGGCATCATCGGTTGTGCCGACGCTTCAGAGGTAATGAACATCACTCGTCGCCTGCAAGCCGAGGGACTCTCCGACGACGACTTACGCAAAATCTGGGGCGAGAATTTCCTCCGCGTGATGCGTCAGGCGCAAGCCCTTTAGAACATATACTTTTTCCCCAATCGGTCATTAGAATTGGGTTGAACGGGAGGTCTTTTTCCTATCTGAAAAAAGGCTTTTTCTGCCATTCGTAAAAGGCTTGTTTTCTGTGCGGAATCAAGGGATAGAAAATTTTCATCGCAATGGTTAAATGTTTTCATTGCAATGAAAGAAAGTTTTCACTGCAATGAAAGATTGTTTTCACTGCGATGATTAATTCTTTTCATTGCGATGAAAAAACGGTATTCTTTGATATTGTTATTCTGATGTCAGATAATATACGCTGAAAAAATGCTGCCATGACATGAAAGGCCACAAAATAAGCAAGAATTATGGTCTAATGACCGATTGGGGTTTATAATGAATCGGAACAAGAACCGTTGTATTTTGTCGGATATTATCTCCGAAATATGTTAAAATGTAAATTTTTTCCAGATTTTATTTGCAGTTTGACAAAAAGCCCGTACCTTTGCGCCGAAATAAAGAAAGCAATAGGCAGTTTATGTTAAACAGCGTGGCCTATATAACCAATATTCAGCTGAATAATAATCAACAGCAGAATAATCAGAACCAGAATAATCAGGTTCAGATGGTTATACCTATAGACCAGTCGGTAAGCTAATCATCGTTTTATTATAATAAGGAATCATAAAGAGACTGGTCTTTTATAGATCAGTCTTTTTTTGTTTAAGAATGCTGGCAGGAAAGAGAGAGATTATGAAACCCCCAAAGACAACAACATTAACCCCATAATAGTATGAACAATGAAAAAGATTGAAGCAATTATCAGAAAGACTCGTTTTGAGGATGTCAAGGAAGCGTTGTTTGCAGCTGACATCAACTGGTTCTCCTACGCCGAGGTCCATGCCATAGGTCAGGACCGTGAGGACAGAATCTATCGAGGAGTGATGTACAGTACGGACATTATCTCACGCATTGAGATTACGATTATTTGTCGTGATCAATTCGTCCAGCCGGCAATTGACGCCATCATGGGTGCAGCTCGGACAGGACGCGTGGGCGATGGACGTATATTTGTGAGTCCTGTAGATGATACCTGGTCCATCCGAACTGGAGAACACGGCGATTTGGTGTTGGCTGACAAGAAGTAAAACCATAAAAAAAAGAAAGAAAATGGAAGAAATTATTGAAGGCGTAAGTGCAATGGAGAGTGGAATAAGCGGACTGGACACAGTCTGGGTATTAATTGCGGCAATGCTGGTGTTCTTCATGCAGCCAGGCTTCGCGCTGGTTGAGGCAGGGTTCACCCGATCCAAGAACACAGCCAACATTCTGATGAAGAATTTCGTGGATTTCATGATAGGCTCGTTTCTGTTCTGGGTAATAGGCTTCGGTCTGATGCACGGCAACGGCAGCGGTTTTATAGGTAGCCTGCATCTGTTTGACTGGACATTCATCGGCGACAGCAACGTTCCTGCCGAGTGTACCTTGATTTTTCAAACGGTATTCTGTGCTACTGCTGCCACAATAGTATCAGGTGGTATGGCTGAGAGGACTAAATTTTCTATGTACATTCTCATTTCAATCATCATATCGGTTGTCATCTACCCCATTGAAGGCCATTGGACCTGGGGTGGTGGTTGGCTGAGCGAGCTCGGCTTTCATGATTTTGCAGGCTCCACAGTAGTTCATTCCTGCGGAGGTGTGATAGCACTTGCTGGGGCAATGGTGCTTGGTCCACGAATCGGCAAGTATTCCAAGTCAGGTGAGTCACGCGCCATACCTGGACATAACCTTACATTCGGCGCGCTGGGTGTGTTCGTTCTCTGGTTCGGATGGTTCGGTTTCAACCCAGGTTCACAACTGGCTGCCGAAGGCGCCAAGAACGCGATAGCCATATCACACGTGATGTGTACCACAAACATGGCTGCTGCCACAGGAGGACTGTCAGTCTTGTTCCTTACATGGCTGGTCTATGGCAAACCGTCGCTCTCGTTGGTATGCAACGGCATCCTGGCAGGGCTTGTAGGTATCACAGCCGGATGTGACTTGGTATCAATAGGAGGTGCAGCTATAATAGGTGCTGTCTGCGGAATGGCTATGGTAGGCTCCGTGGCATTGATTGATAAGGTCTGCAAGATAGACGATCCTGTTGGAGCCGTATCTGTCCATGGGACATGCGGAATACTTGGTACACTCATGACAGGATTGTTTGCGGTGGACAGAGGCTTATTCTACGGCGGAGGATGGGCATTCCTGGGCATAGAGGCACTTGGTTCCCTTGCTACAATCGTATGGTCATTTGGCCTGGGTCTGCTCACTTTCATCCTTCTCAAGAAAGTTCATGGTATCCGCGTGGAGCCCAGAATAGAGGAGGAAGGACTCGACATTTACGAGCATGGAGAAACGGCTTACAACATCTAAAAATTGGAACACGATGAAAAAATATCATTTACCATTAGCTATTGCATTAGCAGAAATGACTACATATCTGTATGCTGTAGTAAAGGCAATTGCAGACAAAAACCTTTTAGAATGGAGCGTTTCTTCAAAAAAATACGAAAGGAATGAAAAAAAATGGGCAAAAAATTTGCAAACTGAAAAAATAGCCGTACCTTTGTCGCGTCAAAATAGAAGGACTGAAAGTTATGCTTGCATACAATTGCTTGTTTAATAAGATGAATGATAAGCTGAACCAGCAGAATAATCAGCAGGTTCAGTGGAATTCATTTATCAGTTTTGCCAGTCCGATTGATAGATGAAGAAGAAGTGAGGTAAATTTATATGTAAGGCTGGTTTGAAAAAATCAGCCTTATTTTTTTAGTTCAAAATATAAGAAGGTCTATGAGCGTTTTGTTTTTTGAGGTAAAAAGTACATTGTGCAGGAGTTTGCGCCCCCTGCGGATAATGCTGTGCACCGTCATCGGTGGCAAAGACCTTCAGTTGTCGAAAGGCTGGCTTCCTCTGGGAGGCCAGCCTTTCGACCTTTTTATAGATTAAGGTATTCGTAAAAAAGGAAAAGCTATGTGTGGAATAACAGGAATATTCAGCATTCGGGCAGGGCGGACAGCAGCCATGCGTGAAAAAGCGTTGAAGATGTCGGCACGTATTCGTCACCGTGGACCAGACTGGAGTGGTGTCTATAGCAGTGAACATTGTGTGCTGGCTCACGAACGTCTTGCCATCGTGGATCCCCTCTCTGGAGGCCAGCCGCTGCGGTCACCTGACGGCAGGCAGGTATTGGCTGTCAATGGCGAAATCTATAACCATCGGGAACTCAGGAACCGGCTGAAGAAAAAATACGCTTTCCAGACCCAGTCGGACTGCGAAGTTATCCTGGCGCTTTACCAAGAAAAAGGAAAGGACTTTCTTGAAGATTTGAACGGCATATTTGCTTTTGCGCTCTATGATTCAGAAACAGGCAGTTATTTGATAGCACGTGATGCCATTGGAGTGATACCTCTTTATATAGGCTATGACACAGACGGCACGCTGTACGTTTGCAGCGAACTGAAGGGACTGGAGGGCTTCTGTGAAAAATACGAGCCATTCCCACCTGGATGTTATCTGTGGGGAACAATAGACGGACGAGAACAAAGTCAACGGACGGAGCAGCGAGAGCAGAGCCAAACTTGTTTGGACTATGCCGAGTCGCGACGGACGAAGAGCAAAGCTCAGCAGAAAGGTTTCCAACGTTGGTATCAAAGGGATTGGATGGAATACGATGCCGTATGTGATAATCCATCCCAAAGTCCAGCAACTATCAGAAAGGCATTGGAAGAGGCCGTGAAAAGACAGTTGATGAGTGATGTGCCATACGGTGTGCTGCTTTCAGGGGGCCTTGATAGTTCTGCTGTTTCGGCCATTGCAAAAAAATATTCCAAACGAAGAATAGAGACAGATGGGCAGTCTGAAGCATGGTGGCCCAGCCTCCACTCCTTTGCCGTAGGGTTAAAAGGCGCTCCTGATCTGGACAAGGCGAGACTTGTTGCTGCTCACATCGGTACTGTCCACCACGAGGTTAACTACACCGTTCAGGAGGGACTGGATGCCATTCGTGATGTTATCTGGTTTACGGAGACATACGATGTCACTACCGTGCGTGCCAGTACCCCCATGTATCTGTTAGCAAGGGTTATTCGCAGCATGGGAATCAAGATGGTGCTGAGTGGCGAAGGAGCAGATGAGGTGTTTGGAGGCTACCTCTATTTCCATAAGGCACCCGATGCAAAAGCCTTCCATGAGGAAACGGTCAGGAAACTGAGCCTGCTCTATCAATACGATTGCCTGCGAGCGAACAAATCGTTGGCAGCATGGGGAGTGGAAGGACGCGTACCATTTCTTGACAAAGAATTTCTCGACGTAGCCATGCGTTTGAATCCCAATTTGAAGATGTGCCCTGGATTGGAAATCGAGAAACGCATTGTCCGCGAAGCCGTCAGCAATCTGCTACCTCCTGAAATCGTATGGCGACAAAAAGAGCAGTTCAGCGATGGGGTGGGATATAACTGGATAGATACCTTGAAGCAGATGACGTCAGCCTTGGTGTCTGATGAAGAGATGGCCCATGCCGCTGAGCGCTTCCCCATCCATACACCTATGAATAAAGAGGAATATTACTATCGTACGATTTTCGAAGAACATTTCCCCAGTGATTCGGCAGCCTTAAGCGTTCCCAGTGTGCCAAGTGTAGCCTGTTCTTCAAGCGTAGCGTTGGCTTGGGATGCAAAATGGAAAGCCCTCAACGACCCCAGTGGCCGGGCTGTAAATGATGTTCACAAGGGTTGAACTGTTTCTTCCGTTTCAACAAGCATTTAATTATATAACCATTAATATTATACGACTATGAGTAAACTGAGATTTGACGTGGTACAGGATGCTTTCAAGAAGAAGGCAGCTGTAGTGGAGACACCCGACAAGAAGACTTCCGAGTATTTCGGAGAGTTGGTGTTCAACAGGGAAAAGATGCGCAAGTATCTTGACGACATGACCTTCAAAGCTATTGTGAATTGCATTGACAATGGCGAACCTCTGGATCACAAAACAGCCGACAGTGTAGCTGCCGGGATGAAGCAGTGGGCCATGGAGCACGGAGTGACACACACTACCCACTGGTTCCAGCCACTTACCGAAGGAACTGCCGAGAAGCACGACTCTTTCATGGAGTATGACGGAAAGGGCGGTATGATTGAGACCTTCGACGGCAAAGCTCTGGCACAGCAGGAGCCTGATGCATCGTCATTCCCCAGCGGCGGCATACGTGCCACATTCGAGGCCCGTGGCTATACCGCATGGGATCCCACATCGCCGGTCTTCATACAGGACGACACCCTCTGCATCCCCACCGTCTTCATCTCCTATACGGGTGAAGCTCTTGACTACAAAACCCCGCTCAAGAAGGCCCTCAAAGCTGTCAGCGATGCAGCAGTACCCATTTGCCGTATGTTTGACCCCAAGGTCAAAAAGGTCTATTCCTATCTGGGGTGGGAACAGGAGTATTTTCTTGTCGACGAAGACCTCTATGCTGCCCGTCCCGACCTGATGCTGACGGGACGCACGCTGATGGGCCATGCCTCGTCTAAGAACCAGCAGCTTGACGACCACTACTTTGGTGCCATTCCTTCACGTGTTGCGGCATTCATGCGTGACATTGAGATTGCAGGGTACAAGCTGGGCATTCCCCTCAAGACGCGCCATAACGAGGTAGCACCCAACCAGTTTGAGCTCGCACCTATCTACGGCGAGACCAACCTCTCAAACGATCAGAACCAGCAGATGATGAACGTGATGAACACCATTGCCCGCAAGCACGGATTTGTGGTACTCTTCCACGAGAAGCCGTTCGACGGCATCAATGGCTCAGGTAAGCACAACAACTGGTCGCTCGGTACCGACACCGGCACTCTGCTGCTTGCCCCCGGTAAGGATGCAATGGGCAATTTGCAGTTTGTGACCTTCTTCGTCAACGTGCTGGCAGCCGTGCAGAAGCACAACGACCTCCTCAAAGCCTCCATTGCCTCTGCCACCAACGCCCACCGTCTGGGTGCCAACGAGGCACCTCCCGCTATCGTCTCAGCTTTCCTAGGCCGCACCATGACCGCCGTTCTCCGCAAGCTGCTTGAAGTACCTTCCGATACTCCCATCGAGATTGCTGGCAAAAAGGGCAAATCCGTGGGTCTGGTGGAGATACCAGAGATATTCATTGACAACACCGACCGCAATCGCACATCGCCCTTTGCCTTCACCGGTAACCGTTTCGAATTCCGTGCCGTAGGTTCAAGCGCCAACTGCGCAGGTGCCATGACCACCCTGAACGCCGCAGTTGCCGAGCAGCTCATCGAGTTCAAGGCCGCGGTTGACAAGGAGATGGCCGCCGGAAAGGCCATGAACATAGCTATTATGGACACGCTGAAACCCATTATCAAGAGCATTATTGATGTGGTTTGCTTCGATGGCAATGGTTATACCGATGAGTGGAAAGCCGAAGCCTGCCGCCGCGGACTCGATGTGGAAACCAGCGTGCCTGAGATGTTCCGCGCTTTCTCCACCCCCAAAGCCATCAAAATGTTCACTGAGCTGGGTGTCTATACCGAAAAAGAGCTTCATGCCCGTAACGAGGTCAAGTGGGAAACCTACACCAAAAAGGTACAGATTGAAGCCCGCGTGATAGGCCGTATGGCGCTGAATCATATCATTCCCGCCGCTTTGGCATATCAGACCAAGCTGCTCCAGAACATATCGCTCATGAAAGAAGTGTATGCTGACGGCTATGCCGAAATGGCAAGTGTCAGTATGGGCTTTGTCTCCCGGATCTCTGAGCTTGTCAGCCAGCTCAGGGTACAGGTTGATGCCATGGTCAATGCCCGCAAGGCAGCCAACAAGATTGAAGACGAATACCTCAAGGCCAAGGCCTACCACGAGATTGCCGAGTCATTCCGGGGGCTGCGCCGTTCCATTGACAAGCTCGAGGAAATCGTCGATAATGACATGTGGCCCCTGCCCAAGTACCGCGAGTTGCTGTTTATCAATTAGTTCAAAGTTCATGATTCATAGTTCATAGTTCATTTTACTCTATGCAAGGCTACGGTTTATACAACCCCCAATACGAGCATGATGCCTGCGGTATAGGCCTGATGGTGGGTCTCCGTGGGGGAAAGACACACCAGCTTGTCGATAGTTCGCTCACCCTGCTTGAGAATATGAAGCACCGTGGAGCGGAGGGTGCCGACGGTGCATCCGGCGACGGAGCCGGCATCATGGTGCAGATACCGCATGAGTTCATTCTGCTGCAAGGCATTCCTGTACCGGAAAGGTTTAGTTACGGAACTGGGCTTGTATTCCTCCCCCAGAACAATGCGCTCCGCGAGAAATACCTGAACATCATTCGCGAGGAGGTGACCCGAATGGGACTCCAACTCACCCATGTGCGTGACGTGCCCGTGAACAGCCACATTTTGGGTGAGGCGGCTCGCGCCACCGAGCCACATACGGTGCAAATCTTCATTACCGGCGCATCAGAGGCGGACGGACTCTCAACCCTGCTTTACAAAATACGCAAACACGTAGAGCAACGAATCTACGACAGCGATTTCTACATCGTGTCACTTTCCAGCCGTATAATCGTCTATAAAGGAATGCTCACCTCCACCCAGCTCCGTGAGTATTACCCCGACCTGAGCAGCCCGTTCTTCACGAGCGGCATGGCCATGGTGCATTCCCGTTTCAGCACCAACACCTTCCCCACATGGTCACTTGCCCAGCCATTCCGGATGCTGGCTCACAACGGCGAGATAAATACCATTCGTGGCAACCGCAGTTGGATGGAAGCCCGCGAGAGTGTGCTTTCGTCCCCCGCTTTGGGCGACGTGAGTGACATCCATCCCATCCTGCAGCCCGACATGAGCGACAGCGCGTCGTTTGACAATGCGCTGGAGTTCTTTGTCCAGTCAGGGATGTCGTTACCTCATGCCATGGCCATGATGATTCCTGAGTCATTCAATGAGAAGAACCCCATTAGCAACAAGCTGAAAGCGTTCTACGAGTACCATTCCATCCTTATGGAGCCGTGGGACGGCCCTGCAGCCATGCTGTTTACCGACGGCCGTTACGTCGGCGGTATGCTTGACCGCAATGGTCTGCGTCCCGCCCGTTACCTCATTACCGACGACGATATGCTGATAATAGCGTCAGAAGCAGGGGCACTCAAGGTCGATGACGGAAAGATAGCGGAGAAAGGCAAGCTACAGCCCGGCAAAATGCTGCTCGTTGACACCGACACCGGACGTCTCTACCGAAATAACGAGATAAAGGACGCATTGGCTGATGAACGAGACTATTCCGGATGGCTTTCTGCCGGTAGGGTGGAACTAGCAGGGCTCAAGAGTGGACGTAAAGCATCAAACGAGGTGCCTGATTTCAGCCGTCGTTTGCGCGCATTTGACTACACCCGCGAGGACGTTGATCGTGTGATAGTACCCATGTGCCAGACAGCGCAGGAGCCTTTGTCATCCATGGGCAATGATACCCAACTGGCAGTACTATCTGACCGTCCACAATTGCTTTTCAATTACTTCCGCCAACAGTTTGCTCAAGTCACCAACCCGCCCATTGACCCTATACGCGAAGAACTTGTCATGTCGCTCACCGAATATATTGGTGCGGTAGGAATGAACATCCTCACTCCCAGCGAAGACCACTGCAAGATGGTGCGTCTGCCACAACCGGTTCTTACTAACACAGAGCTTGATACCCTCTGCAACATACGCTACAAGGGATTCAACACAGAGGTTCTACCCATCCTGTTTGACAAGGAGAAAGGTGTTCAGGGGATGGCCGATGCCCTGAAAGATCTGTGTCGCAAAGCTGAGCAGTCTGTCGATGCCGGCATCAACTATATCATACTGAGTGACCGCAGTATCGACGAGTCCCACTCAGCCATCCCATCGCTGCTTGCAGTAAGCGCCATACATCATTATTTGGTGTCCATCCAAAAGCGTGTTCAGACGGCTCTGATTGTGGAGAGTGGTGAGATTCGTGAAGTCATGCACGCAGCTCTGCTGCTGGGTTACGGAGCCAGTGCCGTGAATCCCTATATGGCATTTGCCGTCATAGACGACCTTGTCCGTCGGGGCGACCTGCAGCTTGACTACGAAACAGCCCAACATAACTATATCAAAGCCGTTGATAAAGGCCTAAAGAAGATACTTAGCAAAATGGGTATTAGCACTATACGCTCATACCGTGGTGCCAAAATTTTCGAATCTATTGGTTTAAGCGAGGAACTGCTTTCCACCTATTTTGGAACAGCTTCCTCGACCATCGGAGGTGTGACTTTAGACGGCATCTGTACTGATGCCTTACGAATGCATGCTCAAGGATTCGGTCCATCCGAACCCGATGATGTATTACCGTTCATAGGCCAGTACGCTTTCCGCAAGGACGGAATCCGCCACGCATGGACACCTGAAGCCATTGCCACGCTTCAGCTGGCCACCCGTCTGGGCAGCTATAAGAAGTTCCAAGAGTTCTGCTCCATCGTTGACGACCGTAAGGAACCTCTATTCCTGCGTGACTTCTTCAAGTTCAAGACCAACCCCATTCCTTTGGAACAAGTTGAACCAGCCGAGAATATCGTCAAGCGTTTTATTGGTGCCGCCATGTCGTTCGGCGCCATCAGTAAGGAAGCTCACGAGGCTATTGCCATTGCACTGAACACGCTTGAGTCACGCAGCAACACGGGTGAAGGCGGCGAGGACAGCGCACGTTTCCACACAACTGTCGGCGGCGTTTCGCTGAGCAGCAAGATTAAACAGGTAGCTTCAGGCCGCTTCGGCGTAACAGCGGAGTATCTGGTTAACGCTGAGGAGATACAGATTAAAATTGCCCAAGGTGCAAAGCCGGGTGAGGGAGGTCAGTTGCCAGGATTCAAGGTAGACGACGTAATTGCCCGTACGCGTAACTCCATTGCTGGCATTTCACTTATATCGCCTCCGCCTCATCACGACATCTATTCCATCGAAGATCTGGCACAGCTCATCTTCGACCTCCGTAATGTGAACCCCTCGGCCAAAATCAGCGTCAAGCTGGTGGCCGAGAGCGGTGTGGGCACCATTGCCGCAGGTGTAGCTAAGGCTAAGGCTGACTTGGTGGTTATATCTGGTTCCGAGGGCGGAACAGGAGCATCACCCGCCTCATCCATACGTTATGCCGGGGTGTCGCCTGAAATTGGACTCTCAGAAACACAGCAGACGCTCGTCCGTAACGGTCTGCGGGGTGAGATAGAGGTTCAGGTTGACGGGCAGTTGAAAACTCCGCGTGACGTCATCGCCATGGCGTTGCTCGGTGCCGGTGAGTTCGGATTCGGAACGGCACAGCTCATTGTGCTGGGTTGTCTGCTCATGCGAAAATGCCATACCAACGCCTGCCCGGTAGGCGTGGCCACGCAGGACCCCACATTGCGTGCCCATTTCCGTGGCCACAGCCAGTACCTTATTAATTACTATAGGTTCATGGCCGAGGGCGTGCGGGAGCTATTGGCCCAATTGGGTTTCACACGCTTTACCGATATTATAGGCCGAACAGACCTTATTGAAATCGATACGAGCAAATTCACCGAGAAGACACGCCACTTGGACTTCAGCCGCCTGCTCTGTTCTGGCGGATTTGCAATCCGACGCCCGGCCGGCTGTCCTTACCCCGTCGCTTCTTCCATAGCGGACGGAAAGCATCATTTGATAGAAGATGTGTTAGACCGCAAACTCATAGCTGCTGCCGCTCCGGCTATAGCAGGCGGCACAAAAGTTGAACTATCCTATGATATTACGGGTACCGACCGTTCGACGGGTGCCATGCTATCAGGCGTCATTGCCCGCCAGTACGGCCACGACGGCCTGCCCGACGACACCATCGACGTCCGTTTCCGTGGTTCTGCAGGCCAAAGCTTCGGCGCATTCCTGATGCGGGGTGTGACTTTCCGCCTCGAGGGCGAAACGAACGACTACGTGGGCAAAGGACTCTCTGGGGGTCGGATAGCCATACGCCCGCCAGCCGTATCCACGTTCGATGCATCGGAAAACATTATTGCCGGCAACACCATCCTATATGGTGCCACCAGCGGCGAGCTGTTCATCTGCGGCCGTGTGGGCGAGCGCTTTGCCGTACGCAACTCAGGTGCTACTGCCGTTGTCGAAGGTACGGGCGACCATTGCTGCGAGTATATGACAGGCGGTCGCGTGGTTGTGCTCGGCACTACAGGCAGAAATTTCGCGGCAGGAATGTCGGGTGGTCTAGCTTATGTCTGGGACAAGAATCACGACTTCGACTATTACTGCAACATGGACATGATAGAGCTTGACCTGATTGAGGACAAGGCCGCCCGTGACGAGTTGCGTAGTCTGATAGAGAAGCATTACTTCTATACGGGCTCACCCCTAGCGAGGCGCATCCTTGACGATTGGGCGCACTATGTCGCCGAGTTCATCCAAGTCACCCCTATCGAATACCGCCGCATACTCCAGCAGGAGAAGATGAAGGCACTACAGCAGAAAATTGACAGCCTGCAGCGAGATTATTAATTCTAAACTCTTAACTAACAAGTATTATGGGAAATCCAAAAGCTTTTCTAACCGTACCCCGTCAGGATGCCGGCCATCGGCCCATACATGAGCGGATAGCCGATTTCGGTGAAGTGGAACAGACACTGGGTGACGGCAGCCGTCAACTGCAGGCATCGCGTTGTATGGACTGTGGCGTGCCGTTCTGCCACTGGGCCTGCCCATTAGGAAACAAACAACCCGAATGGCAGGACGCCGTCTATAAAGGCAAGTGGGAACTGGCTTACAAACTGCTCATCGCCACCAATGACTTCCCGGAGTTCACGGGCCGCGTATGCCCTGCGCTTTGTGAAAAAAGTTGTGCCCTGAACCTTTGCATAGATGCTCCAGTGACCGTGCGTGAAAACGAGTGCTCCATTATAGAACACGCTTTCCGTGAGGGTTATGTCAAGCCTTCCACCTATTCATATAACGGCAAGAAGGTTGCTGTAATTGGTGCTGGCCCGGCAGGTCTCTCTGCAGCTGCCTGCCTGAACCGCAAGGGTTATGAAGTGACCCTGATAGACCGTATGCCTTCCGCTGGAGGATTAGTGCGTTATGGCATACCAAACTTCAAACTTGACAAATATGTCGTAGACCGACGTATCAAGCTCATGGAGCAGGAGGGCATTAAGTTCCAGTACAACACTACAGTTGACCTAAACAATCTGCCTGCAGGATACGATGCATACGTTATCTCCACCGGAACACCCATTGCTCGTGACCTCAAGATTCCGGGACGTGAACTGAAAGGCATATATTTTGCTCTCCAAATGCTTACGCAACAGAACCTGCGTTTGGCAGGACAGGAGTTCAGTCCAGAGGAGACCGTATCGGCCAAGGGTAAGAGGGTGCTAGTGATAGGCGGTGGTGACACGGGTAGTGACTGCATAGGAACCTGCCACCGTCAAGGTGCCTTGAGTGTTACTCAAATTGAGATTATGCCCCAACCACCTGTGGGCTATAATCCCGCAACGCCCTGGCCACAGTGGCCCAATATTCTCAAAACCACTACAAGCCATGAGGAAGGTTGTGAGCGACGCTGGTGCCTGGCGACAACGGAGTTCCTCGATGACGGCAAGGGAAACGTCAGGGGCGCTCGGGTAGAAACCGTGGAGTGGACAACGTCGCCCAATGATAGTCGCCCGCAGATGAAACCGACTGGGCAGAAGGAAACGATAGACTGCGATATGGTGCTGCTGGCTATGGGATTCCTCAAGCCCCAACATCCCCAGTATGCCGAAAATGTGTTTTTGGCAGGCGATGCCAAGAACGGCGCCAGCCTTGTGGTGCGTGCCATAGCAAGCGGACGCGAAACTGCAACTCGTGTGGACGAATACCTGAACTCCTAAATAAGAACCATCCGATGGCCAGAGTTATACGATTCACAAAGATGCACGGCTTGGGCAACGACTATATTTATGTCTGGGCGCCGCTGCTGCCACGGGATGCCGACCCTGCAAAGTTGTCTGTCCTCCTCAGCGACCGTCATACGGGCATTGGCGCTGACGGACTCATCCTCATCGCCCCCTCCCGGAAGGCTGATTTCAGCATGCGCATCCTGAATGCCGACGGCTCAGAGGCACAGATGTGTGGCAATGGGGCACGCTGTGTAGGTAAATATGTTCACGACAAGGGTCTAACCGCGAAGACGGATATCACGCTTGAGACGCTCGCGGGGATCAAGTATCTTACGCTTCATCCCGGAGCTGACGGAAAGATTAGCAGTGTTACCGTAAGTATGGGCGCAGGCGTTCCGCTGGATGTGGTACGGGGAGACGGACAGAAATCCCCGTGGATAGGCGAGACAATCGACATAGGCGAGGGGCCTACCGTGTGCACAGCCATTGACATGGGTAACCCTCATCTGGTGATGTTTGTCACGGATGCCGAGAAGGCGCATGTATCGGAGATCGGGCCGCTGATGGAACGGAGTCCCATGTTCCCGGGCGGGGCAAACATAGAGTTCGCACAGGTGATGGACCGCCGTCATATACGGATGCGCGTATGGGAGCGAGGTAGCGGCATCACCCGCGCCTGCGGCACGGGCGCCTGTGCCACGGCGGTGGCATCGGCCATGCAAGGATATACCGACCCCTGCGACTGCCAGGTCATCATGGATGGTGGGACACTCGCCGTCAGTTGGGATCCTGACAGCCGTGAGGTGCTGATGACTGGGCCCGCCACTTTGGTGTTTGAAGGAAAAATTGAGATTTGTGAATAATAATTATGTCTATTGTTAATGAGAATTTCCTGCGGCTTGACGGACGTTATCTGTTTCAAGAAATAGAGAAGCGCGTCCGCGCCCACACCCAGTCGTCGCCTCAGGCGAGGATTATCCGGATGGGCATCGGCGATGTCACCTGTCCGCTGGTCCCTTGTGTGATCAGTGCTATGCATCGCGCCGTTGACGACCTCTCTCACGCCGACACTTTCCGCGGCTATGGTCCAGAGCGGGGCTACCTCTGGCTGCGCGAAGCCATCGCCCGACAAGACTATGCCTCGCGGGGTGTCGTGGTCTCGCCCGACGAAATCTATGTCAGTGATGGCGCCAAGAGCGACACGGGAAACATCACAGACCTCTTCAGCCCGACAGCCGTAGTGGGCATCCCCGACCCCGTCTATCCTGTCTATGTCGATACGAATGTGATGAGCGGACGGACAGTCATAGGACTGCCTTCGGACGAGGATAACGACTTCGTCCCCCTCCCGCCTGACGACCGTCGTTTGGACATCGTCTATCTCTGCTACCCCAACAATCCTACGGGTGCCGTCATCACACGCGAAGCGCTTACCCGCTGGGTGGACTATGCACTCCGAACGGGAACCATCATCCTTTACGACTCCGCCTATGAAGCCTTCATCCGCGATGCGGCCCTGCCCCATTCCATCTTTGAGATTGAGGGTGCGCGGCATTGTGCCATAGAATTCCGCAGCTTTTCCAAGACAGCTGGTTTTACAGGGGTACGCTGTGCCTATACCGTCATTCCCCACGAACTACACGTCACCGCCTCCAATGGTGCCTCCGTCCGCCTCGCCTCCCTATGGGAGCGACGGCAAGGATGTAAGTTCAATGGTGCCTCCTACGTCAGCCAGCGAGCAGCCGAAGCTGTTTGCACTCGTGAAGGACGGGCCACGGTACAGGCTCAGACAGACCATTACCTGAGTACGGCGCGGATGATACGGGAGCGCCTGCAGCAGATGGGGCTTCGCCCCTGCGGAGGCCTGCATTCACCCTATATCTGGGCACATACCCCTGAGGGGATGGATTCCTGGACGTTCTTCGACCTGATGCTTCATGAGGCAGGGGTGGTTGTAACCCCAGGCGAGGGCTTCGGAGCCTGCGGAAGAGGGCGGTTCCGCCTCTCGGCCTTCGCCGATGCCGATGATGCACGTGAAGCCATGGACTGCATGGAAAGGGTAATAAAGATTTAGAAAATTAAAAATGAAGAATTAAAAATTAAAAATGAAGAATTAAAAAATAAAAATGATGAATGAAGAATGAAATCAATGAAATGAGGGGGGGAGTGCTGCGTCTGGCGGACGGCACCGTGTTCGAAGGCTATTCTTTTGGCTATGAACAGCCCACAGCCGGCGAGATGGTCTTCTGTACCGCCATGACTGGCTACCCCGAGAGCCTCACCGACCCTTCCTACCGGGGACAGATACTAGCCTTCACCTATCCCATGATTGGGAACTACGGCGTTCCCCCACGTATCAAAAAAGAAGGTCAACAAGTAAATAGGTTAACAAGTCAACATATTGATGGGGTCTTTGAGTCGGAACGCATACAATGTGCTGCCATCATCTGTGCCGACTATTCGGCTGCCTTCAGCCACTACGATGCGGCTGGCAGTTTGGGCGAATGGCTACATGACGAACGTGTTCCTGCCCTTTGCGGTATCGACACACGACGGCTAACGCAGCATCTCCGCTCACGAGGAACAATGACGGCGGAAATAGAAATAGAGGACGGGCAGACGGACAAGCAGGCAAGCAGGCAAGAGAACAAAAACCTTGTGGCAGAGGTATCCACCGACCGTGTGATAGACTATGGCGATGGCCATCGCCGTGTTTTGCTGGTGGACTGCGGGGTAAAAATGAACATTCTGCGTTGTCTGTTGCAACGCGGTATTTCCGTCCGAATAGTGCCTTGGGACTACGATTTCACTTCTGACGACTATGATGGATTGCTTATTTCTAACGGTCCAGGCGACCCTGCCGTCTGTATTCCTACCATCGGGCACCTCCGCACAATGCTGACTCATGATGACCGCCCTGTTATGGGCATCTGTCTTGGCCATCAATTGATGGCTTTAGCAGCAGGCGCAAAGACATACAAGATGACTTACGGACATCGCGGACACAACCATACCGTACGCCTCGCGGGTACTCACCGTTGCTTTGTCACCGCGCAGAATCATGGTTATGCTGTTGATGCGGCCTCACTGCCTGACGATTGGGAATGCCTCTATGAAAATGTCAACGATGGCACAGTCGAAGGTATCCGTCATACATCGAAGCCTTTCTTTGCCGTTCAGTTCCATCCCGAGGCGTCTGGTGGACCCACCGATACAGAAGATTTGTTTGACCAGTTTGTGAACATGCTATGAACGGACGAAGCAGCGAGAACCATCAAACTCGCTTAGATGGTCGAGTCGTAACAGACGAAGAATTAGTCAACGTGAAGAAGAGAAAAATTCTGGTGTTAGGTTCGGGAGCCCTGAAGATAGGTCAATCTGGCGAATTCGACTATTCGGGTACGCAGGCATTGAAGGCTCTGCGCGAAGAGGGATGCGAAACCGTGCTGATTAATCCCAACGTGGCAACGGTACAAACCACAGAGGGGATAGCCGACAGGGTATATTATCTGCCTGTGACCCCTGAGTGGGTAGAGATGGTGATTCGGCGGGAACGTCCCGACGGCATCATGCTGGCTTTTGGCGGGCAGACGGCTCTGAACTGTGGCGTCAGCCTTGCCCGTAGTGGGACGTTGGAGCGGTATGGCGTAAGGGTGCTGGGCACACCCGTTGAGGCCATCATCCGCACGGAGGATCGCGACCTGTTTGCCGCAGCGATGCACGAAACCGATGCTCCTACGCCACGCAGTGTGGCCGTCACCACTCCTGCTGAGGCGCTTGAGGCGGCAAAGGCGATGGGCTACCCCGTGATGGTGCGTGCGGCATACGCGCTGGGTGGGCTCGGTTCGGGCTTCTGCCGGACAGACGACGAACTGACGGCCCTCGTCGGGTCGGCCTTCAGCTACGCACCACAGGTGCTGGTGGAGGAGTCGTTACAAGGATGGAAGGAGATAGAGTATGAGGTGGTGCGCGACCGGTACGACAATTGCGTCACCGTCTGCAATATGGAAAACATCGACCCGCTGGGTATTCATACGGGCGAAAGCATTGTAGCGGCACCGTCGCAGACGCTCTCCGATGCCGAGTACCACCTGCTGCGCCGTACCGCCATCCGCATCGTGCGCCAGCTGGGCATCGTGGGCGAGTGCAATGTGCAGTATGCCCTCGACCCTGACGGGCGGGAGGGCTTTCGCGTCATAGAGGTGAATGCACGCCTCAGCCGCTCGTCCGCCCTGGCATCGAAGGCAACAGGCTATCCACTGGCGTTTGTGGCGGCTAAGCTAGCACTGGGCTATGGATTGGACGAGCTACCGAACAGCGTGACGGGTGTGACAACGGCCTGCTTTGAACCTGCACTGGACTATGTGGCGCTGAAGCTACCTCGCTGGGACCTCGGAAAATTTTCCGGAGTATCGCACCTGCTGGGGTCATCCATGAAATCGGTGGGTGAGGTGATGGCTATCGGGCGGACATTTGAGGAGGCGCTACAGAAGGGTATGCGCATGGTAGGTCAGGGTTTACAGGGATTCGAAGTAGACGAGAGAAACAGTGTTGATACAGACAAGCTGGACAATGCCCTTTCTGCCCCTACTGACAAGCGTTTGCTGGCCATCGCGCAGGCATTTGAACAGGGCTACACAGTGGAGCGGTTGCACGGGCTGACGCATATCGACCCGTGGTTCCTCAGCCGGATGGAGAATATCCATCGTATGGCGGAAATGCTGCGTCGATCAACTGCGTCCATCCCGCCTACCCTCCAACTCCGACTGGCCAAGCAGCTGGGCTTCAGCGATAGCCAAATAGGCCGTTTGACGGGAAAAAGTGAAGACAGCATACGCCGTATAAGGAAGGAAGCAGGCATCGTGCCTGTGGTGAAGCAGATTGACACGTTGGCCGGAGAATATCCTGCCCGTACCAACTATCTCTATTTGACGTATCACGGCACAACGGACGACATTGCCCCACTCCCCCGTGAAGAAAAGGGGGCGGTCATCGTGCTAGGCAGTGGAGCGTACCGAATCGGGTCCAGCGTGGAGTTCGACTGGTGTGAGGTTTCAGCCATTAAGCGGATAAGAGAAAGGGGGTATCGTGCGGTAACCGTGAACTGCAATCCTGAAACGGTAAGCACTGACTACGATATGTCAGACCGCCTCTATTTCGAAGAACTGACGTTGGAACGGGTATTGGATATATGTGAAGTGGAGAATCCGCGTGGTGTCGTAGTGTCAGTGGGTGGTCAGACACCTAACACGTTAGCACCTGCGTTGGCGGCACAAGGTGTGCCCCTGTTAGGAACGTCAGCTTCGAGCATTGACATGGCCGAGGACCGCGGCAAGTTCTCCGCGCTGTGCGACCGTTTGGGTATCGGCCAACCACGCTGGCGTGAACTCACAAGTACGGAGGCCATCCGCGAGTTTGTACGCGAAGTAGGCTGGCCGGTGATGATAAGGCCATCGTATGTACTGTCGGGTGCAGCCATGCGTGTTGTCAGCAACGAGGCCGAACTGGAGAATGCCCTGCGCGATGCGGCAGCAGTCAGCAGCGACCACCCTGTGGTGGTGACGGAGTTCATCGAACGGGCGAAGGAGGTGGAAATTGATGCTGTGGCGCAGGACGGACAAGTGAAACTCTATGCCATAAGCGAGCACGTGGAGTTTGCTGGTGTCCATTCGGGCGATGCCACGGTAGTGTTTCCTGCGCAGAAACTATATGTCGGCACACTACGGCAGGTGAAGCGCATTACGCGACAGATTGCTGGGGCACTACACATCTCGGGCCCATTTAACATCCAGTTTTTGGCCAAAGATGGGGGACTGAGGGTTATCGAGTGCAACCTGAGGGCATCGCGCAGCATGCCATTTGTTTCAAAGATGACGGGACACGACTTCATTGCCCTGGCGACGGACATCATGCTCGGGGAGCAGTCATCGTCCCCAGCAGAGGGTTGCCGTTACGCCGACATAGACTATGTGGGGGTAAAGGTGGCGCAGTTCTCGTTTGCTCGTTTGCTAAGGGCCGACCCCGTGCTGGGTGTCGACATGGCCAGCACAGGCGAGGCAGTAGGTATGGGCGACACGTTCCATGAGGCGCTGCTGAAGGGTATGCTCAGTGTAGGCTACCGTATTCCCCGGCGGGGCGGAGGTATCCTGCTATCATCGGGACCAGCCGAGTCGAAGGTGGAGCTGACGGATGCGGCGCGGAAGCTGGCCAATGCTGGCTACAGACTCTATGCCACCAGCGGAACAGCGGCCTTCCTTACTGCGGAGGGTATTACGGACATAACGGTGGTACACTGGCCGGACTCAGCACAGAAACCTAACGTAATGGAATACCTCACGGACGGACGGCTGGATCTCGTAGTAAACATCCCCAAGAATCACACTCCGCGCGAGCTGGAGAACGGCTATCGCATCCGCCGCACGGCCATTGACCACAATGTGCCGCTAATTACCAATGCGCGGCTGGCAGCGGCATTCATCGAGGCTTTCTGCAAGGTTCCCATTGCCCTTCCGCTCGTCAAGCACCGCGGGGAATATGGGTATTGAAGATTAAAGATTAATAATTGAAGATTGAATACTAAAAATAGGAATTATGCAGCGGATTATCATCTTGGACTTTGGATCGCAGACGACGCAGTTGATTGCGCGACGGGTAAGGGAAACGGGCACGTTTTGTGAAATTATGCTCCCAAGTGAATACCCCGTCGGGGACGACGAGGATGTAATTGGCGTGATTCTGAGCGGCTCGCCCTACTCGGTCACAGACGATGAAGCATTGCAGGCAGACCTCGGACGATACATGGGACGCGTGCCTGTATTGGGCATCTGCTACGGTGCCCAGCGGATAGCGGCTGACGGAGGAGGCACTGTGATTCGTACAGGTGCCCATGAATATGGAAGAGCGCGTCTGACGGCTGCCGATACTGCCGACCCACTCCTGAAAGGAATGACAGTGGACACACAGGTTTGGATGAGTCACGGAGACACTATCCGTGACCTGCCGCATGGTGCCCATGTAATTGCCTCGACAACGGATGTCGCCATTGCAGCGTTTGCTATACCCGGGCAGAGGGTGTGGGGTGTACAATTCCATCCCGAGGTAAGCCACACGGAACAGGGACAGACATTGCTGACAAATTTTGTCTGCGGCATCTGCGGCAGCCGGGGGCTTTGGAGTGCAGGGAACTTCATTTCCTCTGCAATCAGCGACATCAAGCAGATGGTGGGCACGGACGACCGCGTCGTCATAGGGCTTTCGGGCGGTGTCGATTCGTCGGTATGTGCTCTTTTGGTCAGCCGCGCCATCGGTGACAGACTCACGGGCATCTTTGTTGATCACGGCCTGATGCGCAAAAATGAAGCGGACGAAGTGATAGAGATCTATCGCCAGCTGGGAATAAACGTGAAACGGGTCGATGCCTCGGAACGCTTTCTCGGTGACCTGACGGGGGTTCGTGAGCCTGAACAGAAACGACGCATCATCGGACGCGACTTTGTGGAAGTATTCAGCCGTGAGGCCACAGCCGTTGGCGGGGCGCGCTGGCTGGCGCAAGGTACCATCTACCCCGACCGCATCGAGAGCCGCACGGTGACGGGCACCGTCATCAAGAGTCATCACAATGTAGGTGGCCTGCCTGAAAAGATGGGATTGCGCCTATGTGAGCCACTACGCTGGCTATTCAAGGACGAGGTGCGAGCCGTGGGTCGTCAGCTGGGCATACCCGAAAAACTGCTTGGTCGTCATCCCTTCCCAGGTCCAGGGCTAGCTGTACGTATCGTGGGAGAGGTGAACCGTGAGACTGTTCGCATAGTACAGGAGGCCGACGATATTTTCATCCGTGCACTGCGTGAATGGCATTGTTCCGATGGGCGTAGCCTCTACGATACGGTCTGGCAAGCGGGAGCGGTGCTGCTTGCGGATGTAAGGACAGTGGGTGTGATGGGCGATGAGCGAACGTATGACAGTCCTATAGTACTGCGGGCAGTCACCAGCACCGATGCCATGACGGCCGACTGGGCACATTTGCCACAGGACTTCCTCGCTGCCGTCAGCAGTTCCATCGTCGACAAAGTGAAAGGCGTTAACCGTGTCTGCTATGACATCTCGTCTAAACCGCCATCGACCATTGAATGGGAGTGATGAAGTCAACAGGTCAACAAATCAACAAGTTAAAGATTATGGCAAAGTATATTTTTGTGACAGGTGGCGTAGTGTCAGGATTGGGTAAGGGCATCACAGCATCGAGTGTGGCGTTGCTGCTGAAGGCACACGGCTACAAGGTGTTCATGCAGAAGTTTGACCCCTACATCAACGTCGACCCAGGCACCATGAGCCCCTATCAGCATGGCGAGGTGTTCGTCACCGCTGATGGTGCCGAGACCGATCTCGACCTTGGCCACTACGAGCGCTTCATTGATGAGGAGCTGAACCACACCTCGAACATCACGTTGGGCCGTGTGATGAAGACCGTCATCGAAGGCGAACGACGCGGCGATTACTTGGGAGGAACGGTGCAGATTGTACCCCATGTCACCGATGAAATCAAGCGCAAGGTCTATGAGGCTGCAGAGACATCCGGTGCCGATGTGGTTATTACCGAGGTAGGCGGTACGGTGGGCGACATTGAGTCGGAAGCCTTTCTCGAAGCACTTCGACAAGTAAGGTTGGAACACGGCAACGGCGACACCCTCTTCATCCACACTACCCTGCTACCGGCTCTCTACGGCTCTGACGAGCTGAAGACGAAACCCACGCAGCACTCCGTCATCGCCCTGCGCAGCGTAGGCATCCAACCCGATGTGATTGTCTGCCGCACCCCCATCATGCCTCCTGACGAGGTGAAGGCGAAGATAGCGCTCTTCTGCTCGGTGTCCGCAGCTCATGTGATAGCCAGCATCGATGTGAAAAATATTTACGAGGTGCCCCTTGTTTATCATCAGCAGGGTATGGACGAGGCAGTACTGGATCTCCTTCGCCTTCCTTCACGTGGCTTCGACCTCCGTGCCTGGCAGCAAATGGTAACGACGGTTGATGGACTTAGCCACGAGGTGCACATCTCCCTTGTCGGCAAATACACCCATCTGCCCGATGCCTATATTAGCGTGGCAGAGGCCATGCGTCATGCGGGTTTCACATTGGGGGCAAAGGTGATGGTCGATTATCTCGATGCAGAGCGATTAGAGGGACGCAACGATGCCGAAGTGGCGGAATTGCTGAGCACAGCCGCCGGTATCATTGTTCCTGGCGGATTTGGTAGCCGAGGTACGGAGGGGATGATGATGGCCTGCCGTTATGCACGGGAGCACAAGATACCCTTCTTCGGCATCTGCTTCGGTATGCAAGTAGCTGCCATTGAATTCGCACGTGACGTCTGCCAGCTGGACGGAGCAAGCTCAACCGAACTAAATCCCCATACACCTCATCCCGTTGTCTGTCTCATGGACGAGCAACAGGATATTCACGACATGGGTGGCACGTTGCGATTGGGCAACTATGCCTGCCGCCTCTTACCTGGTACGCTCATTGCAGCGGCTTACGGTATGCCTGAAGGGGGCATTATCACCGAGCGCCACCGACATCGCTATGAACTAAACAACGCATTCCGTCAGGTGCTGGAGGAGGGCGGTCTGCGAACAGCAGGCATCAACCCCGACCTTGACCTTGTGGAGGCGATGGAGTTGAAGGATCATCCCCACTTCGTAGGAGTACAGTACCATCCCGAATTCCGTAGCCGTCCGACACATCCTCATCCCCTATTTGTATCGTTTATTGCTGCATCGGCACGTAACATCCATTTAGTATAGGCATTTGTTCAGGTTGCTCAGCTGATACCTTTCTGGGTTATACACACGACTCTACTGATAGACCGCTAAGCTGTAAACTATGCTGAAATAACGTTTGACGTTTGAAAAATTCCAGCTGCTGGAAAAAAAGTTCCATCAGCTGGAATTTTTTTTCCATTTGATGGAATTTTCTGGAAAGCAAGGTCTGTCTGGACAGTTGAGGGGATGGCCTGCGGCAATTCCTGCAATTCTCTGCGGAAACAGATAATGCAGAAAAAAAGTTTTTTTCTCCGTCATATCCGTCAATCCGTCAAACTTGTTGGCGTTCAGGAACTAATGAGTGACAGATAGTGACAGATTTCTGTCGTTTCCCTCTCTTTCCCCTATAGCAATAAAGGAAAAGGGATTTTTGTAGACGATGTGCCTGATTTCGTATTCGGCAGAAATCACCTCAGATAATTGCAAATAAATTTGCATTATCTCTCGCCTTGCACTATCTTTGGGCCGTCAAAAATCTTTTATCTTCTCTATGAAAAAACATGTCATCCTTCCTTTGCTGCTTGTCTTCGTGGCAAGCCTGCAGACAACGTGCAGCATAGCTGCCACGATGGTCTGGACAAAAGGCCGTGCCTTGCTGAATGACCCTGCACAAATAACCTCCACTCCCCCGCAGAGCAACCAGTTCGGCGTGGCGAACCTGCTGCGTCCTGAAAGCGACGGCGTGGGTACGGACGAGTACATCTTCCACACCGCCTGGAGCGGCCCCAACGTCATTCCAGCTGGCGTTGACCCCTATCTGCAAGTACACTTTACCAAGGCTGAGCAACACATCATCTTCACCATGACGGGCTCAAACTGGCAATCAACCTACGACACCCCCCTCGAGGTGGATGTCCTCGCTGCCAATCAGCCTGACGGCAAATGGAAGTTCATCCGTACGCTGACGAACATGGACGCCGACTTTACAGCCATGCGCCCTGAACGCTATACCTCGCCCCACATCGACCTTGGCGCAGCCTATACCGACGTCAAGTTCGTCGTTAAGCGCACGTTAGCCAGCCGCACCTGCGACCGTACGTCGCGCACAGGCCTGCTGCTCTCCCTTGGCCGATTCCAAGTCTATGAAGCCATCCAGAAAGAAGAAGAGGAAAAACCCGCTCCCAGCAACCCGAAGGAGAACATAAACCTCGTCTTTATCGGTAACAGCATCACCTACGGAGCCACACTCAGCAACCCCACCACGCAGGCTCCGCCCATCATCTGCCGGCAGATGGTCGAGGAAGCCACCGGCGTCACCACCCACGTTTTCAACGGCGGGCACTCAGGCATCACTACCTGGGGCTATCTGCCAGGACGCTCTGACTTTACCACCGTTTCCATGGCTGCCAACACATTTGTCCGTAACAATGGCGGCCTGCTCTACTTCAGCATCATGCTGGGTACCAACGACAGCGCCATCATCGGTACCGAAGGGGCGCCCGTCAGCACCGAGACCTACCGCACGAACATGAAGGTTATCATCGACGAGCTCATCCGCCGCTTTCCCACCTGCAAAATCATCGTCAACTACCCCCTCTGGTATAGCCCTAACACCCACAACGGCTCGCGCTACCTTGAGGAAGGCATGACGCGACTCCGCTCCTACTACCCCATCATCGATGCCCTCATAGCCGAATACGACCAGGTTTATGCTGGCGAACGGGGCGTATGGGAGTTTTTTGAGAACAACCGTCCCCTCTTTACCGCCGAACGCGGCAACTCTGGCACCTTCTATCTCCACCCCAATGCCGAAGGTGCTGTCCATCTGGCTGAGATCTGGACACAAAGCCTCCTGACACTCATCAAAGCCGACGGAGTGAAGGTGAAGAAATAGTAATTTTTTTCATATGACAAAAAGATATGAAGCATCGAATCTTTCTCGGCATAGCTCTGCTTGCCTTTTGCACCTCCATGGGTGCTCAGAGTATCAGCCCTAGCACAAAATGGCATTGGGAAAAGGGTACCATAGTCATCGACACTCCTGCCCGCCCCGCAGGGCAGAAAAACGTTCTGGGTCTGACGGCTCCCAAGCTGGAAACGGTTCGTGTGGGATTTGCAGGTCTGGGAAGTCGCGGTCCTTGGGCTGTGAACCGATTCTGCCACATCCCTGGCGTACAAATTGTAGCCCTCTGTGACTATGAAGAAGAACGCGCACAAGATACCCAGAAATATCTCCGTGACGCTGGCCTCCCGCCTGCCGCCATTTACAGCGGAGAACTGGGTTACGAGGAAATGTGTAAGCGCGAGGATATCGATCTGGTGTATATAGCAACGGACTGGGACCACCACTTCCCCATTGCCAAGTGTGCGCTGGAGAACGGCAAGCACGCAGCCATCGAAGTGCCTAGTGTCATGAATTTAGAACAATGCTGGGAGCTCATCAACCTGAGTGAGAAGAATCGCCTGCATTGTATGCTATTGGAAAACTGCTGCTATGACTACTACGAAATGTGTGCATTAAACATGGCACAACAAGGACTCTTCGGTGAGATTATCCGTGCAGAAGGAGCCTACATCCACACGCTGAACGAAGCGGGCATCTGGACCGGTTATTGGCATAACCCCGACGGCTCGGATCCGGAAAATCTTCACTGGCGACTGAAATATAATAAGGAGAACCGAGGCGACATCTATCCCACTCACGGACTGGGGCCAGTAGCTCAGGCGCTGAACATCCATCGCGGCGATCGCTTCAAAACGCTGGTCGCTATGGACACCGAAAGCTTCTGCGGCCGAGAAGGCTATCAGGAAGTAACCGGTAAGGAGTGCGACGAATTCCGCAATGGAGACCATACAACGACACTTATGCGTACTGAAAAGGGCAAGGTCGTAGAGATTCAACACAACGTGATGAGTCCTCAGCCCTACAATCGTCTGTATAAACTCACTGGCACTAAAGGCTACTGCACCAAATACCCTGACCCAAAGATATATATCAGCCAGAAGAGTGTCAGCGATATGGGCCTGGCCGAAATGGCGGGTAAGATTTCCGGGCACTCCTTTCTTCCCCAAAAAGAGTACGATGCACTCATGACGAAGTACTACCACCCAATCTTGAAAAAATTCGGCGACCTCGGACGTGAATTTGGCCATGGTGGCATGGACTATACTATGGATGCCCGGCTGGTATATTGCCTTCAGAACGGGCTACCGTTAGATATCGACGTCTATGACTTAGCCGAGTGGTGCGCCTTAGCTGAACTTGGGGCATTGAGTATGGACAACGGCTGTGCAGCAGTATCTTTCCCTGATTTCACTCGTGGGGACTGGAAAGAACAGAAAGCATTCCGTCATGCATACGCCTCTCCCGAAGATGAAGCAATTACCGAGAAAGCCGCACGCGAAAGCACGGCCAGGCAACAGGCTTTGACAGCAAAGAAGAAACTTTGGGAGAAGTATGATGCCGCAATGTCCAAAAAGAACAAAAAGAGGCAAGGAAAATGAGAAAAAGATATTTAATGTAAAAACGTAACCAAGGCAAACAAAAAGAACTATTTAGTACCATCAAAAACCAGCGAGACAAGCAAGCATCTTTGCTCCTCCCGCTGGTTTTTGATTGAAATTTAAATCAAACTACCTAATATTCGTCCTCGTTGAAGAAAAAATCCTCCTTGCTGGGGTAGTCGGGCCAGATATCCTCGATGCTTTCGTATATTTCTCCCTCGTCCTCTATCTCTTGCAAGTTTTCAATAACCTCCAGTGGCGAGCCAGAGCGGACGGCGTAGTCAATCAATTCGTCCTTGGTTGCTGGCCAGGGAGCGTCCTCCAGTTTTGATGCTAATTCAAGTGTCCAATACATAGTTTCGTTCTTGTTTTTAGGTGTTCTTTTTTGATTTGGGGCGCAAAAGTACTGCTTTTTTTCCCATTTGCAAGAGTTTTTCTAAAATAATTCAGGCATTAACTTTTTTTTACCATACAAAAATGTACCTTTGCGCACTCAATTTTTATTTACGAAGATGAAAAAATACGCTATCCTGCTCTTTGCAGCCGTTTTTGTTGGTTTTGCCACCTTGAAGGCCGAGGTTGTCACTCCCTCTCAAGCCATCCGCATTGCCGAGGAATTCCTGGGTGAATCGCTTGCCCCGCAACGTGTTCGCGCCATGCGCCGCACAGCCTCTGCCGCCCCTCAGGAAGATGCTCCCTACTATGTCATCTCCCGTGGCGACGACAAAGGCTACATCCTTGTCAGCGGTGATGACTGCCAACCTGCCGTGCTAGGCTATACCGACAGCGGTGACTTTGACGAGAACAACCTCCCCCCTGCGCTGCGCGATATGCTGAACTGCGTTACTGACGTGGTGACTTTGGGCCGTGAGGCTAAGCTGCCGTCGTACGCTCCGCGTCGTGCCAATGCCTATCGCGAGACCATCACTCCGCTCATGAAAAGCCACTGGAACCAAGGCGCTCCCTGGAATATCCTTTGTCCCATCTGCCCCGATAATGGCGACCATGCCGTCGTTGGCTGTGTAGCCACCGCCACATCGCAGGTCATTTACTACTTCCGCAAGGACCTCCCCCACCAGCTGCTGGCCACTACCCCCACCTACAGGGGCGGCGAGGAGCAGTGCGACGTCACCGTCAGCTATCCCAAGGGCACACCCATCGAGTACGACCTGATGTTCGACAGCTACAACAATAACGAGCCTCAGGAACTCAAGCTCCCCGTAGCCACCCTTTGTTTCACTATCGGTTCAGCTGCACGCTTGGGCTACTGGCATTCCACCGGTGGCTATATCAGCGAGGCCAACAAAGCCATGAAGAGCCACTTCGGCTTGGGTGGTACTCACCTCAGCCGCAACGATATGGAGATTGAGAACTGGGAAAGCTTCATCTACGGCAGCCTCGCCGCCCAGAAGCCGCTGATTTACTCAGGCTTCACCACCGACGGCGAGAGCGGACATGCCATCAATATCGACGGATACAATGCCCGCAACGGCCTTTGGCACTTCAACTTCGGCTGGGGTGGCGGCGGTGATGGATGGTACACCCTTGACCTCAAGGATGGCGTCAACGGCTTCTGCATCTGGCAGGAAATCGTCTATAACATCACGCCCACTCATCCCAACGTTTCGGGCGTCATCCATACCGACAGCATCCTCTACCGCCGCGTGGAGGGCTCCGTCACGGTTGACATCACGAACAACGGTACCGTCCCCGTCAAGGGCTTCCAACTCTATCTTCAGACCACCGAAAAAGCACCTTCGTCGTCCAGCACCGCCGTGTCCACCAACAACGAGACTACTATCGCCCCGGGTGAGATGGTTTCCGTCCCCTTTGAATTCCGCCCCTCCCTTGCACGCTCCTACTTCATCTATGCCACCGATGCCAATCGTCAGGTGATTACTCACACCCCTGTCAAGGTGGTTGATCCTGCGCCGTCGTTCACCCTCCACGGCATCGATGCTGCCGTATCCACCGACACCATCATGGCGGGCGGCATGGCATTCTACAAGCTCAACGGAAATACTGTAAACGTCTTTGCCGATATCAGTAACAGCGCCGAGGCTACTCCCGGGCAGCCCACCGTGAAATTCATCCTCGAACAATGGAATCCTGAAACCGGCGAAGTGAAAAACTACAAGAACAAGAGCGTCAACACTATTGCCTTTGCCTCGGGCGAGCGTAAGACCATCGACCACACCTTCAACCGCCTCAATGAAGGGGTGCACCTCATCCTCCATGTCTCGGCCGACGAAATGAACATCGCCACGACCGACACGCTTCTGCGCTTCGTTGTGGGCAAGGAGTCGCTGGCTGTCGACACGCTCATCGACGGCACAGCTGTCCTCTCCGGCGCCTGGGATGTCACGGCCTTTGCCTCCCTCTCCCACGACCCAGCCGTCACCGCCTACGACCTTCGCAACGTCAGCGGCGTTACGGGTAACCTCAGCGCCGCCAACCCCAATGCCCTCTTCTATGTGAAAAGCAACGTCCCAGGCGGCACCAACATCGTTGTTGACGGCCACTGTGCCGACCTTCGCCTTACAGCAGGCTATGACTTCCGCCCCCTCGAGCCGTTCCAGGCCGCCAGGGCGCAGTACACGCCCGACTTCATCCCCGGCGTGCTCCACACACTCATCCTGCCCTTCGGCTGTCCCAGCCCGCGCGACTACGTCTGCCGCTATGTCACCGAAGTGGGCAAGTCGTACTTCACCGAGGCCACGACGGTAAGCCACCTCGATGCCGCCAAGCCCTACATGGTACTGGCCAGCGCCACCTCACCGAAGCCCTTCACGGCCACCAACGTCGCTGTTTGCGCGGCTACCGACACCGTGGTCACGAGCCCCTTCATCGGTGCTTTCGCCACCTTCCGCCCCCGTGCCTTGGTGCCTGACGAAAAGACCCACGTCCTTGTCCTCGACACCGATCCTACGGTCTCAACGCAATACTTTAATGCCGAGAGCGACACTACCTACATGGCCGCCCCGTTCACCTTCATCCTCGCCTCGACGTCGAAGAAAGTGCGCGCTACGGTGAACGAGACTTTCGAGAAAGCCTACCGTAAGCTGGCCCTCGCCATCGACGAGGCACAGGCGCTCTACGATGCCCATCACGCCGCCCTCCGCGACAGCGCCAACATCCAGATGCGCGCCCTCATTGCCAACGCCCGCGACGTATGGCAGGCTATGGAGCTGGAGTCCACCGACATCAACCGCATCATCAAGGAGATGGAGACCTTCAGCGTCAGCTACCCCCTGATGGTGGCCACCGTCACCCAGCCCGTCGACTTCACGGCGTTCATCACCAACCCCTCGTTCGAGACCAACAACAAAAACGGATGGAAAACCGACAACCACTCCGTCGTCCGCCCCATCACCAACACCGCCACCTTCATTGCCCGCAGCGAGGGCAACTTCTTCCTCCACAACAACAGCCAGGGCAAGTCCACCCGCATTTCGCAGACCGTCACAGGGCTGCTCACGGGCTGGTACCGGCTCACCGTCATGACGGGCACTGACGAAGGTGGCATCGTCCGCCTCTTTGCCGATGCCGACACCTTGGATGTCCCCGCCTCCGAGCTGGGCAAGTACTACCTCACCGAGGCCGTCATCGACAGCATCTGGGTAGACAACGGCGAGCTCACTATCGGCATTGCCGAGGGCGACACGTGGTATAAGTGCGACGCCTTCCACCTCTACTACCTGGGCGACCCCAACTACATCGACACGGGCATCCATACGCCGTTTGCCCCCGCCTCACCCTTGCAGCCCGACGATGCGCAGCCCTGCCGCCAGGGACTCTTCGACCTCATGGGCCGTCCCGTAGCCTCGCCTGACGACATGCTGCCCGGCGTCATCTACATCTACAACGGCAAGAAGGTCATGAAGTGCGGCGAAAGGTAGCGACGCGCAGGGAAAAATACCCCGCTAACGGAAAAAAATTGCGTTTTGTGTTCGCGAATCCGATTTTTTGCACTACCTTCGCTGCCGAAACGATGCTCGAATGGTGGAATCGGTAGACACGAGGGACTTAAAATCCCTTGCCCAGTGATGGGCGTGTGGGTTCAAGTCCCACTTCGAGTACCTTAAGCCTTGCAAAGGCTTGCAATTTAGCGCAAGACTTTTAAAAAATCGCATCAAACGCTAATTTGCTAGCATTTGATTCTAATTTTGCAGAGTTTGATTCTATTTTTCTAACGTTTGATTTTATTTGGACGCAGACTTTGGGTTGAGAATGGCGACGTAGCC
Organism: uncultured Bacteroidales bacterium; assembly: GCA_947303715.1. Lineage (GTDB taxonomy): Bacteria > Bacteroidota > Bacteroidia > Bacteroidales > Bacteroidaceae > UBA1189. Next base: position 4,491 of record CAMYYY010000022.1, on the reverse strand, counting down.
TCCTGCGGGGGCAAGGCGGATTTTCAGCGGGCGGCCTGCGCGCAACGTGACGATCTTGTGAGCAACCTCCGTGGGCTTCTTGCCGGCCTTCGCGCCGTCAGCCCAATACTCCAGCTCGTAATCGCCTGCGGGCAGGAACGAGGTGTCAAGGGTAAGCGTGCGCGGCTGGCTGTTGCCCAGCACGCCGATGAACCACTGGCTGCCGCTCCGATGAGCTAGGGCAACGTACTCCCCGGGATAGCCCGCGAGGAAGCGGGTGTCATCCCACGTAGTCTGCACGCGACTCAGGAAATCGGCTCCTGGCTGGCCGAGGACGTAATCGGGGTGCTCGCTGAAGACGGTGAGGGGGCTCTCGTAGATGACAAATTTTGCCAGCTCGGCACAGCGGGTGTTGGTGACGAGCGTGGGCGTCTGCTGGCGGAAATCGGCAGGCGTGACGTTGAGGAAGCCGCCTGGCGTATAATCCATCGGCCCTGCCAGCATACGGGTGAAGGGTAGCGTGGTGTTATGCTCGGGCGTCACACGGGTGGAGAATTTGTAATACTCCTCGCCCAACACACCCTCGCGGGTGAGCAGGTTAGGCCATGTGCGCTCGATGCCGTCGGGCTTGGTGGCTCCGTGGAAATCGACCATCAGATGGTGCTCGGCAGCACAGCGCACGATGCGGCGATACCAGCGCATCATCTCCTGATCATCGCGATCCATGAAGTCAATCTTTATGCCCGCAATACCCCACTTTTCGTACTCGGCAAAGGCACGGCGGAAAGCGCCGTTACGGTTGACATCCGTGCAGTAGAGCCAGAGCCAGCAGCGGACGTTCTTCTGGCGGGCGTAGGCGAGTATGCCTGGCATATCCAGCTGCGAGGCTGGGCGCGTGATGTCGGCCTGAGGGGTGTTATAAGGGCCGTACCATTGCCAGTCAATCAGCATGTAAGGCCATCCCTCGGCAGCAGCCAGGTCAATGTACTGCTTAATGACGTCCGTCTCCATCTTCACCTCGCCGCTCCACCAATGATCCCACGCCGAGAGGCCAGGCTTTATCCACGAGGGGTCGGCAATGGCACAAGGCGGATTGAGCCCCTGTATGATCTCGGACTCGATGAACCGCCCCGGATGGTCGGCAACCAAAATCACGCGCCACGGCGACGTGGTCTGCTCGTCGAAGCGCACTTTCACCCCGTCCACAGGCTCTCCCGGCAGGGGCGACAGACGGGTGGAGAGGCTGACAAGGCCATCGTGGATGCCCTCGCTTCGCCCAATATAGCACGATGTAAAATCGTCAATGCAGGCTTCGGTGATGGCAACGTAATGCTCCGTGTCCAACTCCACAAGGAAGGGCAAGCCCATCACCCGCTCGGTAGAAAGCTCGGTAGCAGCCGTCTTCCAAAAGGAGTTCTCCTGACTGGAGGTGTAGTCGGGGTTATAGATGGCCGCCCATGCCGATGCCGACTCGGGCACGTTGAAACCCGTGAGCTCACGTGTAATCTGACGGTCGCCAATCCTTGGAGCACCGTAGAGAGTATAACGGAAGGCTACACCGCCATCGAAGACGCGCACCTCGATGTCCATACGGCGACGGTCTCCCTGACGCTCCACTAACTGCAGGGTGGCCTCGTTCCAGGTGAGGGAAACCTCTGCATGACGATTCTTCACCACAGGGCGCCAATGGTCGCTGCACAGCTGGACGTCGGCAGGGCGAACGAGGGTGAAGTCGTCCGCCATCGGACGTTCGCCTTTCAGCTCAAAGCCCATCGGCGAAGGGGCTATCAGCTGGGTACCGTGAGAAGTGAGACTGTACGACAACCCCTCATCCGTCTTAAGGGTTAAGATAAGTGTGCCGTCAGGGGAAGCGACAGTAACGTCGGCAGCACGTACAGCTGAGGACCGAAACGTGAAGATTGAACACACAATGATGAGAAGACAGAGGAGCGTTTTTTTCATAATATCTAAATCCTATTTTCAAATTATTATTTTTTCAATCCTTTTCCTCCCATCGGCCGAGGCGGAGAGTGGTATAGCTGGCGCTGTCGGCGGAGAGGATAAGGTAGGCGCGAAGGTCGGGGCGGGCATCAACGATGGTGCGAGCGCTGTCGGCGCCGATAACCATGAAGGATGTGGCGAGGGCATCGGCCTCCATACATGTGGGGGCAATGACCGTGGCGGAGAGCACGGCGTGCTGGACGGGATAGCCCAGACGCGGGTCGACGGTGTGGGCATAGCGCTGCCCGTCCTTGTAATAGAAGTTGCGATAGTTGCCTGAGGTGGCAAGGCCGCAGTCGGTAAGAGAGAGGATGGTATCGAGCTCGTTGGAGAGGGAGAGGCTGTCGTCCGTGGGACGATTGATGCCGATACGCCAGAGATTTCCCTTGGGATTGACGCCGCGCACAACGACTTCGCCTCCTATCTCAACCATATAGTTGCGTATGCCAAGGCTTTCGAAAAGCGCTCCCACGCAGTCGGAGCCGAAGCCCTTGGCAATGGCACTGCAGTCGAGGAGCATGCGGGGGTCGTCCTTCACCATACGCGTGCCTTCCATCCGCACCTTGTCCATACCGACGAAGGCAAGCAGGCTATCGATGGTCTGAGGGGTGGGAAACTCCGATTGGCGGAAACCGAAACCCCAGGCGTTGACAAGCGGAGCACAGGTGATGTCGAAGGCGCCGTTCGTCAGCCGATAAACCTCGGCCGCCTTGCGCCAGACGGTACGGAAGAGGCTATCGGTCTCCATATTCTCACCCGTGTTGATACGGGTGATGACGGAGTGCTCGTTAAAGGGCGACAGCGAGTTGTCGACCTCGTGCATACGCGCCTCAATGAGTGTCTGGATGTCGTCTTTGTACTGGTAGGTCACCTTATAGACGGTGCCGAAGATGTAACCCTGATTGGTGTGCCAAGTGCCTGTGCCGCCCTTGCCGTCGTGACGCACGACAAGCACCGTGCCCACGACAAGGAGAAGAAGGATGAGCCAATTGATGGGTTTCTTCATTTCGTTCATAAGAGGTGCTCAATAAGAATCTTAATGCCGATGAGGATAAGGATGACGCCACCTATCTGCTCTGCAGGCAGATGGAATCTCCCCCCGATACGAACGCCGATGAGCGAACCGACAAGCGAAAAAAGGAACGACACAAAGCCGATGATGAGAATGGGCGCCAAGATGTCACTGAAAGCCGTCATACCCGTGCAGGCAAACGAGATGCCGATGGCAAGGGCATCGATACTGGTGGCTACTGCTAAACCAAGGACGACGTTCAAACGTGTGGGGTCGAAATGGCTGCCTTCGCTTCCCTTGAAGCCCTCCCAAAACATCTTTCCGCCAATGAAGGCCAGCAGACCGAAAGCTATCCAATGGTCGAAGCGCTCAATATAGCCGCTCAGATACCTCATTCCCATCCATCCAATTAATGGCATCAACCCCTGAAAAAGGCCGAACAGCAGAGCCATCGTCAAGATAGGACGCAGACGCACTTGCTTCAATATCAACCCGCTCGTAACGGAAACTGCAAAGCAATCCATCGCAAGTGCTATAGCCAGAAGCCAAATCTCAATAGTTGTCATATCATCAGAAGTTCCAAATCAGTTGGTAGGTGGCGCCAAAGGTTTCCGTGCCGTGGACGCCATAGCCTGGGATGAACCACGGATTGCCATTGACAGAGGAGCAGTTGGAGAACAGACGCTTGTAGCGGAGGCTCCAGCCTAAGGAGAATCCCTTCCACACTCGACTACGGATGCCGACTAACGCCTCGCCCCACAAGGCTCGGCAGGGGATATCGGAGAGATGGAAGGGGACTTCGTTGCCAGTCAAAGGGTCGGTGAGCGGCGCAGCTTCCACATCATAGGTGCTATTGCTGTAGCCCAGACGAGCGCCGCTGAAGATAACACCCACAGGCGAATGCTTCTTGTACTGGAAGTTATAGTCCATTCCCACACGGTAGTAGGGCGCAGCCGTGGTATAGTGAATGCCGTAGAGGTCGCCTACGGTGTTGCAATGGCCATACCCCACCTCTACTACAGGGAAGAAGCGGTTCTGCAAGTTCACGGCAGCCGATACCTCGTTGTTGTAATAGGCATCGCTAACGAAGATAGGATAAATCCATCCAAAGACATCCACGCCGACGGAGAGCCCACGAAAAAACGGCGCCTTCTCCTGCCCATGAGCCGCAAACGACACCAGCAGACTAATTGCCAAACACAATACGAATGTTCTCCTGCGCATCGTAGTTGATTTCAGGGTGGGTGATTTGGACGGACTGCATCAGATTGTGCGTGCAGTCGGCAGTAGTGAGGGTGTGGAACATTGCCGTTCCGCAGTCGAGCGAGATGAAGTAGGGATGGTTGTCGTGGTAGATAAACACCGAATCGCTGACACCCATATGGGCAAACTGAAAAACAAAGGTATCGCACACGTTGGCGTAACCAAGGGGGAAGCTGAGGCCAGTAGCGCCCGTTTTCTTGTTGAGGACCACGCTGTCGCGCTCGGCGCGCGTCACG
>CAMYYY010000021.1 GCA_947303715.1 uncultured Bacteroidales bacterium | reverse complement strand
CTTCCGCATGCGCGAGTTCGAGCAGATGGAGATGCAGTTCTTCGTCCGTCCGGGCAGCGAACTGGAATGGTTCCCCAAGTGGAAACAGACGCGTATGCAATGGCATCAGGCTCTTGGCTTCGGCGCCGAGAACTACCGTTTCCACGACCACGACAAACTGGCCCACTATGCCAACGCCGCTACAGACATCGAGTTCCTCATGCCATTCGGCTTCAAGGAGGTGGAGGGCATCCACAGCCGCACCAACTTCGACCTCAGCCAGCACGAGAAATTCTCAGGCAAAAGCATCAAGTACTTCGACCCCGAGCTGAACGAGAGCTACACCCCGTTCGTCATCGAAACCTCCATCGGCGTAGACCGCATGTTCCTCAGCGTCATGTGCGCCAGCTACAAGGAAGAACAGCTTGAGGGCGGTGAGACGCGCGTCGTCCTCGCCCTGCCCCCTGCGCTGGCTCCCGTCAAGCTGGCCATTCTGCCCCTCGTCCGCAAGGACGGCCTGCCCGAAAAGGCACGCGAGATTTTCGACGAACTGAAGTTCCACTTCAACTGCCAGTACGACGAGAAAGACTCCATCGGCAAGCGCTACCGCCGTCAGGACGCCATCGGCACCCCCTACTGCATTACCGTTGACCACGACACGCTGGAGGACAACTGTGTCACCCTGCGCAATCGCGACACGATGGAGCAGGAGCGCGTTCCCATCGCCGAACTCGACCATCTGCTTGCCGATAAGGTCAGCCTCACCTCGCTACTCAGGAAGTTGAAATAAGATAAGACCCTGAACTAAAGCTAAAACCTATAACACGTTTGACATGAAGCATACAAAAACTTTTTTTCAAGTTTTAGTCTTAGTCTTTAGTCTTAGTTCCTTTTTCTCTTGTCAAGAGGCAGGGGAGGTTGATGAATACGATAACTGGAAGGCGCGATGCGAGGCTTATATCGACTCCATAGCACGAGTAGCAGCCTCTAATTCCGATGGTAAATGGAAGACTTTCCGCTCATTTACCCTCGTCGGCAAGGACGTCGACGGCAAGGATGCCGATTGGGGCACAGAGAACTACGTCTATTGCCATGTGGAGCAGACAGGCAGCGGAACCATCCGTCCCTTCTTTACCGATACCGTTTGCGTTAACTACCGCGGACGCCTCATGCCCACTTCTGCTCATCCTGAAGGGTACATCTTCGACCAATCGTTCAAAGGGGAAGTGAATCCCCAATACAACATCCCCACGAAGTTCGGAGTCGGCGCCCTCACTATCGGCGTGAGCACAGCTATCCAGCAGATGCACGTGGGCGACGTCTGGCGCATCTACATCCCTGCCACCTTGGGCTATGGCAAGTCCGACCAAAAGAACAGCAGCGGCATTCCCGCCTACTCTGCCCTCATCTTCGACATGAATCTCGTCGAAATCATCAAGCCGTAGCCAGACATTTTTCGTAGCGTAAGCAAATATTTATAAACAGCGCCCGCGTTTTTATAAACAGGGGCGCTGTTTATATAATCAGGGGCCGTGTTTATAAACAGAGCAAGCAAATAAAAAAACGAAGAAGGCAACTGATGAAACAACGAGAGCAAATAAGATAAAAACGAAAACTTCTAGGGTAGCGGCAAAGGCATAAGGAGAAACAAGAGGAAACGTAGTATTCCCAAAACGGAAAACATCTGCGCAAAACTGCTCAGCCACAAGCCATGCTCGAGGACTTATTGGGAAACCTTTACGCGCTTTCCCCCCCCCATAATTCCCAAAAAGCACGCCTGCGACTGGGAAATCAGAACAAAAATGAACTTTTTTAAAAGTTTTCCACAAAAAAAACGAAAAAAGTTTGTACGATACAAACACTATGATTACTTTTGCGGAACTAACGGAAGAGTATACCAAAGAAAACCCATTAATCCCACAATCCGCACATGGCAGGAACGAACATCGGCGCACGACCCTTCATCCGTTGGCAAGGAGCAAAGAGCCAGTATCTCCACATACTCTCGCAAGCCCTTCCCGCCGATTTCGCCACCACCCCCGACGTCACTTATATCGAGCCCTTCGTGGGCAGCGGCACCATGCTCTTCCACATGCTGCAGACGTACCCCAACATCACACGCGCCGTCATCAACGACAACAACCTCGACCTGATGCGCGTCTATAATACCGTCCGTGACCGAGCTTCGGAACTCGTAAGCGAACTGAAGCGGATTCAGAAGCAGTTCCTCTCCCTCGACGAGACGAAGCGCAGCCATTACTTCGACGAAGCCCGCGAAGAGTTCAACGAACGCCTTGCCGACGGCATACGCCACGCCGCCCTGTTCATCTTCCTCAACAAGACGAGCGTGGGCGGACAGGGACTGAAGTACCACGCGGCCCGACGCTACGACATCTGCGAGGAGGCCGTCCTGCTGGCCGACTCCAAGGTGCTGAAGGACGTCAACATCCTCTGCGACGACTATGAAAAGACCTATAACGAGGCATGCGGCAACACCTTCTTCTTCCTCGACCCGCCCTCGGAAAGCACCAGCAGCACTTCTCCCGCTTGGGACAGCCACGAGCAAATCCGTCTGAAGAAATTCTGCGACCTGCTGAACTTCCGCCATTTCGACTGGATGCTGACGGGAAGCGACTGCCGCAGCAAACGCCTGTCGGCAAACGGCGTGGAGCAGCTCTACAGCAGCTACGACGTGCAACGCATTTGGTCGCAGCAGGCCATCAAGGCCACGCCCGAAAAGCGCGAGAAGCAGCAGCCTGAACTGCTCGTCCGCAACTTCCAGCGCGAAATCCTCTCCTTGCGCAGCCTCCAGAACACCCAGCTCTCCTTCGCATTCTAAGTGTCACATTACGCAAAAGAATCGCATAAAGAACATTAGGACGGGAACTTCATTTTCTGCGCTACTAAAGTAGTAACTAACGAACCACCTGAACAATGAATAAGCAAACCCCTATCGCCATTCTCTTCGTTCTGCTCGCCCTTGCAGCATGCACTCCAAATAAACCGCAAAGCTCGTCAGCCCTTCCCATGTGGGAGCGTAAGAGTGCTCCTGCCGTTATTCAGGGACGGTATATTGACTGGAAACTGGGCGACACGGACAAACACCCCGGTTTTTGGGAAAATCATGAATCGCTGAAAGGAAATGGTCCTGAAATCACCACCGATTCCATCGCTGGAACATTCACCTTCACATGGGACATCTGCTATCCGCTGAAACATGAATTCACCAACGGATTGTCTATCATGCTCTTTCCGGGCGACACCGTCAAGTTGGATTTCAACAGAGCCGCTTTTGCTGCATACGAAGACTACAAAAAAGAGACGCCACGCGACAGCATCACCACGCAGAAGTTACGTGAGCTCTGGAACAAAGCCGTCCACATCGAAGGAGCAACCTTTGAACTGCCCCTGCCCGTTCAAATGAAAGACATAGAGCTTAGCTATAGTCACGAATATGCTACGGCTCACTATCATGACACCTTCGATGAATGGCGCGAGGTGTGTTGGAATGAGTTTCAGGAAGTTGTGAAGCAGTTGGATTCACTCGAACTCACAGAACAGGAACGGGAATACCAAAGAATGATTATTGAACAGGATTACTTGAAAAAACTGAGAGATTACTCGTTCACGAAGAAGATTTGGAACTTAACCAAGGACAAGGACTCATTGGACATGTTCAAGCAGCAATTCACCTTCCAAGACCCTCATGCCCCCGAACTGACTTACTACCGCAACGCACTCGGTTTCTTCGCCTGCTTGAATAACTTGTTTGATGAAGGAAGGCTTTACATCCAAGCCAACGGGTTGGAAGCGTCGCCATTAGGACGCTGGTTCAAGGAACTGAACGAGGCCAAGAAGGTGATGACGCGCGTGAAGGCAGGTCAGCGAGTGACTGAAAGTGAAATGAATGCCTTGTCGCCCGAGTTCCAAGCGCAGATACGCGAGGTGCAGGCGGAAATGAAGAAGGAGAACGCCGACATCAAGGGCACATGGCGCTATTTGCCAGAAGGTGAGCCTCAGGAGTGGCTGCCGAAAATCGTTGCCGAGCACAAGGGGCACATCGTCTTCGTCGATTTCTGGGCTACATGGTGTGGGCCATGCCGGATGGGAATGGAAGCGATGGAAAGCGTGAAGGAAGAGCTGCTGGAACGCGGAGTGGACTTCGTCTACATTACCGACACCAGTAGCGAGAGCAACGAGTGGACGAAGTACATCGGAAAGCACTCAGGCGACCATTATATCGTTCCCAAGGAGAAGGTGGAGGCCATGCAAATCCCCGACTACGAAAACGCCATTCCCCATTATCTCATCTATGACCGAGATGGCAAGCTCGCCAAGACCATCGTAGGCTGGCCTGGCTTGGAAGAGATGATGCAGGAATTAGAGAAAGTAAAATAGCGCATTCGTTCAGGATAAAAACACTTTTGAAGAGGACTCTCGTGTTTACCCAACGCGTTGTGTAACGTTACTCAACGCGTTGTACAACGTTGCTCAACGCGTTGTGCAAATAAAAGCAGCAGACGAACAGACTTAGATTATAAAAGCCTCGTCTTCATTCGGTCAAAGAGATTTGCTATTTCAGGATGCGGAACTTGCCGATGAGGGGCAGTTCGCGGGCTTTGCCTGTGACGGCGTTGATGATGCCGAGAATGGCAAGCAGGGCAACAAATATCTGAGCTATCGTGAAAACCCAGCCGATATGGGGGAAGGTGGAAAGGAATACCAAGATGATATAAAGGATGAAGAGGATGATGCCCTGATTGGTGTGGAAGCGGGCATACTTGCTGTCCTTACCTGCAAGAAGAGGGACGATGAAGAGGATGCCGAGATAGGCGAAAAGGGAGATTATCTTGTTGTTTTCCACGTCTGCAGCATCGTATTCGGAGGTGCTATCGGGCGTGTCCATCACCTTCTCGAAGCCTTCCTTGGCCTTGCCGCTATACTTGCTGAAGGTTTCGTCGTCCTTGAATTTCTCGTAACCTTCTTTGGCTTTGTCGCCGATTTTCTCGACGACTTTCTTTGCTGCCGCGCCAAGTTCCCCAAGAGCTTCGCTAAGATCGTCAGCCATATTCGCAGCCTTCTGCTCGAAGTCCGGTTTTTTGTCGGGTTCAGGCTTTTCGTCAGACGTCTGTTCCGAGGTCTCCGACTGAGGTTCGGCAACGTCCTCTTCTTCAGGAGCAGGCTCAGAGGATTCAGCCACTTGTTCTATCACGTCTTCCAAAGGACTGCCACAGGAGGTGCAATAACGATTATCATCGGCAAACGTCAGGCCGCAACGAGGACATTTTTTCATAATCAGGAATTATCAAATTAGGAATTGGAAATTGTCAAAGCAATTGTTGTTTCGATAGTTCAGAGACGACAAGTTCAAGTTCATCGTACCAAGCCTGGCCGAAACGACGAATGAGAGGTTCACGAAGGAATCGATAGACGGGGATGCCGTCCTTTTCGCCTTTGATAACGGCGGCTTTGCAGATGTCCCATCGATTGTAGTTAAGGGCATAGTACTGGCCGAAATGGCTGACGCGAATGGGATAGAGATGGCAGCTGACAGGCTTCATGAACGACGTGCGTCCCTCGCGCCAGGCTTTCTCTATGGCACAAAGGGTCATTCCGTCTTTTTTCATGCAGAAAGCGCAGTCCTTTCCTTCCACAATAGAGGTTACAAGATCACCCGAAGGGTCGGTATAAGCCACGCCCTGACGGGCAATAATAGCGCGAGCTTCGGGGGCAAGATCATCTTCTATGTCGGGCAGAAGGGATTCTATCTCGGCAATCTCGTCAAGCGTAACGGGCGCTCCTGCGTCGCCCTCTATGCAGCAAGCGCCCTTGCAGGCATCGAAGTCGCAGGAGAATTTCTCCCTCAGCACATCGAATGAGACTATGACATCACCTACCTGAACCATGTGGGTTTTGTTTAACGATAAACGTTTAAGGTTTAACGAACACGTCCTTCGATGCCCTTGCGCCAGCCTCGTTAAACGTTAAACCAATTATGCGTCGATGTTGGCGTAGGTGGCGTTTTTCTCGATGAACTCGCGACGCGGCCCGACGTCCTCGCCCATTAGCATGCTGAAGACGTAGTCGGCATCGGCAGCATTCTCGATGGTGACCTGCTTGAGGAGACGCGTTTCAGGATTCATGGTGGTTTCCCACAGCTGATCGGCGTTCATCTCGCCCAGACCTTTGTAGCGCTGGGTGGTGATGGCATTCTCGTTACCACCACCATACTGGTCGATAAACTGCTGACGCTGAACGTCGGTATAGCAGTATTCCTTGACCTTGCCCTTGGTGCAAAGGTAGAGAGGAGGCGTAGCGATATAGAGGTGCCCACGCTCAATCAACTCAGGCATATAGCGGTAGAAAAGCGTCATGATGAGGGTGTCGATGTGCGAGCCATCGACGTCGGCATCGGTCATGATAATGACCTTGTAGTAGCGCAGCTTATCGTAGTTGGCTTCCTTGCTGTCCTCGGGATTGAGGCCGAAACGAACGCCAAGAGCCTGAATGATGTTGTTGACTTCCTCGTGCTCGAAAGCCTTGTGCCACATGACACGCTCGACGTTGAAAATCTTACCTCGGATGGGGAGGATGGCCTGGGTAAGTCGGCTGCGTCCCTGCTTAGCCGAACCGCCTGCAGAATCGCCCTCAACGATGAAGAGCTCGCAGTTAGCAGGATCCTTATCGGAGCAGTCAGCCAGTTTGCCGGGCAGTCCGCCTCCGCTCATCGGGTTCTTGCGCTGCACGCTCTCGCGAGCCTTGCGGGCGGCGATACGAGCCGCAGCTGCCAAAACGACCTTATCGACAATCAGCTTAGCCTCCTTGGGATGTTCTTCGAGATACTCGCTGAGGGCTTCGCCAACTGCTGTCTGTACGGCGCCCATCACCTCGCTATTTCCCAGCTTAGTCTTAGTCTGTCCCTCGAACTGAGGCTCGGCAACCTTGATGCTGATGACTGCCGTCAGTCCTTCGCGGAAATCCTCAGGGGCTATTTCCACCTTAGCCTTTTCAAGGGCCTTGCTGTCCTCAGCATACTTCTTGAGGGTACGTGTAAGGGCGGCGCGGAAGCCGGCAAGGTGCGTACCGCCTTCGATGGTGTTGATGTTGTTGACGTAGCTGTGAAGGTTCTCAGAGTAGGAGGTGTTATACATGATAGCAACCTCGATGGGTACGCCGTTCTTCTCTGTATTCAGGTAGATGATATCATCGAAGAGGTGGATACGGCTGCTATCGATATAACGGACGAACTCGCGCAGACCCTCTTCGCTGTGGAAGATTTCTGTACGGGTGTTTCCCTCATCGTCAGGACGGAGGTCGGTAAGGGTGATGGTAATGCCTGCATTAAGGAAGGCCAACTCGCGCATACGGGTGGCGAGGGTTTCGTAATTGTATTCCCAAACGGTAAAGATGGTACGGTCGGGCCAAAACTGCTGACGGGTGCCGTGAAGGTCTGTGGTGCCGATTTCGGTGACAGGCGTTGTAGGCTTGCCGCAAGAATACTCCTGCTGGTAAATCTTGCCGTTGCGGTACACCTGCGTAATCATCTTCGACGAGAGTCCGTTGACGCAGCTGACGCCGACGCCATGAAGACCGCCCGAGACCTTGTAGGAGCCCTTGTCGAACTTACCGCCTGCATGGAGGACGGTCATAACGACCTCGAGGGCAGACTTCTGTTCTTTCTCGTGCCAGTCGACAGGAATTCCACGTCCGTTATCCTGCACGGTTATGGAGTTATCGGGATTAATAAAAACTTCTATATGGGTGCAAAAGCCCGCCAAAGCCTCGTCGATAGCGTTATCGACTACCTCATAGACAAGATGGTGGAGTCCCTTCGTACTGATGTCGCCAATGTACATGGCAGGGCGTTTGCGTACGGCCTCAAGGCCTTCGAGCACTTGGATGTTTTCTGCGGAGTAGTGTTCTGCTCCTTCTCTGATCAATTCTTCGTTGTCAATCATTATTATCTTTCTATCGTATAATCAAACTGTTAAGCAATGACCAATGTGGCTCTGGTCAAAAATCGGACAAAGATACAATAAAAATCCGATACGCGCAAATCTTTTTAATATAATTTAAATAGGTACGCGCACGCGCGAAAAAGTCAAGGCCATGATGCTATGCCACGCTGCGATGTTTCTCCACATAAAGTCCGTAGAGCAACACGACAAGGAAGCAGAATGCCGGCACGAGATAGCTGGTATTGATGGAAGTGGCATCGGAGATGACGGCCTGAAGCGGCGTCAGCAAGGCGCCACCCAGAATGGCCATGATAAGTCCCGAAGCGCCAATCTTCGCATCGTCGCCTATGCCGTCAAGGGCAATGCCGTAAATAGTGGGGAACATGAGGCTCATAAAGAGGCTGATGGCTATCAGCGCACAAACAGGCAGCCAGCCCATGCCCTGCGTAAGGACGACGACAAGCGAAAGCACAATGTCTGCAATAGCAGCTACAACCAACAGACGCGACGGACGGAAATACTTCATCAACCAAGTGAAGACGAAACGACTGGCGCTGAAACCGATGATGGAGATGAGGTAGATGACGCTTCCCGCTTGCTCGCGAATGCCGAGCTCGCTCATAGCCAGACGGATGGTGAACGACCAGACGCCAATCTGCGCCCCCACGTAGAAGAACTGCGCCACCACGCCCATCCAGTAACGCTTGTTACTTGCCAAGCGACGGATCGTAGAGCCCGACTTAGGATTCTCATCGGCTATGGATGCCTTATCCGTCTTTGGCATATGCGACAACAGCATAACCACCAGCACAGCCAGCAGCACGAAGCCCAGCGTCATATACGTCCCTGTGACAGCACCCAGTTCGTGAGCCTGAATAGCCTCAAGCTGCGCCTCACTCATGGCAGCACGGGCTGTGGCATCGGCACTATTCAATTCGGCCTGAATGAAAAACGTGCTGAGCAGAATGCCCGAAATGGAACCCAGCGGATTGAATGCCTGAGCCACATTCAGACGGCGCGTAGCAGTCTCAGGAGCGCCCATGGACAGGATATAGGGGTTTGCCGTAGTTTCCAGGATGCTGCATCCGCCCGCAAGGATGAAGATGGCACCAAGGTAGAACGTATAACTCGCAGCCTTGCTGGCAGGGAAAAACAAGATGGCTCCAAGAGCATACATGAACAAGCCCAAGACGATACCGCTCTTGTAGCTATAACGCTTGATGAACAAGGCGGCAGGCAAAGCCAGCACAGCATAGGCCCCGTAGAACGAGAACTGGATGAGCGATGTCTGCGTATCGGTCATACTCATAATGCGCTTGAAGGCAGCAAGGAGCGTATCGGTCATGTTATTGGCAATGCCCCAGAAGAAGAAGAGGCTCGTAACAAGCACAAAGGGCAGCAGAAACTGTTTGCTGACGACAGCAGGCTTTTTCATAAATTGAAGATTGAGGATTGAAAATGATATTTAAGGATTCAAATCAGTCATAGAGATAGAACATGCGCTCCATCATCTGCCATTTTTCAGCTGACGAAGCCCCTGGCTTGGAAGCCTGGAAGAGAGCGACAAAGTCCTCCCATTCCTGCTGACGGGGCAAGGTGGCCAAGCGGGCCATAGCGCTATCCCAGTCGAAGTCCAACGGCGTTTCTACAATCATGAAGAGACGATTGCCAAGAACGTAGATTTCCATCTCAAGAATGCCGACTTCGCGTATGCCTGCACGTATCTCAGGCCAGGATTCCTCCTTGCTATGAACACGCTTGTAACGCTCTATCAACTCTGGGTCATCCTTCAAATCCAGCGTCTGGCAGAAGCGGCGCACAGGATGGCCGAAGTACTTGACTGGGTATCCTTTTTCCATCAGGGTGATTGTTTCGTATTTCGCCTTCAAAGATACTGCTTTTTTCGGAGATGGCCAAACAAATTGCAAATAAATTTGCATTCTCACTCGGCTTGCACTACCTTTGCAGCAACTCTCAATAAGACCGAAAAAGATGAAAAACCTGAAAGTCCTCTTCTTCCTTCTGGCCCTATGCTTCAACATTGGAGCTCTTTGGGCAGACTCAGAATTAGCGGAGTATATCACAGGCAATTACGAAGGCAAAGCCGACTCGCTGGAGTATTGTCTCATCGAGAATTTCATGAACAAGAACAAGGGCACGTTCTGGTCGACGCCGAAGGATGTGGCAAACTCCTCGAAGTACATCTACTGGCAACAGGCTCATGCCATCGACGTGATCATCTATGCCTACGAGCGCTACCTTGAAGAAGGGCGGACAGACGAAGCTGCTACCTACAAACGGTACATGGAACGCTGGTACAGCAACTACGCCAACAATTATGCTGGCAGCACCTTCACCAACCCCTATACAGACGATATGGCCTGGATTGGACTGGCAATTTTCCACATGGCTGAAGCCTTGGATAATGAACGCTTTTTCCGGCAGGCAAAGACAATCTACACCATCATTGCCTCGCGCAAGAAAACCGATTCCGTCGGCACCTATCTCCCCTGGAACACCGATGCCGGCTCAAAAGCCAACGCCTGCACGCTCTCCCCAGCCTGCCTGCTGGCAACAAGGCTTTACGAGTATTACGGCACCGAATCCTATCTTAACGATGCTGAAACCTACTACGACTACCTCATCAAAAGTGGCATCACCAAATCCGACGGACGCGTAGAAGAGCCGCCCCTGAGCTACACCCAAGGAACCCTCGGAGAAGCCCTCCGTCGGCTCTATCATATCACAGGAAAACAAGATTATAAGACAAAGGCAAGCCTCTATTTCAACTACGCTTTTACCAGCTCGCGATGCACCAATAATGGGCTGCTCCGCCATGAGGGGACTTCGATGGACCAAAGCATCTTCAAGGCTGTGCTGATTCCCTATGCCGTGAACTTCGTGCTTGACGATGAAATGCTGCTCTCGCGCAGGAAGAGCATCATGAGATATCTGCAAAACAATGCCAATGCCCTTTGGAATCACCTTGCCCTCGAGCGCTACCCCAACACGTATTGCCCCTATTTTTGGGGAGAGAATTTCAACTATTCAGAAACGGCTTCGATGGGAGCGATGGTTAGTGGCGCCTCTTTGCTGGAGAATGTCTGCCGCATGCACAGGGCCATCCTTGCCCCTTCTGCCATAAGACCAAACCCCATCCTTAACGGAGGGGAAGCTCTCCCCCATATGGGAGAGTGGGGAGAGGGGCTCTATAATCTTTCAGGCCAGCGCGTCGACGAAACCTACAAAGGACTAACCATCCAGAACGGAAAGAAGACCTTCAAATAAAACCTTTTTCCCTTACGGGATAAAAGGCATGAGGTACTCTTTTTTTGCACTGCGTTAATTTCTCAACGCACTACGTTAATTTCTTAGCGCACTACGTTAATTTCTTAGCGCACTACGTTAATTTTTCAACGCACTACGTTATTTTTTCAACGCACTACGTTATTTTCCAAACGAACTGCTACAATTATTGCGCCAACTACAAAGCGCGTTCATCCTTAGCCTTTTATTCCACAGAACCTATTTCAACATAAGACACGACTTGCTCAAAAATCTCAAAAATACTCTTTTTTACTTTTTTCTCTTTTCATCCCACCATTTTTGGCATTTTTCTTATCTTTTTTGAAAAATCACAATCACCTTATAATCAACACAAAACAACGTTATCCACATCGGTTGTGGAAAACTTTTTTCAAATTGTGGAAAACTTTTTGTGGTTTTTTGTGGGGAATTGTGGGGAATTGTGTAATTTTGAGGCGAATTTCAAAACAAGCCCCTCAGATGGTACGATTTATAGGCAATATCGATGCAAAAATGGACGAGAAAGGACGCGTGTTCTTTCCGGCTGTTTTCCGCCGTTCACTTCAGAAAGAAGGGGACGAAGCATTGATGATACGTAAGGACATTCACCAGAATTGTTTGGTGCTCTATCCGAAAAGCGTCTGGAACCAGCAGCTCGACGAACTGCGCAGCCGCCTCAACCGCTGGAACTCGCAGCAGCAGATGGTGTTCCGCCAGTTTGTGGCAGGCGTCGACGAACTTCCCATCGACGGCAATGGGCGCATTCTCATTCCTAAACGTCTGCAGCAGCAGGTTTCCCTTCAGGCAAGTGTTCGTTTCATAGGAATGGACGATACCATTGAGCTCTGGGCCAAGGAGACAGCCGATGCCCTGCTGGACAATCCGACTTCTCTTGGCGAGAACCTCGAGGCTTTGATGGATTTTTAGTGAAGATTTAAGAGTTAAGAAAGAATGAGCTCCGTCTATCATATTCCCGTTCTTCTGAAAGAGAGCATCGACGGCCTGAACATCGTTCAGGGCGGCACGTATGCCGACGTTACGTTCGGAGGCGGAGGACATTCGCGTGAGATACTGAAACGACTGGATGAGCAAGGGCGTCTCTTCGGATTCGATCAGGATGCCGATGCAGAGCAAAACATTCCGCGAGAAGACGCCCGATTCACATTCGTCAGGAGCAATTTCCGCTATCTCTGGAACTTCATGCGTTATTACGGCGTGGAAGAGTTGGATGGAGTATTAGCCGATCTGGGGGTCTCGTCGCATCATTTCGATACGGAGGAGCGCGGCTTCTCGTTCCGCTTCGATGCGCCACTTGACATGCGCATGAATGCGCGTGAGGGACAGACGGCAGCCGAAGTCTTGAACAACTACGACGAGGAACAGTTGGCCAACATCTTCTATTTGTATGGCGAACTTCGCGACAGCCGACGTCTGGCTCAGGCCATCGCAAAGGCAAGGGCATCGCGCCCCTTCCGCACCACCAACGACCTGCTCGAAGCCACTCGCCCACTTTTCGTTCGCGACAAGGAAAAGAAAGAGATTACCAAGCTCTTTCAGGCCCTGCGCATTGAGGTCAACCATGAGATGGATGCTCTCCGTGAGATGCTGCTTGCGGCTTCCGACTTGCTCCGTCCAGGCGGCAGGCTCGTCGTCCTCACCTACCATTCGCTGGAAGACCGTCTGGTAAAAAACTTGATGAAAACAGGTAATATTGAAGGGCAACACAAGCAAGATTTCTTTGGAAATCAGCTCTGCCCGTTCCGTCTCATTGGGAAAGTCATCATCCCAAGCGCTGAGGAACAACAAAGCAATCCACGTTCACGAAGTGCGAAACTGCGTATTGCCGAGAAAACGGAGAGTAAGGATTGAAAACTGAAGATTGAAGGTCATGAAGAAGAAAAGAAAATTTTCCATATTGAAACTTTTGACGGGCGATGTGCTGATGCACCCCTTCATCAAGCGGCAGATGGGCCTGATGGTGCTGGTAGTCTGCCTGATAGTGCTCTACGAAGGCAATCGCTATGCCTGCCAGACGGAAACCGTCAAGATACAACGACTTCGCAAGGAAATCATCGACCTGCGCAACGAATCCGTTGCCCTGCGTAATGAACTGATGCAGAAAAGCCTCCAATCGAACATCGAGCGGCGTCTTGGCGAGGACAATCCCCTGAAGCCCGCAACAGCGGCACCCGTCATCATTGAATAACTGAAGAATTAGAAATTAGGAATTAGAAATTAGGAATTGAAAAGATGAGACCCGAAACAGACACAATGACCCGTCGCTACACGTCGATTATCGTCGTCGTCGTACTGCTGGCTGTACTCATCATACTCCGCGCACTCGGCATTATGACCTTCCAGCGTCACGGATGGCAGGTCGTAGCCAGCCGCTTCGAGGCCGATAGCGTCATCGTACACCCCCAACGAGGCAGCATCCTCAGCGACGAAGGACGCGTCCTCATCAGCAGCACGCCCGAATACCAGTTTGTCTTCAAATACCGCGAATTCACCCGCGACCGTGACGAACAAAGACAACGCGATTCCATCATCCGTGCCAACCTCGCTGTCTATACGGAAGGATTGCATCGAATCATCCCAGAACAGCCTGCTGCAGAATTCCGTACGCTCATCGAATCAGCCCTCCGCAAAGGACATCAGAGCATCGAAAGCGGCAAGCGGACAGGACTTTACACCAATCTCTATACCCACGGTACCAAACGCCTCACCTACAACCGCTACAAGGAGGTCAAGACCTTCCTCGATTCGTGCAACAAGGAGTTCATGCATACCGATGCACCTCGCGGCTTCACCTTCGACGAAGTGATGATTCGCAAGAATGCCTACGGCCTTGCCACCCGTACCTTGGGCATGTGGGACGAGACAGACGGTCATGCCCGCAACGGCATCGAACTGGCCTACGATAGCGTATTGCGCGGAATACCAGGCTTTAGCCATCGGCGCAAAGTCATGAACACCTACGCTGAATACGTCGATGTGGCTCCACAAAATGGCTGCGACATCCTCACAACCCTTAACGTCCGCATTCAGGATATCGCCAATAAAGCCCTGCGCGACCAGATGGAGGAGCAGAATGCCGACTACGGAACTGCCATCGTTATGGAAACCAGCACGGGCGACATCAAGGCTATCGTCAACCTCACTCGTCAGGACGGACAGTTTGTAATTGGCAACAACATCGCTCTCAATCAGGGCATCGAGACGGGCTCCATCTTCAAAACCGCTTCTATCCTCGCTGCTCTTGACGACCACGAAGTCACCCTCCAAGACTCTGTGAATACGGCGCCCTTCTCCCGTTACTTCTACGGATTCCCCATTTCCGACGATGCAGGAAAGAAGTACGGCTGGAAGACTATTCCCAGAATCCTCAAGTACAGTTCCAACGTCGGTACCATGATTGTCATCGATGAGCACTACGTGAAGAAGGGCAAGGCTGAAGCTTTCCTGAAGAAACTCAACAGCATGGGCATCGATGCCGACCATCACGTTATCCCAGGGGCAGCCAAATCGAAGCTCAAGACCAAAGAGCAGCTGAAGAACTGGAAGGGCGAGGCGCTATGGATGGCTGTCGGCTACGGCATTAGCGTCACACCAATGAACATGGTCACCTTCTACAACGCTATTGCTAATGGCGGCAAGATGATGCGCCCACGCCTCATCAAAGAAATACAGCGCGACGGACATGCTGTGGAGCGTTTCGATAGCGAAGTCGCCGTTGAACAGATCGCCAGTCCCGAGGCTATTGCCGACATCACCCAATGCCTTATCGGCGTGGTCAACAGCGAAGGAGGAACGGGCGTCCGAGCCCACTCCGACCGCTTCCTCATCGCCGGCAAAACGGGTACGGCCAAAATCAACGAACATGGTCAGTACGCAGGCCGCTGGCTGAATTTCTGCGGTTTCTTCCCAGCTGACAAGCCCGAATATACCTGTGGCGTCTTTGTCTATCGCAAGGCAGGACACGTCGGTACAGCCAACGGCGGAGGTACCATGTCGGCTCCCGTCCTCCACGAGATAGCCGAACGCGTGATGGCCTATCGGAAGACTACCGAGATGGCTGACATCAAGGATT
Source organism: uncultured Bacteroidales bacterium (assembly GCA_947303715.1). Classification (GTDB taxonomy): domain Bacteria; phylum Bacteroidota; class Bacteroidia; order Bacteroidales; family Bacteroidaceae; genus UBA1189. The sequence goes on along the minus strand of CAMYYY010000021.1, from coordinate 30,137 downwards.
CAACCGCCATTTTCGTGCCCGATGTGAAAACAGGTAATTCCCTCGCAATTGAAGAGGTGCTTGACGAACTGCACATTAAGGCCGACTCCCTTCGCGGAAAGCAATTCCTTTCCAGCGCAGACTACAAGATTGAGACCGACCAAGTCCCCAACGTGGTGGGCATGGGCGCTCGTGACGCCCTCTTCGCCCTAGAGTCGTGCGGCATCAAAGCCCACCTGAACGGCATCGGTAAAGTACATCGCCAAAGCGTCACAGCTGGCACAGCCAAGCGGAAAGGCATGATGATAGAACTCTATTTAAAATAAGGAAAGGCAACCTATGAAACTAAACGACCTTTTGCAAGCACTAACCCCTGTCCGTATTGTCGGACAAACGGATAAGGAAGTGACGGACGTAGTCATCGACTCGCGCCGCGTTACGGCTGGAGCCCTGTTTGCCGCCATTCGCGGCACGCAGGTTGACGGTCATACCTATATTGAAAAAGCCATCGCCGCAGGCGCTACAGCCATCCTCTGCGAGACCTTGCCCGACACGCTGAAAGAAGGCGTCACCTACGCTCAGGTAGCCAACAGCGAAGAGGCCATCGGCCCTATCGCCACAGCCTTCTACGGCTACCCCACCCGACGGCTGAAACTGGTAGGCGTAACGGGCACCAACGGCAAGACCACCATCGCCACGTTGCTCTACAAGATGTTCCGCGCCTTCGGACATAAGGTGGGCCTGCTCAGTACCGTCTGCAACTACATTAACGACGAGGCCATCCCCACAGACCATACTACGCCCGATGCCGTGACGCTCAATCAGCTTTTGGGTCGCATGGCTGACGAGGGTTGCGAGTTTGCCTTCATGGAGTGTTCCAGCCACGCCATCGCCCAGCATCGCATTGGCGGACTGAACTTTGCAGGAGGCATCTTTACCAATCTTACGCGTGACCATCTCGATTACCACAAGACCGTCGATGCCTACCTTCGTGCCAAGAAAGCGTTTTTCGACCAACTTCCCAAAGAGGCTTTCGTCATCACCAATCTTGATGACAAGAACGGAATGGTAATGGCGCAGAACACTCAAGCCTCCGTCCACACCTATTCGCTACGCACGATGGCTGACTTCAAAGGGCGCATCCTGGAGCACCATTTCGAAGGTATGCTCCTCGAAATCAATCGCACAGAGGTATTTGTCCAGTTCATCGGCAAGTTTAATGCCAGCAATCTGCTTGCCGTCTATGGTGCCGCCTGCCTGCTGGGCAAGGAGCCTATGGAAGTGCTGACGGTACTGAGCACCCTGCATCCTGTAGCCGGACGCCTCGAAGCCATCCGCTCCCCGCAGGGCGTGACAGCCGTTGTCGATTATGCCCACACCCCCGATGCCATCAGCAACGTGCTTCGTGCTATCAACGAGATTGTTGCAGGCAAGGGCCAAATAATCACGGTAGTCGGCGCAGGAGGCAATCGCGACAAGGGGAAGCGCCCCCTCATGGCGCAGGAGGCCGTGAAGGGCAGCACGCGCGTCATCATCACCAGCGACAACCCCCGCTTCGAGGAGCCGCAGGATATCATCAACGACATGCTGGCTGGGCTTGACGAGGAGCAACGCAAGAACGTCCTCGCCATCACAGACCGACGCGAGGCCATCCGCACAGCCTGCATGATGGCCCAGAAGGGCGACATCATCCTCGTTGCAGGCAAAGGGCACGAGGACTATCAGGAAATACGTGGCGTCAAGCACCACTTCGACGACCGTGAAGTGCTACGTGAGATTTTCGGAATTCCGTCACCCCAATAACATCAAACGCTACGGAAATAGAATCAAACGCTACGAAATTAGAATAGGCTTCTGAGAAATTAGAATAAGCTTCTGTGAAAATAGAATAAGACTCTGCGAAATCAAAGAAAGACAATATGCTTAACTACCTGTTCGATTACCTTCAGAAAATACACTTCCCAGGCGCAGGCCTGTTCAGTTACATCACCTTTAGGGCCACCTTTGCTTTGGTGGTTTCCATCGCCGTCTCCATCTGGTTCGGCAAGCTGTTCATCCGCCTGCTGAAGCGTCGCCACATCTCTGAAACTCAGCGTGACGAGCGCCTCGACCCGTTCGGAGTGGGCAAGGTGGGCGTCCCCACTATGGGTGGCGTAATCATCATCGCCTCCATCCTCATCCCCTGCCTCCTTATCGGCAGGTTGGAGAACATCTATCTGGGGCTGATGCTTGTGACTACCATCATCCTGGGTGCGTTGGGCTTTGCCGACGACTACATCAAGACCTTCAAGAAAAACAAGGACGGGCTGAACGGCTGGGTGAAGATTATCGGACAAGTGACGCTCGGACTGATTGTTGGCCTCACCCTGCGCTATAGCCCTCAGGTGGTAATCAACGAAAAGGTCGAGACACGTATTGAAAACAACAAAGAGGTGGTTATCAAGAGCCCTGACGTGAAATCCACGCGTACCACCATCCCCTTCTTCAAAAACCACAACCTTAATTATGCCGACCTCTTCAGTTGGCTGGGCGACCCGCTGAAATACAAGGCCGGATGGATTTTCTTCGTCATCCTTACCGTCCTTGTCGTTACTGCCGTCAGCAACGGCTCGAATCTCAACGACGGAATGGATGGTATGGCGGCAGGCAATTCTGCCATTATTGCAGCCACGCTTGGCGTGCTGGCTTACGTTTCCAGTAATATTGTGCTGACGGAATACTTCGACCTTATGTATATTCCTAGCAGCCAGGAGTTAGTAGTCTTTACGATGGCCTTCGTAGGCGCCTTGATAGGCTTCCTCTGGTACAACAGCTATCCAGCTGAAATCTTTATGGGCGACACAGGCAGCCTTACCATAGGCGGCATCATCGCCGTGCTGGCGCTCTGCATCCACAAGGAGTTGCTCCTGCCCATATTGTGCGGCATCTTCCTCATCGAGAGCCTCTCTGTCATCTTCCAACGCTTCTACTATAAGTTGGGCAAACGCAAAGGGCGTCACAGCCGTCTCTGGAAGCGCACACCCATCCACGACCATTATCGTACCTCGATGGCGCAGGTGCTCAAGACCGACCCCACAAGTACGGTCCGCTTCAAAGGCAACGATTCGCGCCTGCAATTTGAGACGAAAATCACATTCCGCTTCTGGATTATCAGCATCGGCCTTGCCGCCTTTACGCTATTAACTTTGAAGATACGATAAAAAACAGCAAAAAGGGTTTTTTCAAAACTTCGATATTCACTTCTGAGACTAACGAAATAAGATACAAAACATGAGAATTGTTGTATTGGGAGCAGGCGAGAGCGGCGTTGGAGCCGCCATCCTCGCAAAGACAAAGGGTTTCGATGTGTTCGTGAGCGACATGGCGTCCATCAAGGACTACTACAAGCAGATGCTTGCCGACTATCACATCCCCTGGGAAGAGGGACAGCACACGGAATCGCTTATCCTTAATGCCGACGAGGTCGTCAAGAGTCCAGGCATCCCCTGCGATGCCCCCCTGCCCCTGAAGCTGAAGGAACAGGGCACGCCCGTCATCTCAGAGATTGAGCTCGCAGGGCGCTATACAAACGCCAAGATGATTTGCATCACAGGCTCAAACGGCAAGACCACCACCACGTCGCTCATCTACCACATTTTCAAGCGTGCCGGATACAACGTGGGCCTTGCAGGCAACATCGGGCGCAGCCTCGCCCTGCAGGTAGCCACTAAGAACTACGACTACTACGTCATCGAACTCAGCTCGTTCCAACTCGACAACATGTACGACTTCCGCGCCAACATCGCCGTGCTGATGAACATCACACCCGATCACCTTGACCGCTACCACCACAATATGCAGGAATACGTCGAAGCCAAGTTCCGCATCCTGCAGAACCAGACGGACGACGACGCCTTCGTATTCTGGAACGACGACCCCATCATCCGACGCGAATTGGGCAAGTACGGTATTCACGGCCGCCTCTACCCATTTGCCGAACTGGAGGCCGCAGGCCTTTCAGCCTTCACCAAGGAGGGAAAAATCTACTTCACGGAGCCCTTCGCCTTCAACATGGAGCAGGAAGCTCTTGCCCTGACAGGCAAGCACAATCTCTACAACTCTATGGCGGCAGGTATCACGGCTAACATTTCGGGCATCAAGAACGACGTCATCCGCGAAGCCCTCTCCGACTTCAAGGGCGTGGAACATCGCCTCGAATACGTCACCCGCGTTCGCGGCGTCGATTACATCAACGACTCCAAGGCCACCAATGTCAACAGTTGCTGGTACGCCCTTCAGAGCATGAAGGCCAAGACTATTCTCATCCTTGGCGGAAAAGATAAGGGGAACGACTACAGCGAGATTGCCGACCTGGTGCGCGAGAAATGTGTAGGACTTGTTTATATGGGGCTTCACAACGAAAAGCTCCACGACTTCTTCGACGGCTTCGGCCTTCCTGTCCGCGACGTCCAGAGCATGAAGGACGCCATTGATGCCGCTTACGCTATGGCTCAACCTGGCCAGGCCGTACTCCTCAGCCCCTGCTGCGCCAGTTTCGACCTTTTCAAGAGCTACGAGGACCGTGGTGAACAGTTCAAACAATGCGTGATGGCTCTATGAAAAACGATTTTATAAACCGAATCTTCCGAGGCGACAAGGGAATATGGTTTATATTCATGTTCCTTTGCATGATTTCTATTGTAGAAGTCTTCAGCGCCACCAGCCAGATGTCCTACGACAGCGGCAACTTCTGGGGACCTATCAGTTCGCATTGTATCCATATGCTCATCGGCGTCGCAATGGTTATCATCGTCCATTTGCTACCTTACAAATATTGGAAAGTGCTGGGGCCTGTGTTGCTGGGCATATCGCTTATACTCCTAATATATTTAGTCGTCGCAGGAAAAGCCATCAATGGCGGCGCACGCTGGATTCGCATCTTTGGATTCACCCTGCAACCCTCTGAAATCGCCAAGCTTGCCGTTATTATGACGGTGGCTTTGCTGCTTTCCCGCATGGATACCGATGATTTACGCTCGTCGTGGAAAACGTATGGATGGATTATGGGCATCACCATCGTTTTTTGTGCATTCATAGCTCTTGAAAACCTCTCCACGGCAGGATTGCTCTTTGTAGTTGTCGTCATCATGACGCTTATCGGTGGTGTGCCGAAACGGATAACCCTGCCTATCTATGGTGCAGGAGCCCTCTTAGTAGGCATTGTCCTTGCCTTCTTTGTCCTGACGCCTCAAAAGACCATGAGATGGGTGGCCAAGAAAACCCCTCTCCACCGTGCCGAAACCTGGCAGAAACGTATCAAGGGCTTTGTGGTTGTATTGCCCGACAATCCGTCGGACTATCGTATTTCTGACGAAAACCGTCAAATCTCCCACGCCCTCATCGCTGTCGCTTCCAGCGGCATCGTAGGCACAGGTCCAGGCAATTCCGTACAACGCGATTTTCTCTCCCACGCTGATTGCGACTTCATCTTTGCCATCATTCTGGAAGAACTTGGACTAGTCGGAGCCATCTTTGTGCTATTACTTTACGTGGCACTACTAGTGCGAGTGGGTAAGATAGCCCGAAAATGCCCCAGCCGTTTCTCGGCGCTACTTGTCATGGGGTGCGCCCTCATGCTGGTTACACAGGCTTTCACCCACATGCTCATCTCGGTGAACATGTTCCCCGTCACAGGCCAGCCGCTACCGCTCATCAGCCGTGGCGGCACAAGCGTCATCATCAGCTGTATGTATATCGGCATCATCCTCAACGTCAGCTACCTCGTCGGCACGGACGATGCCCAGAACGAAGATATCTACAACCCTCAAATCCTAATACCTAACGCTAATTCTTAAATTGTATGGAGGATCACCTAAAAGTTATTATCAGCGGAGGAGGTACAGGAGGACACATCTTCCCCGCCCTATCTATTGCCGATGCCGTCAAGGCCAAGCGCCCTGACACGGACATCCTCTTCGTTGGCGCAGAGAACCGTATGGAGATGCAGCGAGTTCCTGCTGCTGGCTATCCCATCAAGGGGCTTCCCGTCAGCGGTTTCGACCGTCGTCACTTGCTGAAGAACATCATCGTGCTTTTTCGTCTCGCCAAAAGCCAGCGGATGGCCAAGCGGATCATCCGTAATTTTCAACCAGACGTAGCAGTCGGAGTAGGAGGCTATGCTAGTGGCCCCACGTTGAAAATGGCAGGAGCCGCAGGCATCCCTACACTCCTGCAAGAACAGAACTCCTACGCTGGCGTCACCAACAAGCTGCTGGCCAAAGATGCAGCTGTAATCTGCGTCGCTTATGAAGGGTTGGAACGCTTCTTCCCTGCTGAAAAAATCCGCCTCACGGGCAATCCCGTCCGCGGGAACCTGCTGTCGGCATCCGTTGCTCACGATGATGCCGTAAAATCTTATGGTTTCGACCCTTCAAAGCCCGTGGTGCTGATTGTCGGCGGCAGTTTGGGAGCACGTAGTGTCAACGAAAGCATTGTGGCCCACCTTGATGACATCCGCAATAGCGAGGTGCAGTTCATCTGGCAAACGGGCAAATATTATTTTGAGGAAATGAAGAAGCGCGTTGGAGCAAACAAGCCTGCTAATCTCGTAATCACCGATTTCATTGCCAACATGGATGTTGCCTATGCCGCTGCCGACCTCGTCGTCAGCCGTGCTGGAGCAGGTTCCATCTCAGAGTTCTGCCTTCTGGGAAAAGCCGTCATCCTCGTTCCGTCGCCTAACGTGGCCGAAGACCATCAGACAAAGAACGCTATCGCACTAGTAAACAAGGGTGCAGCTGTTCTTGTCAAGGATGTGGAGGCACAAGAGAAACTTGTCCCTACAGCTCTCAGCCTTGTCCGCGACACTTCGCGACTAGCCGACCTACGAAAAAACATCCTCACCCTGGCCTTGCCCGATTCAGCCTCCATTATTGCTGACGAGGTCATCCGACTTGCCGAAGAATACCGTACCCATAAAACCCAATAATCCCACAAAAGAGTTTTCCGTTTCATGCGCATTGAAGATATACAATCGGTTTATTTCATCGGAGCAGGAGGCATAGGCATGAGTGCTTTGGTACGCTACTTCCTTTCGCTGGGAAAGACTGTGGCAGGTTACGACCGTGTGCCCACCCCTCTGACATCCCGTCTGAACGAAGAAGGAGCGTCCATTCATTATGAGGATAATGTCAGCCTCATCCCCGACAGCTGCCGTGATGCCTCCACGACGTTGGTGGTCTATACGCCAGCCATCCCCAACGACCACGCGGAATGGACTTGGTTCCGCGAGCATGGTTTCGAAATCCAGAAACGTGCCCAAGTACTCGGCACCATCACACGCAGCCGACGCGGACTCTGCGTGGCAGGCACACACGGCAAGACGACAACCAGCACCATGGCTGCGCACCTCATTTATCAGTCGCATGTCGGCACGGCTGCTTTCCTTGGGGGTATTTCGAAGAACTACGGCACCAATCTGCTGACGACAAAAGGTGGGAGCGACTTGGTTGTCATCGAAGCTGACGAGTTCGACCGCTCATTTCATTGGTTAGAACCCTATATGACCGTTGTCACCTCCACCGACCCTGACCATCTGGATATCTACGGCACACCCAAAGCCTACTGGGAGAGTTTTGAGAAATATATCTCGCTCATCCGTCGCGGCGGAGCACTCATTCTTCACGAGGGTCTGCAGATACATCCCGTTATCCCCGAGGGTGTCACCATCTACACATACAGCCGCGACCATGGCGACTTCCACGCAGAGAACATCCGTATCGGAAATGGGGAGATTCATTTGGACTTTGTCTCGCCCCATGGAACAATACGCGATATCCAACTGGGTGTTCCCATCCCCATCAACATCGACAACGGAATAGCAGCTATGGCATTAGCTCAGCTCAATGGTGTTACAGATGAGGAGATCCGCCTCGGCATGGCCACATTCCAAGGCGTCGACCGTCGGTTTGATTTCAAAATCAAGAACGACCGCCACGTCTTCCTGAGCGATTATGCCCATCATCCTGCCGAGATTCGCCAGAGTGCTCTCTCCATCCGCGAACTCTATAAAGATCGTCACATCACAGCACTCTTTCAACCTCATCTCTACACGCGTACTCGCGACTTCTACCGTGATTTTGCTGAGAGTCTGTCGCTATTGGACGAAGTGATACTGGTAGAAATCTATCCGGCTCGCGAACAGCCCATCCCTGGCGTAACGACGAAACTCATCTACGATCTCCTTGCCCCTGGTGTTAAGAAAATGATGATCAGCAAGGAGCAGATTCTGCCCGTCATCACAGAAAAGAAGGACGAAATTGATGTACTCATCTCCCTTGGTGCTGGCGACATCGAAGATTTCGTCCCACGCATAACAGAAATACTAACTTAGTTAAGAGTTCATAGTTCATAGTTAAGAGTTAAACGTTAAACGAAAAAAACGAAGGACGTGTTCGTTAAACATTAAACATTAAACGTTAAACGAAAAATGAAACGTGTCTTTTCCATAGTCGTTCTGGTGCTAATGCTGGTCTATATCGGCATTGCCCTTGCTGCGTTCTGTCCGAGGCCTGAAGCCTCCGTTTGCGACGGCATTGAACTGATGGGCAAGAGCACATCGCAGTTTGAGACGCAGGAGGAAATCATCAGTCTGCTCAGTCGCTTCGGACTAAGCCCTGTCGGCAAGCCGATGAACGAAATCTCTTGCAGCGCCATCGAGGACAGCCTCCGCACGTTGCCCCTTGTGCTTCACTGCGACTGCTTCAAGAGTGTAGGCTCGAAGGTGGGCATCGCCATCACCTGTCGCACGCCCATCATGCGCATCATTCCCGATAAAGGAACGAGTGGTTACATCGACCGCGAAGGCATCCTCTTCGACCGTCTACCCAAACCCGTCTATCTTCCCGTCGCAACAGGCAACATCGACAAAGAGTTTGCCGAGCAGGAGCTCTATGAAATGGCCTGTTTCCTCCAAAAAAGCAAATTCTGGAACGCGCAGATAGAACAAATCAACGTCACCGCCGCCCACGAACTGGAACTAGTACCCCGAGTGGGCGACCACATCATCCGTTTCGGCAAAGTGGAACGGGTCAGGCAGAAGTTCAGTAAGCTGCAGACCTTCTATGAAAAAGGTCTCAACCAAGTGGGATGGAACCGCTACTCCATCATCGACATACGCTACGGCGACCAAGTGATTGGAATCAAATAGGGTAATAGTCAGGACAGCGCTGAAAAAGAAGAAAAACGTTAAATCGTAAATCATACAATATGGGATCAGAAAAAGAATTGATAGTGGTAATTGAGACAGGCTCGTGGGTGGTGAGCGGAGCGGCAGGATACAAGCGCGCCGACGGTACGCTGGAGGTCGTGGCGTATGCCAGCGAGCCGTCTGGAGAATTCATCAGGAACGGTGTCGTCCGCAACATCGACCGCACCGCCCAGTGCCTGACAAACATCATCAACATGCTGGAGGGTGAACTCAAAAATGTCACCATCGACAAGGTCTATGTGGGCTTCGGTGGTTATACGCTTCATTCTATCCACAACAGGGTGGAGCGCGGCTTCGACGAAGAAACACGCGTCACTGCCGAGATGGTTGACAGCATGACCGAAGAACAACGGGAATTCATCGTCAGCGACAAAACGGTCATCAAGGTCATCCCACAGGAGTACAACGTAGACAGTCTGATGACCAGCGACCCTGTGGGCTATAATTGCCGTCATATTGTGGGCGAATACCTTAATCTGGTCACACGCTTCACCATGATGGACAACCTGGTGGCAGCATTCGAGATGGCCAAGCTGGACTACATCGATGATTTCGTCACCCCCCTACGACTGGCTGAGACCATACTGACGCCCACGGAACGCAATCTGGGATGCACGTTAGTCGACATCGGCGCGGACTCCACCACCGTCTCCATCTACAAGGGCGGACGTCTGCGCTTCCTCTCCGTCATCCCGTTAGGCGACAGGCTCATCACTGCCGACCTGATCACACTGGGCATCGGCGAAGAAGAGGCCGAACGCATCAAGCGCACCATCGGACTGACGACAGGGGGCAGCGACGATGCCACCTATCGCGTTGAAAGCGGCAATGACATCAAGCTTAAGAACATCAGTCTGGTTATACGGGCCCGTATGCAAGAGATTCTGGTCAACGTCTCCAATCAAGTCATGCTGAGCGGATTCAGCGACGATAAGCTCAGTTCAGGATATATCTTTACAGGAGGTGCGCTGGAAATCCCCAATGCCGAGACGTACATTCGCAACCAGAAAGTAAAGGTATTCCCCAGTGTCCGCGTCGCCACTCCTGGCGAGAATGTCCGTTGGACGGCTAAGGAACGTCCTACCGTCTCCAAGCAATTGGTGATGGCTGCGCTCATCGCCGCTGGCGAGGACAACTGCGTCACTGTCATCCACGAAGAGGCGAAGGAAATCGACTATACCGATCCGAATCTGACGACTCCACCCCTTTTCACCGATGACGGCGAGGATGCTCAGAAAGTGCGCGACCAAAAAGCAGAAGAAGAGAAACAACGCAAGCTGGAAGAGAAACAACGTAAGCAGTTGGAGAAGCAGCGCAAGCTGGAGGAGAAAGCCAAGAAACCGAAACGCGAGAGCATTTTCGACCAAATCAAGCGTATGCGCGACAAGCTCACGGACATGATTAACGAGAACTAAAAACCCCATTGCCCTATGTCAGAAAAAGATATCATGCCCTTCGACTATGAGAAGGCTACTAAAAAACAAATCATCAAGGTCATCGGCGTAGGTGGTGGCGGCGGCAATGCCGTCAAGAACATGTTCCGCGAGGGCATCCACGATGTGGCATTCGCTCTTTGCAACACCGATGCTCAGGCATTGGCCGAGTCTGAAATCCCTACCAAGGTGCAGCTAGGTCGTTCAGGCCTCGGCGCAGGTAACAATCCCCCTAAGGCCACCGAGGAAGCCGAAGATAGCATCGAGTCCATCCGCGCTCTCTTCAGCGACGAGACGAAGATGGTCTTCATCACCGCTGGTATGGGCGGCGGTACGGGCACGGGTGCCTCACCCGTCATCGCACGCGAAGCACAGGCAGCGGGTATGCTCACCGTAGGCGTTGTCACCATCCCCTTCCGTTTCGAGCAACGCCCCAAAATCATGCAAGCGCTCAAAGGTGTCGACGCCATCGCCGCCCACGTGGACGCCCTGCTTGTCATCAACAACGAACGCCTCTTTAAGGTCTATCCCGATATGGATGTCAACACGGGTTTTGCCAAGGCTAACGAAATCCTCACTGTCGCCGTCAAGAGTATTGCCGAGCTCATTACCGTCCGCGGCACCATCAACCTTGACTTCCGTGACGTGGAAAAGGTGCTCAAGAACGGCGGCGTGGCTGTCATGAGCTACGGCTTCGGCAAGGGCGAACACCGTCTGACAGCCGCTATCAACGAAGCGCTCCACTCACCCCTGCTCAACGACAACGATGTCTATAATTCCAAGAAAATTCTCTTCAACATCTACCAAAGCAAGAATCGCCCGCTTCTGATGTCGGAGATGGAGGAACTCGACCAATTCATGGACGAATTCCGCAACAAGGACATTGAAGTCATCTGGGGTATTGCCGACGACGAAAGCCTCGACGAAAACGTCAAGATTACTATTCTTGCCACGGGCTTCGGCATCAGCAACATCCCTGGCATGGAGAAAGGCCTCGGCCACTCCACCCCGGCTCCCAGACAAGAAGAACCGACTCTTCCCCAAAAGGATGTAACGCCCACTTCCACCTCTGACGAGACGCAGGACGAAGACCGCATCATCGGCACCTATGGCGAGGCGTTCAGCACCTTCGTATTCGATGAGAAGGACCTCGACAACGATGTCCTCATTGCCGCTGTTGCCAACTCGCCCACCTACAACCGCAAGGCCACAGACCTCAAGAACCTGCAGGGCATGAGAACCTCAAACTAAATTACTTTAACCCTTATTAATATGTCATTATTTGATCAAGTCAGTGCCGACATTGTTACGGCCATGAAATCGCGCGACAAAGTCTCCCTCGAGGCATTGCGCAACGTCAAGAAAGCCTTCCTTGAGGCAAAGACAGCCCCTGGAGCAAACGATACGCTCACCGACGACACAGCCCTGAAGCTCATCCAGAAGCTCGTCAAGCAGGGCAAGGATGCTGCAGCCATCTATACCGAGCAATCACGTCCTGACCTTGCCGAGGCGGAGCTGGCGCAGGTCAGTGTCATGGAACGCTATCTGCCCGTTGCCCTCACCGACGAGGAGCTCACTGCCGCCCTGCGCGACATCATTGCCTCTGTTGGTGCCCAAGGCCCGAAGGACATGGGACGCGTCATGGGCGTTGCCACCAAACAGCTTGCCGGCAAAGCCGAAGGCCGCGCCATCTCCGCCAAAGTGAAGGAATTGCTCAATTAAGAGCATGTTCCTCGACGACACTGGCATAGTGCTGAAGGTTGTGCGCTACGATGACACCTCGTCCGTAGTGCACATCTTTACCCGCTCCCACGGCACGGTGCCCTTCATGGTCACCCGCCCTCGAAGCCGTTCATCAGCCCTTGCCGCTGTCAGCAGCCTCGCTTCGCCGCTGGGTGTGCTGTCGTTCCAATGGAACATGAAGCCTCGCGGCACCCTCTTCCGCATGAAGGATGTCCACTCCGCGCTCGTCTGGCAGTCGCTTCCCTATCACCCTGTCAAGCGGGCCATCATCCTGATGTTGGCAGAGTGTCTGGCTGCCATGCTGCGCGAGGAGAGCAAGAATACTCCCCTATTTGACCACATCGCCGACTCCCTCCTTTGGTTGGACGGAGCCGATGAAGGCTATGCCAACTTCCACCTAGTCTTTCTCCTCAGCGTAGCCCGTGCCCTTGGTGTTGCCCCTGATGCCGAAAGCTATATCGCAGGCCGTTCGTTCGACATCGAGTCTGCCCTTTTCGTACCCTATGCACCCTCATCGCCCTACGTGATGACGCCGCCTGATGCCGAGGCCCTCTACCGCCTCACCCGAACCAGCTACGATGCCATGGCTTCTGCCGTTCCCCTCTCGCGCTCCGACCGCACCCGTCTCCTTGCCTACCTGGAGCGCTTCTTCACCCTCCACCTTCCTGCCTTCCCCCAGCTCAATGCTCCAGACATTCTCGAAACCCTTTTTAACGACTAATTTCCTAAAAAACATATCGTCCATGAAACAGATACTGCTTTTTCTTCTATCATTCATTCTGATTCCGCTAACCTCCTCAGCTGTTGATTACCAGCCGAGTGTCGATAAAGTGTGGGGTGGCCGTTGTTTTCAGGAACTGGACGGAAAGTTCTACGACGTCCACCGCTCTGACGCTGCCATAGGCTGGCCACAGAGTGCCGACGGCATCATCGTCGTCTATGGTTTGCGCGTACCTGCCGGACATGTACGAGCCGACATCCTGCTCACCCCTCGCATTGGCCAGACAGCCACTGTCCAACTCACCGTCGTCTGCCCTGAGACGGGCGACACCATCACCACGCATACTGCCGTCAGCGACCCCACACAGGAACGCGGCGAACAGCGCATAGAGCTGATGCCCGATGTCGTCTTCCCCAACGACGCGTGGTATCGTTTTGAGCTCACCACCCCTGAGCGAACCTCCATTCGCCAAATCTCCTGCTTGGAATTCCAGCGTGAGGCCAAGCAGGCCGTCGGCGATTCACCCATCTTCATGGCTCCGTCAGTACACCTATTCTCCTACGCTACTACCGACCGCGAGGCTCCGTCGGGCGAGTCGTACGACTGGGTTTACTTAGAGGTCATGTACCCCACGCACTACGAACAGCCCAACACCTACGTCATGTCCATCGGCACCGATGCTGGCTACAGCGGCGTGCAGTCCATTTGGGACGGCGCCGGAGGCTACAACCACCAGGTGCTCTTCTCCGTGTGGGACAACGGCGACACCGACAGCGACCCCTATCTGCCTGACTACTTGCGCAGCGGCGCCCTCGACATCGGACCCGACGTCTATATCACCCGCTTCGGCGGTGAGGGTACCGGCACCAGCGCCCGCTACCCCACGGGCCACTGGTGGCAGACCGACCATTGGGTGCAGTTCCTCCTCAACGGACGCCCCGAGCAGGTGGAAGTTGACGTCACCGATGCTGACGGCACCACCCGCACCGTCACCTACGAAAATACCATCGAGAGCATGTGGTACAAGATGGACTACGAGACAGAGTGGCACTACATCGCCTCGCTGCGCGAGAGCGGGCGCAACCACCTCTACAACGGCTTCTACTCCTTCATCGAGAACTTCACCGACGATGGAGGCGAACTGTTCCGCCGCGCTTACTTCCGTAACCCCGCCATGCGCTCCACCGCCTCGGGCCGCTGGTATGCCCGCAACAAGGTCAGCTTCGGCCATACACAGGGCGACGGCAGCCGTTTCTCGCGTACCGACTACGGACACGGCGCCACCGATGCCTATCCCAACTGCTTCTACATGCAGACGGGCGGCTTCGTCGAGAAACGCGACAGTTCCAGTTCCATCCCCCTGCCCACTGGGCCTATGACGTGGGTCGACACCATTGACCTTGCTCCTCTGACAGCCCAGGTCAACCGTGCCATCATCCACAGCGAGGCCGAGCGGATGAAGGATCTCATCAGCGAAGCACGCTACAAGACAGGCGGCATTAAAGGGCTTGTAGCCTCGCTGCTTGCCAATGCCGATCGTTTTGGCAGTTACAGTAGCGCTGACCTCGCTCCGCTTGCCGAACTCTATGACAATGGCAACGGCACCGATACCAAGGCATTCACCAATGCCCTCAACGACCTTGCCGCCACAGCCACGCCGCTCAAGTATGGTGTCGTCAACAGCCTGGAGAAAATCAGCTCGTTCTACACCTATCAGTTGCGCAACCAGGCAGAACGTGGTGTGCTCATCGCCACACTCAACGGCGAGGAGGGTCCCCGTCTCACCATCGGCGAATCGGCACAGGAGGGTGCGCTTCCCCAGTACGCTCTCCCCGTCTGCGTCACCAACCCTGCCAACAACTGGCTCATCTTGCGCTCCGAGGCCTACAAAGAGTACTACATCTTCAACCCTGCCCTTGACCTTTACCTTCTGCCGGGCGATCCCCCCACGCTTAGCGCGGAGCCCGTTGCCTGCAATATCACCCGATCCTCATCGGGCTTCCTCATCGGCTCAGGCTCGGCCCGTGTCAGCATCGATGCCCGCAAGGAAGAGCCCGTCTTCAAGGGCGGTTCGTCGGGCGACGGCACCCGTTTCGAGCTGCGCCACAACTATGCGCTCGACTACGACGAAGACTTCATCCGTCATCTCCTCGCTGCCACAGAAGAGGCTCTCCACGGCGGCAATGGGATAGCCTCACCCCAACCCTCCCCTAAAGGGAAGGGAGGCTCGACGGGAGAGGCTGGTCTTTATGACCTCGGCGGTCGTCCTGCCGTCTCCCCCTCCACCGGCCTCTACATCGTAAACGGGAAAAAGGTTATTGTGAAATAAAGACCCACCCCGCCCTAAAGGGCACCCCTCCCATAATGGAGGGGGCCTGCGGGCAGATCTTACGACTAAGAAAAACCATGAACTACAACACTATACTTGAAACCATAAGGAACGAGATTGCCCCCTATGCCCGTCTCGGCCATCAAGCCGACTACATCCCTGCCCTCGCTCGCGTCAACCCCGACCAGTTCGGCATCTGCCTGCAGACGCTCGACGGCGAGACCTGTGCCCTCGGCGATGCCGATGTCCGTTTCTCCATACAGAGTATCTCCAAGGTCTTCTCGCTCGCCCTTGCGCTCCATTTCGAAGGCGAAGGGCTTTGGACGCGTATGGGGCGCGAGCCCTCCGGCTCAGCCTTCAACTCGCTGGTGCAGCTCGAGTACGAGCACGGCATCCCTCGCAACCCCCTCATCAATGCCGGCGCCCTCGTCACAGCCGACGTGCTGCTTGCCCATCTCAATCGTCCCGAGGAGTTCTTCATCGACTTCCTCCGCACGCTGAGCGGCAACCCCGACATCGGCTATAACACCGAAGTAGCCGTCTCTGAGCAAAGCTGCGGCTACATGAATGCCGCCATTGCCAACCTGCTGAAGCACTACGGCAACATCCACGGGGACCTCGAACGTGTGCTGCACCTCTATTTCATGATGTGCGCCGTCGAGATGAGCTGCCGCGACCTCGCGCAGGCCTTCCTCCCCTTTGCCAACCACCAGCAGCCCTTCCGCTACGACGGCATCACCCTCACCACCTCGCAGATCAAGCGCATGAACGCCATCATGCAGACGTGCGGATTCTACGACGAAGCGGGCGAGTTCTCCTACCTCGTCGGCCTCCCTGGCAAGAGCGGCGTGGGAGGCGGCATCGCTGCCATCTGCCCCTCGCGCTACGCCATTGCCGTCTGGAGTCCACGCCTCAACGCCAAAGGCAACTCCATCATGGGCATGAAAGCCCTCGAGCTCTTCACCACCCTCACGGCCGAATCCATCTTCTGAGCGGCGTTAAAGACACGCAAATTGATTCAGTATACAGTATACAGTTTTCTCACGAGCACAAACGCTACTTTGAAATTAGGACTTTACTATAGTAAAAATTTTTGAGCATAGTTGGAAACGGGATGAACTTTGCCTGTTTGGGAGTGGGGGCTATCGGGATGCTCTCCCCCATGTTTGTGCTCATAAGAAAACTGTATACTGTATACTGAATCCATTCTCCGCGTCAGAAGCTCTTCTCGCGGCGGTTCGCCCAAAGAGCCATCTAATCCCTCAACCCAAGCATCTGTTTTGCCAGAGCAGGCAAATAAATTCTCAGCGCACTGCGTTAAAAATTTAGCGCACTGCGCTGGCAAATTATTCCCCTACTCTACGAAATCAACGTCAAACGCGCTGTCGGAATAACGCATTATTAGTTTCATTTTTTGCAAATAAATTTGCTTTTTCGCTCGATTCTCCTTATCTTTGCACGATAAAAAAGAGAAGCTCGTAGCATGGTACTGAACTATATTTGGATAGCGTTTTTTATTGTAGCGTTTGTGATGGCAGCAGCAAAGCTGGTGTTTACAGGCGACACGACGGTATTCCCCGCTATGATTGACGCGACGTTCTCGTCGGCCAAGACGGCATTTGAAATCTCCATCGGGCTGACGGGCGTGCTGTCGCTGTGGATGGGCGTAATGAAGATTGGCGAACGGAGCGGTGCCGTCGGCAGACTGGCAAGATGGCTCAGCCCTGTGCTGACGAAGCTGTTCCCTGAGGTCCCGAAGGATCACCCCGTCATGGGCACGATGTTTATGAATATCGCTGCAAACATGCTGGGGTTGGACAATGCCGCCACGCCCATGGGCCTGAAGGCCATGGAGCAGCTGCAGGAACTGAATCCACGGAAGGACACGGCATCGAACGCCATGACAATGTTCCTGGTGCTGAATACGAGCGGACTGACGATAATCCCCGTCAGCGTGATGGTCTATCGCGCCCAGCTGGGGGCAGCACAGGCAACGGACGTCTTCGTGCCCATCCTGCTGGCAACGTTCTTCTCCACGCTGGTGGGCCTGCTGGTGACGTGTCTGGTGCAGCGCATCAACCTCCTGAACAAGACGCTGCTGCTCTTCATCGGAGGGCTGTGTGTGCTGGTAGCAGGCATTATCTGGGGCTTCAGCCGTATGCCGGCAGAGACGATGAACACGGTCTCGACGCTCACGTCAAGCATCCTGCTGATGGGCATCATCGTGGCATTCATCGTGGCAGGCATGGTGAAGAAGCGCAATGTCTATGAGGATTTCATCGAAGGGGCTAAGGGCGGCTTCACAACGGCTGTGCGCATCATCCCCTATCTGGTAGCAATGCTGGTAGGCATCGGTGTGTTCCGTGCCTCGGGCGCCATGGATGGTGTGACGGACGGCATCGCGTGGATAGTCCGCCTGTGCGGAGGCAACACGGACTTCGTGGGTGCCCTGCCTACGGCACTTATGAAACCGCTGAGCGGCAGCGGCGCAAGGGGGATGATGGTAGATGCCATGACGACCTTCGGCGCCGACTCGTTTGTGGGAAGGCTGGCTTGCCTCTTCCAGGGAAGTACTGACACCACGTTCTACATCCTTGCCGTCTACTTCGGCTCGGTAGGCATCCGCAAGACACGCCATGCCGTGCCCTGCGGCTTGGCAGCCGATGCAGCAGGCATCCTTGCCGCCATCTTCATGGCGTATCTGTTCTTTGGTTAAAGAATAAAGGTTAAGGGTTAAGGATTAAGGGTTAAAGGTTAAAGGTTAAGGGTTTAACGTTTAACGAACACGTCCTTCGATGCCATAGCGCCAGCCTCATTAAACGTTAAACATTAAACGTTAAACAAAAAAGAAATCATCTGCCCCAAGGGGCACTCATTATTAAGATAATATGCGATACTCTAAGTTTTACGGCACAGCGCTATTGTTCTTCATCTTTCTTTTTTCATCTTTCACGCCTTGTCTGGCGCAGGGGATTGAGACCAAGAACGACTACTCTACAGGCTACATCACAGGCACCTATCAGCCCTACTTTACCACCATCGACGGAGTGCTCTACGCCACGAATGACTATGGCAGCGGCTGGATTCTGATGAGATATCCCGCTGGCAGCAGCGCCACCGTCTATGAGGTGGACCGTCGATGCATCCGTATTGCGCGAGGCGCCTTCGAAGGGGCACGAAACCTTCAGTTCCTTTATATTCCAGCTACGGTAAAGACCATAGGCGAAAATGCCTTCGACGGCTGCACGTCGCTACAGGGCATCTTCTATGGCGAAGCGCCCTCTTCCGCTCCTGCTGTCCGACAAAACGCAGCCCTGGAGAAACAGGAAGTAGCCCGATATACGACGGATGGACGAAGATGTACGGCTGCCGACAAAGGAATCCAAATCATCGTCTATTCGGATTACACCACAAAGATAGAGATTCTGGAGTAGTATCGGCTGTGTCAATGATTCAATTCTTGCAATTCGTATGATAACCTTTCAGTCTGACGGTGTGGCCCTGCCGGATATCGACCGGCGTAGGGTGAGCGAGTGGATAGGGGCTGTGGCCCGCTCCTACGGCAAGCGCGTAGGCACGGTGGGCTACCGCTTCGTGGATGACGAGCGCATCCTGAGTGTCAACATGGAGTTTCTGGGGCACGACTACTACACGGATATCATCACCTTCGACTACTGCCACGCGGATGTGGTGAGCGGCGATATGGTCATCAGCCTCGACACCGTGCGGACGAATGCCGAGCAGTTCGTGACGTCCTACGATGCCACCCGCTTTCGCTCGGCTTACGACCAAGAGCTCCATCGCGTTATCATCCACGGCATCCTGCACCTCTGCGGCCTCAACGACAAAGGCCCTGGCGAACGGGAACTGATGGAGGCTGCTGAGAACAAGGCGCTATCATTATTTGCAATCTGACGATGAAAATCCTCTTCATCCATGGTCTGGCTTCCAGCGGCGCCTATAAGACGGCAGAGTCGCTGCGCATCCTGTTCCGCCCCTGCGAGGTGGTGGCGCCCGATGTCCCCATCGACCCAACGGAGGCATTGCCGATGCTGCGCAGCATTTGTATGGAGGAGCAGCCAGACCTTATCGTCGGGTTGTCGCTGGGTGGTTTCTGGGCGCAGAAGCTGCGAGGATACAGGAAGGTTTGCATCAACCCTGACTTCCACCCCTCGGCCCGTCTCCATACCAGGATGGGCGAAAACACATGGCTCTCGCCACGCCGCGATGGCTCAACGACCTTCACCATCACGCCAGCCATCTGTAAAGGCTATGCTGAGGTAGAACAAGGCCAGTTCGACGGGCTGACGGACGATGAGCGGGCTCTGACCGACGGGCTCTTTGCAGACCACGACGAGCTTGTCAACGGCTATGATGAGTTTGCCCTATACTACCCAGACTCGGCTCACCGCTATCCAGGGCAGCATCTTCCCATCTTCCCTGAACTGCGCGACTACCTTGTGCCGCTGGTGAATAAAATCCTCTAACTGAATGATGAACAGAGAAAAAGAGATATACAAAGTGACGCTGGTGGGTGGCGCAGGCAATGTGGCGCTGCTGGCGTTCAAGTTTATTGCAGGCGTACTGGGCCACAGCTCGGCGATGATAGCCGATGCCATCCATTCGCTCTCCGACTTTATCACTGACCTCGTGGTGCTGGTGTTTGTGGGCATCAGCGCCAAGCCGCAGGACACGTCGCACGACTATGGGCACGGAAAGTACGAGACCATGGCCACGCTGTTTATTGGCTTGGCACTGATTGCGGTAGCCATCGGCATCTTCGTATCAGGCGGCATGAAGCTGGCAGCATGGTTAGGAGGCGAACAACTGCCGGCACCTGGACGATTGGCGCTGTGGGCAGCACTGGTGTCGATAGTGGTAAAGGAGCTGCTCTTTCGCTATACCGTGAAGCGCGGCAAGGAGTTGGATTCGCAAGCCCTTGTGGCTAACGCGTGGCATCATCGGAGCGATGCCCTTTCTTCCATTGGTGCGGCTATCGGCATTGGGGGAGCCATCCTGCTGGGCAATCGCTGGACGGTGCTCGACCCTATTGCCTCCATCGTCGTCGGCGCCATGCTGGTTAAAGTAGCCATCGACTTGCTTCAAGGCAGCTTCAGCGAACTTACAGACCACTCGCTTTCCGACGAGGCGGAACGGGAGATAGAGGCCATCATCCAATCGTTCCCCGATGTCTCAGAGCCCCACAATCTGCGCACACGCCGCATCGGCAATCGCATCGCCATCGAGGTGCATGTCCGCATGGATGGCGAACTGCCCTTGCGGGTGGTGCACGACCGTGCTTCAGCCATTGAGCAGCGCCTACGAGACCATTTCGGCAAGAACACCTTAGTCACCCTCCACATGGAGCCGACGAAAGAAAAATGACGATGTGTTTGTTCTTTCGATGAATTAGACTTATTTTTGCAGGACGGAAAAACAAAAAGATTATATGGAAAGAATTCCCGATGTAAATGATCACCTGCATACGCCGTATTCATTCAGCGCGTTTGCAGATGTAGCGGATGCACTGGACAGGGCAGCAGCCGAAGGCGTAAAGGTAGTCGGCATCAATGATTTCTATACCATGGAGGGTTACCAAGAGTGGCACGATGGCTGTATGGCCCGAGGGCTCTATCCGCTGATGGGACTGGAGATGATAGCCCTGAGCAGCGATGCGCAAAGCCGAGGCCTGCGAGTAAACGACCCTAACAACCCAGGGCGCACTTATCTCTCTGGCAAGGGTTTGGCCTATCCCGTCAAGCTCACGGGCAAGGAAGCAGAGTGGCTGGCTAACGTCCGTGAGGAAAGCAACCTGCAGGTAGCGCGTATGTGTGCCAAGCTGAATGACGTGCTGGATGCAAAGCACGCAGGATTCCGTTTGGACTATAACGAGCTGGTCAGGACGCTCACTCGAGGCAGCCTACGCGAACGTCATCTGGCTAAAGCGCTACGGCTGGCAGCAGAAAAAGAAGTAAGGACTAGCAGTCTTGTTGACTTCTATGAGCACCTCTGTGGGAAGCCTTTGAAATCAGACGTAACCAATGCTGCGGGTGTGGAGAACGAATTGCGTAGCTACCTGCTGAAAGCGGGCGGCGCTGCGTTCGTTCCTGAGACAGCCGAAGCGTTCCTGCCCGTTGAGACGGTATGCCGCATCATCCGTGCGGCAGGCGGCATCCCCACCTATCCTTTCCTGGCCGACGATGCTAAGGGATGCTTCACCGATTTCGAGGGCGACCTCATGCAGGCTGCCGACACGCTACGGCAATGGGGCATCCCCTCGGTGGAATTCATCACCACACGCAACACCACGGCTGTGCTGGAACAGTATGCAGGCTGGCTGGAGGACGAGGGCTTCATTGTCACCTTCGGCTCAGAGCACAATACGCCTGCCATGGAGCCCATCCGCCTACGGACGCGCGATGCAGATCAACTGTCAGACCGTCTGCGGGCCATCAATTGGCGTGGAGCCTGCCGTATCGCAGCCCATCAGGCTGGGCTCCAAACAAGAGAAGAAGGAGAGAAGATTATTTGCGGAGTAATAGAAAAGTAAAAACATGAAAGAACTTGAATCCCTGATAGCCCTGTCGCACAAGTATGGTGCCGACCCCCGCTGCGTCATTGCCGGAGGCGGAAACACGTCGTTCAAGAACGAGGAACGGTTGTGGGTGAAAGCCAGCGGACATGCCCTGGCAACTATAACGGAGGAGGGCTTTGCCGTCATGGATCGTGCGCGTCTTGCCCCGATGGGCGAAAAGACCTACAGCACCGATGCTGCCGTACGCGAGCAGCAGGTAAAGGACGATTTGGCAGCAGCTTGCCTGACGCCCGACAGGCGTCCTTCCGTCGAAACCTCGCTGCACAACTGCATGAGTGCGCGGTTTGTGGTGCATCTCCATCCCACGCTGGTAAACGGCCTCATGTGCTCGCACGATGCTCAGGCAGCCTGCCAGAGGCTGTTTCCCGATGCTCTCTACATCGAATATACCGACCCTGGCTATACCCTTTTCAAGAAGGTCTATGACCGTATGACAGCCTATAAGGCAGCTTGTGGACGTGAGCCGCAAGTTATCTTCCTCCAGAATCACGGTGTCTTCGTCGGAGCCGATACGCCTGAAGAGGTGGAAAGGATTTACGAGGAAATCTTTAGAAAATTGGAAAATGAGGAATTAGGAATTATCAATTATGCTGATAAAGATAGCCAAGCGCAGCCAATTCCTAATTCCTCATTCCTAATTTCTAATTCTTCTGAGGTTATTCCCGCTATCCGTCAGATGTTGAGCCGCAAGGGACGTGGGTTGAAGACGTTGCAAGTGACAGACAGCCCTCTCGCCCTGCATTTCGCAGAAAGCAAGGAGGCATTTGCCCAGGTGGCTGTGCCCTTCACGCCAGACATCATTGTCTATTGCAAATCGGAGTACGTCTATCTGGATGCCGACGATGCCGACACGCTCCTGCAACAGGCTGAAGAGCGCATCGAAGCCTATGTGGCGCGACGTGGTCATACGCCGAAGGTGCTGCTCATCAAGGGTATCGGGCTTGTGGCGGCAGGCGACCATGCACGGGAGGCTACCGTGATTACCGAGATCTTTACCGATGCTATGCTTATAGCCCGCCATGCCGAGGCGTTTGGCGGAGCGCACGGTATGGAGCCCGCCTGGGTGTCGTTCATCGACAACTGGGAGGTGGAGAACTACCGTCGGAAGGTCAGCAGCGGCACTTCCGCAGGCCGGATGGCAGGACGTACAGCCATCGTCACAGGCGCTGCGCAGGGCTTCGGCGAGGGCATCGCCCGCTTGCTGATGGCTGAGGGTGCCAACATCGTCGTGGCAGACATCAACGAGGCCGTAGGCCAGCAGACGGTAGCCTCATTCAATCGCGAGGCGAAGAATAACCGTGCCATCTTCGTGAAGACAAACGTCAGCGACATCGAAAGCATACAGGCACTTGTCCACGAGACCCTGATGACGTTCGGCGCTGTCGATGTGTTCGTCAGCAATGCCGGCGTGCTTCGTGCCGGCAGTCTCGATGATCTAACCATAGAGCAGTTCGAGTTCGTCACCCGCATCAACTACATGGCCTACTTCTACTGCGCCAAGGTCGTTAGCCGTGTGATGAAGACGCTTACGCAGTACGACCCCGACTACTTTGCCGACATCATCCAGGTGAACAGCAAGAGCGGCCTGCGCGGCTCCAAGGCCAACTACGCCTACGCCGGCAGCAAGTTCGGCGGCATAGGGCTCACCCAGTCGTTTGCCCTGGAGCTGGCGCCCTTCCGCATCAAGGTGAATAGCATCTGCCCAGGCAACTTCTACGACGGCCCGCTATGGAGCGACCCCGTGAACGGCCTTTTCGTGCAGTACCTCCGTGCCGGCAAGGTGCCAGGAGCGAAGACGGTGGAAGACGTCAAGGCCTATTACCTCGCCCAGGTACCCATGCGCAAGGGCTGCACACCTGCCGATGTCACAAAGGCCATCCTCTATGCCATCGAGCAGACAGGCGAAACGGGGCAGGCTATCCCCGTCACGGGCGGACAGGTGATGCTGGCCTAATTTAAGAATTAAGAATTAAAATTATTTACGATTTGACGATTTACTATTTATTTTTCAATTGGATTTTTTATTAATTTGCAAATCGCACAACCAAAATTATTAAATAACTAAATCGTAAATCAATCGTAAATTGTAAATTGTAAAATAGTAAATTAGAGAAAATAAGAATTGAAGATGAATGATAATAGCCGTGTGGTTTTTCTGGACTGGATGCGCTGCATCGCCTGCCTGATGGTGCTGCTGGTACATTCCGTGGAACCGTTCTATCTGGGCGATGGAGGCACGCTCATCCAGACGCGCAGCGATGCCATCTGGTGTACGGTGGTAGACTCGCCACTCAGGGCCTGCATCGGACTGTTTGTGATGGCCTCGAGCTATCTGCTTGTGCCCCTGAAGTACGATGCCCGCTCGTTTTTCAGGAAACGTTTCGTCAGGGTTCTCATCCCCTTCGTCATCTGGTCTGTCCTGTATGCGCTGTTCATGCCCTTCGGCAAGGATGCATCATCGGCGGTTGAAGCGCTGAAGCATCTGGTTTTCAACCTCAACGGGGACAGCGGGCATCTGTGGTTCGTCTATATGCTGCTGGGTGTCTATCTGGTGATGCCCATCGTGTCGCCTTGGCTGGAGAGAGCCACGAAACGCGAGGAAGAGGTGTTTCTGACCCTCTGGCTGTTTACCTCGCTAGTCCCCTTCCTGCGTCAGGCTGCGGCATTGGTTACCGGCAGCACGGAGCTGTGGGGCGAGGCCAACTGGAACGAGTTCGGCATGCTCTACAACGTGAGCGGTTTCATGGGCTATGTGCTATTGGGGCATTATTTCAAGAAATACGTTGGCCCGCTCTCCTGGGGTAGGACGCTGGCTGTGGCCCTGCCGCTGTGGGTGGTGGGCTACGCCATTACGGCAGCCTGGTTCTGGAGCCGCATCCCCACGGCGTACCCTGTGCGTGATGCCATTGACCTCGCCGTGGATATGGAGCAGAGCTGGCGCTTCTGCTCCACAGGAGTAGTCATGCAGACGATAGCCTACTTCCTGCTCTTCCGCAAGATCACGTCCGACGGGGCCTTCTATCGCCGTGTGGTGCTGCCCATCTCGAAAGCCAGCTATGGCATGTACCTGCTCCATATCTTTGTGCTGGTGATGGTGTTCCCGTGGTTCAACGCACTCCCGACGCCGCTCCACATGCTGGCATGTGCTGCGACGACGTATGTAATCTCTGCGGTAATAGCCCTATTGCTGCAGCGCATCCCCTACATAGGTAAATACTTGGCTGGATAGGATGGGAAAAAGGACTCGGATACTCTGGCTTATCGCTCTGTCCCTGGCAGCGGGGCATCTCTCTGCGACGGATGACGAGGGGATGCAACATCTGCGCATCAGTACTGAAATGCGCACCGACTATCGCAACGACCTGGGCTATCCTGGCACAGGCGTTACGACGGGCGACAACGGGCTCCGTGTCAACAACCTGTTCCTGCGTATCGACGGGCGTATCGACGACCATGTCACCTACGCCTTCCGCCAGCGTTTGAACCGCATGAACCCCGACCCCTCGGTGATGGCATCCATCGATTGGGCACAGCTCATCTGGAGCCCCAACGAGCGCTGGAGCTTCGCCGCAGGCAAGCAGGTGATGGAGGTGGGCAGCATGGAGTACGATGCCAATCCCAACGATGTATTCCGCTACTCTGAGTGGATTCAGCAGGCACAGGCCTACCAGTTAGGCGCATCCGTGACACGCCGTTTCGGAACGGACGACGAAGTCATCTTCCAAATCACCCAGAGCCTTTGCGACAACGAGGCCCTGCATCGCTACTTCTCCTACAACGCCAGCTGGCGCCACACAGGGACGGGCGTCTGGCGGCCTTACTACTCCGTCAACCTCCACCAATATGCGCCGCGCAGCTTCATGGCCATGACGGCTTTGGGCAACCGCTTCTACTTTGGGCGATACTGGTTCTGCCTCGACTGGGTGCAGCGCAGCACGCTCCATTACATCCGTACGACGGGACGTCCGGCGGAGGACTTCACGATTATCGGCTGTGCCGACTGGCGCGTGACAGATCACGTGACGCTCACCATCGAAGGCTCGTACGACCATAATGTCGACGATGCCGCCGACTGCCTCGCCTTCGTGGGCACGCGCCTGGGGGTCGTCGGAGGCGGCATCTTGTGGTATCCCGCAGCAGACAAGCGCTATCGCTTCCACGCCACATTCAACCACACCTTCGGAGAAAACCCCAGCGGCACCCTGCCTGCTGATGCCTGGGGAGTCAACATCGGACTCACCTGGCGATTGAACCTGATAAATAATTAGACTCAAGTTTCGGAAATAAAAATGGGAGTTAAAATGGAAGTAAAAATGGGAGTTAAAATGGGAGTTATGCGCTATGCGCAGGACAATAGTATTGCTGTAGAAAGCATTTGTCCTCGAGCGAAGCGAGTTTACTTCCATGAGCGAAGCGAATTAACTTCCTATTTTACTTCATTCTTTAACTTCCGAAACTTTATTAAATAGAGAATTAGGAATTAACAGAATATGAAGACAAAAGCTGTGCGTCTTTATGGAAAAGACGATTTGAGATTAGAGGAGTTTGAGCTCCCGCCTATGGGCGAGGACGAGATATTGGCCCGCGTGGTCTGCGACAGCATCTGCATGTCGTCGTACAAGGCCTCGCATCAGGCTGATACCCACAAGCGCGTGCCGCGCGACATTGCCCTGCATCCCACCATCATCGGTCATGAGTTTGCCGGTGAGATTGTGGCTGTGGGCAGCCGTTGGCGGAACGAATTCAGCGTCGGTGAGATATTTTCCATCCAGCCCGCGCTCAATTATGCCGACGGCCCTGTGGGAGTGCTCAGCGCCCCAGGCTACAGCTACCGCTATATCGGAGGCGATGCCACCTACGTCATCATTCCTGCCGAGGTGATGGAGCAGGGCTGTCTGCTTCACTACCGTGGCGAGGGCTTCTTCCCTGCCTCGCTTTCCGAGCCCATGTCGTGTGTCATCGGCGCCATGCATGCCAACTACCACCTCACCCCCGGCAGCTACGTCCACAGCATGGAGATTCGCGACGGAGGGCGCATGGCGCTGTTGGCAGCCGTAGGCCCCATGGGGTTGGCAGCCATCAACTACGTGCTGCACCGCCCTGACCGTCGGCCCGCGCTGCTTGTCGTTACCGACATCGACCAAGGGCGTCTCGACCGTGCGGCAAGGCTCTATACTACCGAGTATGCTGCCTCGCGTGGCATCAAGATGCTCTATGTCAACACCTCTGCCATGACTGACCCAGCTGCCGAACTGCGAGCCCTGGCAGCAGGCGAGGGATTCGACGATGTCTTCTGCTTTGCCCCCGTACCTGCCGTGGTGGAGCAGGCCGATGATATCCTGGCTTTCGACGGCTGCCTCAACTTCTTTGCCGGCCCGTCCAAGGCTCCCTTCAAGGCACCGTTCAATTTCTACAACGTCCACTACGCCTATACCCATGTGGTAGGCACCAGCGGAGGCAATACGGACGACATGCGTGAGGCACTCCATCTGATGGCCGACGGCCTCGACCCTGCCGGCTTGGTTACCCATGTGGGCGGTCTCGGCGAAGTCATCCCCACCACGCTTAACCTCCCCTCCATTCCGGGCGGCAAGAAGCTCATCTACACCCACATCGACATGCCCCTTACGGCTATCAGCGACTTCCGCGCCCGTGGTGCCGACGATCCCCTGTTTGCCGCCTTGGCTGACATCTGCGATGCCCACGACGGCTTGTGGAGCGTCGAAGCTGAGGAATACCTTCTTTCCCATGCCGCGTCTGACAGATGAATAGTTAAGAGTTAAATAGTAATGTCCCGTATGTCGTACTTATTAAACGTTAAACGTTATCCCTTAAACGCTATCCTCATTTTATTACTCCTCCTGTCCTCCTGCCAGTCGGAGGGCACGGCGCGGCTCATGAGCTACAACATCCGCAACGGCATCGGCATGGACGATCAACGCGACTTGCAGCGGGTGGCTGACGTTATCAATGCCTGTCAAGCCGACGTGATAGCTGTGCAGGAGATTGACAGCATGACGGCCCGCAGCGGAGGGCGCGACGTGCTGGGTGAGCTGGCAGCGCTTACGGGCATGATGCCCGTCTATGCGCCCGCTATCGATTACGACGGCGGCAAGTACGGTGTGGGCATCCTCTGCCGCACAGAGCCCCTTGCGGTGGTGCGTATGCCGCTGCCCGGGCGCGAGGAGTGCCGTATGGTGGTAGCCGCAGAGTTCCGCGACTACGTCTTTGCCTGCACCCATCTGTCGCTTACGGCTGCGGACCGAATGCTCTCCCTGCCCATTCTTCAAGAGGTTGCGTCGCGCATCCCAGACAAGCCCTTCTATCTGGCGGGCGACTTCAACGCGGAGCCTAATGAGGACTTCATCCAGCACCTCACGGACTCGTTCACCATCCTCACCGACACCACCGTCCGCACCTTCCCTGCCGACACCCCCGACATCACCATTGACTACATAGTCCGATTCAGAGGTCAACAAGTCAACGAGTCAACGAGTCAAAAAGCGAATGCAGACTGTACACAGCGTGTTGACCTGTTGACTTGTAGACCTGTTGACCTTTCTGTGGCTTCCGACCATCGTCCTGTATATATTGACATTAAATATAAAAAGAAATGAAACAACTCAACACCTCTCTGATGCACCCCGCCGAGCAGCTGGTGCTCATCATCAGCCGCATCTATCGCAGCGGCATGACCACTACCAGCGGAGGCAACCTCTCCATCATGGACGAGAACGGTGATATCTGGATTACCCCTGCGGGCATCGACAAGGGTTCGCTGACGCCTGCCGACATCATGTGCGTCAAGGCCGACGGCACCATCGTTGGGCGCCATCGCCCCTCCAGCGAGTACCCCTTCCACCGGGCCCTCTATCGCATGCGCCCGAAGATGAAATCCGTCATCCACGCCCATCCGCCAGCCCTCGTCACCTTCAGCATCGTCCACGAGGTGCCCGACACCAGCATCATCCCCCAGGCGCGCGCCGTGTGCGGCCCCGTCGGCTTCGCACCCTACGCCCTGCCGGGCAGCGAGGAGCTGGGCGAGAAGATTGCCGCTGAGTTCCAGCGCAACCCCGCGTACAAGGCCGTCATCATGGAGAACCACGGCGTGGTGCTGATGGGCGAGGACATTGCCGATGCCTACCAGCGCTTCGAGACGCTGGAGCTCTGCGCCCGTACCATCCTCAATGCCAAGACGCTGGGGCAGCCGAACTACCTCACCGATGCGCAGATACTCCAGCACGAACAAAGCATCCCCACCCACTATCCCCACTTCATGAACGTCCGCCATCCGAGCGAGGAGCGGGCTCTGCGGGCAGAAATCTGCCGCATCGTGCGCCGCGCCTGCGACCAAGGGCTGATGTGCAGCTCCTACGGCACCGCCAGTGTCCGCTGGCAGGGCAACGACTTCCTCATCACCCCGCCGGGCGTCACCCGCTGGGACATCGATGCCGACGACATCGTGCAGGTTCGCGACGGCATGGTGGAGGCAGGCAAGGTGCCCAGCCGCTCCGTGGCGCTCCATCAGGAAATCTATCGCCGCAATCCCAAGGTAAACAGCATCATCCTCACGCAGAGCCCAGCGCTGATGGGCTATTGCACCACGGGCATCAAGTTCGACCCGCGCACCATCCCCGAGAGCTGGATATTCCTGCAGGATGTCCCCCAGTTCCCCTTCGGCTCGCAGTACGATGATTTAGACACCGTTGCCCAGTCGTTCACGCACTTCCCCTGTGCCTTCCTGGCCAACGACTCCATCATTGTCACGGGCGACGCGCTGCTCAACACTTTCGACAAGCTGGAGGTAGCCGAGTTCAGCGCCCGTTCCCTCATCATGGCAGCCCCCGTAGGCAAGCTCCACCCCATCACCGATGCCGAAGTCGAAGACCTCCGCATAGCCTTCCACGTCGGGGAGTAGGGAAAGAGAAAATCCAGCCCATGAGGTCATGAAAACGAAAATGACCTCTTGACCTCATGACCTCTAGAGCGGAAAAGCA
This sequence comes from uncultured Bacteroidales bacterium, assembly GCA_947303715.1. Lineage (GTDB taxonomy): Bacteria > Bacteroidota > Bacteroidia > Bacteroidales > Bacteroidaceae > UBA1189. The sequence goes on along the minus strand of CAMYYY010000021.1, from coordinate 93 downwards.
CCTGCCGTCAAGTAAACAAATAGTAGAGACGCGGCATGTGTCTTACCCTGAAAAACGTTGAATCAAAAACAACGTTAAAAAATGGATAAAACA
>CAMYYY010000020.1 GCA_947303715.1 uncultured Bacteroidales bacterium | reverse complement strand
AATCATCGTGTTCGCGTTCGAAGTAGCGCGTTTTGAAAGACTCAATGTCAGTATATGGCTCTATCACGGGGATGCCTGGACAGGGCATGCCGCTTTTGCCGTTGGCGTAGTAGGTTATGGTGGAACAGCTGCACATAACTACTAAACATACAATGGCAACCAAACGCGAGATAGTTCGTAAAGTTTTCATAGTGGTACATTTTTTCATTTTCGCTGCAAAGGTCGGGAATGGGGCGAAAACATGCAAATTTTTTGCGTCCCAAAAACGTCCCATTTTTATTGGGGCGAAATAAGTAAATGATTATGAAAGGAAAAGCGAATGGAGGTTGTCAGGCATTTTTTCCTTCAAACGGGCTTTCCGAGAGCGCAAAGTAGATTCTGTGGTATTCAAAAGTTCCGCCATTTGGGCGGTTGAGCATTGGAGGGAGGAGAGGATGCAGTACATCAGCTCCTGGTCGTTGACGGCATTCGAGGCGTTCTTTACGTCGAGCATGATATCGACAAACGAGCGGGTGAGGTCGTCCATGAGCGTCTGCCTCTGCGCGGCTGTCAGCGATGCAGGCGGCACCAGCAGCAGACGGGCCGAAGGTGTTCGGCGGAACAGGTTCTGACAGGCGGCGAGCTTTTTCCGATAGAGCGCGTCCAGGTCGGCAGGCTGTTCGTCCACCTGTGCCCGCAATACTTCCACATTGGCCTGCCGCAGTTCCTCCTGCGCCTGCAAGTAACGCTTCTTGCGCTTACGGTCGATAAGCAGAAAGGTGATGGCCGTCCCTGAAAGGAGCACAACAGCCAAAATCCCCATCCAGAACATAAACCGCGCATGCCGCGCTTTCAACTGCTGGTCGTGAACTTCTACGATATGTTTGTCTTGTATTTCTGTAATCTCCATTTGCTTGTTTATGGAGTAAATGGAATCCAGCAAAAGTGTATATTGATTGATGCAATACTGCGTTGAATCTGGTTTATTCAACAAGGACATGACATTTGCCAAGCCCTTATTTGCCATACAATTTGTATATAAATCATTACTGTTTTCAAGTGCTTTCTTGTAAAAGGTGAGAGCTGAATATAAATCTTTTTGTTCAAAAAGAATTTCTGCTTTTAGTAACAATGATGCCCCTTTTCCTTTTTCATTATCGAAAAAAACCAAATAATCATCGAGAAAGGTGGCAGCTTTTTTACTATCATGCCAATGATAATAATATAACTTTGCTAATTCATAATAAGAGTCGTATCGAACACTTTCCTGTGTTTTTGTGTTTTGAATAACACATTTATATAGACTATCAGCTAATAAATCATCACCAATGTACATTGCCGATTCCCCTAAATAGTAATCTGCATAGGAAATATTTAATGAGTCAGAATTACATATATTTGAGACTCGATAACGCTTAAATGCAGCTATGGCATTCTCATTCATGTGATTCTTTAGATACTCCTTACCCAACTCAAACAAACTATACGCATAATATTTGTTTGTTGTATCTGGGAAAAGGGTTGTAGCACGAAGGAGGGCATCGATGGCGTCAAGGTCGCGGCGCATATCTTTATAGGTGCAGCCAAGATAGTACTGGGCGAGGGCGGCATGTTGGGTTTTGCGCTTGGTGCCGTAATAGTTCGTAGCGATAAGGGGGAGGGAATCGGAAGTAAGCCGGACACGGCATTTGTAGTCAGCCTGGGTGCGAAGGAGGGCGTAAAGAGCGGCCTCCGACTTAGATTGAAAATTGAAGATTGAAGATTGAAAATTTTTTCTCGCCTTCTGGCCTGCCTCTTCCGCAGGATAATCTTCAATCTTCAATATTGAATCTTCAATCTCAGCAAGCACCGCGCGTGCTTGCTGGGGGTCTGTCTCCATGAGGGCTTCGGCACGAAGCAGGGCATCGTGAAAAGCGGCATCCCTGCGGCAGGAGGTGACGGAGGCTGTCAGCAAAAGGAGCAGGAATAGAACGATGGGGTATAGGTGGCGAGGGCGATTCATATTATTCAGGTGTGAAGAAGCTGCCGATAATCTGGACGGAGGGATGGGTGGCGATGGCGACGGGATTGGAGCCGGGCTCGCCTTCGGGCACAGGGAGGCCGAGGCTGGCGTAGAACTCCGCCCAGTAGGGGAGGATGTTGCCGTCGGCATCGTGGAACGACATGGGCTCGGGCGTGAAGATGAGCTGGCCTTCGTGGTCGACGTAGGACTTCTGCACCAGCTCGGAGCAATAGATGTCGTCGTCGGTAGGACTATAGACGTCGTCGTAGTGCCGGCCAAGGTAGGACATGGCGTTACGGAGCGAGGCGTCGCAGTCGAAGTCGCCCTTGATGCGCCCTACCATCACGAGGGGCTGCCCTGCGGCATTATGGTCGGCATGGACGAGGAAGGTGTCGAGGGGGCAGAGGCGGACGCCATGGCGGGTGGTAGCCTCCAAGACGAAGAGCCTCCCCCGTCCCCTCCTGAAGGAGGGGGGAAGATAATGGTTGCGGGTGCAGACGATGGCAACGTGGTCGATGGGGAAGGCGGAGCCATCCCCTGCTATAAGAGGGTTGTCGTGGCTGGTAGCGCCGACGATGGCGCCCGAGAGGGTGCTGGCATCGGCTTCGGAGAGGGTGAAGAGTAGGTCGCCGTTCTCCAGCTTCGGCTGCTCAGGAGCGGGGCTGCCGCAACTGAGGAAGAATAATAAGAATGAAAAATGAAGAATGAAAAATGAAGAATAAATAGCCTTGCGAGAGGAGTACATACTATTTTTCATTTTTCTTTTTTAATTTTTCATTATGCGAAGCATCTCATTTGCAATAGCGTTCGAGGAGGGTGGAGGCGGTGGCATCGCCCAGGCTGATGGCGCGCTCCAGCAGCGGACGGGCACGACGGGTGTCGCCCTTCACGGCGTAGCAGTAGCCCAGCAGACGGTTGCAGTCCATGTCGTTGGGGTAGCTGGCGATGAGACTTTCCAAGATGGGCAGGGCCTCGTCGTTGCGGCCGACGCGGATGTTCAGCGTGGCCTTCTCCAGCAGATAGGCTGCGAGCGGATTGATGCTGTAGGCGAGGTCGATGTCGTCGAGTGCCTGCTGGAACATGCGGGCACTCGCTTCGGCCTGCTCGCGGAGGTAGTAGAAACGGTCGTTGACGGAGGTGCCTGCCAGCTGCTCGTAGAGGTTGAAGTCGGCAACGGCAGGACGGTACTTCTCGTGGCGGGCTTTCATGAGCGCACGCTCAAGGACGAACGGGGCGCTCTGGTACGCCAGATTGGCATCGGGCGTGGCTCCGGCAGGCGAGGCCTTGACGACAGCGCTGTCCATGAGGGCCACGGCACGCTCGTAGCCGTCGGGGAGCTGTTCGCAGGCGATGGCGGCGTTGTAGTAGTTGTCGGAGGTGGCATCGGGCATCTGGCAGATGGCGAGGTAGGCCTCCACGGCACCCTCGTCGTCGTTAAGGGCGAGGCGGATGTCGCCCAGATGCTGATAGTAAATAGCCAGCGGGTTGGTGGCGATGGCCTGCTCCATCTCGGCGGCGGCACGTTCCAATGTCCAGTCCTTGTAGTGGAAGGCCGAGTCGCTGCTTATGGCATCGACCATCTGGCAGCCGATCTGGTAGTGGATGGCATCCTTGTCAGGGGAGAGCTCAAGCGCCTTCGCCTGGTCGGCCTCCGCTTGCTCAAGATGGATGGAATCGCCCTTGGCCACCTGGAACGCCGCCCGACGGATGTAGCCCTCGGCGTTATCGGGGAACTGACTGATGAAGCTCTCGATGATTTCGCTATAGTAATCCGTATCGTTCTGGCTTGCCGCGATGAAGAGATAGACTTGCGCCTGCTCAGCATCCTCGGGCAACGATTTCGGGAAGACGAGGTTGCGGTAGGAGGTCTCGTTGAGCGTCAGCGCCTTGATCTCAAGTTTTGTGCCGAAGCGGGCATCGAGGGCGTAGAAGAGGGTGTCGCTCTCGCTCGACGGCTGCATGACGGCAGCCAGCTGGCCCTCCTCGGTCAGCAGCGGGCGGCCCGCCAGACTGGCTGAGGCAGAGGGGCCCAGCAGCGTGTAGTAGCTGTGTCCGTTGCTCACATCCTCTACCTTGCGGACGGTAAACCAGTCGCCGACTTCTTTCCTGGCGGTAGAGACGGGGGGCATATAAAGCCGTTGGCCAATGCTCAGCGCGATGGAGTCGGCCGCAAGTGACTTCTGCTTCTTGTCCGTCTCGACGCTGAGGCGGATGACGTCGTAGAGCTCGTCGGCTCCCTTGACCTTCAGTACCTGGCGCGTCGTGCCTGCGGCATCGGTAGTTACGGCCGAGCGCGCGCCGAGGAACAGCGTGTAGGGAGCCAGCAGCTCGCCGCGCTCGCCAATGAAAAAGCCTTGGCCGGTGCCGATGAGATTGCCGTCAGCGTCGTAGGTCATGACGGAGCAAGTGGCATCGTGGGCTTTCTTGAGCGTTTTGCTGATTTTGCCTGCGGCTGATACGGGCAGGAGAAATAGAAAGAAGAATGAAAATGAAAGAATGAGTAATTTAATGCTTCGCATAATGGAGAATACTTGTTGACTCGTTGACTAATTAAAGAGGTCAGAGTGATTTGGAGAAAGCCTCCGTCCGTTGACGGACGGCTTCATAGATGAGTATGCCGGCAGCAACGGAGACGTTGAGTGAGCCGATGTGGCCGTATTGGGGAATGGCTACCCAGTCGTCGCAAAGGGCGAGGTGTTCTGTGGGGATGCCCGTATCCTCGGCGCCCATGATGAGGCAGACGGGGTCGGTATAGTGGGCTTCGGTATAGTTGCGGTTACCCTTCTCCGTAGCGCCGATGATGCGGAAGCCGCATTGCTTCAGGTACTTTATGGCTGTGGCAAGGTTCGCCTCGCGGCAGACGGGCAACGTGTGGAGTGCTCCGGCGGAGGTCTTCATGGCATCGGCTCCCGCGCTGACGCTATCGTGGGTGGGGATGATGATGGCATCGGCACAGGCGCAGTCGCACGTGCGGGCGATGGCGCCGAAGTTGCGCACATCCGTCACGCCATCGAGCATGACGAAAAGCGGGGTCTTCCCCTCCTCGAACAGCGTGGGGACAAGGTCCTCGACGTGCTGGTAGGTGACGGAGGCGATGAATGCCACTACGCCCTGATGGTTCTTGGTGGTGATGCGGTTGAGCTTCTCGACGGGCACGCGCTGGACGGGAATCTGCGTTCCCCGCAGGGCGCCAAACAACTCTCGGGCGAGGTCGCCTTGCATATCTCTTTTGACCAGTACGCGGTCGATGTCCTTGCCGGCTTCAATGGCTTCGATGACTGCGCGGATGCCAAAGATAAAGTCTGATTTATTCATGGGTCTAAGTGTCTAAAAGGTCTAAGCGTCGAAGGGATTAAGAGTCTGAGGGGCGAAAAACTTTTTGACCTTTCGTCTCTTCGGCACTTTGACTTAATTGCAGTAGCGAGCGGGCGTTGGCGATGGCGGCTTCGGTAAGGGTTGCGCCGCTAATCATGGAGGCAATCTCGTTGACGCGCTCGTCGGCCGACAGACGGCTGATGGCTGTAAGGGTGCCTGTGGCCGTCTCCGTCTTGCAGACTTTGTAGTGGACGGCTCCACGGGCGGCTATTTGCGGCAGATGGGTGATGCTGATAATCTGGCGGCCTGGTGCGCTCATCTCCTGCATGATGCTGCCCATGCGGTCGGCAATCTGGCCGGAGATACCCGTATCAATCTCGTCGAAGATAAGGGTGGGGAGTCCGCGCGAAGCCGCTGTCAAGGCCTTGATGGCGAGCATGACGCGCGAGATTTCGCCGCCTGATGCCACGTCGCTGATGTCCTGAAGGGCTGTGCCTTTGTTGGCGGAGAAGCGGAAGGTGATGGCATCCATGCCGCTGCTGTCGGGGGTGGTGCGAGGAGAAACATCAATCTGGAAACGGATGTTGGGCATGCCCAGGCTTTGGAGGCGTTCGATGATGCCCTTCTCGGCCGTCTTGGCGGCTTTCTTGCGTGAATCCGTGAGCGCCTTTGCTGTCGCGGTAAGGGCTTCCTGTGCTTGGGCAAGGGCTTGAGCAAGCTCGGCTATCCGGTCGTCGCTGTTGTCGATAGAGGCCATGCGCTCGCGCAGTTCGGCTTCAACGGCAAGCAGGGCTGTCAGGTCTTTCACGTGGTGCTTCTGCTGGAGGGTGTAGAGAAGGTTCAGCCGCTCCTCAACCTCGGTGAGTCGCTCAGGGTCGAAGGAAATGCGCTCGGCAGCGCTCTCCACCTCCTCGGCAATATCCTTCAGTTCGATGTAGGTGCTCTCCATGCGCTCGACCCATTCGGCAGCCTTGACGTAGTTCCTTGCAAGACTACGGAGCGTATTCAGGTGGGTTTTCAGGTTGCCCAAAAGGTTGTTCTCGTTGCCCGTCAGCAGGTCGACGGTAGCGTAGAGGTCGGTCTTTATCTCCTCGGCATGCTCCAGCACGCTATGCTCGGCCTCCAGTTCCTCGTCCTCGCCCTCCTTCAGGCAGGCTTCGTCGAACTGCTGAAGCTGGAAACGGATGAAATCCTCGTCGGCACGATTCTTTTCCCGTTCGGCCTCGGCTTTTCGGAGCGCCTGCTGGGCAGAGCCGAAAGCCTGATAGGCTGAGAGGTAGGCGGCTCGCTCGGCTGCGTTGGCCGCCAGCGTGTCGAGGACTTCCCTCTGGAAACTCTCGGAATTGAGCAGCAGGTTCTGATGCTGCGAATGGATATCGATGAGCTTGCTGCCCAGCGCCTTCAGCTGGCTGAGGGAGGCAGGCGAATCGTTGACGAAGGCACGGCTCTTGCCGCTGGAGAGGAGTTCGCGGCGGATGATGCACTCGTCGTCGTACTCCATGTCGTTCTCGTCGAAGAAGGGTCGCAGGTCGCAGGCCGTCAGGTCGAAACAACCCTCGATGGTACATTTTGTCGCTCCTTCGCGGACGGTACTGCTGTCGGCTCGGTTGCCCAAGAGCAGGCCGATGGCGCCAAGGAGGATGGATTTTCCGGCGCCGGTCTCGCCTGTGATAACAGAAAAGCCGCTTTCGAAATCAATCTCAAGCGACTCGATGAGTGCGTAGTTCCGTATGGAGAGCGACGTCAGCATGGGGGAGAAGGGTCAGTTCTTCATCTTCTTTATCTCCTCCCACTCGTTGGCGAGCGAAGGGTTGACGCTGGTGAGGATTTTGCTCACATCCTCTTTTTCCTTCGATGTGCCCTTGGAGTAGATGTTGAGCAGCTCCTCCTGTTTGATTTCGGTGAATAGACCGGGCAGGGCCGACAGGGGCTTGTTCTCCTTGGCCTTTTGCAGAAGGGCAAGGGAGGTGGTGATATTGCTTCGTCCGCGCTCGGCGTTCTGTGCCATTTCGTCCAATCCGCCACGATGATAGTCGTAGAGCAACTGGCGAAGGGGTTCCATCGAGCCGTTCATATAGTCGTTGATGATGGCGTGGCGGTTCTTGTCGTCGGCGTAGGCCTTCCAACCACCCACATCGAGCATCTGCGCATTATTGACGACGTTCTCGGCCTTCTGCAGGATGTCCGTACCACCCTTGGGGGCAAAGGTGTCCAGGTCGAGCCCGATAATGAGATAGGCGTAGTAGGCCAGCACGGCAGTCAGGTTGTTCGTGACGATATCGTCGGCAAACTCCAGTTTGTCGAATTCCACGTAGTTGAACGATACGGCAGGGTCGCGGAAGTTGAAGACAACCGTGTTGTAGGAGGTGTTGAAAACGGGGCGGTTGCTTTGCACCATAAGCTCGCAATCGAAAGCTCCCTCGTTGGCGTACTCGTTAACGATGAAGTTGAAGCTGCACGCGATTTTCTCCTTATTGCTGTATTGGGCGTTCGACCATTTGCGCGTGTTGAGGAATTCGCTGATGGCCGTCTCCAACGTAGTGAAGACGGAGTTGTCTGTTCCCTGGATTTTCGATGCGTTGATGACGACTTTGGCATCGAGCTCCTGCGACGAGGCGGGGGACGCCACCATCAGCCCTGCGGCAAACAGCAGCAGGGCGGGGAGAACAGCGGTTAGGCGGCGGAATAGCATGGGTTACTTGTTGGGGTTGATTTCGCGAAGGCGTACTTTCGTCAGCACCTGCTTGGTGTTGAGGGGGAAGTCGTTCTTCATAATCCAGTCGTAGTAGCTGGGGTCGCGCTTGATGACCTCGCTCAGGACGCGCCCTTTGTACTTGCCGAAGTTGACGACCTCCTCACTCTTGTCGTTGTAGACGAAGAAACCGGAAAAATCGACGTTGCGGGTGAAGTAGGTGAACTCGGAGAGCCACTTCACGTCGTTCTGCAGGTCGGCATAACGGTCGAGTTGGGCTTTCAGCACCTCGTAGGTGGCGCGGGTGTCGCCTGTGGCGGAATGGGCATCGTCGAGGTTCTTGCCGCAGTAGAACTTGTAGGCGGCTGAGAGGGTGCGTTGCTCCATCTTGTGGAAGATGACCTGCACGTCGATGAAGCGCGGGCGGGTGAAGTCGATATCGACACCAGCGCGCAGGAATTCCTCAGCCAGCATGGGCACGTCGAAACGGTTGGAGTTGAAGCCGGCGATGTCGCATCCCTCGAAAAAGGCCTCTACCTCGCGGGCTATCTGGGCGAAGGTGGGCTTGTCGCGCACGTCGTCGTCGGTAATGTGGTGGACGGCTGTGGCGGCAGGCGGTATGGGCATGCCGGGATTGACGCGATAGGTTTTCTCCTGCTCCTTGCCGTCGGGGAAAACCTTCAGCAGGCAGATTTCCACGATGCGGTCGTTGGTGACGGAAGTACCTGTCGTCTCCAAGTCAAAGAAGACGACAGGCTTGGTGAGTTTCAGTTCCATGGGACGCGCAGACGGTTTTAGTCGTTGAGCATCATGGGCATGAGCAGCATCAGCAGGTCGGTATTCTCCTCTTGTACGGTGGGGACGATAACGCCGGCGCGAGAGGGGTCGGAGACCTCCACGCTGATTTCCTCGCCGGAGATGTTGCTGATGATATCCATGAGGAAGGTCGATTTGAAGCCGATGCTCATAGGCTCGCCGTCGTACTGGCAGACGATGCGCTCTTCGGCAGAGGAGGCGAAGTCGAGGTCCTGAGCGGAGATGTGAAGCTCGCCTGCCGTCAGACGGAGCTTGACGAGGCTGCTGCTGGCAGATGAGCAGACACTAACACGGCGCAGGGCACTCAGCAAAGCCTGACGGTTGATGGTGACCTTATAGGGGTTGCTCACGGGGATGACGGAGTTGTAGTTCGGGTAGCGGCCCTCGATGAGGCGGCACACCAGACGATGGTTGGGCAGCGTGAATACGGCGTTGCGGCTGTCGAACGAGATGTTGATGTCGTCAGCCTCCTTGCCCAGCAGACCCTTCAGCAGGTTGGCGGGCTTCTTCGGCAGGATGAAAGCAGCCTTCTCCTCGCCCTTGGCGGCAAGCAGTTTGTTGCGCACCAGCTTGTGGCCGTCGGAGGATACGAGGGTGACGTACTCCGTAGTGATGTCGAAATAGATACCATTCATCACGGGGCGCAGTTCGTCGTCGGCTGTAGCGAAGATGGTACGGTTGATGCCGTCGAACAGCGTAGCGGCAGGCATGCTGAAGCTAACGGGAGCCTCGCCCAGCAGAGCGGGCGTGGGGTACTCGTCGGCCTGCTGGCCTACCATGCTGAACTTACCGTTCATGTATTCGATGGTGACGGCGACGTTGCTCTCGTTGACGTTGAAGACGATGGGCTGCTCGGGCAGCTCCTTAATGGCGTCAAGGATGTTCTTTGACCCGATGGCAAAACGGCCGTCACCGTCGTGTTCAACGACCAGCAGCGAGGTCTCAAGGGTAGTCTCGTTGTCCGAAGCCGTGATGGAGAGGATGCCGCTCTCAAGGTTGAAGAGGAAGCAGTCCAGAATGGGCAGGGCACTCTTGGCGTTGATGACGCGGCCGATGGACTGAAGGCGGTTGCACAACTCTGTGCTGGTAACTACAAATCTCATAATGCGCTTTTTTATTTGAATATTGTTATATTAATAAGGAATATTATCGGCAAAGATAGACATTTTTAGGGATGAACTGAAAAAAACAGCGAAAAAAATAGCATCGTTTAGAAAAATTCAGTAATTTCGCCCCGAAAATCAGACAAAGTATATGGAATTAACAGGAAAAATTATTGCCGTAATGCCTGAACGCGGCGGTGTCAGCCAGCGAACGGGAACAGAGTGGAAAGTACAGGAATATGTGTTGGAAACCATCAATGAGCAATTTCCCCGAAAACTGGCTTTTGAAGTTTTCGGCTCGGACCGCATAGCCTCCTTCAATATCAAGACGGGCGAGACGATGACCGTTTCGTTTGATATCGACGCCAGCGAGTATAACGGACGTTGGTATAACCGCATCCGTGCATGGAAGGTGGACCGTAATATCACTTCCGTTCAGCCTGCTGAAGGCGTGGCTGCTGCTCCGGCAGCTCCTGCTCCTACTGCACCTGTAGCCCCTGCCTTTACGGAACCTGCTCCCCAGGCTCCGGGTGAAGGCTCTGTTGATGACCTGCCCTTCTGAGAAGGGCCGTTTGAAACGGATATAGTAATCAATTTATTATATCATCCCCAAAAAGTAAGCTTTTAGAAACCGGAAAGGGCCTCGACGTGAGTCGCGGCCCTTTCGCTTTTGTCTGTTTTAGTCTTTTCTTATCGTCCAAAGCCGTTAGGAAAGCCGTCCAAAGCCGTTAGGTAAGGTTTCCCAACCCGTTGGGTAAGCTGTCCTAACGCGTTTGGTACAATGAAAGGCTTAGGAATTCATGCTTAAAAGGAACTCTTCGTTGGATTTCGTGTCCTCCAAACGGCCTTTGACGAAGTCCATTGCTTCGATGGGATTCATGTCCGAGAGGTATTTGCGCAGAATCCACATGCGGTTGAGCGTATCCTGGTCGTGCAGCAAATCATCGCGTCGTGTACTGGAGGCCATGATGTTGACAGCAGGGAAGATGCGCTTGTTGCTGAGGGTGCGGTCGAGCTGCAATTCCATATTGCCCGTGCCCTTGAATTCCTCGAAGATAACCTCGTCCATCTTGCTGCCCGTGTCGATGAGGGCTGTGGCGATGATGGTGAGCGAGCCGCCATTCTCGATGTTGCGAGCGGCGCCAAAGAAGCGCTTGGGCTTATGGAGGGCATTGGCATCAACACCACCAGACAGCACTTTGCCTGAAGCGGGAGCTACCGTATTGTAGGCACGTGCAAGACGGGTGATGGAGTCGAGGAAGATGACGACGTCGTGTCCGCACTCCACCATACGCTTGGCTTTCTCCAGCACGATGCCGGCAATCTTCACGTGACGCTCGGCAGGCTCGTCGAAAGTGGAGGCAATAACTTCGGCATTGACGCTTCGCGCCATATCCGTTACTTCCTCAGGACGTTCGTCGATAAGCAGCACCATCATGTAAACCTCAGGATGGTTGGCAGCAATAGCGTTGGCGATGTCCTTCAGCAGGATGGTCTTACCCGTCTTGGGTTGGGCGACGATAAGGCCGCGCTGGCCCTTGCCGATGGGCGAGAAGAGGTCGACGACGCGGGCGGATAGGTTGTCGTTGTTTCCCGTGCAGAGCTGGAACTTCTCATCAGGGAAGAGGGGCGTGAGGTGCTCGAAGGGAACACGGTCGCGCACGATTTCGGGCTCCAGACCATTAATCTTTTCAATGTAAGATAGCGGGAAGTACTTCTCTCCCTCTTTAGCGGGACGGATAACGCCTTCGACGACATCGCCTGTTTTAAGGCCGTAGTGTTTGATTTGGTTTTGCGAGACGTAGACGTCGTCGGGCGAAGGGAGATAGTTGTAGTCGGACGAGCGGAGCAGGCCGAAGTTGTCGGGCAGGATTTCCAGTACGCCCATACACTTGATTCTGTCGCCAAAGTCGTACAGACGTTCCATCTCAGCCTTGCGCTTCTCCTCTTCCAGCTTGGCCTGACGTTCCTGCTCCTGGCGTTGCTGCTCCTGTTGGCGGCGCTCCTCCTTTTCTTGAGCACGTCGCTCCTGTTCTTGCAGACGTCGCTCCTCTTCGTCGATGCGCCCTTGGCGCTCCTGCAAGCGTCGCTCTGCTTCGAGGATACGCTGTTGCGTGTCCATGCGGCGGAGGGACTGCGGACGGTTGGCTTCGCCAGATTCCGGCTTGGCTGGTTTTTCATGCTGGGCAGATGACGGTACACCTGTTTCCTGAACGGGGGCATTCTCTTCGTCTTCCGTAGCCTCCATAGTCATTTCGTCGCCAAAAAGGGTGGGGACGTTGCCCGTATTGCCGGCATTGCCAGCAGGCTGGGCAGCCTTTTTCTTTTTCCTCCCACGACCGGATTTGGCTTGCGGCTCTTCTAACTTGGTCTGTTCAAACTTGTCAATAAGCTCCGTAGGAAGTGCAGCAGCTTCAGAAGGCATGTCCTCGATGGGCACAAAGTCGGCCTCGTTGTGAACAGGCGTGTCAGTAGCCGTTGCCTGTTCTTTTGCGGCAGCAGCGGCTTTCTCTGCTTCGACAAGGGCCTTTGGCTTGCGACCGCGACGTTTCTTGGGCTGGGCCGCCTCTGCATCGACAGAAGTCGAGGGGGCTCCTTCCGGAGTTTTCATCTCCTGCTTGGGCTCTTCAGCCTTCGGCTGAGCGTCGTTCTTCTTCTGCGGTTCGGCATTCTGTTTCTTCTCTTGTTTTGCTGCTCCTTCAGTTGTCGCTTCAGGTTTATTGCTGTTGCTCTCTGCGGGTTGAGCTTTCTGCTGTTCCATGGGTTTGGCTACGGTTTGGGGAATTTCGTCAAATTTCTTGCCTTTGTCCTGATTGGCTGAATAGACTTTGCTGATGGTGCCCGTCTTGTTGATGCGGTTGCGTTGTTTCTTTTCAGCAGCAGCCTCTTTTTCGGCAGCTTTCTGGGAACCGGCTATGGCTTGCGCATCGAGAATCTGGTAGATAAGGTCGCGCTTTTCGAATGATTTGGCGTTCTTGATGTTGAATTCTGCGGCAATTTCTTGCAGTTCCTGTACTTCTTTCTTGTTGAGTTGGATAATGTTATACATAAAGATACATGTGTGAATAGGGCATTACATACTATCTCCTCTACGGAAGATGTTTGGCGGGCGAAGCCCGAGCCCGATTTTTTTTCTTTTAATTGTGGATTTGGTTGGTCTTTACAGGCCGTTTCCTAAATTGGATGCGCAAAGGTAGGAATTTAGTTTTGAAAAATCCGCATCCCAGCGAGTTTTTTTACGTTTTTTAGCGTTATTCCTTGAGCGAGGCGTTGATTTGGGCAATATAGTCCAGCAGCTCCTCGCGTCCCGTGCCCTTCTCGGCGGAGGTGACGAAATAGGGCGGCAGTTCCTCCCATTGCTCGGAGAGCTTTTCGAGGTAGGCTTTGACGTTCGATTGCAGCCCGCTTCGGCTCAGCTTATCGGCTTTCGTGAAGACAATGGAGAAGGGCACCTCGTTTTCGCCCAGCCATTCGATGAATTCAAGGTCGATGGGCAAGGGTGCATGGCGGCTGTCGATGAGTAGGAAAAGATTGGTCATCTGCATACGGCCGAGGATGTAGCTCTCGATGATGCGTTGCAGTCGTTCGCGCTCTGCTTTGCCTCGACTGGCGTAGCCGTAGCCTGGGAGATCGACAATATACCAAGCGTTGTTAATGAGGAAATGGTTGATGAGCATCGTCTTGCCTGGGGTGGAGGAAGTCATGGCCAGCCCGTTCCGACGGGTGAGCATGTTGATGAGGCTCGACTTTCCGACATTCGAACGGCCTATGAAAGCGTATTCGGGCAGTCCGTCCTGCGGACAGCGGGAAATGTCGGTGTTGCTGATGACGAAGGTGGCGCTTTTTATCTCCATGAACAGGGGGATGCTATAGATTTTCGGCACAAAGGTAGGGTTTTTCTTTGAATTATCCGTATCTTTGCACGCAAAATCGAAGGAAAGACTTCAGAATCGGATGTTAGACCAGTATTCATCGGTACTTTTGGAGCGTGCAGTAGGCGAACTGGCGAAGCTGCCGGGCATTGGAAGACGGACGGCGTTGCGTCTGGTACTCCATCTGTTGCGCCAGCCTGTGGCAGAGGCGGATGCGCTGAGCTCGGCTCTAACGGAACTGCGGCATGGGGTGCGTTATTGTCATGTTTGCCACAATATTTCGGACACGGATACCTGTGAGATTTGCGCCAATCCGCGTCGCGACGGCTCGATGGTGTGTGTCGTGGAAACCGTGCGCGACGTCATCGCCCTTGAGAATACGGGCATTTATCGTGGGCTCTATCACGTGCTGGGGGGCGTTATCTCGCCTATGGATGGTATCGGCCCTGCCGACCTTGAGATTGACAGCCTCGTGGAGCGGGTACGCGCCGGAGGGGTAGAGGAGGTGATTTTTGCCCTTAGCTCTACGATGGAGGGCGACACGACAAACTATTACCTCTACCGCAAGCTGTCACCCTTTAATGTCAGGCTGTCTGTGCTCTCGCGTGGCCTCTCTGTGGGCGACGAGCTGCAATATACCGACGAGGCAACGCTGGGTCGCTCACTCATCAACCGTACCCCCTTCGATGGCTCATCAAGATGAAATTAAAACTCAATTCTATGACTAATCAACAAATACTCCGTCGCCTCCGCTGGGAATTCGTGGCCTACGTGTTGTTGGCTGTGTTGCTGGTGGTACTATACGAAACGCATGTTTTTGTAAAAGGGGAGCTGGTAGGCAATGTCTCAGCCGTTTATATAGCCGAGAGTGCTGGCATCCTGCTGGCAGTTGTCCTTACGCCTGTGGCGTTGAAGTCTTTCCACAAAGCGCTCATTCGTATGGTATATATGGACGATGATACGGCACGCCGCCGTCGCTATGTGAAGTGGAGCGAGATTCGTCTGGCCATGTTCGTGACAGTAGTGTTGGTGAATATCTCGGTCTATTACATGACGGCTGACAATATGTGTGGCTACTGCGCCCTCATCGGCGTTATCGCTTCGCTGTTTTGCTGGCCTACAAAAGAAGGCGTTGCTACAGAACTGACAATGAAGGAGGAGCCTCTGCCTGAATCACCTGTGACGGAACCGAAGGAAACAGAGGAGGTTATTCAGCTAGACGAGGAAACGGAAACGAAAGAGGAAAGCTGATGGATCTCTCGATTATCATTGTCAACTACAACGTCAAGTACTATGTGGAGCAATGCCTCGATGCGGTATTCCGCTCCGTGTGCCCCTTCGATTACGAAGTGTTTGTGGTTGATAATGTCTCTTCCGACGGCTCCATACCTTATTTTAAAGAGCGCTATCCGCAGGTCCATTACATCTGCAATACGGAGAATGTGGGCTTTGCGCGTGCCAACAATCAGGCCATCCGTCAATCGACGGGGCGCTATGTGCTGCTGTTGAATCCGGATACAATCGTTGCTGAGCAGACGCTGGCTGATAGCGTGCGTCTGATGGATAGCCACCCCGATGCAGGAGGCTCGGGCACACGCATGCTGCGTACCGACGGCAGTTTTGCCTTGGAGTCGCGACGCGGATTGCCCACACCCTTCGTGGCGTTCTGCAAGATGTCTGGCCTGACGAAGCTCTTCCCCCGCAGTCGCACCTTCGGGCGATATTATATGCGCTATCTCGACGAGAATGTTGAAAACGAAATAGAGATTATCTCTGGAGCCTACATGATGCTGCGCCGCGAAGCCTTAGACAAAGTCGGACTGCTCGATGAGACCTTCTTTATGTATGGCGAGGACATCGACCTCTCCTATCGCTTGCTGAAGGAGGGTTACAAGAACTACTACAGCCCTTCGCCTATCCTCCACTATAAGGGCGAGAGTACCCAGAAGACCTCCTTCCGCTACGTCTATACGTTCTACAATGCTATGCAGCTTTTCTTCAACAAGCATTTCCATCGTTACGGCTTGTTGGTTTCGCTGCCAATCAGCGCCGCCATCTGGATTCGCTCGGCCTTCGCCTATATCGGCAATCAGTTCCGTCGCGAAAAACGTTCCGGGAATGAGGCTGCGGCCTATCGTCCCCTGTTCGTGGGAAGCGAGGAGATGCTGCGCGAAGCCACGGCCCTCTATCAGCATCGCTATCCGTCTGTCCCCTTTACCTGTATTCAGGGCACGGGGGAGATGCTGCCTGAAGGGCATCTCTCGCATCCTGACCTTTGGGAATCGCATGATATGGTAGTCTATGATACCGACAGCTATAGCTACGGTACTATTCTGCGCAACCTTGCTGCTACAGCCGATAGTAATTTGCGGCTTGGCACTTGGTCTGCCCGTACGGGAATGCTTATCCATGAAAGCTTCGTATTGGGAAAACAATAATTCCTCATTCTTAATTCCTCATTCCTAATTTTATCATTCTATATGTCCTATTTCCTCCGCGCTCCTGAACCCGAAGACCTCGACTTGCTGTTTCGCTTGGAAAACGATCCTGAAGTCTGGACGGTGTCGTCGTGCCACATGCCATATTCGCGCTATGCGCTCAAGCAGTATATACTCACGTGTAAGAACGATTTCTTTGCCGAGAAGCAACTGCGTCTGATGGTGCAGCCCAGCAAGGGTGGGGAGGCAGAAGCCATTGTCGATTTGTTTAACTTCAGCCCCCTTGACGGGCGCGCCGAACTGGGGCTGTTGGTTGATAGCACTTGCCGCGGACGAGGCGTGGGGCAAGAGGCGCTCACGTTGCTCTGTGACTATGCTGCCCACACGTTGGGACTGCGCATGATTTTTTGCCAGATATTTGCCGACAATGCCGCCTGCCGCCATTTGTTTGAAAAGATGGGCTTTACAGAAGTAGCCGTTTTGCCGGAGTGGGTAGTCGCAGAAGGCAAAAAGCACGATTTGGTGGTTGTGCAGCGTTTTTTTTGAAAAAAAAACCGAAAAACGCTTGCAGGTACAAAAAAAGTGCGTACCTTTGCAACCGCAATCCGGGAGGACAAGCGCAAAAGAAAAGTGTAAAAAGCGTTTTCATAATAGTTTTAGATAGTTAGATTGGTGCGTTAGTTCAGCCTGGTTAGAATGCCTGCCTGTCACGCAGGAGGTCACGGGTTCGAGTCCCGTACGCACCGCAGAAGAAGGGAGTTCGTGATGAATCCCCTTCTTTTGTTTTTTGTCCGTAACGATATGTTGCGGATATCCTTTTTATGCTGAAGATAAATGTTATAGGGTAGGGAAGAGCGTGCGGGTATTGGCAGCTGTCTGCTCGGCAACGGCTTCGGGAGTCGTGCTGTAGATATCGGCTAGCCGGCGAACCGTGTCGGCAATGAAGGAAGGCTCGTTGCGCTGCCCACGATGCGGAACGGGAGCCAGATAGGGTGCATCGGTTTCCACAACAATGCGGCTGAGGGGAACGGACTGGCGCAGTACGTTGGGTAGTGTGGATTTCTTGTAGGTCACCGTACCGCCTATGCCGAGCATGAAACCAGGGAAAGAGAGCAGCTTCTCGGCTTCCTCCGCTGTGCCGCCGAAGCAATGGAAGATGCCTTTCAGGGCCTCGTTGCGGTATTTCTCCATGAGGGAATAGAGTTCGTCAAAGGCGGCTCGCTGATGTATGACAACGGGCAGGCGATACGTTGTAGCCCAGCCTAACTGCTGCTCAAAGGCGCGCAATTGTTCTGCCTTGTAAGTTGTGTCCCAGTAGAAGTCCAGCCCCACTTCGCCAATGCCGATGAAAGAGTCGACAAGTCTACAAGTCAACGAGTCGACACGCTGTGAAAGGGTTGCATCCACTTGTTGACCTAAAAAGGGCTTTTTCATATCTTCCAGCACGGCGGCGTAGTCCTCGCGGACGTCCTCGGGGTGGAGGCCTATGAGGGGGTGGCAGACGTCGGGCCACTTGTGGCAGGTGTCCAGCAGAGGGGCGATGGACTCGGCGTTGATGTTTGGCAGGAGCATGATGCCTACGCCGGCCTCAAGAGCGCGTGCAACGACGTCAGCACGGTCGGCATCGAACTCCTCCGTGTAGATATGCGTATGAGTGTCGATAATCATGCGTGGAATCCTCTCAGACGGTACGCTCCATCAACGAGGCCAGATAGGCACGGAGGACATTCTTTGCCTCGTCAGGGACAGATACCTTATTCAGATGCGCGTGCGCGAGACGGTAGAATTCGTCCTCGTGGGTGCGGCAGATAACGGGCAAGTCGAGGTCGGTGTAGATGCGGGTGACGGCAGCAATCTTTGTCTCAGAGAAGAGTGGGTCGGGGTCGGACGTCGCGAACCAGTGCTGCAGGTCGCGGCGCTGCAGGTCGTCGGCAAGCTGCATGGCCTTGACGTAGAGGAAGGTCTTCTTGTTACAGAGGATGTCGCCGCCCACCTTCTTGCCGAAAGTGGCAGGGTCGCCATAGACGTCGAGGTAGTCGTCGTGAAGCTGGAAGGCCAGTCCCATCTGTTCACCCGTCTTGTAGAGGTTGTCGGCATCGTCGTCAGATGCGCCGGCAAGCAGGGCGCCGATTTTCATACTGCAGCCGAGCAGCACGCTGGTCTTCAAGCGTATCATCTCGATGTACTCGGCTTGGGTGACATCGTCGCGTTGTTCGAAGTCCATGTCCAACTGCTGTCCGTCGTCGATTTCGATGGTAGCACGGATGAATGTGTCCATGACGGGGCGTAGGCGGGTGTCATCCACGTGCGTCATGTAGCTCATGGCGAGCGAGAGCATGACGTCGCCTGAGAGGATGGCTGTATTGTCGTTCCAGCGGCGATGCACAGTAGGCTTACCGCGTCGTACGTCGGCACGGTCCATGAGGTCGTCGTGCAGGAGGGTGAAGTTGTGGTACATTTCGATGGCGCAGGCGGGATCGAGGATGGCATCGACGTCGGAGCGGTAGAGGTTGTATGCCATCAGCATTAGCACGGGGCGCAGGCGCTTACCGCCCATCGAGAGGACGTAGCGCACGGGTTGGTAGAGGTTCTCGGGCTCGTGCAGATAGCCGAGGCTGTCGAGGTGTGTGTTGACTTTCTGAAGCAGTTGCTGGGGAGAAAACATTTTGTGAATTATAGAATTAAGAATTATAAATTATAAATTGAAAAAATAGAAATGAGGAATGTTTGAAGTGGAAAAAAGAATTAGGAATTAGGAACTTGCTACATGCCGCAGAGTCAGTTCCTAATTCCTAATTCCTAGATTTCTAACTTATGCAGTTGGCTTAGTTGCTCAGTTTGAACTGTACGGGGAGCGTGAACTTCACGCGAACGGGTTTGCCGCGCTGCTCACCGGGTTTCCACTTCGGCATGGTGGAGACGACGCGAAGGGCCTCCTTATCAAGATAGGGGTTGATGGGCTTGATGACTTCGGGATCGACGATGGAGCCGTCCTTATTCACGACGAACTGCACGACGACGCGGCCCTGGATACCCTGCTCCTGGCAGATGGTGGGATACTTGATGTTCTTCTTCAGGTACTGCAGCAGCGCCTGTGTGCCGCCCGGGAACTCAGGCATGTTCTCTACGACCTGGAAGATCTGCTGTTCCTCCTCGGGCTCTTCGACTACGATGGGCACGTCGTCCGAGATTTCGACGAACTCTGCCTGGTCGTCGGTAGAGGCGATGGTGGTTTCCTCGATTTCGGCATCGTCTTCTACGATGTTGAGCACCTCAGCCTGCGTGACAGCCTGTGGGGGTGGGGGGACGGTCTTCTTTTCGGGCATCGTGATGGGGATGACTTCCTCTTCGAGCACGATGTCGCCGGCATCCAGGATGTCGCCATCGTACTTCTTCTCATGCTGCGTCCATTCGAACGCCACATACAAGAGGGCGAAGACGGCCACAAGGCCCATCAGAATCCATGTTCCCTTCTTGTTTTCAAGATTGGCACTTTTCGATTTTTTTACTTCCATAGTTGTATTTTTCTTTTTAGCTAATTTTCGTTGTGGCAAAAGTAATACTTTTTTTTCGTTGGTTGCACACTAAAAAGGTTTTTTTTTCATAATTCGGGCGTTTTTTGTTTTTTTCGCATAAAAAAGCACTATCTTTACGGCCGAAAACTGAGAAATATGATGAAACGTTGTTACTTTTTCCTCCTTGCGTCCGTCCTTTTCGTGTTGGGCGGCGCCGCGCAGAACAGCTCGGCCTTCCAGTTTCTGCGCCTGCCGGTGTCGGCCCATGCGTCGGCGCTGGGTGGCGACAATGTGAGTGCCGATGACGACGACCCCACGCTGGCGTTCCACAATCCGGCATTGCTCATCGGCATGACGCCTGGCACGATGGGCCTGCAGTACATGAGCTATATGACGGGAAGCAATCTGGCAGGAGCCACGTACAACTTCGCTCCTTCCGACCGTTCAGCAATGGCTTTCGGTGCTGAGTACCTGGGCTTCGGCTCCATGCGTCGTACCGATGTTGAGGGTACCGACACGGGCTCCTTTACGGCAAAGGACATGGCGCTGGCTGCAACCTACAGCTACGCTCTCAGCGATGCGTGGTCGGGCGGCGTCACAGGGCGTTTCATCTATTCCAACTACGACCTCGTCTATTCCCTCGCCCTGGGCGTGGACCTCGGCCTCAACTACTTCAACCCCGATGTGGACTTCAGCTTCTCGCTCGTGGCGCGCCAGCTGGGCGGGCAGGTGAAGACGTATGACGGCACGCACGAGCCGCTGCCTTTCAACCTTGTGGCGGGCTTCAGCAAAGGGCTGGCGCACGCTCCTGTGCGCTTCTCGCTGACGCTACCCAACCTCACCCACTGGAGTGCTGAGGACTTCTACAGTACCGAGGGCCTCTCGACGAAGGAGCTGCTGCTGCGCCATCTCATCGTGGGCATCGATGTGTTCCCCACTGAGACAACGTGGCTGGCAGTAGGCTTCAATGGGCAACTCAACCGCGAGCTTGCCTCTACCTCGGGCTTACGCTCGTTGGCGGGCTTCTCCCTCGGCGCGGGCATCAACGTCAGCCGTGTCAAGGTGGGCGTGGCTTACGGGCGCTACAACGTCGTTGCCAACTCCCTTTCTATGAACTTTTCCTATTCCCTATGAGAATTAAAAAATTAGGAATTAGAAATTAGGAATTGGAAAAAAGGAAATAGGAATTAGAAAAAATAACTAAGAAATATAGATATGAAGAAAATCATTGTTGCTATTGACGGCCATTCGTCGTGCGGCAAGAGCACGATGGCCAAGGATCTTGCGTCGAAGATTGGCTACACGTACATCGACACGGGCGCCATGTACCGCGCCGTCACCCTCTATGCCCTGCGGCACGACCTTTTCTATCCCTGCGGCAACATCAAACTCGACGAGCTGGAGGCTGCCATGCCCAACATTCACATCACGTTCCGCTTCAACGAGGAGACGCGCCGTCCTGACACTTATCTGAACGGCGAGTACGTCGAGAACCTCATCCGCGGCATGGAGGTGTCGTCGCACGTCAGCCCCATTGCCACCGTGGGCTTTGTGCGCGAGGCTATGGTAGCGCAGCAGCAGGAGATGGGCCGCGCGAAGGGCATTGTCATGGACGGGCGCGACATCGGCACCGTCGTTTTCCCCGAGGCTGAGCTGAAGGTGTTCGTCACCGCCAGCGCCGAGGTACGTGCCCAGCGCCGTTATGACGAGCTGATGGCTAAGGGGCAGCCCGCCTCATTCGACGAGATTCTGGAGAACGTCAAGGAGCGCGACCGTATCGACTCCTCGCGTGAAATCAGCCCCCTTCGTCAGGCCGACGATGCCATTCTGCTCGATAACAGCAACCTCACCATCCCCCAGCAGAACGAGTGGCTCATGGAGCAGTACCTGCGCGTAGTAAATGAATAAGGTTTACTTCCATTTTTACTCCCACTTTTACTTCCACTTCTACTCCCACTTTTACTCCCACTTTTACTCCCATTTAAAGAAGGTTCTATGCTCGTTGAGATTGACAAGGGAAGCGGATTCTGCTTCGGCGTCACCACCGCCATCCGCAAGGCCGAGGAAGAACTGAGTCGCGGCGTGCCCCTCTATTCGCTGGGCGACATCGTCCACAACGGCGAAGAGTGCGAACGCCTGCGCCAGCTGGGGCTTATTGCCATCGACCACGAGCAGTTCCGCCATCTGCGCGACGTGCGCGTGCTGCTGCGTGCCCATGGTGAGCCGCCCGAGACCTACGCCATTGCCCGCGCCAACAACATCGAGCTCATCGATGCCACCTGCCCCGTGGTGCTCAGCATCCAGAAGCGCATCGCCCGTGATGCCCGGGCAGGCGACGGCGCCCAGATTGTCATTTTCGGGCAGAAGGGCCACGCCGAGGTGCTTGGCCTCATGGGGCAGACAGGCGGCGAGGCCATCGTCATCGAGAGCATCGACGAGTTGGACCGCATCGACTTCACTCGCCCCGTGCGCCTCTACTCGCAGACCACCAAGTCGCTTGCCGAGTTCCGCCGCCTCGTCGAGGTCATCCAGCAGCGCATGGCGCCTGGCGTGGAGTTCCGCTATTCCGACACCATCTGTCGTCAGGTGGCCAACCGTCTGGAGAACATCCGCCGCTTCGCTGCCTCGCACGACCTTGTCTTCTTTGTGTGTGGGCGCAAGAGCAGCAACGGCCGTGTGCTCCTCGAGGCCTGCCGCGAGACCAACCCCAACACCCATCATGTCGAGGACGCCTCGCAGATTGACCTCTCCCTTATCACTCCCGCCGTGCATTCGGTAGGCATCTGCGGCGCCACCTCCACTCCCGCTTGGCTGATGGAGGCCTGCCGCGAGAAGATCTCCTCTCTTTCCTTTTGATGTCATAAGCGAGTAAGTCCACCATCCTTCGGACGAGGATTTCCGTGTTGAATGTGGCGGCCTTTTTCCATCTGAAGAAAGGCTTTTTCTGCCATGCGTAAAAGGCTCTTTTTCTGTGCGGAATCAAAGGATAGGATTTTTTATCGCAATGGTTTGAAGTTTTCATTGCAATGAAAGATTCTTTTCACTGCAATGAAAGATTATTTTCACTGCGATGAAAGATTGTTTTCACTGCGATGAAAGATTGTTTTCACTGCGATGAAAAATTATTTTCACTGCAATGATAAATTCTTTTCATCGCGATGAAAAAACGGTATTCCTTGATTTTGTCATTCTGATGTCAGATAATACGATGAAAGAAAGTTTAATTCGGATAATTAATTGGCTTTGCCTTCGTCCGTCACGACTCGGCGCAGCGTGGCGCTTCATCATCGCAATGCCGTTCCAGCCCCTCCCTCGGTGCGCTGGTGAGAAAAAAACGGCTGTATGCTTGCATTTTTCCGCAGTATGTTGTATCTTCGCACGGAAAAAGCCAGGATATGAAAAGAAGTAAGCGTAGTCTCCTTCTGAAAACGGCCCTCTTATTGATGGTGGCAGTCGGTCTTTCGTCGTGCCGCCATGCCGCGTTCCACGATGCCCTGCTCCGTGCCGAAGCCCTCATGGAAACAGACCCCCAGGAAGCACGAGCAATCTTGGACAGCCTTTTTAGTGAACAGAGAACAGTGAACAGAGAACAGATAATACCGAAGCAATCGAATGGAGAACATTCATCTGATCACGGTTCACTAATCACTGATCACTTTTCTAAGGGGGAGGCCGCCCTTTTTGCTTTGTTGAAGACGCAGGCCGACTACAAGTGCGATGTTGCGCTTACGTCCGATTCCCTCATCCTTCTTGCTACGAACTACTATGGCACCAAGCGCAAAACTCAACATGCCGCCCTCGCTCAGCACTATCTCGGCTGCACTTATCTTGACATACATCGCGACTTGGATGCCATAGAGGCCCAGCTTCGCGCCACTACACTCTTTCCCGACACCACAAACAAATACTTTGCTAACAGCCTGTTTGAATTAGGACTCCTATATTACAAGCACTATATGGTGGATAGCGCCTGGGTGGCTTTCGGACGCTACCGCCGGACAGAATCCTGCAATTCCGATTCAGCAAACATCAGTTATGCCGACTATTACATGGGGACTATTGCCTTATATCATGATAATGACGAATTAACAGACAGCTTGTTCCAATGTGTCTTGAATAATACGAAAACTACAAATTATAATCGTTTCACAACTTATTTCCAGTTAGCTAAACTTCGGTTTTATCATCAGCACGACATCGAGGGAGCCTTAGCCTATTTAGAAAAAATAGGTAATCGTTTCGGAGAAGATAATAGTGCCTTACTGACATTGAGAGCCGACATTCTCGCCCAACAGCAGCAGCCCGCAACGGCTTACGAATACTACATGAAAGCCCTACGAAACACTTCCGATGTCTATGTCCAATGTACGTCGTATGAAGGGCTTGCCAGCATGGCCCCGCTTCTGAACAAGCCTGATTCTACGCGTTATTTCATCGATCAATATAAGAGTCTTTTGGATTCCATCTATACGATGAACAAGCAGCGGGAAATTACCGAGATAAAGGATAAGCATATCGTGGAGATTCATGACCAGCAGATGAGAGCCCGCAATATGCGATTGCGACTTGGGGTGGGCATTTTTATTGTCTTGTTGCTATCGGCATTTTTTATCACCTTCCTGCTCATCGACCGTAAGCGCAAGAAGCGTTACTTGCAGGCGCAGGAGGAACTGCGGCAGGCCAATGTGGAAGTATTGCGGGCACAGGTGGACGAACAGCCTGCCGACCTGGACGCGCTCTATCGGAAAAAGCTCGCCGCCTGTCAGAACCTGTTCCGCCGAACACCTTCGGCCCGTCTGCTGCTGGTGCCGCCTGCATCGCTGACAGCCGCGCAGAGGCAGACGCTCATGGACGACCTCACCCGCTCGTTTGTCGATATCATGCTCGACGTGAAGAACGCCTCGAATGCCGTCAACGATCAGGAGCTGATGTACTCCATCCTCTCCTCCCTCCAATGCTCAACCGCCCAAATGGCAGAACTTTTGAATAACACCGATGGCACCTTGCGCAAGCGGAAAATCCGTTTGAAGGAAAAAATGCCCGAAAACCTGTATCTCCTTTTCTTTTCATAACCAGCCACTTATTCTTTTTGGCAGCAAATGCCACGTTTTTGCCACGCAAAAAACTTGCGTGTTATCGCCCCATTCCCGACCTTTGCCGGCGAAATAAGTATTAACCTTAAAAGCCGAAATTATGAAAAAGCTATTATTAGTGTTGGCAGCCACTTTTTCTGCTGCCATGAACGCGCAGACTACCGAGGTGGCAACGCCACTATTCTCTGCTAATGTGAAGGACGTCGTCAGCATGTATTGCGACGAAAATGCCGAAACCTTCTACCTGCATACCGAAAGCACAAAGTACACCGTATCAAAAGAGGGTGAAGTCCTCTTTGAAGAGCCGAGCAAACCGATATGGGCGTGCTGGGAAAACGGCACGATGTACGCCCATGTAGAAGGAGATCCATGTATCCTTAATCAAAAAGGAGACACCATTGTTAACATTGAAAATGCTAGATCTGCTTATTATTTAACGGTGGCTAAACCGATGTGCTACAAAGATGGTGTTTTTTACTGGTGGAGTTGGGCTGGAATTAGCTCCAAATCAACCGGATTCTATTCTTTCAATAAGGATAAAGAAATGCCATCTTATACTATGACTTGTTTAAGCCAATGCGTTGGTCTGGTGGTGATGGATAATAATAGGGTGCTGTGTACGTTCAACGTAGAAGACGGTGCCGTTTATAGCCTTTTCTTTAATAATGAAAGGGGATGGGACTGGGAATCAAACCTTCAAGATCTCTTTGGCCTGAAAGCGGTTGTCGGGCTGGCTTTAGTGGGAGATGTGTTCTATATCTGGTCTGACGACACACACACGATGTATACCATTCCAAAGTCGTACTTCAGTGGGGTTGCGGGTGTGCAAACTCTAATAATGGAAACCAATGCGCAAGCCGATGGAACCTATACCTTAGACGGCCGTCCTGGGAATGGGACACAGAAGGGAATCTACATCAAGGACGGGAAAAAGGTGCTGCTGAAGTAACCGCACATAGATAAAAGCTTACTTTTTAACATAGATGCATCTTAGTAAACAGAATAAATAAGCTTACTTTTTTTCTATACGATGCATTTATCAGCTCCCCCGCTGCTCGTGATGAGTAGTGGGGGAGTCCGTTCAGGCGGATAGGCTGTCTGACGGGGGAGAGTCAGATGGCTTTGAGGATGTCGAGGGCTTCGCCGACGGAATGGACATCGGCGATGAGGAGATTCTGGCGTCCGCCCGATTCGCGGAATTGGCATTCGTGGGAGCAGAGGGCAGGGTAGCGTAGGATGCGGTCGAAGGTGTCGCTCTGGTAATAAGGGCTCTCGGTGTCGCTGACGAAGTAGAGTACCATGCGTCCAGCCTTGAGGACGATCTTCTCGATGCCCAACTCCTTGCCGATGCGGCGCAGGGGAACGACGTGCAGTAGTTCCTGTCCCTCCTCGGGGATGGGGCCGAAACGGTCTTCCAGGCGGCTCTGGAAGGCGGCGAGTTGGTCGTCGGTCTCGAGGCTGTCGAGTTCGCGGTAGAGTAGGATGCGCTCGCTGCTGCCGGCGATGTACTCGTCGGGGAAGAGCAGCTCGAGGTCGCTGTCGAAGGCGCACTCGCCCACATAGCTCCAGTCGCCTGCTGGGGCGGAGGAGTCGGCGTTCTGCTGGGCCATGAGGTCGGAGAATTCCTCGGTGCGCAGTTCGTGGACGGCTTCGTTCAGAATCTTCTGATAGGTCTCGTAGCCGAGGTCGGCGATGAAGCCGCTCTGCTCGGCGCCCAGCAGGTTGCCTGCGCCGCGGATGTCGAGGTCCTGCATGGCGATGTGGATGCCGCTGCCGAGGTCGGTGAAGTTCTCGATGGCTGTGAGGCGGCGGCGGGCTTCGTCGGTGAGGGTGCCCAGGGGTGGCGCCAGCAGATAGCAGAAAGCGCGCTTGTTCGTCCGTCCTACGCGCCCACGCATTTGGTGCAGGTCGCTCAGGCCGAACATGTGGGCTTGGTTGATGAGGATGGTGTTGGCGTTGGGGATGTCGATGCCGTTCTCCATGATGCTGGTGCAGATGAGTACGTCGTAGTCGTAGTTGATGAAGCCGAGGATGACGCGCTCGAGGCTCTCGGGATCCATCTGCCCGTGGCCGATGGCAACGCGGGCATCGGGCACGAGACGGGTGACGAGCGAGGCCAGCTCGGGCAGGTTCTGTACGCGGTTGTTGATGAAGAAGGTCTGTCCCCCGCGGGCCATCTCGAAGTTGATGGCGTCGCGGATAATGTCCTCGTTGAAGGGGTGTACTTCCGTCTGGATGGGGTAGCGGTTGGGCGGAGGTGTCTGGATGATGGAAAGGTCGCGGGCGCCCATGAGCGAGAACTGCAGCGTGCGTGGAATGGGCGTAGCCGTCAACGTCAGCGTATCGACGTTGACCTTCAGCTGCTTGAGCCGCTCCTTGACGCTGACGCCGAACTTTTGTTCTTCGTCGATGATGAGCAGGCCAAGGTCCTTGAAACGGACGCGCTTGCCGATGAGCTTGTGGGTACCGATGATGATGTTGATGGTGCCGTCAGCCAGCTCGGAGAGGATGCGGTTGATATCGGCGGTGTTGCGGGCACGCGAGAGGTACTCCACCTTGACGGGGAAGTCGCGCAGACGGTCTGTGAAGGTCTGGAAGTGCTGGTAGGCGAGCACGGTGGTGGGCACGAGGACGGCTACCTGCTTGTTGTCGGCACAGGCCTTGAAGGCTGCGCGTATGGCCACCTCGGTCTTTCCGAAGCCTACGTCGCCGCAGATGAGGCGGTCCATCGGGCGGCGACGCTCCATGTCGGCCTTCACGTCCTGCGTAGCCTTCAGCTGGTCGGGGGTGTCTTCGTAGATGAACGAGGCTTCCAGCTCGTGCTGCATGAACGAGTCGGGGCTGTAAGCGAAGCCCTGTTCCTGCATGCGCTTGGAATAGAGTAGGATGAGGTCGCGGGCAATGTCCTTGATCTTGGTCTTCGTGCGCTGCTTCATCTTCTCCCAGGCGCCTGTGCCGAGGTGACTGACGCGTGGGGGCTCGCCGTCCTTGCCCTTGTACTTCGATATCTTATGGAGGGAGTGGATGCTGACGAGCAGCACGTCCTGACTGCCAGCCTTGCCCTCGTAGAGCAGCTTGATGGCCTCCTGCGTGGTGTTGCCGTTGGGGATACGAACTAGCCCGGCGAAGCGCCCGATGCCGTGGTCGATGTGGACGACGTAGTCGCCCAACTCAAACTGCGCCAGCTCCTTCAGCGCCACGGACACCTTGCCCTGACGCGCCTTGTCGCTGCGCAGGCTGTACTTGTGGAAGCGCCCGAAAATCTGATGGTCGGTGAAGAAGCAGGTGTGGAGGGTATGGTCGGCAAATCCTTCGTGGAGGGTGTGGTCGACGGGGGTGAAGGGGATGTCGTTGCCTCGCTCGTCGAAGATGGTGCGCAGACGGTCGGTCTGCCCCTTGTTATCGGCGAGGATGTAAAGGTGGTAGCCTTTGTGGATGTAGTCGTTAAGCGTGGAGGTGACGAAGTCGAAATTCTTATGGAATAGCGGCTGGGGCGAGGTATCGAAGCGTATGATGGCCTCAGGAGTGCCAGTAGGCCGTGCGCCGAACTCCACACGCCGCAGTCCCGCGCACTTCCGCATGAAATCCTCCTTTGAGATGAAGTCAACAGGTCTATAGGTCAACGGGTCAACAGGCTTTGAATGGTCTGTCTCTGCTTGTACGCTTGTTGACTTGTTGACTTGTTGACTTGTTGACTTGTGAATACTATCAAGCCGCTCGCACACCCACAGAAAATCGTGGAACAACAGCGTGCTGCCCTCCGGCAGATAGTCAAGCAGCGATGACTGTCCTGCGCAGCTCTGCTCGGGGGTAATGAACACCTCGTCGACGCGCTCGCGGCTTAGCTGGCTCTCTACCTCGAAGGTACGGATGCTATCGATGTCGTCGCCGAAGAAGTCGATGCGGTAAGGGTATTCCGACGAAAACGAGAAGACGTCGATGATGCTGCCGCGCACGGCATATTGACCAGGCTCATAGACGTAATCGGTGCGGTGGAACCCTGCTTCGCCCAGTCCTGTGGCCAGCACGCCAATGTCGGTCTGCTGCCCTACGCGCAGCGACAATGTGTTCTTTTCCAGCCGTTCCTGCGATGCTACCCCTTCGGCAATGGCGTCGGGATAGGTAATGATGAAACGAGGACCTTCTCCTCCTTCATGGGAGGGGTTGGGTCTCAGTCTTGTCAGCACCTCAGTTCGCAGCACTTCGGCAGCATCATCGCGCTGCCCGTACTTGATGGCACGTTTGAAGGAAGAGGGGAAGAAGAGGGACTGCTTGCCGTCGGTCAGCTGTGTGAGGTCGTGGTAGAAGTATCCCGCTTCCTCAGCATCGTTCATCACAGCAACTATCGTTATTGACTTTAATGACTTTAAGGACTCTGATGTCAACAACCCTGCAAATAGAACGGGTGCGGCAGAGCCTGTTAAACCCTGCAGGAAAACGGTTTTCGCTCCGCTCTCCCATACCTTCAGAAATGCCTCTGTGCCCTTATGCCGGGCGTAAAGCTGGGTTAGTTCGTCAATTCGCATGCGGTATACAATTGCATCAAGGAGCGGAGTCCCTGCAAGCCCTGATGGTTGGGGTCGAGAGTCTCTGCTTCAGCGAGGTAGCGCTGGGCGTGGGCATCGTCGCCCAAGCCAAAATAGCCCAGGGCGAGCATATAGCGGCAGTGAATCTGATTCTTGCTGTCGAGCGAGTCATCCCAGATGAGCAGGTCGGGAAGCGAGACAGCGAAGTAGTCCATCGTCTGATGCTCAAAGATGTGCTGCCTGCCGTAGTCCGTAAGGCGGTGGAAGAGACCACGAGCCTTGTCCTCCTGTCCGAGGGCACGATAGCAGAGTCCCGCGTAGAAGATTTTGTCGGGCTTCGCGTCGTTGTAGTACATGGCGGCAGCGGGTTCGGTAGGGCCTACGGTGCCGAGTTCCCAGCACCTTGTGGCGTCGTCTTTCAGGCCGAGGGCCTTGCAGGTGATGCCCAGCAGGTAGTAGATGTCGTTCTCCTGAGCGCCGTAGAGCTTTCCTTCGCCCAAATGAGGGGGATAGGTGAGGCACTCCTCCAAGAGGCTTTTGGCCTTTTGATAGTGGACTCCGCCCTTAGCAATCAGTTGCTTCGCCATCTCAATGCGGCAAATCTGATATTGTGCCGAGACCTTACCCTCGCCGCCTTCCCAGGGGTGGAATGTGTGGGCATCGAGTTTTCTCATGGCCTCCTCGTAATGCCCTGTCTGATTCAGCAGGGTGATTTCCTCCAGCACTAGGTCGTCGCGCTGCTGGATGAGCACGGGGTGCTGCTGCAGGAATTCAAGCCGTTCCTTATGCGGGCGATGCAGGCGTTTGTAGATCTGGTCAAGCTCCATGAGCATGCGGGCGTCGGTCTCGTCGAGATGGAAGGCGCGCTCCATGTATTCGAGGGCCTCGTCAGGCATGTTCTGTTTATTAAAGCGGGCAAGGGCGAGGCAACGCCAGACTGTGGGGAACGTGGGGTCAAGGCGGGCAGAGAGTTCCCAGTTTTCGATAGCGAGGTCGTACTGACGCTTGTCGTAGTAGAGACAACCGAGGTAGTAGGGTGCACGGGCACCCTGGGGATTGACGCATTTAGCCGCGTTAAGGACGATGACATCCTCCAGGCGGTTGGGGAAGCAGCAGTAGCTGTCTGTTTGTTCGGCCTGACGGAAGCAGGCTGCAGCCTCATTAGTCTTTCCTTGGCATAGGTTGAAATATCCTAAGTAATAGGAGGTCAAAGGCGATTTGCCCTTTAGTTCATCGGCTACGGAAGGGATAGTAAGCACCTGCTGCGCCTCTTGCAAGAATCCCGCTTGGGCGTAGTCAAGCGCCAGTGCATGGTAGTTATAGACATTCCCGTGCATCAGTTCCACGATTTTTCGTAGCACGTCCTCGTCGCGTGTGAGCAGATATTTTTCAAAGAAGATGCCGTAGTTGAACAAGTCTAGCCGAAGCGATTCGTCGATGAAACTATGCCGAGTCGTAACAGAGGAAGACTGAAGGTCAAGATTGCGCAGTACGGCAGCCTTCAGGGCACGGGCCTTGTGGTTGCAGCTATTGAAAATAAGACAACGGTCCAGTTCGTCGAGGGCATCTTCGTAGCGTCCCTGTGCCGTGCTGATGCAAGCCGCTTCGAAGTAGCCGGCATCGGCCCATGCCTTGTTCCATGTCGATTTCCAGAAGAGCTCATATGCTTCGTTTATGCGGCCTTGGTACCTGAGGGTGAGGGCGAGATAGAAGATGGCCTCCCCGTCGTAGGGATTGGGATTGCGCTTCTGCCAGATGCGCACGGCTTTTCTCAGGTACGTCTCGGCCTTGTCTAAACGTCCTCGCCGCAGATACCAGAGTCCCATTTGGTTCAGGCAGCGCACATCGTTGGGGTTGCGGCGTAAGGCTTCCTCGTAATAGTCAAGGGCGCTCCATGTGGCATGACGGTACTGCTCCAGATGCAAGCCTGTCAGGTAGAGTTGGTCGTTCGTCTTGGTTTCCGATGGAGGCAGCGCAGCCTCGGCAGCATCAGGGATGGGGCGGATTTCGTCTGGCTCGGCCTGCCAGGAGAGGAGGGCGGATGGGAGATTGAAAATTGAAGATTCAAAATTGAGGATGGGAGATTCTTCGGGTCGCAGAATGTGAAAAACCAGCTCATTAAACTTGGCTCCCTTCACATCAATCGTCTGCTCAAAGACTTCCTCGGACGAGAGCGTTACAGTCTTATTTACATATTCCTCGCCATTCTTGCCAAGAAGCACGATGCGTACGGTCTTCCGCGACGTAGCAAGCAGCATGACCTTTACTTCTGACGTCCCTGCATCTTTCACCTCTTCAATATTGAAGATGAAATCGCGTGTGGCTTGCTTCACAATGCCCAGCTCGCGGTAGGGCATGAAATATTGCGTGAACTGCTTCTCTTCATAGGGCATCAGCCAGGCGAAGTCGGGCTGGTTTTCGGTATAGACGCCAGCCATCAACTCGATGTAGGGGCGAAAGCCCTCGCGGGTGATGCCCCACACGCTGGCCTCTTCCTGAGAAGGGGCATCCGTGAGATTACGATCCCAGGCACGCCCGAAGTCTCCGTTGCCCCATGTCCATTGTTTCTTACCTGGGGCAAAGTGGTGCGAGGCCACGTGGAGCATTCCGCCTCGCGTGTCGTTCTCGTAGCCTCCTTCGAAATCATATTTCGAGCCTGCTGCCATGTAGCTGGTGGGGACTTTGATGTTGCGGTAGTTTGAAATATCCACTCCCGCTGAGTAATCCATCTTGTAATAGGTGCCTGTTGCAACGGGGAACGAGGCTACAGCACGTTTGCCGTGGTCGAACACCGCATTCACGTCAGGGGGAAAAACAGTCTGATAATCGTCGTTTACCTCCACGGCAGGGTTCGCCCACCAGAGGAATGTCTGCGCCAGCGGCGTGCGGTTATAGACGGCTCCTCTGACCTCCAGGAAAGCGCATCCAGGTCGTAGGGTGAAGCCCGCCCGCCCCTTCTGGTGCGTCATACGCTCCATTTCGTTCACCCATACCGTCACAGCCCCATCGGCATGTTCTTCGATGGTACAGTCGACAGGCAGGAATGTCGAGGGACGGTGATGCTGAGGCCAGTTGAACTCAATGCCGCCGCTTATCCATGGCCCTGTTAGCCCTACAAGTGCGGGCTTGATGACGTGGTTGTAGTAGATGAAGTGACGATGCTTGATTTTGTCGTAGGCCATCTGGATGCGTCCGCCCAGCTCAGGCAGTATCATTACCTTCAGGTATTCGTTCTCTATCCATACGGCCTCGTAGGCAACGTCCGTCTTCACGTCAGCCACGCTCTCAACCACAGGGTAGGGATAGACGGCTCCGCTCGAACCTTGATAGACTCTTCCTTCCAGAAAGATGGGATTTTTCTCTGCCTTCCCAATACCGTACGTCGGGATAACCGTTGTTTCTCTCCAAGCCCTTACCATACCTTTAACCCTTAATCCTTAACCCTTAACCATGCACCCTTAATTCTCCAGCTTCTTTCCCTTTGTTTCAGGCAGGTGGCGGAATAGAAAGATAAAGGCACAGAGGCAGATGCCGCTATAAATCCAGAATGTGCCACTTGAGCCTAAGGCAGCATTCATTGAGGGGAACGAGAATGTGAGTGTGCAGCACCCCACCCAGAGGGCAAAGGTGCAGGTACCCATGGCGATGCCGCGTACCCTGCCTGGGAAAATCTCTGCCAGTAATGTCCAAGTGACAGGTCCGAGGGTCATGGCATAAACGGAGATGGCTGCTACTACAAGAACTACCATCATCAACCCTTTTACTTCGAAGAAATAGCAGGTGCCGAGGGTCAGATAGATAAGCCCCAGACCGCTTGCACCTAACAACATGAGTTTGCGGCGCCCCCACTTCTCAATCGTATAGAGGGCTACGATGGTGAACACCACATTAGCGATGCCTGTAATAACAATGTTGATGAACATAGCATCGACGTCGAAGCCTGCTCCCACAAAAATCTCCTCGGCATAATTGAAGATGACGTTCGTGCCGCACCATTGCTGGAATACCGCTATGACAATACCCAGTAGCAGCACCTTTGCATACTTGTGGCTGAACAACTCTTTCAGCCCTGCCTCTGCTTGTCCGTTTGTTGACTTGTTGACCTGTTGAGCTTCGCTTTTCCTCTGTCGCGACTCGGCAGAGTTCAAACGTGTTTGATTCTGCTCTCGCTGCTCCATCGGTTGACTTGTTGACCCGTTGACCCGTCGACTAATTAACCTTTCCGCCTTCAGGCGGAGGAACACTGGGCTCTCAGGGATGATAAAGCTCATGACAAGGAACAGGGCCGCAGGAAGTGTCTCTGCCCAAAACATCCATCGCCAACCCCATGCCACGTTCCATGTCTGACATTCGGCTATCGACGTGTCGCGTGCTAACAGCATGTTCACAATCTGTGCCGCCAGGATGCCTAAAACGATAGTCATCTGGTTCAGCGAGACCATACGTCCACGTATCTCCGCAGGGCTGACTTCGGCAATGTACATGGGTGATAGTGCCGACGCTACGCCAATGCCGATGCCTCCCACAAAGCGGGCAAGGTTGAATAGGGTGAAGTCATCGAAGGCTCCCGTTCCGATAGCCGATACCGTGAATAAAACGGCTGCCGTTGTCAGCAAAGGCTTTCGTCCGAAACGGTCTGCCAATGCGCCGGCAATCATGGCTCCAACCAGACAGCCTATCAAGGCAGTAGACATGGCAACACCTTGCAACAAAGGATTATCTGCAATGCCGAAGTAGAATTCGTAGAACGGCTTTGCACCACCAATTACCACCCAGTCATAGCCAAAGAGTAGGCCGCCCATGGCTGACACGGCGCAGATGAAATAAAGGAAGGATTTACGGTGGGCGTTCATGAGTCCATTAGTAGGGTGTTAGCGTCCCTTTCGTGCGGATGACGGTGAAGGAGTATGAAGGAAGTGTAAGCCGTGCGTGATGGTCTGAAGTCGTAACATAGGATGCGATAGGCTCGGCCTTCGTGTCGGCAGGTGCACCGCTCAGCGTGGTGACGGTGGCATGAGAATAAATTTTGCCGAAGGGCGTGAAGTCGACGTCGGCACTAACCTCTACGGGAAGCAGGCTGGCTATTTTGACGATGATGTCACCCGTATGGCTGTCGGTAACACAGCTGTAGCTGATGCGGCGACGGACATCCTCGCGATTATTCTCAGAGGTGAGTGTGCCGCTGAAATAGTGGTCGCCGCTATTGGTGCCAAATAGTTTCTGCACGTAATATCCTGGGGTGAGGCGGACGCCGGTGCCGTTGAAATAGATCATGTCGGGGTCCCAGTTGGAGTGTCCTTCGCGACTGAGCAGGGGGGCATAACTGGTCATTCGGACGACATCGGCATTGCGTTCGACGTTTGTCAGATAAAGGGCTTCACAGAGTGCGCTCTCCATGCAGTTCCTCCTTCCGCGGGCATGGGCGGCGTATTCGCCCAGATAGACGTGAGGACGTGAGCGGTCGTAATGATCATAGTAGTATTGATTATGAATCATCCAGCCTGGGCTGACGTAGTAGTGTTCATCGACCATTGGGACACCCAGCTCAGTAGCTAACTTCCATCCCCATTCATAGTCGCTGCCTTCGTAGAAAGGACCTACTGTTCCGCAAATCTCAATTTCGGGGTAGCGTTCATGTACCTTATTATATATGTAGGTGAATCGTTCGGTGAAGACGTCGGAGATAAGGTCCTCGTTGCCGATACCGATATGCTTCAGGTTAAAGGGCTTGGGATGTCCGCTTTGTGCACGGATGCGCCCCCAATAAGTAGTGCGTGCATCACCATTTGCCCACTCAATGAGGTCGAGGATGTCTTGCGTGAAGGCTTCCATATCTTCCATGGGAACGCCTCCCTGTTGCCCGGGACCACCGTCGCTGCTGTTTTGGCAGGGTACTCCAGCAGGGATAACGGGAAGTGGCTCGGCACCGATGTCCTCGCAGAACAGGAAGTACTCGTAGTAGCCGAGACCAAACGTCTGGTGGTAGTTCCAGATGTTTCGCATGGGCTTGCGGGCTTCGAGGGGACCGATGGTATTCTTCCAGAGATACATGTTGTGGAGTCCGTCGCCATGGGCCACGCAACCGCCTGGGAAGCGGACGAACTTCGGATGGATATCTGCAATAGCTTGGGCAAGGTCGGCACGGAGGCCGTTCTTCCGCCCCTTGAAGGTGTTGCGGGGGAATAGCGACACCATGTCGAGGTGGATACTTCCCAGCTCCATCGGTTCAATGACAAGGCTGGCAGCAGGGTCGGTATCCGCCCCGCGGATGACAGCCTTTTGCTTTTTCCATGCGGTGTGGCTCACCTTGAGAGTTGTCGTGCCGAGGGTATTTCCATGAGAGCCGAGGAGAGATATTATCAGCTGTACGGTGCCCCGTTGGTTGGGGGCTTTGCGGGTGAAGAGGGAGAGATCGTACATCTCACCTTCGCGTATGCTTATGCCATCGTAGCCCGTGTTGGCAAACAGGGCTGAGGCAGAGGCGATCTTATTCAAGATAGCATAGTGTGGGTTGTTGGGATGGATAGGGTCTTCTGTCCCTATGGTGACGGAGAGGGCAGAGGCGTCTTCCCCACGTATCTCCCATGCTGTGAGAGGCCCCCAATCCCGACGAGAGCGATTCTCACCGGGGGTGTATTCAAAATCGCGATTCTGGATTAGCTCAGCATAGAGTCCTCCGTCGGCACCGTAGCTGATGTCTTCGAAAAAGACGCCGATAAGTTCGTCTGAAATGGCTTTGGCGTCGTTTGTGTCGAAGGTTAGCTGGATACCGAAGGGCTGAAGGTCGGGGAAGAGCCTTTCGTCTTGCAGGAGGCTTTCGGAGTGGCGTTTGTCGCGTGCATCAAGGTGTTCGCAGCGCAGGTGGAGCTGTTCGATGAGGCTCCATGGAACACGAATGGCGGTGCTTCGGTATTCTTGCATGGTCTGCTCAATGGCGGGTGTAAGTGTAGGGTAGTCCTGCGGCTTCCAATGAATTAGGTCGGGACTGGTGCAGATGGCGTATTGGTTGTATCGCTTGTTCGGTATCCACATCAGCGTCCAAAGGCCATCGTCGTTCTGGAAAAGGCAAGGGTCGGACATTTTCTTCTCAGCGCCCCAAGTACCGAAATCGCTATCGACAAAGGTGCGTCCATGTCCCAGAATCTGCCAATGGATGCTGTCGCTGCTGTATTCAAAGGCAAGTCCACGTCCGTTGACGTAGGGCTTCAGCCAGCCTTCCGTTACGTTATCTGCAAGGGAAAGGGTAGGGAATAGGAATACAAGCGAAAAAAAAGTAGCTATGCAGGGAATAGTAGAGATACGGCATACCGCGTTGAGCTTCGCTCTTCGTCCGTCGCGACTCGGCAGAGACTGTGCACGCACATCTTTGCTCTCGCTGCTCCGTACGTTCCTGCACAGCCTATGAGCCCTCATGTTCTTCATTATTTAAATGCGCTGGTGATGATGCGGATCTCGATTGGGTCGGTGCCGCCACGCAGGCGTGCAGACGAGAGGCTGAAATCGTGACGCAACGTGATAATGCTGCCAGCGTTGTCCGTGGTGACGGTGACGGGAATGAGCAGCACCTTGTTCCAGTCGGGGTGGGTGGCCTCAAAGTCGTCGTTGCCCGTCCAGGCATCGCGTTCGTTTCGGCAGGTAATGATGAGACGGGCTATGTTGTCGAAAAGGTATTGATTGTATTTTGTAAGATAGATGTCGTCATAGCCGTTTTCTTTCTTCCTTGTGTGAAGGAAGGAGGTAACGCCATCGGGGATGTGGTTCTGCTCAAAGAAGGCATGTGCCTCGCTCTTGCGGATAAGTAGCAGGTTGGTGGGGGCGCCGAAGGGGGTGCCGTCGGTGTCATCGGAGTTGTATTTCTGGAAAATGATACGGGCTGAATTGATGGTGTCCTGCTCGGCGCGGGTGATCTCGTCGATAGGTAGGGTGACCTCGGTGAATATGCCTGCGGGTGTCTTCAGCCACGAGCAGGTGTTGTCGCCCACGAGCGGTTCGAGGCCCTGATTATCGAAACTGTTTACCTGAAGCACCTCCTGCGAGCCCATGAACTGGGTAGTGTAAGTGCTGTCTGTTCGCGCCATATTGAAGCTGACGTTCAGACTGACATGGTCGATACAGAGCACGGTGCCGTCGCCAGCTGTACACTTAATATAGAAACCCTTGCAGACATTTTCAATAAAGCTGGTGGCACCGGAGAAATGCTCAGGATGAAGGCGGTAGTCGCGGATGATGTCCGTGCCCATCTGCGTGGGGAGGGGGATGCAGACGTTGTGGTAGTGGTCTTCGTCAGAAAGCACATCATCGTCAAGGGCATAGTCGAGGGCGGTATAGGCTTTTCGGGCAATGGGTTCAGCGCCGTCAGCAAGGTAGTCTGCAGGGTTGAGGTTGGTATAGTAAGGCGTACCTTCGATGAGCGTACGTTCCAGTGGATAGACCTCCAATTGCATGGCGTTGTCGTCAGCACCATAGTGGCTGGTGAAGAAGAGGCGGAGCTCCAGACGCTGGGCAGAGTCACCCTTGATGCTGTCGGCGGGGGGGAATACGCTTCCGCCTTCCACGCAGTTGAACTGGGTGATAAAGTCCGAGGTGAAGAGGCTTTTTGTTTCTGGGTCGGTGTATCGGCCAAAATAGACGGTGCCCGTCTTACCCAGTACGGAATCAACCAGCACCGAGCGTGAGGTAGCCTGATAGATGGCGGTACGTATGGTCAGCGAGTCGCTGGTGGGAGTCGTGCTGATACCCATTGAGCCGGTATCGCTATCGCACGATGCCAATCCTAATAATGAAACAAATAAGATGAAAAATGAAAAAAAGATATCCTTGATTTTCATAATCCTTAGCTCTAAACAATATAGGCGCGGCATGCCGCTTTTCTTTAACCTTTATTCTTCGGTATAATGAAACTCTCTTCTTCCTCTTCCTCCTCACCGCCACCGCAGATGAGTTCGTAAAAGTCGTGGCAGGCGCGGTAGTAGTCCTCCTCACCAGGATAGTCAAGAACGGGCTTTTCGATTTCATGGGCATATGCTACGACTGTTTCGTCGATGCCAGTAGGGGAATTGATGATGACGCCGTCGGAGTACTTGACGGCAAGTTTGAACAACTCGGTGCTGTTCACAGGGGTGTTGATGCCTTCGGTATCGAATTCCGACATGGCCTTTGTGCGCAGCCGTTCGAAGAAGTCATCGCAGAAGAGTGCATCGAAGTCGTCGTCAGCATAAAGCGAGACCACGATGCGGGAGTTCCGGTAAGCTGGCTCCTCCTTGTAGAGCACTTTGACGTAAAGTCCGACAAGGGCACCCACCCATCCGTGCAAATGAATGACATCAGGATACCAACGGAGTTTCTTGACAGTCTCCAATACGCCGCGGGCAAAGAAAATGGTGCGTTCGTCATTGTCCTTGAAAGTCGCACTGCGCAGGGCCGGGTCGTCGAGGCGGGTGCGGCTGAAATAGTCATCGTTGTCAATGAAATAAACCTGCATTCGGGCCATCTGCAGCGAAGCAACCTTGATGATGAGGGGGTGGTCGGTGTCGTCGATAATTAGATTCATGCCCGACAGTCGGATGACTTCGTGCAGCTGGTTGCGCCGTTCGTTGATACTTCCCCATTTGGGCATAAAGGTGCGGATTTCATGCCCCATTTCTTGGATGGCCTGAGGCAAGTAGCGACAGTTCTCGCTCATCGCGGTACTGGAGGTAAAGGGTACGACTTCCTTCGCAACGTACAAAATTCTGTTGGCCTTCATTGTGTTCTTTTGCAAATTTGATGCAAAGATATAAAAAATCTGTGTCAAAAAAGCAAACTGCCCGACGTTTTTTTCTCACAAAAAAACTTAAAACGCTCATTTGTAGCGAAATAATTTTTCGCTATTTTGGGCCAATCTTTACAAGGAAACGTCTTTCAGCTCAACAAGGCCGTTTATAATGGCATAAATGGTGAGTCCGGCGGGGGAGTGGATTTCAAGTTTTCGGGCAATGTTACGTCGGTGGGTGAGCACGGTATTGAGGCTGATATAGAGCTTGTCGGCAATCTCCTTGTTGGTAAGCCCCTTGACGACGTGGATGATAACCTCCTTTTCGCGCTGCGTCAAGGTGGATGATGATTCCTCGTCGTCGCTCTCTTGTTCTGCTTTTTCCTTTTGAGCAGACGTTTCCTGCTCCAGCAACTTGACGGCAGGGACGAGCAGGTGTTCCTCTACCAGTCCGTGTGCTTTCAACTCCTCCTCACAGCCAAAGATGTCGAGCAGCGCGTCGTGCAGGGCATAGCTGCCGGCAGGGGCATCGTAGTAGCGGATGATAATGTTTTTCAGTTCCGTGAGCTTTTTGGCGGCGGAGTCGTGTTGGGCTGAGAAGGTGTCGATGTTGAATGCCGTGGGGGTGTTGGCGATGAGGGAGTCGATGTAGGGGAATACGATGGCGTTCTCGTACTCGAAGTGGTCACGTACCTCACGGACATAGTTGTCGAAGTACTGAAGAATGAGCAGGGCGCTCTCGTTGTCGCCACCACCATTGACGGCGCCGATGAGCTTGCGGCGGATGGCGGGGAAACTGAAATCGAGGAAGTAGTTGTGTGCTTGGCGCAGATAGCTCATCAGCGAGGGGAGTGAGAGGGTGGCAGGGTCAGCGATGTACTTATGGTTACATGCATTGCCTATGAAGTTGAGCACGGCGAGGAAAGTGTCCGTGTCGACGCCGTTCGTACGGCACACTTCATCGACGCTCTTTTCCTTGACACCGAGGGGGATGTTGAAACGGCTCATCACCTGCAAGAGGCTATAGTCTTGGCTAATGAGCTCTGCCATTTTGTCGGTGGGGAGGTAGTTGTGCATAGTGGGTATGGATTACAGGTATAAAAGGATGTCGTTAGGGACTTCGGCCAGATGATTGGCGCCACTCGCTGTCAGCTCACTAACTGGGCGGAAACCCCAAGTGACGCCTACGGACTCTACGCAGGCATTGGCAGCCGTTTGCATGTCGATGCCCGAATCGCCCACATAGAGTACCTCGTTCGTTTGCACTCCTGTTTTTTTGCAGATGAGGCCGACGATAGCAGGATCGGGTTTCAGCGGAAAACCGTCGCGCTGGCCGAGGACAACGGCAAAAGGTATCGTAGGGAAGAAATGGAGAATGAGCTTTTCCGTAGCCTGCTGGTATTTGTTGGAAGCAACGGCAAGGCAGACACCCTTTTCCGTCAGCGTACTCAGTAGCTCGTAGATGCCTATATAGGGGTGGCTCCTGTCGGTGTTATGGTTGTTATAATAAGGTATGAAGAAGCTGCGCATCCGGCTGACGTTCTCGTCCGTACATTCCTGCTCGGGCAGCGCGGCGCGGAATAGGTTGTTGATACCCCTTCCCACGAAGTTGTAGTAGGCTTCGGCAGGATGTGTCGCAAAGCCGCATTTTTCCAACGCGTGGTTGGTGGCAGCCGCAAGATCCATCACGGTATCCAGCAGCGTGCCGTCGAGGTCAAAGATGACGAGCTTCTTCATTGGCAAATCTCTTTTTTCCACTCCTTCACCCATGTGAACCACTCATCGGCGCTGTGGAACGAGCCTGCCCATCCCTCGGCAGCCGAGCAGAAGGCCAGATAGTACGTGATGCTATACTCATCTAGAGAGGGGGCTTCAGTATAGGCCTTCTTTGTCTTTGAGTTTCCTGTTGTCACAGGAGGGGCGGGTTTGATGAGGAAAAGCTTGTTCTCTTTGTTGTCCGGCTCACCTACTACATAGCGTGGCGGGATACAGACGGCTACCCCTACAGTTGCCTTTTTACGGGCATCCAGCGTATCCTTCGGACCGTAAGCCCAGTTCGATCCCCATGTGGCGCAGAGGCCGTTGTGGTCTGAATACTCCAGGCCGCTGGGGAATTTCAGTACTCCCGTGCAGAACGGAGCCGGCATTTCGCTGAGCCCCTCGAAGGTGACATCCACACGCACGTCACGATGTTCGGCATAGAGCGTGAAACGTTGCGTCATGTTGATGCGCTTGCCCTGATACTGCCAACCCTCAACCTTCACTTCGACGACTGCCTTGTCTGGCCCGTAGTCAAGGATGCTCTCTGTGCGCCGTTCCACGGGCTCAATGAAGGTAGGCATTCCGTCGATGAACCCTCTGAGCGAGCCCACGGATACCGTCGTTCCCGCCCACAATACATCGTCGCCATAGCCGTGGCGGATGTCCTCATCTGTCGGGTAAAACTGTGTGTGATTCAGTTCCAGTCCTTTGTGTCGCTTTCCGTAGATATCCACCGTCTGGCGATGGTCGAAATAGACACGATAGCCTACCAGTTCGCTTTCGAAGGCAGGGCCGTGATGGTGTAGTTGGTTATAGACATCCACATGCCCAGGCACAGTCAGCGATTGTATCTCTTTGCGCTCAGCCCGTTCCTTGCCAGCCAGCAACATCTCAGCATACACTTGCGCTCGCAGTAACGGCGTTATTCCTAACGTCAGTAAAAGTGCAATGACAACTTTTCTCATCGTTTTTTTCATTTGTTTTTGCAAAAGTAATTCATTCCTGCCTATTATTCAAGAAAAATCCTTACTTTTGCATTCCAATTCTATTTTCATTGTCCCTTTTTCAATCTTCAATCTTCATTAAAACCATGTCCCTCTACCTCATTCCTGTTCCGCTGGGTGATACGCCTATAGACCATGTCCTCCCCCCATACAACCGCGAAGTCATCCTCTCGCTCCGTCATTTTATTGTTGAGAACGTGCGCTCTGCCCGTCGGTTTCTGAAGAAGGTTGAGCCCTCTATTGACATCGATGCCCTCACTTTCTACGAACTTAATGAACATACCCCCTCCTCGGCTGTTGAAGGTTTTTTGCAGCCTTTGATGGAGGGTCACTCCATGGGCGTCATCTCCGAAGCAGGCTGTCCTGCTGTTGCTGATCCGGGTGCCGATGTCGTTGCCCTTGCCCAGCGTCGCGGCATCGAGGTTGTGCCCCTCGTAGGGCCTTGCAGCATGGTGCTCGCCCTTATGGCCAGCGGCTTCAATGGCCAGCGTTTTGCCTTTCACGGCTATCTGCCCACCGATGCCCATGCCCGCCGCGCTCGGTTGCGTGAACTGGAAAGCCATGCATATGCCGATGATCAGACGCAACTATTCATCGAAACCCCCTATCGTAACATCCGCATGTTGTCCGATATCCTCTCCGCTTGCCGCCCGGGAACCCGTCTCTGCGTTGCTGCCGGCCTTACTTGTCCCGACGCGTATGCCGTCACACGAACCGTTGCGGAGTGGCATCATACTCCTCCACCACCCATCGACAAAGTCCCTTGCATTTTTTTGCTCTATAGGGGTTAGAAATTTTTTCTAAAATTAGTATTTTTTCTTTAAACCTTTCTTTTTTCCTGTAGTCACATTATCGACTAAAATAATTTTTTAGTTGACAGGTTAAAAAGGTTAGTTAATTTTTTAGGATGCGGCGCGATGTGAATCGTGCCGCGTTTGCATCGGAATAGTACGCTGGAAAAACGACGTAAGACGTTACGAGCGCCACGTTTGATTCATAAAAAATGGGAATCGGAAAATAAAAAATGGGACTTGGGACGAAGAAATTAGGAATTATTCGCTAACTTCGCCGCGCGAAAGAAAAAACACCACACAAAATGAAAAAGATTGTCTTCTTACTGCTCACGTTCTGCTGTGTCTCGGTATGGGCCGAGAACCTCAGTGTCGACCAGCTTGTCGACGGCACCTATAGCGTCCGTTCGCTGGGGCGTGTCACCCCCCTGGCCGACGGCGAGCACTATGCCCAGACGAGCCCCGACGCCGACGCCATCCTCCGCTACTCCTTCCGTACCGGCGAGGTCGTTGACACCCTCTTCAGCGTCGCCACATGCCGCGGCTGCACCTTCAAGCGCTTCGACGGCTACATCCTCAGCCCCGCCGAGGACCGCATCCTCATCCAGACGGAGACCACCCCCATCTACCGCCGCTCGTTCACCGCGCAGTACTATATCTACAACGTCGCCAACCGCCGCATGACGCCCCTCTCCGACGGCGGCCCCCAGCAGATACCCTCCTTCTCGCCTGACGGAAAGATGATTGCCTACGTCCGCGAGGGCAATCTCTACCTC
The DNA here is from genome assembly GCA_947303715.1 of uncultured Bacteroidales bacterium. Classification (GTDB taxonomy): domain Bacteria; phylum Bacteroidota; class Bacteroidia; order Bacteroidales; family Bacteroidaceae; genus UBA1189. Next base: position 2,748 of record CAMYYY010000020.1, on the reverse strand, counting down.
GTCAAGCTCATGTTCAACAACGCCGAGGTGCAGGTCACCACCGACGGCGTGCGTAACGAGGTCATCAACGGCCATGCCGACTGGGTGTACGAGGAGGAGTTCGGCGAGACGAAGTACTATGCCTTCAGCGCCGACAGCCGTATGCTGGCCTACATGAAGAGTGTCGAGCGCGACGTCCCCCAGTACTCCTTCCCCCTGTTTGCCGGCGCTGCCCCGCGGCACGACCAGTACGCCCTCTACCCGGGTGCCTACACCTATAAATACCCCGTCCCGGGTGTGGCGAACAGCACCGTCACCGTCCACTCGTTCGACATCAAGTCCAGCGTCACCCGTCAGATCGCCCTCCCCCTCGATGCCGACGGCTACATCCCCCGCATCCGCTTCACCGAGCAGACCGATGCCGACGGCAATCAGAACCAGCTCGCCGTCGTCACCCTCAACCGCCACCAGAGCCGCATGGACCTCTACATGGCCAATGCGCGCAGCACCGTCTGTCGCCTCGCCCTGCGTGAGGAGTGCGACACCTGGCTCGCCGAGCCCACCTACGAGGCCATCCGCTTCTATCCCACCTGCTTCGTCCTCCAGAGCGAGCGCACCGGCTACAACCACCTCTACCTCTATAACCTCAACGGCACCCTCGTCCGTCCCCTCACCGCCGGCCCCTACGAGGTCACCGCCTTCTATGGCTACGACGAGCGCACCGGCGACGTCTTCTACCAGAGCAACCAGCCCTCGCCCCTGCGCCGCGCCGTCTATCGTGCTGACAAGAAGGGCCGCGTCACCGCCCTCACGGCCGAGACCGGCACCCACAGTGCCACCTTCTCCCGCACCCTCAAGTACTTCATCCACACCGCCTCGTCGCTCACCCAGGCGCCCGTCACCACCCTTGAGGCTGTGGGCGGCAAGACCCTCGCCACCCTCATCGACAACAGCGCCCTCTCCGAGCGCCTCTGCGCCCCCGGCATGCCCACCCGCGAGTTCTTCACCCTCACCACCGCCGACGGCGTCGAGCTCCACGGCTGGATGGTGAAGCCCGTCACCCCTCCTTCAGGAGGGGCCGGGGGAGGCTTCCCCGTCGTCATGTATCAGTACAGCGGCCCGGGATCGCAGGAAGTCAAGGACGAGTGGGGCTCCGGCTTCTACCCCGGCATGACGTGGGAGTGCCTCCTCGCCCAGCAGGGCATCATCAGCGTCTGTGTCGATAGCCGTGGCACCGGCGGACGAGGCGTCGATTTCAAGAAATGCACCTACCGCCATATCGGCACCCTCGAGGCGCGCGATCAGGCCGAGACCGCCCGCTGGCTCGCCCGTCAGCCCTATGTCGATGGCAGTCACATCGCCATCTGGGGGTGGAGCTATGGCGGCTACATGACACTCATGGCACTCTCCGAGACCCCCGTGCCCTTCTGTGCCGGCATCGCCGTCGCGCCCCCCACCGACTGGCGTTTCTACGACAGCGTCTATACCGCGCGCTTCATGCAGACGCCCCAGGAGAACGGCGCCGGCTACGATGCCGCCTCCGCCCTGCTCCGTGCCCCCAAGCTTGAGGGACGCCTGCTGCTCGTCCACGGCATGGCCGACGACAACGTCCACTTCCGCAATACCGCCGAATACAGCGAGGCCCTCGTCCAGGCAGGCAAGCAGTTCGACATGCAGATCTACACCAACCGCAATCACTCCATCTACGGTGGCAACACCCGCCGCCACCTCTTCAACCGCATGCTCTCCTTCTGGCAGCAGCAGTTGCTGCAGTAGGAGAGCCCTTCGGATTATCCTGTCCGCACAGCCGTTCGCCGGAGGATGGGCTGAGCGTTCAAACGGGCGCGGGCTTTCTTTCCCTTTTTTTACTTTTTTACTTTTTTACTTTTTTACCGTTTAACATTTGTTGATGCGACGAAAAGGGATGGGAAGACAGGGGGGGGCGGATGCCTGCAGATGGAAAATGTTCTGTATATAAGTGTCTTGATGGATGGGCTGCATTTTCATCTGCTCGTACATGACGCAGCCGGCCATTCCCCCATAGTCAGCAGCGCGGCAAAACGCTCGCCGTTTTGCACGACAATCATGCCGCATTTGATGTCAAAATCGCGCTTGATGCCTCGAAAAACAAGACGGATTGTGTGTTTTTTTTGCCTATTGATGCCTCAGAAATCGCACTTGATACAGGAAAAACGCAGCCGTTTATATTTTTTTAAAGGCCCACTTTGCAGAATTAACGATTTTAGGCTTCATCAAACTACGCAGCCCCTTGGATAAATCGGACAGCCCATGCGATAAATCGCAGGCTCGCGGGGACGGTAAAAAAGTAAAAAAGTAAAAAGGGGCTTCCTGCGTGCGCGCGCAGTATATATATTGGAAAGACAATTAGATTATATATTATATAATATTAAATATATATATATTTCCATATATATACTGGATAAATACCGCGCGCACGATAGTGTTTTTACTTTTTTACTTTTTTACCACACCCTTTTTCTTAATCACTCTAAAGAAATTCCCCGTGTTTCTCGTTGTTTGCATAGTAGTTTTAGATAGTTGCTTCGGTCTGCCCTCGCTGTGAAGCGGGGGCAGAACAGTGAACAGTGATTAGTGAACGGACGGAGCAGCGAGAACCAAGGGGGAGACGCGACATGTCGCGTCTCTACAAATGGTCGAGTCGCGACGGACGAAGGCGTAGCCAACAGTGAACTCCTTGAATTCAAATTGATAATGCAACAAATGTGTCAAGGAAGCGAGTTTGCAATG
>CAMYYY010000019.1 GCA_947303715.1 uncultured Bacteroidales bacterium | reverse complement strand
TAGCAAAGGGTGCAGCAGACTTGAAGGAGAAACCGGAATATTGTCCGTCATTATCGGCAATTGATGCTATCAACGTGCTCCGCGATCGTGTTAGCTCTGACGATTATCCATTGGAACATGTGCAGGCTCAATTCCTTGATACCAGAGAGCACTTCCTCGATGAAGTTCGCCGTGAACGTGCTGTGGAGCTCTCCTTTGAAGGTTTCCGCTGGTGCGATCTTCAGCGTTGGTTGCTCTTGACAGAGCCTCCTTACACGGTGAAATACTCGCATGAGTTCGAGCGTTTGGAGTCGGACTCTTGGTTCAAGAATCATGATCCCAAGGACGCCAAAGTTGGAAACTTCCACAAGGAAGAGCTTATTGTCCGTCGTCTGGAATCAAAGCACTACTGGTTCCCGTTGCCTGACAAGGATACATATCTTTACGAAGGATTCCCCCAGAATCCGGGATGGTAAGAGATTGAAGTTTGACTAAAAGATTGAATACTGAAGAATATGAAAGAATATAAAAGAAACCTATTTCTCTTTGCCATATTGGTCTTTGCCATTTTGGCTGTATCGGCTAAAGAAAGCATGGCAACATTGTCGCCCGTGCAAAGTGCTATGATTATTGAACAAGTTGCACCCGGAGAAAATGTTACGGTTCAGTTTGTCGTCTATTTTCCTCTCAATTCCTATGAGATAGATTCCCAATATATGGGCAATGCCGAGAGTCTTAGCAAAATTGACGAAACGCTAAAATCTGTCGGCCCCAATAATATTTCCTCCATTGAGGTGGTTACCTTGGCTTCTCCCGAGGGAACTTTGAGTAGAAACAATTGGTTGACCCAAAAACGTTCTGAAGCAATAAAGAATTATTTTGCGAAAAAATATCCTACATTCAAAGGAAATCTCAAAACAAAAGAGGTCGGTGAAGATTGGGATGAATTACGTCAGCAAGTAAAGAACGATAAGAATCTTTCTGAAACTAGCAAATCACGCATTCTTAAAACAATAGATTCAGCTAACCGAAAAACAGAAATCAAGAAATTGGGTTCTGATTCTAAGGTGGGAGATATTTATGAATATCTCGCAAAGACCTATTATCCGTCTCTTCGTAAATCAGATATAACCTTGGAACTCCCAGAGTCCTTAGAGGAAGTATCCGTAGTTAAAGAAGAGCCTGTAGTTAAAAAAGAAGAACCTGTTGTTAAAGAAGAACCCATTGCAAAGGAAGAACCTGTGGCAAAAGAGGATCTTGTGGTAGTTAAGGAAGAACCTGTCGTTGTAGATGAGGTTGTAGAACAATCTCCCTTAACGGAATCTGTTACAAGAGAGCCATCGACAATCAATGCCCAGTTCATTGAAGGCTTTGATACACTCATGGTAAAAAAGAATGTTCACGTCGCCTTCCGCGATAAGGATTCTGACCAACTTCTTGGTGGCATTTCCTATGTTGACATGGAGGAACTGCTTAAGAAGGACTATACGATGAGCAGCCTTGAAGACTTGTATGCTCTCGTAGGAGGATGGAATGGCAATAATCTTTGGGGTATGGACAACGAGCGTCTTGACAATAACGACAATAGTAACCTTCCGCTCGTTATTATCGATGGTGTGAAGCGTCCGTCCAACAACGTGCTTCCTTCAGAAATAGAACAAGTAACTTTCCTTAAGGGTGCTCAGGCAGTTGTACTCTACGGCTCGAAGGGTGCAAAGGGTGCCATCCTTATCACGACCAAACGGGGTAAAGTCGATGGCCTTCAAATTGATGCCAACGCAAACACTGGGTATCATGTTGCAAAGGCGTTTCCTGAGTATCTTGGTTCTGCTGAGTACATGACCCTCTACAATGAAGCCTGTTTGAACGACCAACTTGCAACAGGTGCCAGGTACAGTCAGATGGACATCTACAATCATGCTGTAGGCCTCAATCCCTACCGCTATCCTAACGTGAACTACTATTCCGACGAGTATGTGCGCAAGGCTTATAACCGTTCCGAAGGTACAGTAGAGATTCAGGGTGGTGGCGCTCGTGCTCACTTCTACACGAACATCAACTACTATCGCCTTGAAGACCTCCTTAACTTTGGCGTGGCGAAGAAAAACTATACCGACCGTTTTAGCGTACGCGGAAATGTTGATCTTGTCATCAACAGGTTTGTCAAGGGTTATGCCAACGCAAGCGCTACATTCTACAATGCAAACAAGAACAAGGGTGACTTCTGGGGCGAGGCAGCAACCATGCGTCCGAACTTCCCGGAAAATGCGGCTCCGTTGATTCCTATTGACTGGGTTGACCCAAATGCTTCCAAGGCATTGGCCATCCTTAATAAGTCTCTCAATCTTCTTGACGGAAAGTATTTCCCTGGCGGAACAAAAGCCACTACGTCAAATGCTATTGCTGACTGCTATTTCGGGGGTAAGACAAGGGACGTCAGTCGTCAGTTCCAGTTCGATGCCGGTTTCAGCTATGACATGGACAAGTTTGTAAGGGGCTTGTCGTTCAAGACCTTGTTCTCTATTGACTATGCGGCAAACTATAGTCTTTCGTATGACAACAAGTATGCTGTGTTCATTCCCACATGGAGTAACTATAATGCACAGGACGCCATTGTTGGTATTACCCAGCAAGGCGATGAGCTCATTACAGGTCACATGGCTATGTCGAATTCTGCCTACCGCCAGACAATCAGCTGGAACGGACATTTCGACTACGACCATACCTTTGATGGCGGACACCATGTGACGGGTATGCTGCTTGCAAATATGTATACCACGACAGCCAGCGGTACTTATCATCGTTATGCCAATGCCAACTTGGGTCTTCAGGCAGGTTACGATTATAGGGGTCGTTACTTTGCCGACGTGACGTTGGCTGGCGTCCATTCAGCCCGTCTTCCCAAGGGCAATCGTGAGGCCATCTCGCCCTCTTTCACGCTTGGTTGGAACATCGCAAGAGAGGGCTTTATGGCAGGGAGTTTCGTTGACGATCTTCTGCTCAGCGCTTCATACAGCGATCTGAACGAGGACATTGACGTTTATATGGGTAGCAAGTACTTCTATCTATACGATGCACTGTGGTCAACTGCCAGCAGCGGCTTCACATGGAATGAAGGTGCTAGTACGGACCGCACATTCTCCACCATGGGTAGCAATCCTGTTCTTGACTTCATTCATCGCAGGGAAACGTCTGTAAGTCTTCATGGCTCGTTCTTCAAAAGACTTATTGCTACCGACCTTACTTTCTTCAATACGGATATGTCCGGATTTATAATTCAGAACCCGAGTTTGTTCCCTTCACATCTGCAAGGTGGTCTTTCCGGAGGATCATTTAAGCCGGCTATCAATAATAATATTCAGAACCGCAAAGGTCTTGACTTCAGCGTAACTGCGCAGAAGCAGTTGGGTAAGGTTCACACTACGCTCGGCGTTGTCGGTACTTATCTTACCACAAACTGGAAGAAGTACGATGAAACCATAGATCCTACAGCGACTAATAAGTATACAGAGGGGCAGGCTCTTGATGCTCTTTGGGGTTACAAATGCCTGGGCTTCTATACTTCTGATGACTTTGACATAACTACGACTAATGAAGGCAAGACTAAGTATACCTTGAAGGATGGCCTTCCCAGACCGGCAATTGGTGGTAACATCCAGCCTGGTGACCTTAAGTACGAGGATGTCAATAATGACGGCACCATCAACAATAAAGACATGGTGGTTCTTGGCAATTCGGGTAACATTGTCTTTTTGGACAGCAACGGCAATCCGAGCAGCAATGGTATGGGTAGCATTGGCGCTCCTATGACAATGGGTGTGAACCTCACACTCAAGTATAAGAATTTCACGCTCTTTGCACTTGGCAATGGTCAGTTTGGTGCATACGCTTTGAAGAACAATAGTTACTACTATATGGAAAGAGAAAGCAAGTACTCCGTAAATGCACGTGGTCGTTGGACGCCAGAGACGGCAGATGTTGCCACGCATCCTCGTCTGAGCACTTATAGTTCGGCTAACAACGCTGCGGCATCTACATTCTGGTTGTACAGCACCGATTGTTTCAACATCCGTAAGTTGCAGATTACCTACGACTTCCCCAAGGAAAAGTTTGAAGGAAAGGCAGTAAAGGCTCTCTCCATCTATTTGAATGGAAACGATCTCCTCACCATTTCAAAGAATCGTAAATTAATGGAGACAAGCGTCGGCTATGCGCCACAAACCCGCTTCTATAATCTCGGTGTCAAGGTAACACTTTAGTTGAAAGTTGATAATTGAGAAATTGAAAAATGAAGGATATGAAGACAAGAAACATTATATTGTATCTCTGCGGTTTGCTCGCGGTTTGCTCATGTGCTGATATGTTCGAGCCGGCAGATGAAAACAACCGTCAGGAGGAAGCCATGTACGAGGAGTCAAAGTATGCGCATGGTCTGCTGATGTACGGCTACGACCAGCTACCTTATTTGACGACCACTCAGACCGACATCGCTACGGATGATGCTGTAACGAATCTCGCAAGCGGCGCCTACTGGAATATGGCAAGCGGCGGTACATGGGCTTCAGACAACGATCCCATGTCGCAATGGGATAATTGTAAGGATGGTATTCAGTATCTCAATCTTTCCCTTTCAAAAGTGGAAAAGGTAAAGTGGGCTCCAAGTGCTGCTTCAAAGCAACAGATGTTCATTGATCGTCTGAAAGGTGAAGCCCTGGGACTTCGTGCTGTACTTTATTACTATCTGCTTCAGGCTCATGGAGGCTATGCTGACGATGGTGTACTCTATGGTGTGCCTTTGCTTACTGCCCCTGAAAACGGTAGCTCCGATTTTAACCAGCCTCGCGCTACTTTTGCTGATTGCGTGAAACAGTGTTTTGCTGATTGCGATAGCGCAATGGCCCTTCTCCCTGCCGATTATCTGGATGTAGAAAATGATAATGAAATCCCTGCCAAGTATCTGGCTCTTGGCGCCCAGAAAACAGGTTACAACCTGGTGTTCGGTGAGCGGTCAAAAGGTCTTATGTCAGGTAAGATTGCCGAAGCAGTAAAGGGACAAATTGCCCTTCTTGCGGCAAGTCATGCATTCCGCGAACAGAGCGGCGTGACTTCAGCCGAGGCTGCAACCCTTTGTGCCAATGTTCTAAAACGTATTGGTGGATTAGATGGCTTTGATATTACGGGTAACATCTGGTACAAGAATAAAACAAAGCTCAATCCAGATGCAACAGAGATGCCCGAGATGCTTTGGCGTGAAGACCGTCATCTTAATAATGATCAGGAGAAGGAAAACTTCCCTCCAACCCTTTATGGCAACGGCAGGGTAAATCCGTCACAGAATTTCGTCGATGCATTTCCCATGCGTAATGGACGTCCTATCACAGATCCCAACTCTGGGTACGATGCTCAGAATCCATACGCAAATCGTGATCCGCGTCTAGAAAACAATGTTATCTATCATGGCATGACTTTCAAAAGTACGGTTATCTCAACAGGTTTCAATATACCTAATGATAAGAACGAGACGAATGATAATCTTAACAACATGGAGAGATCCACTCATACGGGTTATTATCTGAAGAAACTCCTTCGTGAGGATGTAAGTGTGAATCCGTCTTCCAATCTCTCCCAGCAGCATATCTATCCTCGCATCCGTTATACAGAAATGTTCCTTGCATACGCTGAGGCAGCTAACGATGCATGGGGACCTGAGGGCGACCCGACAGGAGTTGGATTTACGGCTTACGATGTTATCAAGGCCATTCGTAAGCGTGCAGGATTGGGTACGGATGAATACGGTCGGGAACTCCCTGAAGGCGATGCTTATTTGGAAGAGTGTAAAGCTGACAAAGAGAAAATGACCATGCTTATCCGTAACGAACGTCGTATAGAGCTTTGCTTTGAAAACAAGCGGTTCTGGGATCTCCGTCGTTGGCAGATGCCTCTTAACGAAAGCATCAAGGGTATGAAGGTTGAGAGGATTGATCCAGAACGGGAAGATAGTCCGCTTAAATATACGATTATCGATGTCGAGGATCGTAAATTCGACAGCTCATATCAGTGGTACGGACCGATACCGAAGGGTGAAGTGCTCAAATGGAGCAACCTCAAGCAAAACAAAGGTTGGTAATAATGTTTAAATAGATATCGAAATGATGAAACAAAAGTATTACATATTTGGAGCAGTCTTGGGAGCTCTCACGCTTACCTTTGCGTCTTGCTATAATACGGAGCATAGGTTCCCGGACTTTGAGGGGGGTACAACAGCCTACTTCGCCTATCAGTTCCCAGTACGTACACTCATACTTGGCAACGACATCTACGACAATACGCTTGACAACGAGCACAAGTGCCAGATTTGGGCAACCATGGGCGGAGCCTATCACGGACGTGACGCCGTTGCGGATATTTCTGTAGAGCCGTCACTTTGCGACAATCTTTGGTTCGTGGATGATGGCGGAAACCCGTCAACTCGCGTTACTCCTATGCCAACAGAGTATTATAAGCTTTCATCCAATACTATTCCTTACAAGAGTGATACTCGCGGATATGTCGAAGTACAGTTCACGGATGCTTTCTTTAACGACCCGAAAGCAATTGAGAATACATACGTCATACCCCTTTTGATGACAAAAGTGAAAGGTATTGACCATATTCTCACTGGCACACCACGTGAAGGTCTTTCTCCTGCTCGTACGAATACCGAGGATTGGGAGGTTCTGGCTAAGGACTATGTGCTTTACTGCGTGAAGTATATGAACCCTTGGCAGGGAAGATATATTCGTCGTGGCGTTGACAAGGTGACGGAAAATGGTGCTACCACAACCATTGTCCGCAAGGATACGTCGCTTATTAATACAGACCTCGAACATTACAAGGAGAATCCTGTGAACCAGTACGACGAGGTATGTCGTATCACTACAAAGAATATGTCACAGGCTATCTTCCCTGTATCATTCAGAACCTCTGGCGCTTCGATAACCTGCAACCTCATCCTTACATTCGATGGCAACAAGTGCACAATTTCCACCGACGATGAAAACGTAACAGCTACCGGATCTGGCGAACTCATTGTAAAGGGAACAGAGAAGGCCGAATACAAGGACTACCAATGGGGAAGCAACAATGGCGAGCTCGTTCAGCGTGACATCCTTCGTCTTGCATACAATGTCAGCTTCGACAGCAATAACATTCAGGTATCAACAAACGATACGCTTGTTGTCCAGACGCGTGAGTCAAATAAGAGAGAGTTCTTCTCACCCAAATACGTTAAACAATAATAGGAGGCTAAGAACATGAAAAAGTTATTAAGAAATGGTCTCTTGGTGTTGGCTGTAGGAGTATTTGCCGTTTCCTGTGCTGACTATAATGTGACAGATGATTTTACTGCCGAGCCTGATCCTACATTTGTAGAACCCTATAAGGACTTGGCTCCTGTTAAGACATACATCGACAGAAGCAAGTATCCTAACATGTCCCTTGGTGCTACGCTGAAAGTGACAGATTTCAACAAGCAGGAGCTGGCTCATGCTGCCGCTGTAACCAACTTCGACAATCTCGCTTTTGGAACCACCCTTATGTCGGGTGCCATCGTTAGTGCCAAAGGTGTGATGAACTTTCTTGACATGAAGGATCTTCTTGATCATGTGGAAGAAATCGGTGGCGAGGTGTTCGGCAGCCCTATTGTTGCAAACACGAATCAGGCTGATTCATGGCTGAACTTGCTAACTGCTCCTATTGAGGTTCCTGTTGACTATGTGGAAGGAAAGTCCGTAAACTTCAACACATTGACAACATTCGATGGTACTATTGAGAAAGGAAAAGCTTCTATTGTCAACTATGATGATCAGAACGTGCTTAAAATAGATGCGTCATCAAATGTCCGTATCATTGAAGGTTTTGAGGTGGATCCACTTGCTACATATACGACAACCTTTTGGGCAAAGGCCGACAAGAAAGCTACTTTTTCTGTCTTTTTCTCAGGTAACGAAGTTGAAGGTCCCACAAGTGGAAAATATACTGTTGATGCAGGAGGTAATTGGAAAAAGTTTGTTATAGAGAGCAAGGCAGCAGAAGGCGAAACGGAGGGCTATTTACGAATTGAGAATACTCGCGCCACGGCAGTCTATATCCAAAAGGTGGAGGTTGGCTATACACCTGACAATCATCGTCCGCAGACCGCAGCAGAGGTAAAGGACACAATTAATCATGCGCTCAATGCATGGTGCGATGGTCTGATGAAAATCAACGAAGGCCGTATCAAGTCATTCGACCTCATTGACGAGGCTCTTGACACAAAAGCTGAGCTTGAAAACGGTCTGTTTGATCTCAAGCATTCTACCGATAAGATTTTCTGGCAAGATGTTTTTGGAAGTGAGAACTATGCTCCTGTTGTTTCTAAGGCCGCAAGTGCAGCCTACGTAAAGCATGGCGGTAAAGCAGAGGATCTGAAATTCTTCATCGGTGAGTCTGGCCTTGAGAATACCAAGAAAATGGAAAGTCTCATCTATTGGATAAACATTTGGGACGCCAATGGTGCAAAGATTGATGGTATCAATGCGAAGCTGAATCTCACCTTTAGTGAGGATGACGCTAAGCAGGAGGCAAACAGGGCATCGCTTGAGCAGTTGCTTGAAAAGCTTGCTTCTACAGGCAAGATGATTCGTCTCTCGAACTTCGACATCAAGTATCAGGATGCTACTGGCGCAAATGTTGGCGCAGATGGTATCAAAAAAGAACAACGCCAGAAACTTGCTGACTACTATGGCTACGTCATCAAGAGCTATTTGACCAAGATTCCTCAGAACCAGCAAGCTGGTATCTGTAAGGGAAACCTTGCCGACACATCAGATCCAGTGGGCCTCTGGGCTGTGGATAGTAAGAGCAAAGACTGGGTGCGCACAGCAACGTACAAGGCGTTCTGCGATGCCCTCAGCGGAAAATAAAGAGTGTTAGTTTTAGTTATATTTATTTATTAATCAAAATTTTTCAGTTATGAAGAAATTTTTTACTATTGTGGCTCTCTTGACATGTTTCTTGGGAGCAAAAGCAGTAGAGGTGGTTGATGCAGAAATCAACTACGCTGATGCTACTGACGTAAATTTGGTCAGTTGGAACAGCGAGATTGCTGTAGCCCGTCTCTCAATCCAAGATGGTTGCCTTCACTACTATGGTGAGGAAGCAACCGAAAACCCATGGGACGCACAGTTCCATCCTATTGGTGGCGTAGATGTAGAGGTCGGTGTTACCTATACGCTCAAGTTGAAAATCAAGGGTTCTGCTGATGGCCCCTTCTGGAACATTGCTTTTGCTGGTGTTGATAAGTATGGCATTTTTGATGTCACAACAGACTGGCAAGAACTGGAATTCCAGTACGAAGCTGTAAGCACCAACAACAGCGAGCCGCTTTTCCAGTGCGGTAGCTATGTAGGTGAGTGGTGGATTGAGTACATCAAGATTACCCACGAAGAGAGGGAGCAGCGCCCGGTCGAATGGGAGAACATCCTTGTAAATGGCGATGCTGAAGGCGAATTCGGTGAGGTTCCTTGCGCCTATTCGAAGGAGTGGGGCACAGACGTTGGTGAAGACGGCCTGCCTACCCCTCATGTGGCAGTCATTGAAGAAGTGGATGGAAACAAGGTATTCGTTAGCCATGCCAAGAAGGTTGATCCCCCACTTTTGTGGGACTCCGATGGCGAGCAGTGGGGCCAGCAGCATAGCGCCGGCGACCCGATGCCTGACAATACATGGCAGAATCAGTTCTGGATCAACTTCCCCCGTGCCATGAAGGCTGACGAACAGGTCAAGATTTCATTCAGGTACAAAGCTTCTAAGGCTTTCAGGGTAACCACTCAGGACCATACCAATCCTGGCGATTATCTGGGTGGCGGTAAGCTGGGCGACATTCAGTTCAGCACCGACTGGCAGACTTTTGAAAAGCAATTTTCTGCTGCTGCTGGCGTGCAGTCGATTGCTTTCAACTTCGGTGAGGATAACAACTATCAAGAGGATATTGATATCTACTTCGATGACCTTAACGTTTCTCTCATGAAACTTGATGAGGGTCTCTTTGTCGCAGCCACTAACACCGAGTCTGGTCTGATGGATTATGACTTCGACAATGCCATTGAGTTTGTATTCGATGAGGCAGACAACGCTTATGTGGCAACAGTCGGCACCATGGGTAAAGAGGAAACATGGGTGAACGAAGTTATGATTTCAACCGTCCGTGGTAATGACAAGGCATTCAAGTCCGCTACCTTGAAGGTCACCGATGCTGTAGTGAGCGATCCTGATACTTGGATTGCCTATACTGAGGGTTCAAATGCTAAGATTAAGCTCCCTGCTCAGGGTGTATGGAAAATCTCCATTGATACTAACGATATCTTGATGAACTTCGTGGAACTCGAAGGTGATGATCCCGGAGAGCCTCTCGAAATTGTTCCCAACCCGTATATCGCTGTCCTGAATGCTTTGGAGCGTGACGATCTTGCTGATACCGAGAATGCTGATGGTACAGTTACCATTAGAGAAGAAGAAGGCGGTACTGGCCAGACATGGGACAACCAGTTCTGGATTGTCGCTAACCGCACCCTTTCAGCTGGCGAAGTAACGATTCTCGAGTTTGACTATGTGGCTTCCATTGATGCCCACACCACCACGCAATGCCACGCCGCACCGGGCAGCTACCTCCATTGGGATGCTATTGGCGCTGTGGACTTCACCACTGAAGAGCAGCACTTCTCAAAGGTCTTTACTGTTCCTTCCGAGGCCGATGGCATGCAGTCCATTGCATTCAACATGGCTGAAATCAAGGACGCTTGCGACTATACCATCAAGAATGTTGTCTGGAAAAACGAAAGCAGCACGGAGACTCTCATCAACATGGAGGGTGCAGACAACTTCTACGTCAAGTCCGTTGGTGGTTCCCCCTTCTCATTGGGCGTCAGCAACGCAGTTGTTGACAAGGCTGCTCCTGCCGTTATCTATAACATCGCTGGTCAGCGGGTAACCGAGGACTACAAGGGCATCGTTATTAAGAACGGCAAGAAAGTCGTGATTAAGTAAGAGTCCCTCTCTCTGATAGAGAGAAAAGTCTTTATCGTGCGTCATGTTTCCGTTAAAAAGCGGAACGTGGCGCACGAGTTTTTTTACCCCAATTGGTCATTAGAATGCAATTTTTGCTTTTCGGGAGCTTTTCGTGTCATAGCGTCATTTTTTTCGTTGTCAATGAGTGTGTATTATCTGACATCAAAATGACAATATCAAAGAATATTGTTTTTTCATCGCAATGAAAAGAATTAATCATCGCAGTGAAAAGATTTAATCATTGCAGTGAAAATAATCTTTCATTGCAATGAAAACATTTAACCATTGCGATGAAAACTTTCTATCCCTTGATTTTGCGCAGAAAACGAGACTTTTACAAATAGCAGAAAAAGCCTTTCTATAAATGGGAAAAAAGTCTCCTTTTCAACCCAAATTTAATAACCGGTTTGGGAAAAAGCTAATGACCGATTTGGGTGAAAAAGTTTGGTAGATTCCAGTTTTTCATGTACATTTGCACCCATATTAAAATCAATGCATACATGAATATGAAAAGGACTATTATTCCTGTCATCCTTCTGGTTGTTCTTTGCCTGTTACCTCTCTCGGCGTGGGCACAGCTGTCATCCAACCCCGACAAGTTTCTCGGTAACATCACCACGCGTGGCAACGTCGATTCCGGTAGCGAGAAATTCTACACCCTCTGGAACCAGATAACGCCCGAGAACGAGACCAAGTGGGATGCCATCGAGGGCTCTGCACGCGGCTCGTTCAACTTCTCCGGCGCTGACAGGTCGGCCAACTATGCCAAGCAGCATGGCTTTCCGTTCAAGTATCATACACTCATCTGGGGTGCACAATACCCGAGTTGGGTGAACAACCTCTCCACAGCAGAACAGTACAAGGCCATCATCGAGTATTTTGATGCCGTGAAGAAGCATTATCCCAACCTGGAGATTATCGACGTGGTGAACGAGGCGGTCTCAGGGCACCAGCCCGCTCCCTACAGGGCAGCTCTCGGAGGCGAAGGGCGAACAGGTTTCGACTGGATTATCAAGGCATTCCAGCTGGCTCATGAGCGCTGGCCCAACGCCATCCTCGTCTACAACGACTATAATACGTTCCGCTGGCAAAAGACCGAGTTTATCAACCTGGTGCGTACGCTGCGCGACGCTGGTGCTCCCGTCGATGCCTACGGTTGCCAGTCGCACGACGTCACCGACATCAGTCTGAGCGAATTCAAGAGCGCCATGTCGGAGATTCAGAACGCCCTAAAGATTCCGATGTACAGCACCGAATTCGATGTCGGCACTTCGAATGACCAGCAGCAGCTCACGCAGTACAAGAACATAATCCCCGTCATGTGGGAGGCCGACTATTGCGCCGGCATCACCCTCTGGGGCTATATCTACGGCTCCACATGGACTACCGACGGCAACAGCGGCATCATCAAGAATGGCCAGGACCGCCCTGCCATGACGTGGCTGCGTGAGTATATGCAGACCGATGCCGCCAAGAATGCCAAGAGCCCCTTCCCGGGTTTCAAGAAGGAGGCCTCCGTCTATGTGAAGCCTGCTTCGCTGAAGGTGGCGAAGGGCGATGTCCTGCCCGTCTGGGTGGATGCCACCCTTGCCACGAAGTCTATCGAGAAGGTGGAGTTCTATTATGGCAACACCCTTGTAGCTACGATGACCGAGGCTCCCTACATCACAGAGGTGACCTCCTCCTCGACGGGCGTAAAGACTCTGAAGGCCGTGGTGACTGCCACCGATGGCTCGCAGTACGAGAGGCTGTCACGAATCACGGTTCTCAGCTCTACCGTGGCTCGCAAACCCTATAACGACGTTGTGCCCGAGCTGCCTGGCGTGGTGGAGGCAATGAACTACGACGAGGGAACTGCCGGCATTGCCTACGACAATGCCACTCGTACAGGCTTGACCAAGACGGGCGGATGGATGGAATACACCGTCGATGTGAAAGAGCCGGGACTTTACTCATTGGATATTGAGGTGGCTTCGTTGAACGGAGGCGGCCTATTCCATCTTGCTGATAATCATTTCGGCGACATGGTATTCCTCTCCGACTTCGTTACCGTTCTGAGTACGGGCAGTAACACCGACTACAAGACTGTGCATTTGCGGCTCAACACGCCTCTCGAGGCAGGACGCCGCACGCTCAGTCTCTGCATCGACAAAGGCGGGTTCAACATCGGCAAGATGACATTCACTCGTCTGGAGACCGATAATGCGATGAAGATTGCGGTTAAGGCCAGTCCGACTACAATTACTGTGGGCGAACAGACCACCATCACCGCTACTGCCTCATCGACGACGAGTACCATCGCCAATGTTAAGCTGTTTGCCAACGATATGCTGTTGGCCACGCTCACCGAAGAACCTTATACTACCGTCTTTGAACCAACTGCGAAGGGCACATACGCCATCACGGCCATTGCCACCGATGCCGAGGGATTTGAGTCGAAGGTTGTAAAGACCACACTGAAAGTCAATGGCTCACGTTCGCCTTATAAGAGCGTCAGTCTGCCCGGCACTTTGCAGTTCGAGGATTTCGACAAGGGTGGGGAAGGGCTCAGCTTCCACGACTCTGACGACAAGGACGAGGGAGACGCAAAGTACCGCAGCGACAACGAGGGCGTCGACATCGTGAAAGGCAACGGCGGTAGTGCCATTGGCTATACGGCTGCTAACGAGTGGCTGGAATATACCGTGAACGTGACTGAGGAGGGAGCGTACAACTACGAAGCCTACGTCTCTTCAGGCACTACCGGCGCTGGGTTCACCATTAGCCTGAGGGACAACAACCAGTCCACGCAGCTCTGTCGCATTAGCATTCCGCAGACAGGCAACAATGATTGGAGCACCTACCAGGTGGTGAAAGGCACCCTGTCCAAGTCGTTGACTGCCGGAAAGCACATCCTGCGCGTGACCATAACTGGAGCCAACGGCAATCTGGATAAGGTGGTGTTCACCCGTGACAACGGCGAAGAACCGCCTGCGGGTGTCGATCCGAACTTCTATGTCTACCTCTGCTTCGGACAATCGAACATGGAGGGTAATGCCACGCCCGAGGCCGTTGACCAAGATGTCGATTCGCGCTTCCAGACGCTGGCTTGCGTCAATTTCACCAATCCCCAGCGCACGATGGGAGAGTGGTACACCGCCACGCCGCCCATTGTCCGTCAGGGTACGGGCCTCGGCATGGCCGACTACTTTGGCCGTACCATGGTAAAGTATCTGCCCGGGAATGTCAAGGTGGGTGTCGTTGACGTCGCCATTGGTGGCACCAAGATTGAAGGCTTCATGCAGGAAGAGGTCGCATCGTATATCGCTTCGATGGACCCCAATTCCGAGGGCTGGCTCATCAACTACTTCAAGGCCTACGACAACGACCCCTACCAGCGGCTTGTCGATATGGCTCGTATTGCCCAGAAGTCGGGCGTTATCAAAGGCATCCTGCTCCATCAGGGCGAGAGCAACAACGGACAGTCCGACTGGCCTCAGAAAGTAAAGAAGATTTACGACCGTCTGATCAGCGACCTTGGCCTGAATGCTGCCGATGTGCCCCTGTTCGTGGGTGAGACCGTTAGCCAGGCCGCAGGCGGTGCCTGTTCGCTCCACAACTCCGTGATTGCCCGTGTGCCCAGCGTCATTTCCAATTCCTACGTCATCTCCTCTGCGGGCTGTCCGCAGAAGGGCGACGGCCTCCATTTCACCGCTGAAGGCTATCGCACCATGGGCTCTCGTTATGCTGAGCAGGCCTTGAAGCTGATGGGCATCGACGTAGGTGACGACCCCGAGGGTGACGGCGTGATTGACCAGCGTTTCACCAGCTTGAGTTCCATTGGCAGCACTCCCTTTGCCATCATCGACGAAGAACTGGGAAAAGCCTTCTTTGGTATCGACAACCAGAACCTGGGCTTCGATGTCTATGATACGGCTTTTGCTGAAACCAATACGGGCTACCTCTTCCGTCTCGAGCAGAGCACAGTCTCGGGAGGCTATCTGTTGCGCCTGATTACCCCTGGGGGCTCTGCGTACAGCATTTGGGGCAGCCCGGGCTATCTAAACGGCTATTCCACCGTGGCAGACTGCAGCTTTATCCTCGGTCTTAACGACCAGAACGGCCAGGATGTGGAGAACGGGGCCGTATGGAAGATACGCTATGTGGTGGGCAAGGGGTTCAGCCTGAGGAACGTGTATACGGGCAAATACCTCCATGATGCCCTTTCGGCCAAGTACGACGATCCCGTCTATTTCACCTTTTGCACGGTCAGACCGGGCGGTACGGCGGTTGAGGTCGTCGAGGCCGAGCCTCACCCTGTTGGCGTCTATACGCTGCATGGCGTCTGCGTGGGCACTATGGATGGCTGGAACTACCTGCCCCGTGGCATCTATGTGGTGGATGGCCGTAAGGTCATTAGGAAGTGATGGTGAAAGGCGTAGTTCCCTCTGTTCGCTGATCACTTTACATATAGGAAAAGGGAACGAACTTTGTAGCTTGTTCCCTTATTCCTAGGCAGCTTCTTCTTTTGTTTGGGGTGGGGCTGAAAAGTTTTTTAGTGGATGATAATCTTCCGTCTGTCGCGGCGGATGTAGATGCCGCGTTGGGGGTTGGTGACGTGCCGCCCTGCAAGGTCGTGAAGAGCCTCTGTTGCTCCGCGGGAGGTGTTTGGGATAGGTTGGCTGACACCATTCCAGATGTAGTAGATGGATGCGCGGAATTTCCACGGTGTAGCTTTCGTGCGGAGCTGGACATAGCCTCCGGCTGTGGTCTGACACGTAAGGCTACCCTCATCGCCCGTAAGAATGAATCCTCCAGCCTCTTCGTCGTAGGCAATGCGGAATGGGATGGGGGTGCGCTCGCCAGAGACATCAATGTAGCTGCCCCAAAGGGCGGCAGGATGGTCGGAACAGACGTTGCGGAGGAAGTAGTTGCCGTTGTTGTCACGCTGCAGGTAGAAGAGGAAGCGCTTGTCATCAGGGTCAGTAAGGGCACCCATGCGCAAACAACCTTCGTAGCGCCCGGGCTGGTCGTTGTAGTAGGCGTAAGTGCCCGTGCGGAGATTCTGCAAAAAGATGTAGTGACCTGACCGCTCAGGGCCTTCGTAATGCTCGACGTAGTCGTCAAACTCCCGGTCGCAGTATGTGGGAGAGAGGGCTTCCATGGCTTCCCAAAGTTCGTCGAGGCGTAGGTCGATACGGCCCACAGCCTGATGCTGGCATAACGCCTGAACGGCCTGATAGGATTCAAGGAAGCGTTGCTTCAGGGTATCGAAATCGTTGGAGAGGATGGCCAGACGTTCGGCTCTCACCCGGAGATCGCCCTCCATGTAGAATGCCACGCGCATATAGGCATCGGCGCGGGCCTGAAGGGCTTCGGCGTGATGGTCAATAACGGTGCTGACACGCCACAGCGAGGCTTCAGTCGAGCCGATGGCCTCCTTGTCGCTATTGTACGAGAGATAGAGTCCCGTGCCGGGTGAGGCAAAGGTGACGAGCCCGTTTGCCGTGTGCTGTACGTCAAAGAGGACGGCTCTATCGATATCGTCGGACTCCAGCTTCGCGCGTTTGTCCGCAACGAGGGAAGTGATGTACAATCCGCTAGAGACGTTTTGGATGGCAAATAACCTGTCGGAAGAGGGCGAAGCGAGCCCGATGCGGTGAGCCGGATGGATGCGCTTCTCGTCGTTATCTTCCCTTACCACGGGTACCAATTGCCACTGTTTCTTGTCGTCCGTTTCCGGGTCGAGGGTGTTGCCCTTTGGCCCATTGGAAAGGTAGTATAGCGAATAGTTCTTGTAGGTGGCGAGGTAGAAGGCATAGACATTCTCCGTCCAGATGGGCACGCGGGCCTCGGCGTTGCTGCGCACGGCTTGCACGGCCTCATCGAGCAGCATGGCCCATTGTCCGTAAGTGTATAGCGACTGATCCTCTCCGTCGCGGGCAGAGAGAGCAGCGTCGTAGAGCGTCTGCAACTCCGTCAGGGCATAGCTGAAGATGTGTCCTATCGTCAGTCCCTCGTCATCGCTGAGTTTGAGGGTGCTCTCTGCCGTGGCGAGCGAGTTCTTCAGCGCAGTCAGCTGCTCGGCTTCCGTGCCTGCCTCGGCCGTGGATGGTACGCGTACTTCTGTTCCGTCGGCTTGCACGGCAACAATGTGGAACTGAATCGACTGGCAGTTGGCAGGCAGCGTGAAGCGCAGGCAATTGGTGAGATAGACGAGTTCGCCGCTATCCTTATCATACAGACGGAACCCGACGGCGCCTGTGCCGTTCTTCAGGGTGATGCTATTTCCCGTTCGGCTGTAGATATATCCTTCAGCGGGGACGGAGGTGAGGAGGAAGTCGGTGTAAAGTCCGACGTCGCCACATTGTCCAGGGCCGTAGTCGTAGGTGAGGCGGTTGCCGCTGCCCCCGTCAGTACGCGGAATAGGGCGTGTGCGGTCGTCGAGGAACTCAAGTGGTGGTGCCTTCGGGTATTGGCTGGCATAGGCTACGAAGTCATCGATGTCCTTCTGCGGCGTGGTGAGGAAGGTGTTGGATTCACGCGTTTCCATTCGCTCGTGGGGCACGAGATAGCCATAGACACCGAAGAAAATGGAGAGGTCCATTTGGGCCACGTCGCAGCAAGTCTTGGCGAAGAGCAGCATATCCTGCGAGGCTGTGACCTCCTTCTTGTCGCCCCAGCGAATGGGGAGGGGGGTCTGTCGCATCGACTGGAAGACACGGGGCCAGAACGTGGGGTCAATGCCAAGTTCGTGGAAGTAGAGGTAGAGCTGCCACTGCAGGCGCAGCATGTCATCGTTCGAGCGGTTTATCCAGGGAATGCCTGCAGCGTACTCGTTGTAGATGGTGGCATTGACAGGGCCGCGAGTGAGGTATTTACCGATTTCCCAGACGACAAGGTTTTCCAGAACGCCGTTGCTGCTCTCGGTGCAGCCGGCAATGTTGATGGCACCTTGATACATGTGCCCGTTCTCATGGGCAGGGCCGAAGCAGTAGTCGGGATCGGTGACGACGGTGCTGAAGTTGAGAATTTTGTAGGCCACGTTGACGTGATACTGTGTGCGGTACCACGTGGCAGCCATGTAGGTGTGGTCGTCGTCGAGGGTGATGGCGCAGGCCATGTTGTTGCACTTCTCGGGCACGATGCCTTCGAGGCCCATGATGCCACGTTCCCATGTAAGCATGTTTTCCCACCAGTCAATGGCGTCGTGGATGCCTGTGGGGCAGTTCATGCGCATGACGCTGGTGTGCATGTGATACATCACCTTCTCGCCCTTAACGTCAATGGACGAGGCTGTGGCATGGCTCAGGATGTCCACCCAGTCCTCGTCGGTGTGCTCGGCTATGTTCCAGAAGCCGTTGACGGTGCCGTTCTCGATGTGGATGCGCAAGGCGGGGTAGTCGGTGATGAGCCGTTCGCCGCTGAGCGAGGTGTTCCCGATGTACTGGATGTAGAAGAGCGATTCGTCTTGGGCGACGGTGAGCACGTTCAGTCCGCGGTGGAGTGTGACGGCGCTGCCCTCCACATTGGTGCCTTGGATGAACTCCAGTCCGAGCGTTGCACCCTCGGGAATCTCGTTGCCGACAAAGACAAGGATAATGTCGCCTTTGTTGCCATAGATACCTGTGGGGTTGTTGATGCGTCCTGGACGGGTGATGAGCAGCTCTTTGTACCAGTAGTCAGGGTCGCTATAGGCGCTGTAGTCGCGGATGCGGAACTCAAGTTCGCGGTGTTCCCATGTGTTGTTCTTCACCTTCAGAGCGATACGCAAGAAGTCCTCGGGAAGACCGCTCATAGCTGTACGAAGCTCGTCATCGCTCATGGAGGCGTAGGCGGGCAGTAGCTCGGCACATGATTCGTCGGTGAAGAACCCCTTTAGCGCCTCGTTGTATTGTGCCTCGTGGGTGGTAAGGTCCACGTAGTTCTTGTAGATGAGTTGTTTCAGTGCCAGCTGTTCCTCTGAGATGCCCGTTATCTCCTCGAGTTTCCACTGTGTGGCATCAGCAGCGTTGTCGTGCCAATAGACGACTTTGCCCGTCCAAGCAGCGTGCAGTCCGCCCATGCCAGTATTGTGGCACACGTTCCAGTAATCCGACGGCTGCGAGACGAGCAGGAATGTGTGGGAGGCTCCGTTTGAGTCGGTCCAGTATTGGTTGTTAGAGCCTCCGTAGTTGTTGATGGCATTGCCTGTGAGGACGTTGGTGAGTTTGAAACCTGCCCCGCGTGCATCGAAGCGCCACATTTGTTCAAATGCCTCCTTGCCTCCCTTTTCACGGGTGACGATGCCGTTGGTGCTGATGTCCTCCGTGGCAGCGAGGGTGGGGTACATCTTACTTATGAGCCGATAGACCTTGCCATCCTCGGGCTGGGCTGTGAGCATGGCTGTCCATCCGGCAAGCAGCATGCAGAGGAAAAGACGGGAAAGAAACGTTTTCATTGGTTTAAGGTTAATGATAGTTCGTTCAGATCTAAAGTTTTATTCTTCAATCTTTTCAAAGGGTATTTTCTCAATCCTCCGCTGGTGGCGTCCACCTTCGAAGGGAGTTGCAAAGTATTCGTCCATGATTTTGCGTGCCGTCTCCTCATCGATAAAACGTCCTGGCATGACGAGTATGTTGGCATCGTTGTGCTGGCGGATGAGGTGGGCAATCTCAGGTCTCCAGCAGAGGCCGCCGCGGATGCCCGGGTGCTTGTTCACCGTCATGGCAATGCCTTCGCCGGAGCCGCAGATGGCGATGCCGTTGTCAACCTCGCCCCGTTCGACGGCATAGGCTAGTGCATGGCCGAAGTCGGCATAGTCGCAGCTTTCCTCCGTGTAGGTGCCGAAATCGTGGTAGTCATAACCCCGCTCATCAAGGTACTTCTTTACAAATTGTTTAAGGCCGAAGCCAGCGTGATCTGATGCTAATCCTATGGTCATGATAGTGAATTATTAGTGGTTACTTGTGTTTGGGAGACATCTTGAACTCGAGGGTACCGCCCGCAAGGAGCTGCTGCTGGGTGAGGGTGAGGCCATCGAGGCGCTTGCCGTTCAGGCGGACGTCGCGAACGTAGATGGCGCGGTCGGTCTTGCGGGGGGCGACGATGGTGAAGTCGTTGCCGCCGGGCAGGTGGAGGGTGGCGCGGGTGTAGAGGGGCGTGCCGATGGCGAAGTCGTCCGAACCGGCATTGAAGGGGTAGAAGCCGAGGGCGGAGAAGACGTACCATGCCGACATCTGCCCGCAGTCGTCGTTGCCGGCATAGCCGCAGGGTCGGGCGTTGTAGAACGAGCGGCGCACCTGGTCCACCAATTCCTGCGTACGCCAGGGGCGTCCGGCATAATTATATAGGTAGGTGGTGTGGTGGGCGGGCTCGTTGCCGTGGGCATACTGTCCGATGAAGCCCGAGGCGTTGCCGCCCGAGTCGCGTTCTTCGCTTTCAAGCGTAAAGCACATGTCGAGCTTGGCATTGAAGCTCTTGTTGCCTCCCAGCAAGTCGATGAGCCCCCGCGGATCGTGGGGCACAAACCACATATACTGCCAGGCGTTGCCCTCGATGAAGTAGGGCGTGTCGTAGGCCAGCGGGTCGAAGGGCTCCACGAAGTTTCCCTTAGCGTCTTTCGGGTGGAAGAAGCTGTTGGCAGGGTTGAAGAGGTTGCGATAGTATAGCGAGCGGCGCTGGAAGCGGGCGGTATCTTCATCGTGCCCGAGGAAGCGGGCGGTGGCGGCGACGCACCAGTCGTCGAACGACTGCTCCATGGTGATGCTCACGCTGTTGCCCTGGAGGTCGGCAGGCATGTAGCCGAAGTGTTCCCAGACGTCGAAGGGCGAGTTGGTGTGCGGCTGGGTGCAGCTCTCAACCATGGCGCGGTAGGCGGCCTCGACATCGATGCCGGGGATGCCGGTGAGGATAGCGCGAGAGAGTACGGGCACGGCGTGGTTGCCTATCATGCAGTAGTTTTCCTGTCCCCACAGCGTCCAGATGGGCAGATAGCCGTAGGCCTGCTGATGGAGAATCATGCTGCGGACGAAGTCGGCCGTGAGCTCGGGCTCCAGCAGGTTGTAGAGGGGATGGGCGGCGCGGAAGGTGTCCCAGAGGGAGAAGGTGGAGTAGTAGTGCTGTCCGCGCGGCAGCTGACGCACCTGATGGGTGGCATCGACGTAACGCCCATCGACATCGCTGATGACGTTGGGCTGAATGAGCGTGTGGTAGAGGCCGGTGTAGAAGATGGCCTTCTGCTCGTCGGAGCCTTCGATATCGACTTTGGCGAGATGGCTTTCCCAAGCCTTGTCGGCTGCTTGCACGTAGGCATCGAAGTCCCACGAGCGGCACTCGGCAGCGAAGTTGCGGCGCGCACCCTCGTCATCGACAGCCGAGATAGCCACCTTCACCATCACGTCGTCCGTGTCGTGGTTGAACGTGAGCGCGGCACGCAAGTAACGGCCGTTGATGACGGTGCCATCGGCAGTACGCTTCCTGTCGACGAGGCGTGTCCAGGCAAAGGGCTTCGAGAACTCGGCACGGAAGTAGACGCGGCGCAGGGGTGCCCAGCCGGTGATGAGGCGGAAGCCCTCGATGGTGTGGTCGTCGACGATGCGCATCTGGGCACGGACGATGTCGTAGCTGCGCTTGCCGGCATAGTAGGCATCCTCGCCGCGATAGCTGCTATGGTCGAGGTCCACGATTATCGTCTGCTCCGTCCCTTTTGGGAAGGTGTAGCGGTGGATGCCGGCATGCGCCGTAGCGGTGAACTCGGCTTCGACGCCGCTCTCAAGGAGACGTACGCCGTAGTAGCCGGGGCGGGCCGTCTCATGCTCGTGGCTGAACGTCTGCGAGAAGTCTCCTTCCGCCAGATACGCGGTCGTCGCCGGCACCGTGACGGGCATGAGCATGACGTCGAAGAGGTCGGTGCAGCCCGTGCCACTCAGGTGGGTGTGCGAGAAACCGTAGATGCGGTTGCGGTCGTAGTCGTAGCCCGAGCAAGGATCCCAGGTGATGTATTTCTCGGTGTCGGGGCTGAGCTGAACGAGGCCAAGGGGCCAACAGGCACCGGGGAAGGTGCTTCCGCTGAGGGCGCCAGTGTCATCGGTTTGTGTGCCGATAAAGGGATTGACGTACCGGGTATGGTCGCCGGCGGTGGCGACGATGGCAAAAGCTGCCATCACGAGGGAAATGAATGTCTTTTTCATATCAAAAGTTGGGGAATTCGGGTTTTGACACTTCCTTGATGGCTATGCACTCCATCTCTACCAGCCACGTGGGACGGCAGACTGGGGCAAGGACGAGGACGTAGTTGAGAGAAGGCAATTCGCTATCTAGCAGACGGCTGACAGCGTCGGCATCGGCTGTGTCGCGTAAATAGACAATGGCTGAAGCGATGTCGTTCATCGTACAGTCCGCATCGGCAAGCAGGGCGCGGATGTTCTCCAGCATGCGAAGTGTCTGGGCTTTGATGTCACCCTCATGGAGGACACGGCCCTTGTCATCGATGCTGGCTGTGCCGCTAATGAAAACGTGGCGACGGTCGCCGTAAGTAACGGCAGTACCTCGCTCGAAAGTGACGCCGTACTCGTAGGTAGGGTTGAGGTGATCCTTGGCGTAAAGGTACTGCACTTGTCCGGGCTGCAGTCCGCGGACAGCATAGCCATCCATCTGCACCAGCACTTCGGACAGGGCATGGCGTCCTTCGATGCCGGTGCTGGCGAGGAAATGAGTCTTGGGAGTAAGACCGATACGGGCAAAATACTTGCGGCGGCCATCGACGACACCGCGGTAGTTGACATCGACGTCGCGAACGAAAATCCATGTGCGGATGCCGTTATCGGCGATAGTCATATCCATGGGCTTGAGCTCGCAGCGCCAAGCATCGAAGAGGTCGCGCATCTGGTGCTCGCTGTCGGAGATGCGTGGACGGGCATCGAGCGATGAGATGTCGGCACGGCTAAAGGGAATACTGCTGCCCATCCAGTAGTGGGTGAGGCCGTTGTGAGTGAAGCAACCCTGCTCAGATGTCAGCCCCGAAGCGCTCCAGAGCCAGAGGGCAATCTTGGTGCCATCGAGGGGCGGCTGCTGGACGATAGAGGTGGCACAGAAGGAAACACCGTCGAGTGCTTGTTCCAATGCAGGCTGCTGGTTGGCGGCGTCGCTGAGGAAGAAACGGCGGAAGAGGGGCGTTTGCCCCTCGTGTTCAGCAAGCCAGTTGTCGTAGGCCGCGATGAGCGTGCTGAGCTGTTCGGCAAAGGACAGGGTAGGGTCGTCGATGTGGAATATCGTATGATATTCACTTAGTCTATGATTGTATGTTATTCTCATTCGTCAATTGTGGATTGTCCATTGTAAGTTTATCGTTGTCCTTCAAAATTGCTTGTCCGTCGTCCATTTTCTCTTTGGCGGCTTTGCGCTCATCGTGTTTGCGACAGGTGTCCAGCAGACGTTCTATGTCGCGGCAAACGAGTTCGTATGTAGGGACAACCTCGGGGTGGATGTTCTTCCGGAGAATGGTTTCAACACTCTCTCCGCTATGGCGATACGACGACAACTCGTTCTGGAACTGCTGATTGTGGAGGGCAAGGTTCTTTATTTCCTCTTCGCGCTCACGCCGCAGCCGTGAGCAGAGGGGAATAAGGATTTTCAATGTCACGTTGTCTTTTAGGTGATGTCCCTGCACGAAAAGGAAGGTGTTGTCGGGGGTAACGCCCAACCCAAGCAACTCGGCTTTGAGGGCTTCAATCTCTGCCTCGTTCTTGCTGAATCGTTTATGGAGCCATTCCAGCTTGCGCCGCACCTTGCCTGCGACTTGCTCGAGGGCGGTGACGGGAACATTGAAGCTGACGGAACCCAGACGAGTGGCTTCAGAGAAGTCTTGGATGGAGAAGACGCCGTGGCGCCCCGTGCGGTAAGACCAGATGTTCCAGATGAACAGCGGGTGGATGATGTTGGAGTAGAGGCGGAAGAAAGCAGGGAAGTCGATGTATTCGTGGTCGTTGAGCGTGGCCTGCACGCAGATGTCATGTAGTGTGGTGGGGTAGCACTGGTAGTTTTCGATGGCGTAGGCGTAGGTGTGGATGACGAAGGGGCTGCGGATGAGCTTGCGTGAGGTGGATGTGGCGCCTTGCAGCAGGTAGTCGTAGTCGGCATCGACGCAGGAAATCATATTCTCGCCTAAGGAATTGCCCAGCCGGTTCATCATGGCTACCTTCTTTCCCTTGGCCAGCGTGCTGCTGCTGGGGAGCATCACCTGGAAGTAGTATTTGTCGTTCGAGAATTTGCTGAGGATATGGCTCCAGAAGGGTACATCGTCGTAGCTCTCCACATAGGCCACAATCTTTTTGCGAGCCGTCTTGGGGCGCAGGCTATTGGCAGCCTGCACATAGAGCGACGACAGATTGTCCGTGAGCTTCCGAGCCATCCCTGATCCCTATTCGAATTCTTTAACCTTTAGCCCTTAATCTTTAACCCTTTTCCACCGTGATATCTGTCACTTCGGTTACGGCGTCCATCCAACCGCTCATGATGATGGCGGGCGAGTGGGTGGAGAGGATAATCTGGACGTGGGGATTCAGTTCGCGGACGATGCTGATGAGCCGTTCCTGCCACTCGAAGTGAAGGGATATCTCCGGTTCGTCCATGAAGAGCACGCAGGGACGCCCCTCTTGCAGCAGCACGGTGAGCAAGATGGCAAGCATCTGTCGTTCGCCCGACGAGAGTTGGTCGGTCGTCAGCACTTCGCCGTCCTGACGGAAGAGAATCTCGTCCGGTGTGCGGACGATGGTTTTCTCGGTGACGGCAAACAGTTCGTCGGCCACGCGGTAGAATGTCTGGCGGTCGGCCTTGCAGTAGGCATAACGGCTCAGTAATCGGCCGAGGCCGCTGCTTTCGCCGCCGTGGAACACGTCGAAGGGGATGCCGTCGGCCTCAGAGGGTTCGTAGGTGATGGTAACGCTGGGCAGGTTCTCGTGCTCCATCTGCTGCGCCATCTTACGCATGATGGTGCTCTTGCCGATGCCGTTCACCCCGCTCAGGATGTTCACGTCGGGGCGCAATTCCCAGACGATGTGCTTCTTCCCCCAAAGGGGATTGATATCTACGCGGCGGATGTATTCCGCAGGATGTGAGAGTTCTTTCATTATACCTATTTTTATTATTGTCGCAAAAGTAAGGTAAAAAGTTTGACAAACCAAATTTAATCCCTACTTTTGCACAAAAATACCCAAAACATGTTATGAAAAAAAGAATCTTCCCCTCTCTCTTGTTGCTTTCAGCAGCATTATTTGTTCTTGTCGGTTGCCAGCGTCCCATGGGAAAGTCGTTTGCGGTTGGCGAGGGCTCGTTCCTTCTCGACGGCAAGCCGTTCGTGGTCAAGGCGGGCGAGGTACACTTCCCCCGCATCCCCCGCGAATACTGGGAACATCGTATACGCATGGTCAAGGCGCAGGGCATGAACACCATCTGCATCTATGTCTTTTGGAATTTCCACGAGCCGCAGCCCGACCAGTTCTGCTTTGAGGGGCAGGCTGACGTTCGCTCCTTTGTCAAACTTTGTCAGAAGCACGGCCTTTACGTCATCGTTCGACCAGGGCCCTACTGCTGTGCCGAATGGGAGATGGGTGGTCTGCCCTGGTGGCTGCTCAAGAAGAAGGACATTAATCTCCGCTCGCTCGACCCCTACTTCATGGAGCGCGTTCGTAAGTTCGAGGCTGCGCTGGCCGGTCAGCTGGCCGACCTCCAACTGTCGAAGGGCGGCCCCATCATCATGGTGCAGGTTGAGAACGAGTTCGGCGGCTACGGCACCGATAAGCCCTACGTCAGCGCCGTGCGTGACGTGCTGCGCGAGGTGGGCTGGACCGACGTCCCCCTCTTCCAGTGCGACTGGAGCAGCAACTTCGAGCAGAATGCCCTCGACGACCTGCTGTGGACGATGAACTTCGGCACGGGCTCGAACATCGACAGCCAGTTCCGCCGCCTGAAGGAGCTGCGCCCCACGACGCCCCTCATGTGCTCAGAGTTCTGGAGCGGATGGTTCGACAACTGGGGCCGAGCCCACGAGACCCGCGACGCCAAGGACATGGTGGCCGGCCTGCGCGAGATGCTGCAGAAGAACATCTCCTTTAGTCTCTATATGGTACACGGCGGCACGTCGTTCGGCCACTGGGCAGGCGCCAACAGCCCCGGCTATCAGCCCGACTGCACCAGCTACGACTACGATGCGCCCATCAGCGAGGCGGGACACCCCACGCCCAAGTTCGACGAGCTGCGCGCTATGCTGCAGCAGTTCAGCGACAAGGCCCTTCCCCCCGTGCCCGCCATGTATCCCGTGATTTCCTTCCCGAAGATTGAGCTGACCGAGTTCGCCCCGATTGCCTACGGCTGTGGCGGCCTCTGCACGACGGAGAACCAGAATAACCTCACCTTCGAGTACAACAACCTCGGCTGGGGCTCGATGTACTACATCACCCGCCTGCCGGAAGTGCCCGTGCCCAGCACCCTCACCCTCGACGCCCACGACTACGCGCAGGTGTTCATTAACGACCGTTTCGTCGGTAGGCTCGATCGCCGTGTCCGCGAGACCACCCTCACCCTTCCTCCCACCCGTGAGGGCGATGTACTCCGCATCCTTGTCGAGGCCACCGGCCGCATCAACTACGGCCGCGCCATCAAGGACTTCAAGGGCATTGTGGGCGACGTCACTCTGCACTACGCCGACGAGACCGTCACGATTTCGGGCTGGGAACGATACCCCATCCCCGATGACTACGGTCAGGCCCTCTCTGCCCTGGACGGCTTCTCGGGCCGTCGTGTCGATGAGTACCACGAGGGGTTTGCCGACGAGGTGAATATTTTCGGCACGCGCGGCTACTACCGCGGCACGTTCAACGTCTCCGCCGTAGGCGACACATGGCTTGATATGAGCTCATGGGGCAAGGGCCAAGTCTATGTCAACGGTCACGCCATAGGCCGTTTCTGGGAAATTGGGCCGCAGCAGACGCTCTTCGTCCCCGGCTGCTGGCTCAAGAAGGGACAGAACGAAATCATCGTTCTTGATGTAATGGGCCCGCAGTCGCCCACCATCGAGGGCCTCGACCATCCCATCCTCGACCATCTCCGGCAGCCTACGCCCGTCATCCTTCCACAAGAGGGTGAGACGTGGCAGGGCGACGGTCCTGGTGCCGTCTGGCAAGGCGATGGCCCTGGAGCCATGAAGTAAAACTTCTCTCAGTAATTGTATTGATGAAACTCCGTTTTTTTGCTCTTGCTGCTTTGTTTGTCGCCATCATGCCGCTAAAGCTGGCGGCACAGGATTTCGCCACCAGCCGGCGTTACTGGGAAGACGGCAAGCTCACTTGGGATGATTATTTGAGCGAACGTCCTCAGAACAATGACGCCCCCGTCTGTGTTACACTTAGCTATGGAGCAAGGAGGGAAAATGTCAAAAAAGGAAGCACCACGTACTCCTACGTCCGATATTACACCTACGTTGATCGTTATGAGTCGTGGGCTGCGGATAGCGCTCGCACCGATGAACTTCTGCTCTACCATCAGACGCTTTTCGATATCTCGGAACTCTACTGCCGCAAGGCCACTCGGGAATACAATACCATGTCCTTCACCGGCGATGGCGACGAACTGTTTGCGTTCTACTACAGACAGCGTGCTAAGCAAATTGATGAGCTGAATCAGAAAACCGACTCTGGCCGGGTGTACCTCGCCCTAATGGACTATCACTACTACATCAAGGGTGAGCTCGAGAAAGAGAACTTCGACCCTCGCTCGGCTGACTTCATTCCCTCGCACGAATCCGGTGTCGGCATGTACATCGGCTATAGCCTCCGCCTCCCTGTCCGCGGCGAATTCTCACCCACCCACGGCATGACGCTTGGCTGGGATTTCCCCGATTTTCCCGCCTACAAGTCGATGCTGGGGCTCTCGATGAGCCTCGAGGCCTTTGGGCGGAGCAACGTGTTCCTGCACACCAAGAACGGCCCCATCTATCGGAATGAGAAAATCAGTTCCGGCAGTTTCGACGTCTATTACGCCTATAATCTCCTCCGTACCAACAGTCATTCGCTTCACTCCTTCGTGGCTGGCGGCTTGTCCTTCTACGATGGGGAAAAATACGACGATGGCTTGGGGCATAAAATCTCCAACGAGGTGACGGCCTTCACGCTCGAAGCCGGACTGATTGCCGACATCTTTTTCGCCTCGCAAGTGAACGTTTATGCTGGGGGCCGAACGGATACCTCCTTCACCTCCCTTCGCCTTCGTCCCTATCTGAGCTTTGCCCACATGAAGCAGGGCCTCGGCTGGATGCCTTCGTTAAACCTCTCCGTCTCGTTCTGCTTCAGCAGCAATAGTGTCGGTTGGTAAAAAACGCAGAGTTATGTTGAAGGATTTGCTTTGTGTCGGAGCGGGGAGTTTTGCGGGGGGCGTGGTGCGCTACCTGGTTTCGTTGGCGATGAAGAGCGTGGGCGGCTTTCCGTGGGCAACGTTCATCGTGAATGTCGTGGGCTGCTTGCTGATAGGACTGCTGTGGGGCCTCTCTGTCCGCAGTTCAAATGCTCTTTCGGGCCATCTGGGTCTTTTCCTTACCGTCGGTTTCTGTGGTGGCTTCACTACCTTTTCCACTTTTTCGAAGGAGAGCCTTGCCCTGCTCCAGATGGGTAGCTACGTCACCTTTGCCCTTTACGCCCTGGGTAGTATCCTTTTCGGTCTCGCTGCTGTCGCCCTTGGCTATCTGCTGACGAAATGAGATCTTCTGTTGGTTGGCTTATATTTCTTCTTTTTGTCTCTCCTTTTTCTTCTCCGCCAATTGGCGGAGATTAAAACTCCAATTGTCGGAGAATGATACTCCAGCTGTCGGAGAATGAAACTCCAATTGGAGTTGAAGAAAATAACCTTGTGCTGCGAGAAAAATAGGCCTTAAAATCAGGAAAGAAAAAGTGGCTGCCAAACGCAGCCACTCTCTGAATGAAAAAGATGATTTAATTCTTAAGGATACCCCTTATACCTCATTTCTCTTGCCGTTGGGCGTCAGCTTTCGAGAGCGCGGCCCACATGATGCCGCGCTTCATAATCTCCATGGCCTCAGGGACGTCAAAGTCGTGGGCATCGTGGCAGAGCGAGGAGTAGAAGACGCGGCCCTTGCCGTAGTGCTTCTTCCAAACGACGGGCATCTCGACGCCCTTGATCCAAGGGGCATCGCCTGTGCCGCTGAAGATGGTTGTGGCGAGGACTTTGACGGCGGGGTCGACGTGCATGTAGTACTGCTCAGAGGTCATATGGAACGTCTTGAGCCCTTTGGTCACGGGGTCTTTCCGGTTCTTGATGATGACGTCGTAGTCAACCTTCCCGCCGGGGTGTGCCACCCATTGGCCGCCCACCATGAACTGGTATTCGGTGCTGCCGCGGAAGGCGTCGCCGAGGCCTCCGTGCCAGCCGGCTAAGCCGACGCCGTTGCGTACAGCCTCCAGTAGCCCGCGCTCCTGTTCAGCGGTGAGGCTGCCCATTGTCCACGTCTGGATGATGAGGTCGATGGAGTTCATCAGCTTTTTGTCGGCATAGGCATCGAGGTCGTTCCGGTAATAGACGATGGCGCCCTCGTCCTCGAGCCAGGGCTTCAGTTTCTCCATGGTCTGACGAGGTTCGTGCCCTTCCCATCCGCCATAGACGAACAGCACTCGCTTGCCCTTCAGGGCGCTCTCTTGGCCTTTGGTCTGGCATGTCGTACACATCATAGCCATGATTGCCAGTAATGAAATGAAAACTTTTCTCATTGAATCACGCATTCACGATTTCTCTATCTCATCCGTAGGAAGACCTCGATGGCCTGATATTCGGGCAGTCCAAGCTGGTTGTAGAGGGCGGCGGTGTGCTGGGTACGTTCCTCGGCGCGTTGCCAGAACTCGCGCTGGTCCTCGCCGGGGAAGGGCACAATGTCCTTCTGCGAGAGGTGACGGAAGATGGCCTGACGCTTCATGATGAGCTCTTCGGGGCTGATGGGCACGGCCATGTCCACTTGGTCGAGGGGCCATTCCTGCCAGGCGCCGCGATAGAGCCAAAGGTGGCAGTCAGCCAGCCAAGGATCGTCCTTCACCACCTCAAGAGCGCCGAGGACGGCTTCGATGCAGACGCGGTGGGTGCCGTGGGGGTCGGAGAGGTCGCCGGCGGCGTAGATTTGGTGGGGCTTGATCTGACGCAGTAGGCTGACGATGATGTCGATATCGGCAGAGCCGAGTTCGCCCTTCTTGATGGTGCCGCTCTCGTAGAAGGGGAGGTTAAGGAAGTGGACGTTGGTGCGGTCGTCAAGGCCGATGCTGCGGTCGGCGGCGCGGGCTTCGGCACGACGGATGGCGCCCTTGATGTTGAGTAGGGCTCGCGGCTCGGGCTGACCGGGCTGCTTGGAGGCGATGATGGCGCGGATTTCGTCGACACGGTCGCCAAGGCCCATCTCGCGGGCGGTATCGAGGTTCTGGATGACAACATCGTCATAGACGGCAACGTTGCCGCTGGTCTCGTAAGCGACATGGACGTCGTGCCCCTGCTGGATAAGCCGACAGAATGTGCCGCCCATGGAGATGACGTCATCGTCGGGGTGGGGCGAGAAGATGAGCACGCGCTTGGGGAAGGGGTTGGAGCTGACGGGGCGTGTAGCGTCGTCGGTGGCGCCCGGCTTGCCACCCGGCCAGCCGCTGATGGTGTGCTGCATGTCGTTAAACACCTCGATGTTCACTTGGCTGTAGCGCTTGCCGAGGGAGTCGAGCATGGGGGCGAGGGAGTTCTGGAGGTAGTCCTGATAGGTGAGCTTGAGGATGGGCTTTTCCACGCGAGTGCAGAGCCAGATGACGGCCTTGCGGATGAGCTTGCGGCTCCATTGGCAAGGGCCGACGACCCAGGGGGCTTCGTAGCGGGTGAGGCAGGCGGCGGCAGTCTCGTCAGTGACAACCTCAATGTCGGGGTGCTCTTGGAAGAAACTGGCAGGTGTCTGCTCGGTGACTTCGCCCTCGACGATGCGGCGGATGGCGTCAGCCTTGTCCTCGCCCCAGGCCATAAGGATGATTTGCTTAGCCTTCATCACCGTGTCGATGCCCATGGTAATGGCCATCTTGGGCACTTCGTTGAAGGAGGAGAAGAAGTTTGATTGCGTCTTAATGGAGTTAAGGGAGAGCTGCACCAGGCGTGTCTTAGAGCGGGAGAAGGTGCCGGGCTCGTTGAAGCCAATCTGCCCTTGTTCGCCCACGCCGATAATCATAAGGTCCATCTTACTCTTGGCCTCGTGGCCGTACTGGCGGCAGTACTCGCTGATGCGGTCGAGGGGTACGGTGGCGTCGGGGACGTGGATGTTCTCGGGGAGAATGTCGATGTGGTTGAGAAATTCGGCGTGGATGCGGTAGTTGCGGCTCTGCTGATGCTCGGGCGTGATGGGGTAGAATTCGTCGAGACTATAGACTTCGACGTTGCGGAAACTGACTCGGCCAGCTTTGTGGCGGGCGACGAGCTCGCGGTAGAGACCGAGGGGCGTGCGGCCGGTGGTGAGACCGAGCACGAAGGGGCGTCCGGCAACGGTGGCATCGGCCTCGTGGGCGGCGATGGCGCGGATAATCTTGTCGGCAACGTACTGCACGCCTTCGTATTCGCCGGGGAATACCTGGGTGGGGATTTTCTCGAAGCGACAGATGATGTCTTCAGGGACGGAGGTGGTGATGAGACCGCCTTCCTTGGGGAGAGAA
The DNA here is from genome assembly GCA_947303715.1 of uncultured Bacteroidales bacterium. Lineage (GTDB taxonomy): Bacteria > Bacteroidota > Bacteroidia > Bacteroidales > Bacteroidaceae > UBA1189. The sequence continues at coordinate 14,777 of CAMYYY010000019.1, read as the reverse complement.
TACTTGCTTTTCATAGGTTGTTAAGGTTTATATGTTTAATTTTCAGTTTTCAATCTTTGCATTATCATTGCCGGAGGGAGCTGACGCTCCAAGAGGCTACGCATGGTCTGCATATCGGCAGCGGTGTGGGCGTAGAACTGCTTGTAGCCCTTGCAAAGGCTGCTGAGTCCGTCTTCGCCGAAGCGGTGCTTGGGGCATTCGCCGTGGCAGAGAAACAGCCAACGGCAGCGATGGCAGAGGCGGGGTAGCGTGGTGAACTTGGCAGCACCGAAACGGAATCGTTCGGGCTGACGATAGAGCTCCGCCAGCGGCGTCTCGCGGAGGTTGCCCAGACGGTAGGTGGGATAGACAAAGTGGTCGCAGATGTAGACGTCGCCATTGTGCTCGACGACAAGGCTATCGCCACACGACTCGCCGAGGGCACAGAGCGTGGCTGGTTGGCCGCACCATTGAGCAAGGGTGACGTCGAACAGCTGGACGTAGATGCGCCCCACATCGGTACGCACCCATTCGTCATAGACGTCGCAGAGGAATTGCCCATACGCAGCAGCCGTCGTGGAGTAGGGGGTGGTGGCACTTCCCTCAGTACCAGGGGGGACAATGTGCCCTGCGTTGTCGGCATACTCCAGTACCGGTAGGAACTGGAGAAAGGGGGTGAGAGCGCGCAGAAAGCGGTAGACCTCCGCTCCTCGTCCCGCCGAACGGGCATTGACTGTGCAGAGGATGTTGAAATCGACGCCGCCGGTGGCCATAAGCTGGGCGGCGTGCAGGACACGACTGAATGTCGGGTGTCCACCACGGTCGCGGCGAAAGGCATCGTGCAAATCGGCAGGGCCATCCAACGAAAGCCCCACGAGGAAGTGATGGTCGTGAAAGAAACGGCACCATTCGTCGGTGACGAGCAAGCCGTTTGTCTGCAGCGTGTTCTCAATTTGCTTGTCGCCGCGGTATTTCTCTTGTATGGCCACAGCCTTGCGATAGAAATCGAGTCCTGCTAGCAGCGGCTCGCCACCATGCCAGCAGAAAGTGACAACGGGTACTTGAACGGCTTCGATGTACTGCCGGATGTAGAGTTCCAGCAGCTCATCGTCCATTACCGGTTCATATCCGCCATAGAATTCCACCTTTCCGAGGTAGTAGCAGTAGTCGCAGCGCAGGTTGCAGGCTGAACCGACGGGCTTCACCAACGTGCTGAAGGCTTGCGGCCCAGCGAGCTTCTTTGCAGCAGAAAAGGGAAGGACGGAAGAGGGCATTAGAGTATGATTGTTTTAGAGAGCTCTTTATTTTTAACTTCCATAATTTAGTTCAGGAGCGTTGTACTGCTCTTGGAGTTTGCGAAGCATCTTCATCAGGCGGCGGGTGATACGTTCGGTACCCGGCTTACCATAGATGTTGTGTAGTTCGGAGGGGTCGTTGTGGAGGTCGTAAAGTTCCCAACAGTCGATGGTGTCCTTCACCTTGATGCCGTCGAGTGAGGCAGGGTAGAAGTGAATGAGCTTGTAGCGGCTGTCGCGAACGCCGTAGTGGCGGCGGACGGCGTGTTCTGCGGGGTATTCATAATAATGGTAGTAGAGTGTCTTTCGCCAATGGCGGGGCAGATGACCTTGGAGGAGTGGAAGCAGCGACACGCCCTGAATGTCATCGGGCACGGGGACACCTGCCAGCTCGAGGAAGGTGGGAGCGTAGTCGATGTTTTGCACCAATTGGGTGATGTCACCCTTCTTGCCGCCTGGCAATCGGGCAAGTAGCGGTGTGCGGAACGACTCCTCGTACATGAAACGCTTATCAAACCATCCGTGTTCACCCATATAGAATCCCTGGTCAGAGGTGTATACGATGAGCGTGTTCTCCATCAGTCCGTTTCTTTCCAGATAATCGAGCACACGACCCACGTTGCGGTCGATGGAGGTGATGACACGCAGATAATCGCGCATATACTGGTTATACTTCCATTCAGCGAGGCGTTTGGCATCTGCCTTCATGCCACCGTTGGCTGGCGACATTGTTTCTTTGCTGCCGTTCGGAGCGTTACGCAGAAAACTATCTTTGAAAGCCTCGATGACGGAGTCATAGTGCTTGTCCCAGAAGGCCTTCTGATTGGGGCTAAGGAGGCTGCTATACATGGTGCGCCCCCAGTTTTCGAGTCCGCCGCCGTGGATTTCTCCTTCCTTGTCTGCTAATTTGAGGTCATAGACGAGGTCCATGTCCTTGAGGATGTGCATCTCCTGCGTGGCTGCAGCAGGGCGACCGTCGTAGTCGTCCCAGAAGGTGTCGGGCAGCGGGAAATCCGTGTCGCTGAAGAGCTCCATGTCGCAGCTGTCGGGCATCCATGTGCGGTGCGGAGCCTTGTGATGGAGCAGCAGGCAGAAAGGTTTGTTTTTGTCGTGCTTGTTCTCCAGCCAGTCGAGGGCAAGGTCGGTGGTTATGTTGGTGGCATAGCCTTCGCGTCGGACTTTCTCTCCGTTGCAGATGAAGTCAGGGTTATAGTACATGCCCTGTCCGACGAGGATATCCCAATAATCGAATCCTGTAGGCTGGCTGACGAGATGCCATTTGCCAATCATTGCTGTCTCGTAGCCTGCCTGTTGCAGCAACTTGGGAAAAGTCTCCTGGCTTCCGTCAAAGGTAACGGTATTGTCGGTAAAACCGTTTGCATGGCTGTGCTTGCCCGTGAGCATGCAGGCACGGCTGGGGCCGCTGAGCGAATTAGCGACAAAGCTGTTCGTGAAGCGTACGCCCTCAGCAGCAATGCGGTCGATGTTGGGCGTGTGGATAAAACGCTGGTCGTAGGCGCTGATGGTCTGGTAGGAGTGGTCGTCGCACATGATATATAGAATATTCATGGGCTTTGACGGCCCCTGTGCCGACGGCTTTGCTGCCTGGCCTCCACAGCTGGTAAGGGCGGCGAGGGCGGTGACACCCGTAAGGGTGGGAAGCAGATTCGTTGCTTTCATTAATTCCTTTCCGCCAACGCCTTGACACGATTGTTGAAATCCTCAGCCTTGAGAAGATCTTCAAGGAAAAGATGCATGCGATAGCGCCAGTAGTGGCGGGGATTGGCGGGAATATTGATGCGCTCGGCAAATGGGTCAGCATAGCGCAGCTTGCCATCGATGCCCAGCCAGTCCTGCAAGGGGAGGATAGCGAGCATGGAGGGGCTGGCCATGTGGCTGCGGATAATCTCCTCGCAAATCCACGGTTCGCACTTCTTGGGTGCTTTGTCCTTATGATGGAGCATTTCGTTCCAATAGCGCTGGGTAAGGCTTTGGTCTTCCTCCCACCAGGCGCGGATGTTGGCCATGTCGTGCGACGAGGTAGTGCAGACGCTGTGGTAGGGATAGCGGGCGGGGTTGCCAAAGGTGACGCCCAATTCCTTGGGCATCTGCTGAATCTCCAGACTGAGGATGTGCAGCTCGTCCATGACGGAGGGGACACACGACGGTATCATGCCGAGGTCTTCGCCGCAGACAAGCATGTCGGTGCTGTCGATGAGCGCGGGCAGCTTCTTCATTGCTTCGGCACGCCAGAAATCGTTGTGGCGATGATAGAAATACTCCTCGTGCAACTCGCGGTAAGCTCCTTGCTGCCATTCGTTGAGCGTTTCGAAGCAGGGCGCATCGTAGCCCGAGATGCGGGGATGGAAGAGACCCTCGCGATATTCGTCTTGGACGAAGAGGACGTCCGTCTCGGGCTTGTGGTTGACATTGAGCGTCGAGAGGGCATTCAGTTGTCCGATGGTGATGCCGAGGCGAGCACAAATCTCGCCCGTGGAGTAGGGCATGGCAGGATTGAAGTGGCCGAGGAGGCCTGAGCGATAGCGGATAGGAATTTCCCAGATGCGGAAGAAACCGAGCAGATGGTCGATGCGGTAGGCATCGAAGTAGTCGCTCATTTTCTGGAAGCGGTTGCGGAACCATTGGTAGTTGTCCTTGGCCATTTCCTCCCAGTTGTAAGTAGGGAAGCCCCAGTTCTGTCCGTCGGTGGCAAAAGCATCGGGCGGAGCGCCGGCTTGTCCGTTCATATGGAAGAGGTGCGGATAGACCCACGCATCGACGCTGGTACGGCTGATGCCGATGGGGATGTCGCCCTTGAGGGTGATGCCGTGGGCATGGGCATAGTCAACCGCCTTCTTCAACTGGATGTGCAGATGATACTGGATGAAGTAGTGGAAAGCGACGTCGGCATTACCATCGAGGCTGTCGATGAGCTCGGGGCTATAGGTGACGTCTTTCCAGCGGTTGAAGTCGGGTGTGCCGAACATATCGCGGAAGTAGCAGAACGCCGCATAGGGACGCAACCAGTAGTTGTTTTCATTAAAGAATGTTTTAAAAGCCGATGAGGCAAGCGTCTTGGCTCCCTTCTCGGCATAGATGAGGCGCAGATAGTCCCACTTGGCCTTTGTGACGCGCTCGTAGTCGATTTGTGGAAGAGCGTTCAGCTCCTTTTGCAGGGCGTGGAACTCTTTCATCTTCTCCTTGTCGCTCAGCTTGCCCACGGCATCGAGATTGATGTAGGCAGGATGCAGGGCAAAGGTAGAGTTGGCGTTGTAGGGGTAGGAGTCTGTCCATGTACGCGTCATGGTAGTGTCGTTGACGGGCAGGAGTTGAATGATGCACATGCCGGTGCGCTCTGCCCAGTCGACCATGAGGGGGATGTCGGCAAACTCACCGATGCCGAAGCTCTTCTTGCTGCGTAGCGAGAAGACGGGGATGGCGACGCCTGCGCCGCGCCAATGGGACACCTTGTCCGCTCCGACGATGCGGGTGAAGCCCTCGCTATAGAATGGGGCATCGGGGCGGTCTTTCCAGTAGTCGTTGAAGGTGACTTCGCCGTCGAGGGGGATGGTGGCTTTGTGGGCACGCCATTCGCGGCGGGAAATTCCGCCATGCTCGGTGACGTAGTAGATGTAAGAAACGGCTTTCCCCACCTCAAGGGCGGGGAGGGTGATGAACCAGTTGCCGTGGCCGTCGTTGTCCATGAGGTAGTCGTTGCCCTCAATGGAGAGGTGTAATTCTTCACCCCAGCGGGTGTAGTATTGGATTCTGAAAGTTAACATGATGATGAATTATTGTTATTCGGGGTTATCTGGTTTTTCTGGATTCTCCGGAATATCAGGCTCTTCCAGCTCTTCCTGAGTTTCCGGCTGAGCTTCGGCGGCTTCAGCGGCTTGGACGGGGGCATCGAAGTAGGTGTCGAGCTCGGTTTTGGCAGAGCCGTCGAAGTTGGCAATATCGCGGAGGATGACGCCGTGCTCCAGCAGGGCGATGCGAGGACAGACTTCGACGGTATGGTCGAGGTTGTGCGACGAGATGAGCACCGTGGCTCCTGTCTCGCGGTTATAGGCTGCCAGCAGGTGCTTGATGATGGCTTGGCTGGAGGGGTCAAGGAAGTTGAACGGTTCGTCGAGGATGAGCAGTTCAGGGCTATGGAGCATGGCGCTGACGATACCGATCTTCTGCTTGTTGCCCATGGAGTAGTCGCGGATGAGCTTCTTCTCACCCAGGATTTCGCCATTGAAGAAGGGGCGGAAGTGCTCCAGACGTTCGTTGACAGCCTCCTTCTTCATGCCGAACATGCGTCCGAGGAAGGCAAAGTACTCGTCGGGCGTAAGGTAATCGATGAGGAAGCTCTCGTCAATGAAGGCGCCGGTGTGGCGTTTCCATTCCTCCGTGGAGGTGACGTCGGCGTCGTTGAGTGAGCCATCCTTGGTGCTGACGGTAACGTTGCCCTCGTCGGCCTTCAGGAGGTCGAGGATGAGGCGGAAAAGCGTGGTCTTGCCAGCGCCGTTGTTGCCGACGAGGCCCACCATGTCGCCGTGTCCGATGACGTAACTGTCGATGTTGGCGGCGATAACGCTGCCGAATTTCTTATGAAGGTTGTTGATGGAAATAATCATATATTAATAAGGAATTAGGAATTATCGGATGGGTTTAAGGACGCGAGGCGCGGAAACCGGCCATGTTGGTGTAACGGCGCTTCATGAAGCGCTTGTAAACGTTGCGCAGCCAGAGGGGATGGGCAAGGGTGAAGGCGATGCCGATGACAAGTGTAATCCACACGGACACGCGCCCGTCGGGGAAGATGGCATTGAGCGCCATAATCAGTATCACGGGCAGGAAGAAGCCGCCCATGATGAGCATTGTCTGGAACCAGTTGCTGGTGGAGTTGCGGCCCATCACCTTTTCGTTCAAGTTCATGGTGCTCTTGTTGTAAACAGCCAGCTGGAACATGATGAAGAAGACAAAGCCTATGGTAATGAAGAACGCGGCAAACATGTCGAGCACACTAAGTTTGCCCTTCACCACAGGGGCAATCATGACGAGCAGGGGCACCACGCAGATGGCGCATTGGAGATAGTATTTTGCCTTCAGCAGCGAGAGGATGCTCTCCTTGCGGCTCATAAGGCCGTCGAGGTAGTTGCCCTCGAACATCATGCATTGCGAGAGCACCATCACGCCCAGCACGCTGAAGTTGTAGATGGCGATGAAGTAGCGCATGAAGTTGTCGTCGTATACTTCGGTAAAGGCAAGGAACACGCTGAACATAATCATCAGAATGAGGCCTGTGCGGAACTGTACCTTGGGCACCTTGTTGCGGGTGAGAAGCTTGATTTCCAGACGCAGGTATTCGCCGATTTCGCCAAAGCGGTCGAGGAACTTGTAGTCGCGCACGTGCTTCAGCTTCGTGGTCTTGGTGCGAGCAATCTCCTTGTCAACGATGCGAAGCTGCATCACGCGGCATAGCCAGAAGAGCAGAGCCAGCACGGCAAGGGCGGCGAGGAACGCCAGTGGCTCCCATTTGATGAAACCTTCGCCCCATTCCATACCGATGGTGTTGGGCCATTTCGTCGTTACCATAAGTGCGATGATGCCACCGTAGACGGCAATGGGCAGCAGCACCCAGAGGATGTGCTCGTTCATCAGCGTGCGGCAGATGGAGTGCCAATAGCCGTTGGCGATGATGAGAATCAGGTAGCCGAGCACGAATCCCAGCAATCCTCCAAGCCCGAAGAACTTCCAGAGCGTCATACATCCGAAAGGCAGGAGCAGGAATATCCAGATGAAATTGTAGGCATCAATTCCGTTGAGCAGGAGGTGGCAATCCAGCACATCGCGCTTCCTGACGGGCAGCACGGCGTAGGGCTTCACCTCGCTTGCGGGCAGCTTCTGGCCCATGAAGCGCATGCAGAAGTCAATGATGAAGATGTACCACATCCCCCCATTCAGCACGTTGTAGGGCTCCATGCCGGGCATCTCCTCACGGAAGAGGGTGGGGAGGAGAAAGCCGAACAGTACAAGGTAGCCTACCCAGATGAGGGCAAAGAGGAGCATGAAATATTTGCCGAACTTGTTGTTCTGGTACATGGGATGCCGCTTTGCGCTGAGCTTGCGCTGCTGGCGGATATCCTTGAGTAATGTTACAAAACGGTTGTTCATAGGCGTATATGAGTGGGTTACGGATTCAGCGTTTGATTTTGTTTTGTTTTCATTGCGATGAAAGAAGTTTTTCATCGCAATGAAAACAATTAACCATTGCAATGAAAAGTTTGTTTCATCGCAATGAAAGAAAATTATTCGCCTACTTTGGCATCGGCTTTGGCTTTGCCTGACATGACGATTTCAATATCGTTGCCCTGCGAGAGGAGGTCCTTCACAGCGAGGCGGACATCGTCGGTGGTAATAGCGCCCACGGTCTGCTCGTAGTTCGTGACGTAGTCCTCGCCATAAGCAACCCAGTCAATCAGCTGGCCTGTCCAGTAGCTGTTTTCACGCAGATTCTCCTGATAGCGTTTCAGCGCCAGCTCCTTCACCTTAGCCAGGTTCTCCTCCGAAGGTCCTTCCTCAGCAAACTTAGCCAGAATATCCTTTACGCGGCCTCCGAGGTACTCACGACGGTCGGGGTCACATTGGAAGACAATCTGCATGGTGGCGCGCTCCTTCGGTATGTTGTTGCTCTGAGCCATGACACTCACACCGTAGGTGCCGCCTTCCTTCTCGCGGATTTCCTCCGTGTAGAGGATGTCGAGAATCTGTCCGGCGAAGTCAAGGGCGAGGATGTTCTTCAGGTTGTAGTCTATCTTGCCGTCAACAACCTGCAGGTAGGTGGCCTGCGGCACTTCCATTTCCTTGTCGAAGATGTTAGAGATCTTGCCGGGATTGATGTCCATGTGGATGTCCTTCCAGTTCTCCTTCTTCTTTCCCTTGGGCAGACTGCCAATGTACTTGCAGATGAGGGGCACGGCAGTTGCTTCGTCGATGTTGCCCGTGAAGACGAAGATGAAGTCGGCGGCGCCAGAGAAGCGCTCCTTATAGATTTGGATGGCACGGTCGTAGTTGATTTCGTCGAGCATCCAAGCCTTTGCGCGGAGGGCACGGGGCTTGTTGTTGTAGAGTGTACTGGCGATGGTGTCCTGCAGGGCGCTCATGGGATTGAGTTCCTGGTTCTGGAGGGATGCCTTGCTGCGGTTGATGTACGACTGGTAGGCTTCCATGTCTTGACGGGGAGAGGTGAAGCGCAGCCATGCGAGCTGGAGCAGCGTCTCGAAGTCCTTCGGCGTGGTGAATCCAGCCATTCCCTCGTTGTAAACGCCAACGGAGGTGCTGAGCGAAACCTTCTTGCCGGAGAGGGCTTTCTGGAGTTCGGTAGCGCTGAAGTTGCCGACACCGCCGAGGGTCACGACGTCGTCGCATTGGCCCAGGGTGATGTACTCGCTGTCGTCGTAGAGTGATGTGCCGCCCTTGCTGAAGGCACGCATGTGGATTTGGTCAGCCTTGAAGTCAGTATTCTTCAGATAGACGGTGGCGCCGTTGGAGAGGGTAAACTTCTTGTAGCCGTACTTGTCCTCCTTCACCTTCTTCACCTTGCCGGGTTTCAGCGTGGCGGAGATGAGGGGTTCGTCGCTCACCTTGTCCTCGTAGGGGGCGATGTCCTCGGCAGCTACGTCAGCAAATAACTTGGCCATTTCCTCTTCGGTGGGGTAGGTGACGCCCTCTTTGTCGGGCAGCATGCAGGTTACTACGAGGTTTTTGTCGTCCATTAGCTGGCCGAGAATCTGGTTGATGGCCTCGACTGGGATGCTCGGTGCGATTTGGTTCATTAATGCATAGCGGTTCTCGATGCCGGGGATAGGCTCGTTGTCGATGAAGTGACGGACGTAGGCGCTGCAATAGGATCTGCTCTTGGTCTTGTCGCGTTCGTTGTAGTTGCTCTCCAGATTAGTGAGGTAGTCGGCGCGGGCACGCTCGTATTCGCTGGAGGTGAAGCCGTGGCGGACGGCACGCAGCATCTCACGATAGACGGCGGCAACGCCCTTGGCCAGTCCCTCCTCAGAGGTGACGGCAATACCGTTGATGGCGCTCTTGGTATTGGCGAGGAAGAAGTCATCGTGGAAAGCAATCTGAGCCTGCATGAAGGGAGGCTCGGCCTGCAAGGTGATTTCGCTCAGACGGTCAGAAATCATGTTGTCGGCCATGAGGATGGCATATTGAGTGATGAGGTAGCTCATGTCGCTCTTCATCTCGCGGGGGAAGGCGTCGTGCTTGCAGAAAATGTAGGTGATGGCGTTCTGCATTTCCTTATCTTTTGCCATGGCGATGATGGGTTCGTCGTTGTCTTCTACCTGAACGTAGTAGCGCTCGGCAACATTCTCAGGCATCTTGATGGGGCTGAAAATCTTCTTGATTTTACCCTCTATCTCATCGACATTGATATCACCAACGACGACGAGGCCCTGCAGATCGGGGCGATACCATTTCTCGTAGTAGTCGCGCAGCGCTTGATAGGGGAAGTTGTCGACTACGCTCATCAGACCGATGGGCAAGCGCTGGCCGTAGCGGTTGTTGGGGTAAATCTTGGGGAGAATCTGCTCGTACATACGCATCTGGGCGTTCTGGCGGCTGCGCCATTCCTCGTGGATGACGCCGCGCTCATGGTCGATGTCCTCGTCGGCAAGCAGCAGGCCGTTGGCCCAGTCGTAGAGGATATAGAGGCACGAGTCGATGTTGGTCGGGTCGGTGGTGGGGACGTTGTCGATGTTATAGACAGTCTCGTCAATGCTGGTGTAGGCATTGAGGTCGGCACCGAACTGCACGCCGATTTTCTCGCAGAACTTCACCACGCCGTTGCCCTTGAAATGCTCGCTGCCGTTGAAGCACATATGCTCCAGGAAGTGGGCGAGGCCGCGCTGGTCCTCCTCTTCAAGGATGGAACCCACCTTCTGCGCGATGTAGAAGTGGACTTGGTTCTTGGGCTCCTCGTTGTGACGGATGTAATAGGTTAGTCCGTTGTCAAGATGTCCGATTCGTACTTGAGGGTCAACGGGTACCGGAGGCATCTGACCCTGTGCTGAAACACTCACTGAAAGCCCAAAGAAAAGGGCTAATGTCATAAAGACTTTTTTCATTGTTGTTATACTTGTAGTTTTTAATTGATATTCGTTGTTAGACGTTCCGAAAGGCTATAAAGTTGCAAATGGACGCTGTTTTCTCTGTCTTTAACCTTTAACCATTATCCATTAACCTTTAACCCTTAATCTTTAACCTTTAACCTAATCATTTCAATCCTTTCTCCGTGAGATAACGGTCCACCTCAAGTCCGGCTTTGGCTCCGCTGCCTGCGGCGATAATAGCCTGACGATAGTGTGGGTCGCAGACATCGCCAGCGGCAAAAACGCCGGGTATACCCGTTCTGGGTGTCCCCGCTTCGGTAAGGATGTAGCCCGTTTCATCTGTCTGAACGTAAGGACGGAAGATGTCGCTGTTGGGCCTGTGGCCGATGGCAAGGAACAGACCATCGATGGCGAGGTCGTAACGGCTTTCGTCGGGTTGGCCGAGGCGTTTGACCAGATGTGCACCTTCTACGCCGTCGGTGCCGAAAAGCCCCACGACGTTATGCTCGAAGAGGACTTCAATTTTCGGATTATCGAATACGCGCTTTTGCATGATTTCCGAAGCACGGAGGTAGTTCTTGCGGACGACGAGATAGACTTTCACTGCCAGTCCGGCTAGATAGGTTGCCTCCTCGCAAGCCGTATCGCCACCACCCACTACGGCCACCGTCTTGCGGCGGTAGAAGAATCCGTCACAGGTGGCGCAGGCACTGACGCCCATACCGGCATACTTCTTTTCGTCTTCAAGCCCGAGGTATTTGGCTGTGGCGCCGGTGGCGATGATGACGGTATCAGCCTCGACGACTGTGCCGTCTTCAATGGTGATGTGATAGGGCGCTGCCGACAAATCGGCTTTCACGGCCATACCGCTGCGGATTTCGCAGCCAAAGCGGAGCGCCTGACGGCGCAGGTCGTCCATCATCTGCGTGCCATCCACGCCGTCGGGATAGCCGGGGAAATTCTCTACCTCAGTCGTTGTCGTGAGTTGTCCGCCAGGCTGCAGGCCTTCATAGAGCAGGGTGGGGATGTTCGCCCGCCCTGTATAGATAGCGGCAGTATATCCTGCAGGGCCGGAGCCTATGATAAGGCATTTTGTTTTTTCCATATACTGTTATCTCATGTCGATGACATCGGCATCGTAGTCCTTGGGGTTGCAGGTGAATTCGCTCGTTTCGTACTTGATGCCGTTCTTAAAGGATGTGATTTCAACGTTTGCATGGTAACCGTTCTGCAGGTTCGCTTGCAGGGAGACGAGGCGGTTGTCCTTGTCAAAGAAGAACTTGGCGATTTCCAACTCCGAGTAATTGCGGGTAGTGATTTGCAAGCCGGCAACGGCCCCCTTGGGGAGTTGCTTGCCGTCAGTCTTGCGGATGTCGAAGTACGTCTGGGCATTCTTCATAAGCAGGTAGGGATTGAGCGCCATTTGTTCCTCCGTCGTCGGCTGCGAGATGTATAGCTCGTTCGAACGTAAGAACCATTGCGTCTTGCCGTCGAACCATAGGGCAAAGTCAGCCACGCTGGCGTTGAAGCGCTCGTGATCCATCTTTAGCGTAAGGTTGAATGCTCCGTCGCCGACATAGACAACGCCTTTCATTTCAACTCCGTCCTTTTCAAATTGGGCGATAGCCTTGTCAACGAGTGCTTGCGTGTCTTTATCCGTTTGCGCAACTAAGTTCATGCTGACAAGAGCGATAAGAATGGTTAATACTTTTTTCATTGTTTATCCTTATTAAAATGTTAATGATTATTTTTCTCTTAGGTTGGAAAGAATGTTCTCGAGTTCCAATAGATCCTGGATGAGCACCTGGCGGGGCTTGCTGCCCTGTGCGGGGCCGACGACGCCTGCCTGTTCCAGTTGGTCCATGATGCGCCCGGCGCGGTTGTAGCCGATGGCAAACTGGCGCTGGATGGTGCTGGTGGAACCCTGCTGACGGCTGACGACCAGCTGGGCGGCTTCCTCGAAGAGCGGGTCGAGGTGTCCGGCATCGAAGTCGTCTGCGGGGCCGGTCTCGGTATCTTCCACCACTTCGGGTAGCGGAAATACCATCGGATAGGCCTGCTGCTTGTGGATGTATTCGCCGATGCGCTCCACCTCGGGGGTATCGACGAAGGCGCATTGGATGCGGACGGGATCGCCTGTGCCGAGGTAGAGCATGTCGCCGCGGCCCACGAGGTTGTTGGCGCCTGTTCGTTCCAGGATGACGCGTGAGTCGATGGGCGACATCACCTTGAAGGCGATACGCGTGGGGAAGTTGGCCTTGATGGTGCCGGTGATGATGTTGGCGGTGGGGCGCTGCGTAGCGATGATCATGTGCATGCCCACGGCGCGGGCCAGCTGGGCGATGCGGCAGATGGGCAACTCCACGGCCTTGCCGGCGGTCATGATGAGGTCGCCGTATTCGTCGATGACCACCACGATGTAGGGCAGGTAGCGGTGTCCCTGCTTGGGATTGAGCTGGCGGTTCTTGAACTTCTCGTTGTAGTCCTTGATGCCGCGCACGCCGGCTGCCTTCAGCAGGTCGTAGCGGTCGTCCATCTCCTTGCAGAGCGACTTCAGCGTGCGGACGACCTTGTCGACGTCGGTGATGATGGCGTCCTGTTCATCCTCCAGCTTGGCTAGGAAGTGGTGGTCGATGGTGTTGTAGATGCTGAGCTCCACCTTCTTCGGGTCAACGAGCACCAGTTTCAGTTCGGCAGGGTGTTTCTTGAAGAGGAGCGAGGTGATGATGGCGTTAAGGCCCACGGACTTACCTTGTCCCGTAGCACCCGCCACCAGCAGATGGGGTGCCTTGGCGAGGTCAAAGGTGAACACCTCGTTGGTGATGGTCTTGCCGATGGCGACGGGGAGCGAGTAGTCGCACTCCTGGAATTTCTTGCTGGCAAGGACCGAGTACATCGATACCGTCTGCGCCTTGCGGTTAGGCACTTCGATGCCTATGGTGCCGCGCCCGGGCATGGGGGCGATGATACGGATGCCGAGTGCCTTCAGGCTGAGGGCGATGTCCTCCTCGAGGTTTTTGATGCGGCTGATTTTGATGCCGGGGGCCGGCGTGATTTCGTAGAGGGTTATGGTGGGGCCTACGGTGCCCTTGATGCTGCTGATTTCGATGCCGAACGAGCGCAGCGTCTCCGTGATGTCGTGGTAGTTCTTGTCCTGCTCCTCCCTGTCGATGGCAATGGCGTCGTCGCCACCCTTGTTCAGCAGGTCGAGGGTAGGATATTTGTAGCGCGAGAGGTCTTTCTTCGGGTCGTAGGGGCCCTTCTCCTCCTCGTGCTGAAGCTTGCTCACCGTTTCCGTTTCCGAGGCGGCGGTGACGTCGAAGCCCGGCTCGCCAGCTGCGCGGACGGTCTTGTCGCTGGCAGGACGTCCTTCCACGAATTCCTCTTCCTCCTCGGGCTCGGCCTCTTTCTCAGGCTGATTCATCTCTGCCTTCAGCTTATCGGGCAATACCTCCTCATCAGAATCGTCTGCCGGGCTTTCATCCGGAGTCTGTATGTGGAAGTCCGTCGTTGAAGCCTCACGTTCTTCCTCTTCGTCCTTGCCGGGCAGGAACGAGCTTGGATGGAACAGGCGGCGGATGAACGTGATGGTGTCGCTGGTTAGGTAGATGCAGAAGAGGATGGCGATGATGAACAGCACGATGAAGACACCCGTCAGCCCAATTTGGTTGGTAAGCCAGTCGGTGACGAACTTGCCGTGCCAGCCGCCGATGTGGTAGCTCATGCGGTCGTTCAGATGGCCGAAGGTAACGTTGGTGAACACCGAGCCCCATATGAGCAGCGTGCAGCAGATGATGGTCCAGCGCACCAGGTTGAATCCCCTCTTGCGGATGCGCATCAGCTGCAGGCCGTAGACGGCAGTCAGCACGGGGATGATGCAGGCGGTGACGCCGAAGCTGCGGTTGATGAGCATCTCGGCTATCCATGCGCCGCGCTTGCCGCCCATGTTGCTGTAGTCGGCAGTAGCGCCGTCGGCCTCCAGCACGCTTTGGTCGATGCCCCCGCTACTGAGGATGTACGAGGCGAACGACAGCGCCATGTAAAGGCTGATGAGCAGCAGCAGAATGCCGATGATGAACAACGTCTTATCACTCGTGAAAGCCATCCACGTCCTCGAGAGCCAATTCGTTCTGGGCGCTTTGGCGGCCGGCTTATTGACAGATTTCTTTTTACTCATTTTCCGAAAACCACATTTGGGTGCAAAGATACGGCTTTCTGACGGATTATCCGATAATGTTTGGAAAAAAAAGAGGGGAGGAGGAAGCTTTTTTCTTTTATTTTTTCCTTTACTTAACCATTTAACCATTTAACCATTTAACCATTTAACATTTCTTTACACCAGCAGGATTCAAATTAATAACGCAACAACTTTAGAATTGTTTTATTGTCT
>CAMYYY010000018.1 GCA_947303715.1 uncultured Bacteroidales bacterium | reverse complement strand
GAGCACGTGATTTGTAATCTCGGGGTCGTTGGTTCGAATCCGACAAGAGGCTCTAAGAAGAGAAAGAGAAAAAGCAAGTCGTGAGACTCCTTCCCCGTGCTTCGGGGCTCCCCTCCCCGAAGCTGTTTTAGGTTATTTCATAGTATTAAAAAGTTTGTGTTTTCATTGTGGCGTAGCCTGAGAGAGGTAGCGCCACAAGTCTTTTTATATAATAAGGTAAGGAATGATTCCTTCCTGAATGCTAAAGTGTCAGCTTTCGGGCTCCACAGGAGCATCGACCTCATCCGCTAGAGCCGAGGGAACATCAAGGGCAGGGATGTCGTCGATATCCGTGAAGGACGGAAGAGGATTCTTGGTACTCTGCTTGGCACCAAGTTTCTGCAGTTTAGCGCAGGTCTGCAGGATGCTCTGACCACTCGGCTGCAATTTCAGACTGGCGGAATCGTAGGCCTTTCGGGCTTTTTCAAGGTCGGCGCCGAGCGCCTGGAAATTCTTAGTGAACTGCCCCACGCGGTCCATCATCTCTGTAGCGAGAGCGAAGACGCGCTCGTGGTTCTGCGCCTGGGCAATCTGCGTCCATGTAAGCCGGATGATGCGAAGAGCGGCGAAAAGGGTCTGCTCGTCAGCAATATAGACGCCCCGCTCCATAGCGCGACGCCAAAGGTCGGGCTGCGCGCCCAAGGCCGTCCAGAGGGCACCTGTATTGGGAACGAACATGATGACGTAGTCCATCTTGACTTTCGGAGGCTGTATGTACGAGCTGTAATCCTTCGTAGCCAAACGGTTCACCTGTTCCTGCAGGCTGGCTATATGTGCCTTAAGGCAACGCTGGCGCTCCACTTCGTCCGAAGCGTTGACGTAGTCCATGAAGGCTGCAAGGGAGACCTTGGAATCGATGATGACATCGCGACGTTGGTCAAGATGAAGGATGACATCGGGCCGCATGCGAGCACCTTCCTCCGTAGTGACGGTAGCGCCAGAGGCATCGCGGAGGGTAGGCTGCACATCGTAGTGCACACCACGCGTCAATCCCTGCGATTCCAGCAGTTCGTCCAAAACCGTTTCACCCCAGTAGCCCTGCACGGTATTGCTATGGCGGAAGGCATTCGTCAGTTCTTCTGTACTCTTGCGCACCTTGTCACTCTGCTGCATCATCTGCTCAATAATAGCCTTCATGGCCCCGCTGTCGGCACTTTGCTGGGTACGCGTTTCGGTCATGGCCTGCTGCATCTTGTCGATAGTTTCACGCAGGGGATTGACAATCTGTCCGAGGCTGGTGCCCGACGATTCGGCAAACTCCTTCTGGCGTTGGCGCAGCATATCGTTGGTAGTCGCCTGCATCTGAGCCGACACCTTCGCCATTGTCTCATCGAAGCGTATCTGCTGGGCGGATATGGCTTCGGAATGGCGGCGCTCCTGCGCCGCCAACGCCTGCTCATTTTGCCGCTTCTGCTCTTCAAGCTGGGCCGACAACACTTCGACGCGGGTTGTCAACCGCTGCCGTTCGTCTGTCAGACCAGCCAACGTCGCTTCACGCTCGCGGATAGCCTGTTGGAACTGCACGCCCTCCGACGTGCGCTCTTCCAGTATGGTTTTAGCGACACTTAGCCTGCTACGCATAGCCAGCCATGTGATAACAGCCCCGAGAGCAGCCCCACAAACGACAGATAAGATGGAGATGAGAATCGTATTCATAGACGTAGAATGGAATAGGTTTTGCAAAGATAATACATGTTGAGAGATAATGCAAATATATTTGCCATTTGCCGCAACGAAGCCTATCTAAAACGAAGTTAAAGATAAGCATTTTTCTTGGCAGAAAACAGAAAAAGCAGTACTTTTGCACTCTCAAATTTTCACATGCAATAAACCACACCACTTATGGAACTGTTTTCAAACCTTCCCTATCGAGTAGCAGACATCAGCCTTGCCGATTTCGGCCGTAAGGAGATTGATATGGCCGAGAAGGAAATGCCCGGCCTGATGGCCCTACAAGAGAAGTATGGTCCTCGTCAGCCGCTGAAGGGTGCCCGCGTGATGGGCTCGCTCCACATGACCATCCAGACCGCCGTACTCATCAAGACCTTGCGTTGCCTTGGTGCCGAAGTACGCTGGTGCTCGTGCAATATCTATTCCACGCAGGATCATGCCGCTGCCGCTATGGCGGAAATGGGCGTGCCCGTATTTGCTTGGAAAGGCGAGTCGTTGGCCGACTATTGGTGGTGTACCCTGCAAGCTATGAACTTCCCTGAAGGAAAAGGTCCCAACATGATTGTGGACGACGGAGGCGATGCTACGCTGATGATTCACCTTGGCGTGGATGCCGAAAACGATTCGTCTGTCCTCGACACTCCTTCAGGTGGAGAAGATGAGTTGGAACTCAAAGCCATTCTGAAACGCGTCCTGAAAGAAAAACCTAATTTTTGGCATACCTTAGCAAAGGAAGTTCGTGGCGTGAGCGAAGAAACTACAACGGGTGTGCATCGTCTTTACCAAATGAAAGAGGAGGGCAAGCTGCTCTTCCCCGCCTTCAACGTCAACGACTCTGTCACCAAAAGCAAGTTTGACAATCTATACGGCTGTCGCGAAAGCCTTGTGGATGGCATCAAGCGTGCTACAGACGTCATGGTAGCTGGAAAGGTAGCCGTCGTTTGCGGCTATGGCGAGGTGGGCAAAGGCTGCGCCCAGAGCCTGCGAAGCTATGGCGCTCGCGTCATGGTAACGGAGATAGACCCCATCTGCGCCCTGCAAGCTGCTATGGAAGGATTCCAAGTAGTCACTCTCGACGAAGCCTGCTCACAAGGCAACATCTTCGTCACCACTACAGGAAACATCGACATTATCCGTATTGACCACATGGAGCGAATGCCCGATCAGGCCATTGTCTGTAACATCGGTCACTTCGATAATGAGATACAAGTAGCTGCTCTAAAAACCTACCCAGGCATCCGTTGTGAAAACGTGAAACCTCAAGTCGATCGTTATTTCTTCCCTGACGGTCATAGCATCATCCTGTTGGCAGACGGAAGGCTTGTCAACCTTGGTTGTGCCACGGGACATCCCTCATTTGTGATGAGCAACTCGTTTACAAACCAGACGTTGGCACAAATGGAACTCTTCAGCAAGCCCTACCCCATAGACGTCTATCGTCTGCCCAAGCATCTCGACGAGGAAGTTGCCCGCCTGCATTTAGAGCGCATCGGCGTTCATCTTACCACCCTGACACAGGCTCAGGCAGACTACATAGGCGTACCTGTGGAAGGTCCCTACAAGGCAGAGCACTATAGGTATTAAGTCAAGGGTTATAGCGTATTTAGGTTATAGTTTATGCAGCGGATAGCGGTTTATTGTGCTTCAAGCACGCAGATTCGGGAATCGTTTTTCAAAGCCGCCGAGGAGGTAGGACGCTTGCTGGCAGAACGTGGCGTGGGTATTGTCACAGGTGCCGGCAACCTCGGCCTTATGAATAGCGTTGAGAACGCTGCTCTCGATGCTGGCGGCGAGGTCGTTGGCGTCATTCCCGAATTCATGGTTCGTGAAGGATGGCACCATACGGGACTAAGCAAGCTTATTGTCACAGCTGACATGCATGAGCGCAAACAGACCATAGCCAACATCACCGACGGGTGTATTGCCTTGCCTGGCGGTTGTGGAACATTGGAGGAGTTGCTTGAAGTTATCACATGGAAGCAACTTGGTCTTTACCTGAATCCCATTGTTATTCTCAATCACGAAGGCTACTATACCCCTCTTTTGGATCAGTTGCAGATGGCTGTTGACGAGCACTTCATGCGCAACATTCATGCCGACATCTGGCGTGTGGCCTCAACTCCTGAAGAAGCTGTGGAAATGGTGCTTACTACTCCCAAGTGGGACAAAAGTATTCGCAAGTTTGCTGCTATATAAAAATAGCAATATCGATGGACAATCCGATGATACAAGCCTTTGAAAAGTGGACGTCACAAGCGTTCGCACCCGTCAATGACGACGTGTTCATCATTGTCCTACTATTTGCCGGTCTGCTGTTGGTAATCGCCATAACCGACAAAAACTGCTATCTGAGACAACTATTTGCCGGATATTCCCTCGGCCATTCGCGCCGTTTCTCCGACGAAGTGCGCTCCTCGCGTTCCATTTACATTCGCATCCTGCTCATCGTGCAAGCCTGCATCAGCTTCTCCCTATGTTTGGGAAACGGACTTTTTGCCTCAAATATGATATCCTCGCATGCTGATCTATTGAAAGTATTGTTATGGGGAGCTGTCGGAGCAGCAGCATGGCTATTGATAAAAATGATTTTTTTCAGTATCGTCAATGCCATCCTTTTTACTCCCCCACAAACTTCAGCTTGGAATCAAGTCTTTACAGATACGTTCATTATTTTAGGCATTGCATTATTTCCATTCGCGGTTGTTGGCACCTTCTTCAACCTCTCAACATCCACTCTTTCCATTATCGCACTCACAATGATTGCTGTGGCCGAAATATGGCTGTCTGTCAAAGCATTTCACATCTTTTTTGTAAAAAAATATGGCGGTTTGCAATTATTGTTGTACCTTTGCACGCTCGAATGGATTCCTCTCCTTGTAATTGGGAAGTTTTTCATTCAAAAAGGTTTATAATTAGATGGTTATCTTATGAAAGAGAATAATACGGAAACGGAGAAAAGAGTCATAAAACGTATTTTGGTTTCGCAACCTCAAGGAGCAGAAGCAAAAAAATACTACGATGAGATTGCCCAAAAATACAACGTGCAAATTGACTTCAAGCAGTTCATTCAGGTAGAGAGTGTGTCGCCGAAGGAATTCCGCGCCCAGAAGATATCCATCTTGCCTGAGCATACTGCCATTATCTTCACTTCGCGTCATGCCATCGACCATTTCTTCCAACTGTGTCAGGAAATGCGCGTCAATATCCCCGATTCGCTGAAGTATTTCTGCATTACCGAAACTGTTTCGCTCTATATTCAGAAATACGTCCAATACCGTAAACGCAAAGTGTTCTTTGGTACAACCGGCAAGTTCGACAGTCTGCTAGCTGTTATCCTCAAGCACCCTGAAGAAACCTATTTCCTGCCGCAGTCGAGTGTTCACAATGATGAAATCAAGAACGCCCTTGACGCTCATGGTATCAAACACTCCGAAGCTGTCATGTACCGCACCGTAAGTAAGATTTTCAAGCCTCGTGAACTGAGCGGCTATGACATGATGATTTTCTTCAGTCCTGCCGGTATCACCTCCCTACTGGAGAATCGCCCCAAGTTCACCCAGCGTAAATTGCTTGTTGGTTGTTTCGGACCTGCTACAGCACAGGCCATTCGTGACCACAACATTCGCCTCGACCTCGAAGCACCGACGGCAAAGGCTCCCTCTATGACGATGGCACTTGACCAGTTTCTTGCAAAGATGGCAGAAGACCAAAGCGAGTAACCCGTTGTCCGTTAGCAACACTTTCACAAAAGCCGAGCGGCTGTGTAGTCAGGCAGCCATTGACTGGCTCTTCGACGGAAAAGGTAATTCCTTTTCCGTCTTTCCACTTCGGGTGATTTTCAAGTTTGTTCCCTTAGAGGAATCTTCCCCTACAGATTCCGTATCTTGCTCTGATTCCTTATTGCCCAAATTACTGATCTCTGTCCCCAAGAAAAAGTTCCATCACGCTGTTGATCGCAATCGCATTAAACGTTTACTGCGCGAGGCCTACCGCAAGCAGAAAAACCCTTTAGTCGCCTTTGCCTCAACGCATAACTTAGCCATCTCATTAGCCTTCATTTACCTGACAGATGAAGCAGCTACGGCAGCAGAACTTGAGGAACGTGTTTCCACAGCCCTTTCACGTATTGTCCGATTATTGGAACATGAGTTGGCCAGCTAAAATCATCTATAAGGTTTGGAAAGCTTTGCGCCAGCTCCTTATTGGACTACTGATGCTGCCCATCCGACTTTATCAGCGCCTTATTTCCCCGTTGTTTCCTTCCCGTTGCCGCTACACCCCCTCTTGTTCGCAATATGCCATTGAGGCACTAAAGAAACACGGCCCGCTAAAAGGACTTTGGTTGTTGGTTTACCGACTCCTTCGTTGCAATCCCTTTGGCGGATTCGGCTACGATCCCGTGCCTGATAAGTTCCGTTTTTTCTATTATAAAAAGGAAATGTGGGGCGCCCTTCCTCCTACTGACTCCCATGATTCTTGACGTTCATACTCACGCCTTGCCTCAGCAGCCAGGAACGGCCATCGTCAGCACCAATGCCGACAAATGGCAACCACAGCCAGGCCAATGGTATGCTCTTGGCATACATCCATGGGACATCGAAGAAGACGGACAAAGGCAACTTGAACAATTACGCTTCATTCTTTCATCCGATGTTTCAGGACAAATTCAGATGTTGGGTGAAATGGGGCTTGACAAGTTGCGTGGCCCAGCTTTAGAAATACAACGTTCAGTATTCATTGAACAACTAAAAATCTCCCTTTCCATCGGGAAAAAACCCGTCATCCATGATGTACATTGTATGACTGAGATATTGGCTGTACGGCGTGAACTACGCACCAAACAGCCTTGGCTTATTCATGGTTTTCGTGGAGGTCCAGAGCAAGCTCAGCAATATCTTCGTGCCGGATGTCACCTTTCATTAGGCTTGCATTATCGCCCAGACACATTATTATCGCTTCCCATAGACGAGCTTTTTCTGGAAAGCGATGACAATCCCGAAATGCTTGATAAACTCTATACCGACGTTTCCCTCCAACTCAACCTTCCCGTCCAAGTGCTGAAACAGCAAGTGAACGACAACGTTTTGCACCTTTTAAATAGCTAAGTGTTGTCTTTTTCAAAAAAAGGTTGTACCTTCGCAGCCGAAAATGAGTCCATCATCTTTAATCAACCAAGTAGTTAATTGTAAGTCGTTAAATAATAGATAATTCATGAACTTTGTAGAAGAATTACGCTGGCGCGGCATGATTCACTCCATGATGCCAGGCACAGAAGAGTTATTGAACAAGGAAATGGTTACAGCCTACGTGGGCATCGACCCTACGGCTGATTCGTTACACATCGGACACCTTTGCGGCATTATGATGCTTCGCCACCTGCAGCGCTGCGGCCATAAGCCCCTGGCACTCATCGGTGGTGCAACGGGCATGATTGGCGACCCCAGCGGCAAAAGCCAAGAACGTAATCTGCTTAACGAGGAGACGTTGCGTCATAACGTCGAGTGCATTAAAAAGCAACTCAGCCACTTCCTCGACTTCGACAGCGATGCCCCCAATCACGCCGAACTGGTCAACAACTACGATTGGATGAAGGACTTCACCTTCCTTGATTTCGCACGCGACATCGGCAAGCACATCACCGTCAACTACATGATGGCCAAGGATAGTGTACAGAAGCGCCTCAACGGCGAAGCCCGCGACGGCCTTTCTTTCACAGAATTCACCTATCAGCTTCTGCAGGGCTACGACTTCCTCTATCTCTATGAGCATAAAGGCTGCAAGCTCCAAATGGGCGGCAGCGACCAATGGGGCAACATCACCACAGGTGCCGAGCTCATCCGCCGCACCAATGGAGGAGAGGTCTTTGCCCTTACCTGCCCCCTCATCACCAAGGCCGACGGCGGCAAGTTCGGTAAGACCGAAAGCGGCAACATCTGGCTCAGCGCCGACTACACCAGCCCCTATACATTCTACCAGTTCTGGCTTAACGTAGGCGATGAAGATGCCGTCAAGTACATCAAGATCTTCACCTCCTTACCCAAGGAGGAAATTGACGCCCTCGTTCTTGAGCATGCTGAAGCACCCCACCTGCGTTTGCTGCAGAAACGTCTGGCTAAGGAGGTCACCTGCATGGTTCACAGCGAAGCCGACTACAACGCAGCTGTTGAAGCCAGCGGAATCCTCTTTGGAAACAACACCCACGATGCCCTCGTCCGTCTCGACGAGCGGACATTGCTGGCTGTTTTTGAAGGTGTTCCCCAATTCAAGGTGGCAAAAAGCAAACTGGAATGCGGCGTGAAAGCTATCGACCTTCTGACTGATGATGCTCCTGTCTTTCCCTCTAAGGGCGAAATGCGAAAAATGGCGCAGGGAGGAGGAATCAGCATCAACAAGCAGAAACTCGAGACCTTCGACCAGACACTCTCTACTGCTGACCTCATCAGCGGCAAGTACCTCCTCGCCCAGCGTGGCAAAAAGAACTACTATCTCCTCATCGCAGAGTAAGTCTTTGTCTTTAGGATTAAAAGGATTATTAGATAGACATGAAATCATACAGACTTGTTAACAACCTTGTGGGTTGGATTATGTTCGCCGTGGCGGCAGTCGTATACTGCCTGACCATCGAGCCGAGCGCCAGTTTCTGGGATTGCCCAGAGTTTATCACCACGGGCTATAAGCTGGAGGTGGGCCACCCGCCAGGGGCACCGTTCTTTATGCTGACAGCCAACCTGTTCACGCAGTTTGTAAGTGACCCGTCACAAGTGGCACGAATGGTGAACACCATGTCGGCGCTGCTTTCAGCAGGTTGCATTCTGTTCCTTTTCTGGAGCATCACCCACCTGACGAAGATGCTGGTGTGCAGTAAGGACGAGGAGATGACCGTCGGCCAGCTGATAACCATCATGGGCGCCGGCATTGTAGGCTCATTGGCCTATACATTCAGCGATACTTTCTGGTTTAGCGCCGTCGAAGGCGAGGTATATGCCTACAGTTCGTTCTTTACAGCCATCGTTTTCTGGTTCATCTTGAAATGGGAAGACGTAGCCGACCAACCTTACGCCGACCGCTGGCTTATCCTGATTGCCTACATGGTGGGCCTCTCCATCGGCGTACACTTGCTGAACCTCCTTTGTATTCCTGCCATCGTACTGGTATGGTACTTCAAGCGGGGTGAGACTAAGAGCGAACGAACTGGCAAACAACGCTTCTGGGGTACAGTTGGGGCGCTTGCCGTATCGGCCGTGCTGGTGGCCGTCGTGCTCTATGGCATCGTGCCTGGTATCGTAAAGGTAGGCGGATGGTTCGAACTTCTTTTTGTCAACAGCCTGCACATGCCTTTCAACACAGGCCTCATCGTTTATATCATCTTGCTGGTGGCCTGCCTCGTGTGGAGTATTATCTTGACTTATAAAGAGAACAAGACTATCCAGAAAATCAGCTTCCTGCTGAGTGTGGCCCTGCTGGGCATTCCGTTCTTCGGACACGGCGCGAGCAGCATTCTCATCGGCCTCGTCATTTTGGGTGCGCTGGCATGGTTCCTGTTCGCAAATAAGAAGGATTACACGCGCGTGATGAATACGGCTCTGATGTGCCTGACGGTAATGGTGGTAGGCTATTCGTCCTATGCACTTATCGTCGTGCGCTCCACAGCCAATACGCCGATGGACCAAAACAGCCCTGAAGATATCTTTACGCTGGGTGATTATCTGGGTCGCGAACAATACGGCCAAACGCCTCTATTCTACGGCCAGACGTATGCCTCAAAGGTGAAATGGAAGGTTGATGGCCGCTATTGCGTGCCCGTCACCAAGAAGGGCGCCCCCATCTACGGCAAGAAGGAAAAGACCAGTCCCGACGAAAAAGACCGCTACATAGTCGTAAGCAACCGCGACAAATATATTTACGCGCAGAACATGGTTTTCCCACGCATGTACAGCGAACCTCACTCCCACTATGGGGCACAGCAGATCAACCTCTACGAGCAATGGGTGCCGGGCGGCATCAAGGGCAAGAAGGTGAGCTACGACTATTGCGGCGAGAAGCAAACGCTTACCATCCCCACCATGGCGGAAAACCTTGCCTTCTTCTTTAATTACCAGGTGAACTTCATGTACTGGCGCTACTTCCTCTGGAACTTCGTGGGACGTCAGAACGACATCTGCAGCTATGGTGAGATTGAACACGGCAATTGGATTACGGGCTTCAACTTCATCGACAAGTTCCTGGTGGGAGACCAGAGGCTGTTGCCTACCGAACTGAAGGAGAACAAGGGGCACAACGTCTTCTACGGCCTGCCGTTGATTCTCGGTATTATTGGCTTGTGCTGGCAGGCGTTCCGTCGCGGACGGCGCGGCGTACAACAGTTCTGGGTGGTATTCTTCCTCTTCTTCATGACGGGTCTCGCCATCGTTCTTTATCTGAACCAGACGCCACAACAGCCGCGTGAACGTGACTATGCTTACGCCGGCTCCTTCTACGCTTTCACCATTTGGATTGGACTGGCTGTAGCTGCAGTGGCAGAATGGCTGAAGAAACTGTTCAAGAAGAACGACCTCGTACCCGCCGTGCTGGCTACGCTCGTCTGCATTCTTGTACCCATCCAGATGGGAAGCCAGACATGGGACGACCACGACCGCAGCCACCGCTATATGTGCCGCGACTTCGGACAGAACTACCTCAACACCCTGCCCGACCAAGGATTCCCCATCATCTACACCAACGGCGACAACGACACCTTCCCCCTCTGGTACAATCAGGAGACGGAGGAATTCCGCACGGACACCCGTGTCTGCAACCTCAGCTACTTGCAGACGCCGTGGTACATTGACCAGATGCGTCGTCCGGCTTACAAGTCGCCCAGCGTCCCCATCACCTGGCCACGCGTACAGTATGTAGAAGGGTGGAACGACGCCATAGAGATTCGTCCCGATGCCAAAAAATCGGTTCTCTCGCTCTACGCGAAGAATCCTGAGGCTGCCGCAACACGCTTCGGCGCAGAGCCTTTCGAGCTGAAGAACATTCTCAAATACTGGGTGCAGAATACTGATGAGACGCTTCACTACATCCCTACCGACACCGTTTTCATCACCCTCGACAAGGCCGCCATACTCCGTTCTGGTATGTTTATCCCCAACGAGTTCCGCGGAGAAACTGACGAGGAGACCATGAGTAAGATGCCCGACCGCATGAACATCCCACTTACAGGACGTCGCCGCATCTACAAGAACGACCTGATGATGTTGGAGATGCTGGCCCAATGCAACTGGGAACGTCCCCTCTACATGGCTATGACCGTCGGCTCGGAGAACCGTCTCGGCTTGGAGCCCTTCTTCGTGCAGGAGGGTCTGGCGTATCGCATCACCCCATTCAACTACGATGAATTAGGTTATGTCGATAACGCACGCGTGGAGTTCACCATCGATAGCGAGAAGATGTACGACAACCTGATGAACCGCTACAAGTTCGGAGGCATGAATACAAAGGGCATCTATCTGGATGAAACCATCTCCCGCATGGCTTATACCCATCGTCGCTTGTTTGTCCTTTTGGCTAACCAACTGCTGGCTGAAGGGCAGGACGAAAAAGCCTTGGCCATTTTGAACAAATGCGAAGAAGAGCTGCCCGCCTACAACCTGCCTCACAGCTACGTGATGAGCTACTCCCACATCATGGCACTCAACTACATCCAGTTGGGCGAGAAGGAGAAGGGCCTTGACATCCTCTGCCAGATGGCTGACAACGAGGTGGAGTACGCCACGTGGTACCTCAGCCTCTCGAATCGCCAGTTCCTGCTCAACGCTACCAGCTGCCGCGACAATATCGACACGCTACTCCGTCTCGTCCGCTATATGGAGCAGGCTGAAAACAACGACGTTGTTGAACTTTACACCTCCAAGCTGGAGTTGATCTTCAACGCCTATAACGACAGGCTGAAAGGATAAGAAATGAAGAATGAAAGATGAAGAATAAATAACATTGCCATCAGCATAAGGCATTTAGGTCATTTTATTATTCCTCTTTCATTCTTCATTTATCATGGAATCCTTTATAAAAAATAAGGCTCGCGAACTTGGCTTTGCGGCTTGCGGTATTGCAAAGGCCGAAGCCGTAGATGCCGTTACCCAAGCGGCTTATGAACGTTGGATAGAGGAGAACCACCAAGGCGACATGGGCTATCTTGCCCGTAATCTGGAAAAGCGCTTCGACCCCACACAACTCGTGCCAGGCTGCAAGAGTATCATTGTTACGGCTATGAACTACTATCCGGCCGAACAAATACCCAAAGAGGAATGGCAGATTGCCTACTATGCCTACGGCAAGGATTATCACGTCGTAGTCAAGGAGAGGCTTTTCCAATTGCTGGAATACATTAACAACCTGCGGGAACAACACGGAGAGCATGCCCCCTTCGGAGAACAACGCGTTTTTGTAGATAGCGCCCCCGTGCTCGAACGCTATTGGGCACAGCGTGCCGGATTGGGATGGGAAGGACGAAATCATCTACTCATCATCCCCGGCATGGGTAGCTGGTTCTTCCTCGGTCTAATCGTCACAGACCTTGCCCTGACCCCCGATTCTCCCTTGCCCTCTCGATGCGGAACGTGCCACCGATGTGTTGATGCCTGTCCAGCAGGAGCCCTTACCCTCCATGCTGACGGCACGACGAGCATGGATGCCCGACGATGCATCAGCTACCTCACAATTGAACAAAAATCGCCCATTCCATCGGACTTTTCCGCCCATTTAGGCAATCACATCTATGGCTGCGACTGCTGCCAGAAGGCTTGTCCGTGGAATCGTTTTGCCTCGCCTACCAACGAAAACTCCTTTCAGCCTTCCGATGCTTTGCTCAACATGCGTCGTGAAGACTGGAAGACGTTGACGCCCGAGGAGTACGAAGGGCTTTTTAGCGGTAGTGCCGTAAAGCGCGCCAAATACGACGGCCTGCGCCGCAACATCGAGACCGTCGCCCAATCTGAAAAAAAGGATTGATTTTTTCTGACGGCTTTGTTCGTTCGCATTTTTGAAAAAAACTGCGTTTTTTTTGCTTTTCCTCTCTCCTTGTACTACCTTTGTCGACAAATCCAAAAAACATATTGAAATGAAGACAAACTACGAAGTACGCTATGCCGCTCATCCAGAGGATGCGAAACAGTATGACACAGCACGAATCCGCCGCGATTTCCTGATTGAGACCGTCTTTGCCGCTGACGAGGTGAATATGGTCTATTCCATGTACGACCGCATGGTCGTGGGTGGCGCCATGCCTGTTCACGAAGCCTTGAAACTCGAAGCTATTGACCCGCTGAAGGCTCAATGGTTTCTGGAACGCCGCGAATTGGGCATCTACAACGTCGGAGGTGCTGGCGTCGTCCGTCATGGCGATGAGGTTTTCGAATTGAACTATAAGGAAGCGCTCTATCTGGGTCGCGGAAACAAGGACGTCGTCTTTGAAAGCAAGGATGCCGCCCACCCTGCGAAGTTCTATTTCAACAGCACGAATGCTCATACCACCTACCCCGACCGCAAGGTGACGAAAGCCGATGCCGTCGTGGCTCACATGGGCTCGCTGGAAATGAGCAACGAGCGCAACATCAATAAGATGATCGTTAATCAGGTTCTTCCCACCTGCCAGCTTCAGATGGGTATGACCGAATTGGCTCCAGGCTCCGTATGGAACACGATGCCGGCGCATACTCACAGCCGTCGAATGGAAGCTTATTTCTACTTTGAAGTGCCCGAAGACCAGGCTGTCTGCCATTTCATGGGACAGGTGCAGGAAACCCGTCATATCTGGATGAAGGGCGACCAGGCTGTCCTCAGCCCCGAATGGAGCATCCATAGCGCAGCCGCTACCCACAACTACACCTTTATCTGGGGGATGGGCGGCGAAAACCTCGACTACGGCGACCAGGATTTCTACGACATTAAAGACCTGAAATAAGACCTTTTTTGCCTGCGGCGCCACACGAATAGCCACTAATTTACACGAATTTTTCATAAATAAAGCATTTATGAGATTCTTTGAACAGTATAAAGACATCGTCTATTCCGTTATTGGCTCAGCAATGGAGGTTCACTCTACGTTGCATTGGGGACTTCTTGAAGCTGTTTATAATGAATCTCTATGCCTTGAACTTAATGAACGTGGCATTGAATGCATCCCAGAAAAACAAATATCCTGTTTTTATAAGAATCACGAACTGAAAAAAACGTACAAGATAGATGTCGTGGTCGGCAATGTTATCGTAGAATTGAAATCCGTCAACACCATTTTGCCAGCTCATAGAGCGCAATTATTCAATTACCTGCGTTTGACAAAGCTCCCTATAGGTTTACTTATCAATTTCGGGGCCTCAAAACTCCAGAGCGAGAGATACGGTTACATAGAAGAAACCAACGAATGTGTACTCCTTGACCGTAATATGGACATTGTAAATGAAGATGTGGATTGGTATTTTGAGGATAATAATGATGACAAAGAATTTTATGAGTAATTCGTGTTCATTCATGGTAATTCGTGTAGCGTCGTAGACAAAAATGATTCCACTAAAAATAAAGATATTATTATGACAAATTTATTTTCATTATCTGGCAAGAACGCCTGGATTACGGGCGGCAGCTACGGCATCGGCTTTAATATCGCAAAGGCTTTCGTTGCCGCTGGCATCAAGAACATCATCTTCAACGACATCAATGAGGCTGCCCTTCAGCGTGGTCTTGACAACTACCGCGAAGCTGGCATCACCAACGTCTTTGGCTATGTCTGCGACGTCACGAAGGAGGACGACGTGAAAGCCCTCGTCGAAACCATCCACAACGACGTCGGCCAGATTGACATCCTCGTCAACAACGCCGGCATCATCAAGCGCATCCCTATGCACGAGATGAAGCGTGCCGAATTCCAGCAGGTCATTGATATCGACCTCGTTGGCCCGTTCATCTGCTCCAGCGCCGTCCTTCCCGAAATGATGGAGCGCCGCGAAGGCAAGATCATCAACATCTGCTCCATGATGAGCGAGCTGGGTCGCGAGACCGTCAGCGCCTATGCCGCCGCCAAGGGCGGTCTGAAGATGCTGACGCGCAACATCTGCTCGGAATATGGCGAGTACAACATCCAATGCAACGGCATCGGCCCTGGCTACATCGCCACGCCCCAGACCGCTCCGTTGCGCGAACGTCAGCCCGATGGCAGCCGTCATCCCTTCGACTCGTTCATCTGCGCCAAGACTCCTGCCGGACGCTGGCTCGACCCCAGCGAGCTCGGCGGCCCTGCCGTATTCCTGGCCTCTCACGCCTCCGATGCCGTCAACGGCCATATCCTCTATGTCGATGGCGGCATCCTCGCCTACATTGGTAAACAACCGAAATGATCATGAAAAAACTTCTTTATACCCTTATCCTCCTCGCCGCCCTTTCGTCTTGCGACATGAAGCCCAAAGGCGACTTTATCGTTACGGTAAAGAACCCTGCTGATGTGGAGCGCATCGACGAGATGGTGGAGATTCCGATGAGCGACCTCCTTGCCCGTATGCCGCTTATTTCGGAAGAAGAGATGTATGTCGTCTGCGACGAACAGGGCAACGAGCTGCCCACGCAGATTACCTTCGACAATAAACTGATGTTTCCCGTTGCCGTAAAGGCTCAGGGAACATCCACGTACACCATCGCCGTCGGAACGCCCGACCCTGCCCCCACAGTAGCCTATGGACGCCTCTATCCCGAGCGCGTCGATGACATCGCCTGGGAGAACGACCTTACCGCCTACCGTTGCTACGGCCCGGCCTTGCAGGCCTCTGGGGAAAAGGCGTTCGGCTACGACATCTGGGTGAAGAACACCCCCTCTCTGGTGGTCGAGGAGCGCTATGCCAACGAGCTCAATCCCGAGACGAAAGCGCAGATTGACCAACTCCGTAAGGAGAAGCGTTTCGACGAGGCCGACCAGCTCTACCACTCCGTCTCCTACCACGTCGATCACGGCAACGGCATGGACTGCTATAAGGTAGGCCCCACGCTGGGCGGTGGTGCCGCGGCGTTGCTCGACGATGAGAACATCGTCTATCCCTACTGCTGGGCTGACTACGAGATTATGGAGAACGGCCCCCTGCGCTTCATGATGCGCCTCACCTACAACCCCTTTGTCTATCGCGACGAAACGCTGGTGGAAACGCGCGTCATCTCGCTGGCAAAGGGCTCGCAGCTCAACCGCACCACCATCAGCTTCAGCGGACTCAGCAAGGCAGCCCCTCTGGCTGCCGGCATTGTCGTTCATCCTGAGAACCCCGATGCCTACACGCTGGCTGCCGATAAGGGATATATCGCCTATCAGGACCTCACGGACAACGCGAGGGCCGACAACGGCGAAATCTATGTGGGTATTGTTGCCCCTTGGGCCAAGGAAGCCCGCTACCAGCCCTTTGCCGCTCCTGAGGCCGCCCGCCGCGGAGCATCCGGACACATCCTTGCCTTGGGGACTATTGCCCCCGATGCTGCCGTCACCTACTGGTGGGGTAGCGCATGGAGCAAGGCCGGCTGGCAGTCGCCCGACGAATGGAACAGCTACCTCAACGACTTTGCCGTCAAAGTGGCCAATCCCCTCAAGGTGACCTACTAATCCCCCTGCGCAAATGGCAACGGTCATATACACGTCCCCCATTTTCGGCCCTGTACACAGCCGCAGGCTGGGTGTCTCTCTGGGCATTAACCTGATGCCAGGCGACGGGAAGGTTTGTTCGTTCGACTGCCTCTATTGCGAGTGCGGACTGAATGGCCAGCGTCCCTCCCATCTGAAACGTCCCACGCGCGCAGAGGTTCGTACGGCGCTGGAGGAGCGTCTGAAGGAGATGAAGGCCGTCGGCCCCACGCCCGATGTGCTGACCTTCGCGGGCAACGGCGAGCCGACGGGGCACCCCGATTTTGCCGCTATCATGGACGACGTCATCGCCCTGCGCAACGCCTACTTCCCGGCTGCCCAGGTCAGCGTGCTCAGCAACGCCACCTTCATTCTCCGTCCCAAGGTGTTCGATGCCCTGATGAAGGTCGATAACAACATCCTCAAGCTCGATACGGTCAACCCCGACTACATCCGCCTCGTCAACCGTCCGAACTGTCGCTACGACCTCGAGGCGCTCATCGCAAAAATGCGCGATTTCAACGGACATTGCATCATCCAGACGCTGTTCATGAAGGGCCGTTCGTTCGATGGCCAGGATGTGGACAACACGGGCGACGCCTACGTCCTCCCCTGGTTGGATGCCGTCTGCTCCATCGCCCCTTCGAAGGTCATGGTCTATACCATCGATCGCGAAACGCCCTGCCCCACGCTCCAGAAGGCCACCCACGAAGAACTCGACCGCATTGCCGCCCTCGTAGAGGCTCGCGGCATCCCCTGCTCTGTTTCGTATTAGGAGATTGAAGACCATAGAATTGAAGTTTTTTGTCTGCGACGCTACACAAATGAACATTAATTATCCATAAATTTTTATTCGTGAAAAATTCGTGTCCATTCATGGTTATTCGTGTTACGCCGTAGGCTGAAAACAAAAATCGAAGATTTTTAAAAGAACATATATGAAAAAGTCCCTTTTCATCGGCATTTTTGCCGTCGTCAGCTTGGGCATGAGCGCCCAGAGCCTGACCCCCGAAGTCCTCAGCCGCATCCAGGCGAAGCAGACGCCTACGGCTGCCGACAAAGTCATCCACAACGCCCTCGCCGCAGGCGACGTCAGCGCCTTGGCTACCAACCACGCCAATCAGGGCGAGATGGACACCTACTTCAATTACAGCGTCCAGAGCAAGGGCTTGGGCACTACGGATCAGAAAGGGTCTGGCCGTTGCTGGCTGTTCACCGGCCTCAACGTGCTGCGCGCCCAGATGATTCGCGAGTACAAACTGCCGACAGGCATGGAGTTCTCCGAGATCTATCTCTTCTTCTACGACCAGCTGGAGAAGGCCAACCTCTTCCTCCAGGCCATCATCGACACCCGCTCAAAGGGCATGGACGACAAGACGGTGGAGTGGCTGTTCCAGCATCCGCTCTCCGATGGCGGCACCTTCACGGGCGTGGCCGACCTGATTGAGAAGTACGGCGTGGTGCCCGCCAGCGTGATGCCCGAGACCTACGCCTCCAACAACACCTCCCGCTTCACCTCCCTCGTCAAGCGCAAGCTGCGCGAGGACGGAATCCGCCTCCGCAAGGCGGGCAAGGGTGCCGACCTGCAGGGCATGAAGGAGGAGATGCTGGTTGAAATCTACCACATGCTCGCCCTCGGCTTCGGCGAGCCGGTCAAGGAGTTCAAGTGGGCACCCAAGGACAAGGAGGGCAAGTTCGTCAGCGAGCCCAAGACCTACACCCCGCAGGAGTTCTACGCCCAGTTCCTCGGCAACGACCTCCAGAACGACTACATCATGCTGATGAACGACCCCACGCGCGACTACTGGAAGACGTATGAAATCGAGTACGACCGCCACACCTACGACGGGCACAACTGGCGCTACCTGAACCTGCCGCTCGACGACATCAAGGAGATGGCCATCACCAGCATCATGGACAGCACCATGCTCTACTTCAGCTGCGACGTGGGCAAGGAGCTCGACCGCACGCGCGGCCTGCTCGACCTCAACAACTTCGACTACGGCAGCATCTTCGGCACCACCTTCGGCATGGACAAGGCCGAGCGCATCGCCACCTTCGACAGCGGCTCCAGCCACGCCATGACGCTGATGGCCGTCCGTCTGGAGAACAACAAGCCAGTGATGTGGAAGGTGGAGAACAGCTGGGGCGCCTCATCTGGCTATCAGGGCCACATGATTATGACGGACGAGTGGTTCAACGAGTACATGTTCCGCCTGGTTGTCAACAAGAAGTACGCATCGCAGAAGGTCCTCGATGCCTACAAGAAGAAGCCCGTCATGCTTCCCTGCTGGGATCCCATGTTCGCTGCAGAGGAATAGCCTCTTTGCCCCATCCCCCTTCCATCGGATTTGCACTACGTCCCTCGGCAGGCGTAGTGCTTTTTCATTTGGGGGCGTTGCGCCGGCAGAAGGGGGCGTTAATATGATAGAAGGTGGCGTTATTCCCACAGCCCCCTACTCTGCCCGCACAGAATCAAACTCTATGGAAATAGAATCAAACTCTACGAAAATAGAATCAAACTCTGTCGCCGCAACGTTAAACACCTATTCTTTCTCTTTTTACTCTTAACACAAATAACCATAAATATCCACTAATTACCCAAAAATTAATTCATGAAAAATTCGTGTTTATTCATGGTCATTCGTGTTTTCTTCAAAAAATCATTCGGCGTGCGAAGCTCCACGCCGCAACGTCATTCGTTCAATTCGCCCAATTCGCCGACGATAAGATTCTCGTTTGCCGTGACGTTTTTTCGGCGAATTATCCGAATGAAACGAATTTCTTTCATGCGTTTTCTGCGTAATACTCCGAAAAACCGCAAAACCTGTTTGTGCGCCAGGAGAGGGTGCGACCATCAGAGCAAGGGGATTTCGCTCGTTTCTGAGATCTTATAGGACAGGGTTTGGGGCCTTCTTTCCCTCTTTCAAGCCATGTAACTGATACGCTTTGGGAAACGGCAGGATTGTACCCTATTGTCTTTCTGCATTTTAGAGGAAGGAAAACTGGCCGAGCGTTACAATTACAGTTATTACAGTTGTTTTTTCGAAGGATGTTCTTTTCTTTTTTCATCTATTTTTCTATATATAATATATTAATTATTAATAATAATATATATAATAAAAAGGAGGATTAGAGAGATAGCATACCTCAAAAAAATAACTGTAATAACTGTAACTGTAATGCCTTTCCACGTTAACTTTCTCTTCTACAAGGCCTTTACAAAGAAAAGACGCTTCAT
This sequence comes from uncultured Bacteroidales bacterium, assembly GCA_947303715.1. Lineage (GTDB taxonomy): Bacteria > Bacteroidota > Bacteroidia > Bacteroidales > Bacteroidaceae > UBA1189. Next base: position 27,930 of record CAMYYY010000018.1, on the reverse strand, counting down.
GCCGCGTTTCAGGGGGAAACAGCAAGTTTCCCCTTCCTCCCCCCGAAAGGGCGCCACGAACCGCCGCGCGAAATAACGCCCGAAATTTCGCCTCTGGGCGCGTCAGGGGCAAAAGATAACGCACACGCCACCCGCCGCCTCGCGCGCGCGTACGCGCGGAAAAAAGGGCGTAAAATCGGGGCGGCGCAAAAACGCTGCTCCGCCCGTTGCAATCCCTGTTATTCCCTTTGAAGTGGACTTGCGGCTTCTTCCTTTTTCTGAGGCTAGGGATTACAAATCCCCTTCTCACCGCAGCTGGAGAACAAATCCGCCTGAACGGGAAAAAAACCGTTGAAAGTCTTGCATTATTAGATTGTTTCGCTTAATTTTGCCAAACAAGAAAAAAGTATACCCATAAGCACCATGTATGTAACTCTTTTTTCGTAGAAAAAGTCAAAAGAAAAATAAAAAATAACAAAGCACATAAAAGCGAATTTCAATACAATGAGCAGAAGCAAGTTTTACGATGCGATAAAAGATGTGATTGATGAAAGAGGCGTAGAAACACCTTACAAGAATGGATTAATGCTCTACTTTCCCAACACCGATTACACCTATCCGTTCAAATGCGACGGATATATGGAACCTGTCGTTAACGGTAATAAATACCGTTTGATTATTGAGTATAAGTTGGATGAACTTCTGAATGACAAAGCTGGTAGGGCGAAAGTGCTTATACAAGTTATTTGGTATTTAAAGAAGTTTGAACTGGATGGGAAGATTATACCTAACGTTTGTCTTGTTGGTGATAAAAACGAGTGCTTTGCCCTTCAGACCAATCCTTTGCTGAAATATTTAGATGAAGACGTCGATTGGGATACTGCTCCATCACAAGCACATCTTAACTATCCAAAAGTAGTTATAAAGATAGCCAATGATGCTGAAATCAACCCGTTTGTATTTAATATCGATGAGAATTTCAGTTTTAAGGTAGTTGCGGAGAAAATCAAAGACCTTGCTTGTAATATTCAGCGATACGTCCGAGTAACCGAACATAACATTTCCAATATTTTTGACTATTTCTGTAAGAACGTCCTTAAAGGCAAAAATAAACTGAACGGACATGATTTGGTCAGTATTTTTATGGGGGTGCTTAATGACCAAACAAACTATTACCAGCATCCCGCCAAGCCCAACATCCTCGTTTGCAACGGAACAAACGTGAATATGGATGGAAGCAATTTCAAGTCATTTTTCAGTTACTTCGACCGGAACTATACGCCCCAAGAGAAAATGAGAATGACCAGTATTGCCGACCGTTTGATTGAGGATGCAGACAGAAGAATGAAAGGCGATTTCTGGACACCGACGCTCTTCGTGGATTATGCGCATTATATGCTTGAACGTGAATTGGGAGAAGAATGGAAAGAGCAATTTGTAGTTTGGGATAACTGTTGGGGAACAGGTAATCTTACGCGAGACTATCATTTCGGAGAGTTATATTGTTCAACACTATTTCAAAGCGAACTGGATATGGGGGCGAACTACAATCCCGAAGCAATCAAGTTCCAGTTTGACTTCTTGAATGACTATATTCCAAGTCCGGATGATATTGTGCAGTATCAATCAAAAATACCTCAAGGACTTTATGATGCACTTAAACAAGATAGGCCAATTGTATTCTTCCTTAATCCGCCATATGCCACATCAAGTAGTAATTTTGGTGCGGGTAATAATAGCACGAAAGGTGCTGGTTCATGCGATACGGCAGTTAAGAAAAATATGGTACGTGAGGGGATGGATAATGCCAGCAAAAACTTATACGCGCAGTTTTTATACCGTATAATGAGGATCAAGCAGGTCTTCCATCTTACCTACTGTCATATTGGTTTATACTCTCCTTCGTTGTTCTTGACTGGGCCAGCATGGGCTGTTTTTAGGAAACACTTCTTGAAAGAATTCTCCTACGTAAACGCTTGCCAATTTAAAGCAAGTCACTTTGCCGATGTATCAGATAGTTGGGGTATTTCATTCTCAATTTGGAAATCGGGCGAAACAACCAACAAGGAAAGTTTTTCTTTCGAGTTGATAAACGAAGTCGAAGGAGAAATTCAATCTATAGGACACAAGGAGGTTTACAATATAGACGGAAAAGCCTCTGCAAAAGAATGGATAAAGCAACAGATAAAGGGAATTAGTGTAGAAGAAAGGCCTACTTTCTCAAGTGCATTATCTGTCAAAGAGGGTAATAATTGTAATACAAAAATTAACCGAAATGCCTTGGGTTGCTATTCCAATATGGGTAATAATGTCGACCAGAATCAACAAAAGGTTGCCATTTTTACAAGTTGTGATTCTTCTAATGCCAACGGTCTTTCGATAATGCCAGAGAACTATGAACGTGTTATGACGTTGTTTTCAGCCCGTAGGCTAGTTGTTAAAAACTGGATGAATTGGGCTGACGAGTATCTCGCTCCTAATGAAAGTCATTCAAAATGGAATGAATTTGTAAATGATAGCATTGTTTACTCTCTATTTGAAAGCAAAAGCAATCAGGCTTCTTTGCGGCAAATAGAGTTCAAGGGCAAGAAATGGAACATCTACAATGAGTTCTTCTGGATGAGCAAAGATGAGATTCTACAGTTAGCAAGTGATAATCAGTTGGACGAATGCTATAATGATGCAAGAACGGCAAAAGATCGTTTTGTTTTTCAAAAACTTCAGTCGATAACCCTTTCGTCCGAGGCGCAAGCAGTTCTTGACAAGGCAAATGAAATTGTGCGTTCCACTTTCCCGTTCCGAGAACTATTCGATGGCGGTCATCCGGAATATCAGATCATGAACTGGGATTGCGGTTGGTATCAAATAAAAGCACTCGCGAAAGAGTATGGCAAGAACCAATTAGACGAATTCAATGCTCTCTACAAGGCCTTAGCGGACAAGATGCGTCCGATGGTCTTTACTTTAGGCTTCTTAAAATAGGAATGTAATGACGATTGTTTATAAGTGGAAGACAGACAGCATACTATATTGGTGGGAAAGTATTATTTTTGCAAACGTAAAGCACAAATAACAGAGGTGGTCTGTTAAAGTGCGATAATATTGGAGGAGAAACTTTTTTACTCGTTCCTGCCTGTCAGTTGGTTATAGACGGCGATGTGGGCGTCGGCCACGGAGGTCTCGCTGTAGGTGGTCTGGGCTTTGCGGAGCGCTTCGCTGCTGAGCATGTCGTAGTCGCCCTCGGTGAGGAGCCAATGGATGCCCTCGGCAAAATTGCTTGAATTCTTATAGTCGGCGATATAGCCGTTGTGGAGGTGGTCTATCATCTCAGGAATGCCGCCCACGTTGAAGCCGATGCAGGGGATGCCGCAGGCCATCGCCTCGACAACGGTATTCGGCAGGTTGTCCTGCACGGAGGGTATGGCGTAGAGGTCAACGGCGCTATAGACCATCGCCATCTGCTTCTCGTCAGAGACGTACTGCATGGGATAGACGGGGAAGGGAATCTCGCTGAAGGCGACCTTCTCGCTGTCGCGTCCCAGCACCACAAGCCCCAGCTGCTCCTTCCACGTTGGATGTACGGACGCCAACTCCTTAAGCGCATCGGCCAGATAGTCGAATCCCTTACGACGATCGGCAACGGATTCGGACGAGAAGAGTACCAGACGCTTGTCTGCCGGCAGGCGAAGCTCGCGGCGCGCCATCTGCCTGTCGCGACGGTGGAACAGACGGGTGTCGACGGCATTGGGGATGCACGTAATCTCCATGCCTCGCAACAGGCTGCTCTTGCGAGCCATCTCCCTCAGCCATTGGCTGCACGCGATAAAGCGGATGGAGCGATGCTGGAGAAGCGATTGTTTCTTATTGAAATAACGATAGGCGAGGTCTTTCTCGCGGCTGCTGTTCAGCTGTGGGCACGAGCCACAATGCTTCATGTAGTTGTCGCAGTCGTGGGCATAGTGGCAGATGCCCGTGAAGGGCCACATGTCGTGCAAGGTCCAGACCACAGGCTTGCCCGAATCGAGGATGCGCTGGAGCATGTGCAGGGAAATCATACCGTCGTTAATCCAATGCAGATGGATGATGTCCGCCTGACGGAACTCAGGAAGGTTGGTGATGTCGCCTCCCGCCGTGCCGAGGTCGAGCCGATAGCGATGCTGACGACCAAGCCGATTATGGAGATTGAGGATGAGGCGCTCCATGAAAAGCCCGCGACGGACGGCCCACGTCTTGTCGGCAGCAACGGTTGTCACCTTGTCCGTCTCCTTCTCGCGCACCAGCATCTTGGCCTTGATGCCGTTGCTTTTCAGCGCTTCCGTCAGTCGGTAGGCTGCGATGGCAGGACCGCCCTGCCGCTCGGTAGTATTGATGATGAGGACTCTCATTGTTGGGCAGAGAAGGCAAGGGCGTAGATGCGCATTTGTTTGACCATGGACACCAGTCCGTTGCTGCGTGTGGGCGAGAGGTGCTCGTGGAGACCGATGCGGTCAATGAAATAGAGCTGGGCATCGAGAATCTCTGCAGGGGTATGTCCGCTCAGCACGCGGATGAGGAGGGCGATGATGCCGCCCACGATGAGCGCGTCGCTCTCGGCCTCGAAGTGCAGCAGGCCGTCCTCCGTCTGAAAGGCGCGCAGCCACACGCGGCTCTGGCAGCCCTCGATGAGGTTGTCCTCCGTCTTGTAGCGTTCGTCGAGCTTGGGCAGCTCGCCAGCAAGGTCAATCAGCATCTGGTACTTGTCCATCCAGTCGTCCACCTCGGCGAACTCCTCGATTATCTCGTCCTGTATTTCGTTGATGGTCATATTTTTTTGTTTAACGTTTAACGTTTAAGGTTTAACGAACATGTCCTTTGGATTCTTGTTTAAGGTTTAAGGTTTAATGTTTAACGGACACGTCCTTTGGGTTTCGTTCTTTGTTAAACTTTTCCATCGCGCCAGCCTCGTTAAACGTTAAACGTTCTCCGTTAAACCAAGAAAAAAACGTTAAACGTTCTCCGTTAAACCATTCCATTGCGCCAGCCTCGTTAAACGTTAAACCTTAAACGTTAAACCATTTTATCTCTCATTATAGACAACGTGCATGACGGTCTGGCCGACGGCACGGAGCGTAGCTACGTCAATCCAATCCATATTATCCTTTATGGTGTGCCAATGCTCGCCAAAGCCGTATTCCCCGTCGTAGGGGATGATGTCGACGGAGGGGATGCGGGCCTTCTCGTTGAGAGGGAGATGGTCGTCTGTAACGTAGCTGCCCGCAGTAAGGGGGAAGTAGGCACCATATCCGAGGGCGTGAGCAGTCATCCAAACCTTGTCGACAATGTTGCCCGCATAGCGACGAGAATAGCGTTCCTGGCAAAAGCGGGAGTGTGGCGCTCCCACCATATCCAGTAGGATACCAAAGCGGGCAATGTAATCGGCCCTATGCGTATGGCGCGCCCAGTACTGCGAGCCGAGGCACCAGGTGTTGTCGGAAGAGTCGTACTCGTCGCTGTGCATCCCATAGTCCTCTGCATCGAAGAAAATGATATCCACGCCTATTGTAGGCTGCTGGAGCTGCATTTGACGGGCTATCTCCAGCAGGACGCCCACGCCGCTGGCCCCATCGTTGGCGCCATCGATGGGGGTATGGTGCTTCTTCACATCGGGGTCGTTATCAGCCCAGGGGCGGCTGTCCCAATGGGAGCAGAGGACGACGCGCTTGTTCGTGGCGGTATTGTAGCTGCCGATGATGTTGCGCATGGGCAGCGGGTCGCCATTATAGGCTTTCAGGTCGGCAGTCTGCTCCGTAACCTCAGCGCCAAACGCGCGCAGCTTGGCTACAAGCCAGTCGCCACATGCCTTGTGCGCCTCAGAGCCCGTGACGCGAGGGCCGAAAGCCACCTGCGACGACACGAAACTATAGGCACTATCGGCGTTGAATGCCGGAACCGTCACGCCCGGCTGCTCCACAACGACTGTCCCCTTCTTGGGCGTGCAGCAGGAAAGAGCAAATATCAAGAATGAAAAATAAATAACGCTATAGGGTGTGCGAAGCATTCCGTTTTTCTTGATTACGCGTTCAGTTTCCATGTGGCGCCGTCTTTCGTGTCCTTGATTTCGAAGCCGAGCGCAGTAAGCTCGTTGCGGATTCTGTCGCTCGTTGCCCAATCCTTATTGGCTTTGGCTACGGCACGCTGCTCAAGCAGCATATCAACCACCTTGCCGAAGGCCTCCTCGCGGGCGGCATTGCCGGCACCCGTCTCCTCCTTCATGCCGAGAATATCGAAGAGGAACAGGCGGAAGGTCTCCTTCAATTCCTTCAGTTCGTCGGCCGTCAGCGTAGCCTTCTTGTCCATTACCTGATTGATACGATGGCAGGCATCGAAAAGGCAGCTGATGACGATAGGGGTATTGAGGTCGTCGTTCATGGCCTCGTAGCAACGTGCAGCAAGGGAAAGACCCCCTCCCCGCTCCCCCGTAAGGGGGAGAGCCTCACTACGTTCGAGAGCTGGTGAGCCAGCCTCCCCTCCCTCATGGGAGGGGTTGGGGGTGGGTCCTCCTAACCTCTCCAAATTCTTCCATCCTTCCATCAGGCGCTGGAGGCCCTTCTCGGCGGCTTGCAGGGCTTCGTTGCTGAAGTCAACCGTACTGCGGTAGTGCGCCATAAGGATGAAGAAGCGGATGGTCATGGGGCTATAGGGCTGTGTAAGCTCTTTGTGCTTGCCTGTGAAGAACTCGTCCAGCGTGATGAAGTTGCCGAGGCTCTTGCCCATCTTCTGTCCGTTGATGGTAATCATGTTGTTGTGCATCCAGTAGCGCACCATGTCGCAGCCCTGACTGGCCACAGCCTGCGCAATCTCGCACTCGTGGTGGGGGAAGATGAGGTCCATGCCGCCGCCGTGGATGTCGAACTGCGCGCCGAGGTATTTGCGCCCCATGGCCGTACACTCGCAATGCCAGCCAGGGAAGCCGTCGCTCCAAGGGCTAGGCCAGCGCATGATGTGCTCAGGCTGAGCCTTCTTCCAGAGGGCGAAGTCAACGGGGTTGTGCTTCTCCTGCTGCCCATCGAGATTGTCGCGCGAAGTGTTGATGACGTCCTCGAGGTTGCGGCCTGAGAGACGGCCATAGTGATGGACGTTGTTGTACTTCGGCACATCGAAATAGACGCTGCCCTCGCTCTCGTAGGCAAAGCCGTTATCTAAAATCTCCTTGACCAACTGAATCTGCTCGATGATATGGCCTGAGGCATGAGGCTCGATGCTGGGCGGCAGCACGTTTAGGGCTTCCATAGCCTTGTGGTAGCGGTTCTCGTAGAACTGTACTACCTCCATCGGCTCCAGCTGCTCCAGCCGCGCCTTCTTGGCGATTTTATCCTCGCCCTCATCGGCATCGTGCTCCAGATGGCCCACGTCGGTAATGTTGCGCACATAGCGCACCTTGTAGCCCAGATGCTGCAAATAGCGGAACAACACGTCGAACGTGATGGCTGGCCGGGCGTGTCCCAGATGGGCGTCGCCATAGACCGTCGGGCCACACACATACATGCCCACATGCCCCTCGTGGAGCGGTTTGAACAATTCCTTCGTACGCGTCAGCGTATTATAAACAAACAGCTTGTTATCCATCATACCCGAATTTTTCTGCAAAGGTAGTGCAAGGCGAGAGATTTTGCAAATAAATTTGGTATTTCTCTCGCTTACTCGTACCTTTGCAGGCTGAGAGGCAAACATGATACGATATTACCTATGATTGACGAAGCATTGCAACGACAATTGCGTGAGCAATATAATCCTGAAGGAGCACCCAAACGCGAGGTGCAGCATTGTCTTGTGGAGATTCTCGTGGAGTTCGACCGCATCTGCCGCACAGAGGGGCTGACGTACTTCTTGGATTATGGCACGTTGTTGGGTGCTTATCGTCACGGATGTTTCATTCCGTGGGACGACGACGTGGATGTCTCGATGCCGTCGAAAGACTATCAGCGTTTTCAGCAGGTGGCACCTGCGATGCTTGACGAACGCTTCTTCCTCCAGACGAAACAGTCGGACAAGGAGGCGCGCATGGGGCATGGGCTGATGAAGATACGCCGCAACGGTACGCTCTCCATCAATCGTGCATCGGATTTCCATGTAACCTACCACAGGGGCATCTCTATTGATATCTTTGAGAGTGTACCCACCCCAGCCGTGAGCCATTCGTTCTTCCATTGGATGAATCGACGGGTAGGCAAATCGTTCGGATTCTTCGCCTATCCCAAGCCGATGAGCTTCCTGAACGTGGTGCGCAGCATGGTGTTCCCTGTGGAGTATGGATTGCTGAAGGGACTATGGGCTGTGATCCGTGCACTACGTCCAAAAGACCGCGAGGCTGGGACGCTGGAGCGCAACGACACGAAGGTTCCGACTCTGACGAAAGACCTTTATCCGACAGGAGAGCTGGCGTTCGAGGGACATACGTTTTGTGTCCCTCATAACGTGGAGGCACGGCTGACGTCTATCTATGGAAAGAACTACATGACGTTGCCGCCTGAGCGACAACGTAAGATGCATGCCGTATTTATGTGTGCCGATACTACAGCGTGTTACACGAACAACGAAGTGCTGAGATGACGGTCAAGGAGATACAGCTGAAGATTGCAGCTCATGTGCTGGACGTTTGCCGCAGGCATGGGCTGAAGGTGTGGGCTGACTGGGGGACGTTGCTTGGAGCTGTGCGCGAAAAGGGCATGATTCCGTGGGATGATGATATCGACCTGATGATGATGCGCGAGGACTATGAGAAACTGATTCGTCTGGCTGACACGGAATTTCAACACCCCTTCTTCCTGCAGTCGTTTCATACGGAGAAGAACTATTACAGAGGACATGCCCAAGTGCGCTTTGACGGTACGGCAGCCATACTTCCCGACGACATCGGAATGCCATTTCATCAGGGAATTTTTGTGGACGTTTTTGTCTATGACCATATCCCTGACAACCTGGACTGTGCCGCATGGAAGCAGTCGCTTCGCAAAGCACGAATGGCGCAAAAATGTCTGCTTACAGCCCAATATGGAAAGGGTGCAAAGCGGCTTATTGCCAAAGCCGTATGTGGCGTGATAGGCTACAAAAGACTCTATCGTCTGTATGAAAGGCAGTTCACAAAGTGGAATGGAAGAGAGACGAAGCGCATCTCGTGTCCCACGTACGACTGGCGTCAGGTTGAGCGCGAGGCGAAGGAACGGACGTGGTATGAGGAGACGTTGATGCTGCCTTTCGAGGATATGGAAATACCCGCCCCTGCAGGCTATGACAAGGTGCTGACAACGCTCTATGGCGCCGACTATATGACGCCTCGTCAGGCCGCCTCAGGGCATGGTAGGGTGATACTCGATGCAGAACGAGACTACAAGGAGGTGCTTCGCACCATGAAAAAGGGACGATGAAGAATAAGGAGTACGATTACCTGATTGTGGGGGCTGGGCTGTATGGAGCTATGACGGCCTACCAGGCGAGGAAGGCTGGCAAGCGCTGCCTCGTCATCGACAAGAATCCCCATATAGGCGGCGGATGCTACACGGAGGACGTGGATGGCATACAGGTGCATCGCTATGGGCCTCACATCTTCCACACGTCCAACAAGAAGGTGTGGGACTTCGTGAACAGCCTCGTGCCTTTCAACAACTTCGTCAATATGCCTGTTGCCTGCTATCGGGGAAAGCGCTATAACCTGCCGTTCAATATGAACACCTTCCGTCAGCTGTGGGGTGTGGAGACGCCTGAAGAGGCGAAGGCCATCATCGAGCAGCAAAGGGCGGAATTTGCCGACATCGCTGAACCAGCCAACCTGGAAGAGCAAGCCCTGAAACTGGCAGGACGCGACATCTACAAAACGCTCGTCAAGGGCTACTCTGAAAAGCAATGGGGCATGAAGGCGACGGAGATTCCGGCCTTTGTCATCCGCCGCCTGCCGTTCCGCTTTGAGTATAACAACAACTACTTCAACGACACCTATCAGGGTATTCCCATCGGGGGCTACACCCGTCTTTTTGAAAAGCTGCTTGAGGGTTGTGAGGTAAGGCTTCAGACGGATTATTTCGAGGCGCGTTCCTATTTTGATAGTCTGGCAGAAAAGGTCGTCTATACAGGGCGTATGGATGCCTTCTACGACTATCGCTTTGGTGAATTGGACTTCCGTTCCCTGCGTTTTGAGCATAAACGATTGAAGGGGGTAAAAGATTTTCAAGGCAACGCCGTTGTAAACTATACAGAGGCTGAGGTACCCTATACACGCATCATTGAGCACAAGCACTTTGAGTTCGGCCAGCAACCCGACACGGTTATCACCTACGAGTATCCCCAGCGCTGGGAGGCAGGTGCTGCGCCCTACTATCCCATCAACAACGAACGCAACAACCGTCTCTATGCCCGTTATGCCGAGCTGGCAGCCCACGAGCCCCACGTCCACTTCGGCGGCCGTCTGGCCGAATACAAATACTACGATATGCATCAGATCGTTGAAAAAACCCTTCAGATGGAGCTATGAGCAAGGACTGGACAAGGATAGAATCAGAAACGATTGACTGGCTGAGGCCTGTCATGGCGTTTATGGTTATCTGTCTTCACGTCCAGATGTTCTATGTGGATGAGCATTGGTCTATGAGTGGAGGGGTATTCTCTGTTTTTGTCATCTATCTTTGCAAGATTCTTTGTACTGTTGCGGTTCCCACATTTTTCTTCATTTCCGGATTTCTCTTCTTCAGAGGACTTCAGGATTGGGATACTGACATCTGGAAACATAAGGTGAAAAAAAGGCTTCGCACATTGCTTGTCCCTTTCCTGCATTGGAATGTCATTGCCCTGATAGCTTTCCCCCTTACTCGGTTAGGAGGCTCCATCCTGAAGGGTGCACCCATGGACAATGTGTGGGCTGTTATTCAGGACCGAGGATTCTTGCGCCTCTTCTGGGACAGGACTCTTTTTGATGGCATGGCGTATGAAACTACCAACCTTTTTGGTTGGAGAATTCCTTCCGGGCAACCTATGGATACACCCTTGTGGTTTGTACGTGATTTGATGGTTGTCATCCTTTTTACACCTTGCATTCATTGGCTCATAAAAAAGACAGGGGCTTGTTTCATCGCCCTTCTTGCCATTTTGTTTGTATTGGACATCTGGATTCCTGCTTCAGGATTCGGCATAAAGGCAACGTTCTTTTTTGCATGGGGCAGTTTCTTTTCTGTCAAAGACAAGCATTTTGTGGAATCATTCTGCAAGATGAAGATACCCGACACCCTCCTGCTTGTTGTGGGTCTTGTTTTCATTCCTTTTCTTTGGGACAAAAGTGGACAGCTTTTCAGTATGGCGGTCAGAGTATTTATTATCATAGAAATGGTATTCTTCTTTAACCTTGTTTCATGTTTAATAAAAAAAGGCAAGACCAAAGTAAACCGCAGGTTGGCAAACAGCAGCTTCTTCGTCTATTGCGCCCACATGATAATCATAGCAAGTGCTGTCATGTGGGCAATCATGTCCATTCCGTTTCATACAGGATTCATGCGTTCCTTCCTGTTTGTTGTGGGGGCTGTTTTGATCTTCCTTATCTGCCATTTCCTGTCCATTCTTCTAGAACGTTATTGCCCGTCTATTTCTGCTGTCCTAACAGGAGGACGAAACAATAAAAAGATTGACTCATGAGCAAACTTTTATCCCTTATCATCCCGACCTATAACATGGAGGCGCTACTGCCACGATGCCTCGACTCGTTGCTGGTGCCCGAGACGCTGGAGCGGCTGGAGGTGATGGTTGTTAACGATGGCAGCAAGGACGGCTCCTTGGCTGTTGCAAATCGTTATAAGGAGCGGTTTCCACAAACCGTGACCGTCATCGACAAGCCCAACGGCAACTATGGCTCGACCATCAATGTCGCCCTGCCTGTCGCTCAGGGGAAGTACGTTAAGGTTCTTGATTCGGACGACTGGTTCGACACTACGGCGCTGGTGGAATTTCTTGACAAGTTGGAAGCGGTGGAGGCCGATATGGTCATCACGCACTTCTCTATCCTGCACGACGATGGCAGCCGCGAAATAACGAAGTACAACGTCTATGGGCGTGAACCCTACGACTACGAAAAGGTCTATGCGCTGGATGACGTGCTGAAGGATGGCTACATCCGCTTCTTCCTCATGCACGCCCTCACCTATCGCACGGCGTTGCTTCGTGGTTTCGGCTATCGCCAGACGGAGGGCATCTCCTATACGGATACGGAATGGGCCTGCTACCCTGTGTTCTACGCCAAGGATATTGTCTTCTTCGACATCAACCTCTACCAATATAACCTCGCGCGCGAGGGGCAAACGATGGATCCGAAAGTCATTGCTCGAAGCCTTGGGCAGATGGAGCAGATGACGCGCCAGCTGATTCGCTTCTATGGGACACAGGACGTCAGCCAGTTGTCCTATACACGTCAGGCATTTCTCCGTCAGTACTATACCAACCGCATCCGCCTGATGTACAAGTGTCATCTGCTGGACATTCCTCGAAACCAGTTCGATGCCGAACACTTTGCTGAACTCGAAAAAGAATTGACAGAGGCTTGTGAACAGTATGGTTTTGGGTCCATACGCCTATATCCTGAGAATAAAATCATTCGTGCTGACGCTCTCCGCTACTGGTATCGCTACCATCGTCGCTGGCCTCGTTGGTTCGAAGCATTCAACCACATGGTTGACAAGGTGATGAAGTGGCTCTTTGTCCATATCTTCAAACGCTAAACATTAGGTCCCATGAAGGTATCCGTAGTTTGTCCTGTTTACAATGCTGCTTCGACGATAGAGTCATTCCTCCAATCCATCGATATGCAGTTGCCTGGCGATGTGGAGGTGATTCTGATTGACGACCACGGACAAGACGATAGTATCGAACGGGCAAAGCGTTTTATGGACGTTCATCCGATGGCTAACAAGGTTGTTATCATTGATGGAGAGAAAAATCGTGGCCCAGGGGGAGCGCGCAATCTGGGCATCGATGCTGTTACAGGCGAATATGTGGCTTTCATCGATAGCGACGACTGGGTAGATGCCGACTTTCTTCGTCTGCTGACGGAGGCGGCTGACGCGAATTGTGCCGACTTGGCCTGCGGAAGCATCTCACTCGATTATCCCGATGGACGCTCCGTCCGTCACCACAATCCCTCCGTGCCTACTGACGGCCTTTTTATAGGGAAGGCTAAACTCCAATTCTTGAGACATTACAAGTCCTATTTCACCACTTTCGTCTATCGTCGGCAATTCCTGGTAGAAAATGACATCCGTTTTCCCTCCACTCGTTGTGCCGAGGACAGTTGCTTCCTCGCCTGCTGCCTGTTGGCTGCCGAGCGCATCGCCCAAGCTGACGAAGCGGTCTATCACTACGTAATGACTCCCCATTCCGTCAGTCACCAGCGCAACCCCGCCCGCTGGCGCAATCGTATTCGCTCGTGGCGCACCGTTCTGCGCTTTGCCCGTACGAAGGGGCTTTATAAACCCTATCGTGCCATCCTTCTTTGGCTCTATCTGAAAAAGGGATGGCTTCTCGCCTTACGTGATCTCGCACAAACTTTGGTTAAGAAAAGTTAAACTATGTCTTGGCGGAAGCAGTATTTGGCGTTCCAGCGCGTTTATAGCTATAGAGAGCGACAGAAAATCGACTAACTAACAACAACCGAAAAAATGAAAAAAACAACTCTATCCTTAAGTGTTATCATGCTGCTGACGACAGCTATGTGCATTACCTCATGTTCTGAAGATGGAACGGGGGAATCCGGCATCTTCCCCAGCGGCTACGAAAAGGGCGACTATTCACTCAGCGATATGTCAGGTGAAGGCGGGGGTGACTTTGGAGGCTCGAACGGCGCTGAAGGTTCCGACGATAACGGCAACACCCAGGCAGGCGTCGTGACGGCTGGCGAATGGTGCGACCTCACCCATTGGGCGTTCTGGTCGGGCCTGATGCAGAACACCGACTCCATGAGCTTCGCCTCAAAGTGCGACTACTGGCGGTTCTATACGAACAACCGCATAGCCGTGCGTGTCACCAACGCCGACGGGAAGCCTCTAGCTGGCCTGCCCGTGAAGCTGCTGCGCAAGACAAATGATAAGGAATCCACCCTGTGGGAAGCCGTGACGGACAACCACGGTCAAGCCGAGTGCTGGGTAGGACTTTACCAGAAAGAAACGGCTGATGCTTCCACCCTTCGCGTGACTGTCGATGGAAAGCTGATGGACGGCAACCCGCTCCTCTGCCCCTGGGATTCAACCGCTCAGCAGACCGCCGTCAACAACTATGTCCTCACCACGGCTAAGACTGCCTCCGAGCATGCTGACATCGCTTTTATCGTTGATGCCACGGGCTCAATGATAGACGAAATCAATTTCTTGAAGAGCGACCTCGTCGATATCATCAGCAAGGCAGCAGCCGTTCGTCCCTCGATGAAGATGCGCACGGCAGCCCTGTTCTATCGCGACGAAGGCGACGAGTACATCACGCGCCACAGCGACTTCACGGAGAAACTGAAGGAAACGGCTTCGTTCGTCAACAAGCAGAAGGCTGACGGCGGCGGCGACTATCCCGAAGCCGTCCACACGGCGCTGGAACAGATGTTGCAGAAACTCTCGTGGGACACCGATGCCAAGACCCGTCTGGCATTCCTCATCCTCGATGCTCCAGCCCATCACGAGGATAAGATCATCGAGTCCCTTCAGCAGTCCATCCGCCTCTGTGCCCGTCAAGGCATCCGCCTTATTCCCGTAGCCGCCAGCGGCGTTGATAAGAACACCGAGTTCATGCTCCGCTTCTTCGCCATCGCCACAGGTGGTACCTACGTCTTCCTCACCGACGACAGCGGGGTGGGCCACTCCCACAGCGCCGCCACCGTTGGCCCCTATGAGGTCGAGCTGCTCAACGCCCTCATCATCCGCCTGATCGGGCAGTACACGGAGTAACACCTCTGCCCGCATTCCGCCTGCGTATACAGAAAAGTTTATCCTTTTTATTATACAAAACCCCAACGCCCGATGGATACATTCATTCGGGCGTTTTTCTGATCCTGTTGAAGAATAAAAGTTTTGCTCTCTGGTTAAATGACCCTGTCATTTATATAAATGACACCGTCGTTTAAATAAATGACCGCGTCATTTAACAACCGTATAGCGGAAGGCGTAACAAAAAGCATAAAAAACGAGAGGGGGTGCCGTTATTGACACTCCCTCCTCCTATTTGCTTTCTAAAAAAGGCTGTTCGCCTTACTTTATCCAAGTGACTTTGACAGTCTTGGTGAAGGCCTCATCAGAAACGCCAATCTGGATAGCGATGCACTCGAACGTGGTGTACTCGCCAGTAACGATGCGCTGGTCGGTCTCCTCGTCATAGCCCCACTTGTCGCACTTCGCACGGAGGGCAAAGCCATTCCACGTGGCGAATGAGCCGTGCTTGCCATCGCGCCCTAGCTCGTCATAGACGGCAAGAATGGAGGAGCCGCGGCTGTAGGTACCCTCATAGACGTTGCACTTACGACCGCAGATGGTGGTGGTACCCTTTGCCTCGTAACCGTGCTCAAGGAAGTGCGCACTCATGTCAGAAATCATAGCAAAGGCGTTGTTGGCCGTCTGACGGGCACGATAATCTTCGTCAGTCCAGGCGCTCTCGTCATCATCGTTAGGATAGTAGCCATAGCCGGTGTAGTAGCCGTCGGAGCCCTTTGTCTCGATATAGACGTTGTGGTCCTCGATGGGTTTGCCGTCGTCGTCGGTATAGAAGACATCAAGGCGGGTGCTGGAGCCTTTGCGGGTATAGACGACTATTTTGTCTTTCCCGTATTCGGTAAAGTAGTCGTATTTAAGGGCAAAGCCCTTCTCTTTCATTACCTCGGGGGTGACGTTTTCGTTCTTGCCATCACCATTGTCATCGCCGCCATTCTCAGGGGTGTCAGCAGGGATACAGGCGGTCATCAGACCTATGCAGGTCATCGCCAGCAGGGTGGAGAAAAACTTCTTCATTGTTTCAAAGGGATTAAGTGAATTAAGAAAAATAAAGCCCATGGGTCAACTGCGACGAATGGGCCTGATGAGACAACTGGGAGGGGATTAGTCCCAGTTGTCGAACTTTAGTGTCTTGTTGTGTTCCTTTCGGGCGGCGTTCTGCTCGGAGAAGTCGCGCAGGGTGACGTTGGCAGCACCCGTCATGGCGCCGGCAACAGCGTTGCTATAGGCGGCGGTGGCATCGCCGAGAGCCTTGCCGAGAGCGCTCATGTTCTGGGCAGCGGCAGCCTCGAGGGTGTCTTCCTTCACTTCGCCGAAAGCCTTGTTAAGGGCATCGTTGACGGCACTTTCGGCCTTTTTCTCAGCGCGCTTCGTGACTTGCTTGCCGACGGCATTCTTGGCACCTTCGGTAGCCGACTTAAGGGCTTTTTCACCCAGGCTTTTCAAAATCTGAGCCTCAGCAGGAGCCATGCAAAGGCTGAAGAGGAACAGGAGGGCAATAATCTTTTTCATATTCTGGAGTATTTAATAGTCAATGGTTACTGTTGGATTATCACTTCTTGAAGGTGACGAGTTCGTTACGGCTGACGAGGCGGTTGCCCATGGTGGTCTCGCTCTTGACGACGCCCACGCCGCGGCTGTACCACGTCTTGGTGGTGGTGACGGCAGAAACGCCCATCATGCTCATCTCCGTAACCTGACGGACGACGTAGCACTTGAATTTACCGGCGGGAACGGTGACCTCCTCGCGGTCGATGACTTCGTTATCGGTAATGGTGGCAACGACAGCCAAGCCTTCCATGGAGACGCGGATGTCGCCGATGGGGAGCTGATAGCCGACGGCCAGCTTGTTAGGCAGCGAGGTGATGCCTGGGTCGGAACCCGTGACATCAATGGAACCGCTGACGCCCGAGATGGCTACCTTGGCTGAACCTTCGCGAATCTCGCCGATGGTGACAAAGCCGTTATCGCCGTCTTCCTTCTGGCCGGGTTTCTCAATGGTAGAGTTGCTGACACGGAAGTCGTAGTTGCCATCACCCAGATCAGTAACGTCCTGAATGACCTGACGGTTATAGCCTTCCAATTTATCTTCTTCGTTGTAGGTGGCATACTCTAGTACGGCGCCTTTGGTAACGCAGGCATAGGGTGCCTGAGCCCATGTGGGAAGTGTGGCAAGTAGCACACAGAGGGTCATAAAATACTTTTTCATACGCAATCAGTTTTCATTAAAAGTTGAAAATCGGGGCAAAGGTAGGGTATTGTATTATTAATTGCAACGTTTTTTACGTTTTTTTGCAAAGGCCCATATTTCTTTGCCAATTAAGAATAAGGTAGCCGCATAGAGGAGGAGGATGCAGACCATCGAGAGGATGTCGCCCTTGCGCACGCTATCAGGGGCAAATTCAAAGTGAATCTGGTGCCGTCCGGCAGGCACGTTGAGGGCACGCAGCATATAGTCGACGCGGAAGTGGTCGGCAGGTTGGCCGTCAATGGTGGCTCGCCAGCCGTAGGGGTAATAGATTTCGCTGAAGACGATGGTGGAGGGCTGGGAAGAGGTGCTCTCGTAGTCGAGGTAACGCGGCGTATATTTCGTCAGGCGCACAGTCCGCGTGCTGTCGGCTGCCAGCACAGGCTGGGTGACGAAGGAGGCAAACTCCTCGTCGAGCACGGCCGTAGTGTGGAGGTCGAGATGGTTCAGAGCATCGCTCTCGGCGTTGGCACCAGAGACCACCGTCAGCGTATCGACGAACCAGGCGTTGCCCATCGCATCGGGGTTAGGCACCACCTGCGGCTGGCCGTTCGAGCCTTTCGTAATGAAGTACTTCGTGTTGAGCATATTCAGCACACGCCAGTTCATCTTCGATATGTGCTGGTCGATGAGATCCTGATAGCGGCGCAGCTTGGCAGCACTATAGCCGCCGACGGACTTCAGGTAGTAGCTGGTGCGCGCATCGTTGAACGTGCTGGTGGTGAGATTCATAACGCGGAAGTTGGGATCAGGATCAGCAAGGATTTCCTTCTCGTAGGGCTGCATAGCGAAGTAGGCCTTCTCCTGTTTGGCAGGAATAAAGTTGCTGTCGTTGAAATAGCGTTTATCCACCTGCCACATATCGACAACGATGAGCAGGCCGAGAATGCCTATCATCCAGACGCTCTTTAGCTTGCCTTGTGTGGTAAGCCAGACGACGAGGGCAGCGCCGCAGATGAAGAGCAATGAACGCCAGGCATCGGCAGCAAGCAGGGCTTTACGTTCGCCGATGATGCCCTGATAGACGAAGTCGGGCAGACCCGCCGACCATGAGGCATCGTAGCTGGAGCGGAAATTGAACAGGCTGCCGCCGAAGAGGGCAAGGATAAGGCAAATACCGCCCGTAATGCCTGCAGCAATAAGCACAGCCCGCCCAGTTTTCTTCTTGATTTCTTGACTCGTTGGCCCGTTGGCTCGTTGACCCATTATATCGCGCAGGGCGAGAAAGCCCAACAAGGGCATGGTGATTTCGGCCACAATAAGGATGGACGAGACGGTTCGGAATTTGTTATACAGCGGGAAAACCTTGAAGAAAAGGGCCGTGAGCGGCATAAAGTTGCTACCCCACGCTAAAGCGATGGAAAAAGCCGTCGCAACGACCAACGCCCATTTGTAGGGTCCCTTGACAAGGATAATGCCCAGCACAAAGAGGAAACAGACGATAGCGCCCATATAGACGTTGCCTGACGTGAAGGGCTGCTCGCCCCAATAAAGGGGTACGCTCTCGCAGAATTGGGCCGCAGCACGACGGTCGATACCCTGACGGACGAGCTCTTTATAAAGCTTCGAATCCTTGCCCACGTTATAGCCCGATGCGCCGCCCTTGATGCCTGGAACAAGGAACGAGAGGCTCTCGTCGATGCCGTAGCTCCATTGCGTAGCGTAGTCGAGGTCGAGGCCGCGCGTCTTGTTCGTGGCATCGTCGACCTTCTCCAAGTCCGAGTGTCCGCCGCGCATAGTCTGCTCGGCATACTCCTTGTTGGCAAACACGTTGGCACTCTGGGCACCGAAGCCTATCAGCATGGCAAAGGCGAAGATGAGCGTCGCGAAGCCAAAGTCCTTCATCCGCCGCTCCTTGATGTGGATATACAGCTCGGCACAGAACAAGATGCCTATAAGCATACAGATGTAGTAGCCCATCTGCGGATGGTTGACAAAGGCAATGGCGACAGGAAAGGCTGTCAGCAGGGCTCCCAGCCCGTAGCGCTTCTGATATATCAAGTGGAAGCCGCCTATCGCAATGGCCATCAAGGCGATAGTAGACGTTTTGGTGATATGGCCTGCTGGAATAATAATAAGGAAATAGGAGGAGAAGCCGATGGCCAGCGCACCCACGATGCTGAGCCAGGGATTCACTTTGAATGCCCTGAGCAGGATGAAGAAGCTGATGAAATAGACGATGAGGATGGCTGGTGTGGCGCCCTGCTTATGTCCGGCGAGGGCGATTTTTTTCAGGGGAGCCAGCAAGGTGTTCGACTTGTAATGGCCTCCGCCAATCTGGTAGTTAGGCATGCCGCTGAACATGCTACCCGTCCAGAAGCTATAGTCGCCTGTCTCCTCGTGATACTTCTTCACCTCCTGCACGGCTCCCTTGTAGTGGCTGGTGTCGCCCGCATTGACGACCAAACCCTGAAGCGAGGGAGCACAATAAACGCAGGCAATAGCCACAAAGAGGACAACGGCAGCAATGTATGCACCAAAACGGTTTAGGAATTTCATAATGAAACCATTTTTTAGGATTAACGCTGCAAAGGTAGTGCAAGCCGAGAGATAATGCAAATATATTTGCAATTATCCGAGGCGCAGCCTACCTAAAACGGGCGAAGCCCCGTTAAAGGTAGGGGTCGTCTTTGAAAAATACAAATTAATTTGTTTTTTCGCTCGGCTCACCCTACCTTTGCGCCAATAAAAGCAAAAGAAGCAGATGAAGTTCGTTATTGTCGGCCCTGCGTGGCCTTTTCGTGGAGGCATAGCTGCCTTTAGTGAACGTCTGGCTCACCAGCTGATCGAGGAGGGGCACGATGTGAAGCTTTACACCTTTACCCTGCAATATCCCTCGCTGCTTTTTCCTGGCAAGACGCAGTTCTCCACCGACCCTGCCCCTGAGGGGCTCGTCATCCGTCGGCGCTTCAGTTCCATCAATCCCTTCAGCTGGCTGAAGGCACGAAGGGAGATTCGGCGAGAACACCCCGATGTCGTCATCTTTGCCTATTGGATGTCGTTCATGGCACCCTGCTTTGGAACCATTGCCGCCCGGCTGGGCAAGAATGTCAAGCGCATTGGGCTCATCCATAACCTGATTCCCCACGAGCCCAATCTGCTGGATAAGCTCTTTCCGCCCTATTTCGTCCGTCGGATGGATGGTTTCATCACCCTCTCGCAATCCGTAGCGGATGACGTAAAGAAGATTCTGAAATATAGTGAACAAACCGTTCACCCTAAAAGTATAGCCGTCACTCCTCACCCCCTCTACGACCATTATGGCCAATTGCTGCCAAAAGCCGATGCCCGTCGTGCCTTAGGGTTGGACGAACAATCTCCTTATGTGCTGTTCTTTGGACTTATTCGAGCCTATAAAGGTCTTGACCTTCTGTTGGAGGCGCTTGCCGATGCCCGTCTGGCTGAAGCGGGTGTGCGCTTGGTTATTGCTGGTGAGTTCTACGATGACGAGCAGCCTTATCGCGACAAAATTCAGGAGTTGGGTTTGGCTGAGCGCGTGGTGCTCCACAATCTTTTCATTCCTGACGCGCAGGTCAACCTCTATTTCAGCGCCGCTGACATCGTCTGCCAACCCTACAAGTCAGCCACGCAGAGCGGCGTCACCCAGATAGCCTACCACTTCTGCAAGCCCATGCTGGTGACAAACGTCGGCGGCTTGGCGGAAATCGTTCCGCATGGTGTCGTAGGCTATGTCGTGCCCCCTCTCCCAGCCTCCATTGCTGACGCTCTCCTCGATTTCTACGCCAACAATCGCGAATCCGCATTCACCCAAGCTGCCGCCCAAGAGAAAAAGAAATACGCTTGGACCCATCTGACCCAAGCGTTGTACGGATTGCTTTCGTAAGTTGTCCTTAGAGGATTCGAACCTCTACAAACAGAACCAAAACCTGTTGTGCTGCCATTACACCAAAGGACAATGCCACAAAAACCGCTGCAAAGGTAGTGCAATACGAGAGAAATACAAAATAAAATTTGATTTATTTTTATTTCCGAGGTGCAGCCTACCTAAAACCGCAGGGTAAAAGGTAGTGACAAAGGGGCTGTTCTTTCCGTTAATCTCCGCCGAAGCCGCCATCGTCGAAGCCGCCGCCGATGTTGGAATCGTTGTCATTGTCGCCTTCGCCGCCTTCGCCTTCCCCTTCGCCACGGTCTTTCTTCTTGGCCTTCATATTGCCGAAGTTAAAGGTCAGCGTGGCCATGATACGGCGTCCGCCTCTGCGTCCGAGGCTCTCCATATAGAAGCCGTCACCCCACGTCTTGTTGCGCCAGGAGCGGCTGTCAAGGAGGTCGCGGGCATTAATGGCGATGCTCCACTTGTTGTCGGCAAATTGCTTGCGGATGCCCAGGTCGACACCATAGCCAGCCTGACTGTAACCCTGTGCATTGGCGCGGCCCGAACGGTACATACCCGTTAGCTGGCCACTCCAGCTCTGAGGCAGTTTGACGCTGGCAATCATGCGCATGTTCCACGAGAAGCTGCTCGTGGGATTGCCTGTGACGTCATATTGCTGGCCCGTCTCACGATTCGTATAGGTGTAGCGGAAGCCATCCTGCTGATAATAGAAGAGGTTGACGGTTGAGGTGAGGTCGAGGGCGCTCCAGAGGCGGTTCTTGCTGACGATCTCCATACCAGCGGCATTGGATGCTGCCACATTGACGCTCGTGGAGTAGATGATGCCGTTGTCGAGGTAGCTGATGCGCTGCATGATGTCATCGCTATGACGCAGGTAGGTGCTGACGCTGAGCACATGGTTCTCCCACGTCTTCATGTAGTTAAGCTCAAACGACTGACTATACTCAGGGTTGAGGTCAGGGTTACCGAAGGAGATGTTCGTTGAGTCGGTGATATTCTTGAAGTCGTTAAGCATACCCCCCCAAGGACGGCGCACACGATTGGTGTAGTTGAGCTGAAGTTCGTTGTTGTTGGGCAACTCGTAGCTGAGGAAGGCGCTGGGGAAGAGGTGGAAGATGTTCTTCGTCAGCGGTTCGCCCTCCACAAGATTGCCAGCGGCATCCTTCCACTCGGAGTGGGCATTCACCTGATACCATTCGCCACGGAAGCCAATCTGGTAGCCCAGCTTCTGCCAGAGCTTGTCGCTATAGGTGCCGTAGAAGGCGTGGTTGGTGGTGTTATAGATGAAACGATTGTAGAGGCTGTAGATTTCCTGGGTACGGGCGGCGTCGCTGTAGGTAGTCATGGGGGTGTTCTCGCGATTGAAGTTGCCCTTGTAGCCTGCCTCTATCTTGCTCTTCTCAGTGAGCTTGTTCTCATAGTCGGCCTGTGCCTCCCAGCTGTTGTTGCGGATGAGGGAATTCTGGTCCTGATAGGAGGTGACGGTACGATCGGGGAAGCGGGTGGTCTGGTCGTAGACATTATGGTTGTCGCTCTGCCACTGCCCGCGGCTGACGGTGAGGTCGAGGAAGTGATCGGTGCTCCAGAGGTGTTTGTAGCCAGCCTGGAGGTTGAGCATGTGGGAATCATCGCCGCCTGTGGTGATTCGGTCGCGATCGTAGATGAGCGAGCCCTCGTTGTCGCGTGTGCCGTAACGGCTGATGTAGTCGATGGTGTTCTGGCTGTTGCGTCCGCCCTTCATGCCCATGAAGCTGAACGAGATGTCGTCGTTCTCCGTAGGGTGCCACGTCAGGCCGGCACGGCCGAACAGGTTATTGCCTGTGGAGCGGTTGCGGCCCGTTTGGTCGAGGTAGGAGAGGGCGTTGCCGTTGCCGTCGAGGTTCTCGCGATAGCTGTTGTTGAAGCCGATGTTGCGATGGCTTCGGTCGTTGACCTGCGCGTAGGCGTCGAGGATGCCGCTGCTGTAGTTGATGTTGGCGCCCACGCGTCCCCCACCCCAGTCGAAGTCGTCGCCGCTCTGGATGATGCCTGAGCCGATTTGCAGGCTGCCGTAATAGCCCGCTTTCCTGTCGCGCTTCAGCACGATGTTGATGATGCCGACGGTACCCTCAGGGCTGTACTTCGCCGAGGGGTTGGTGATGACCTCGATGCGCTCGATGCTCTCGGCGGGAATCTGTTCGAGGATGGAGCCCTGATTGTCGCTGTTCAGGCCCTGCGCCTTGCCGTTGATCCAGACGGTGACGCTCTCCGAGCCGCGCAGGCTGACGGTTCCCTCGTTATCCACCTCCACCGAGGGGATGTTCTCCAGCAGTTCGGAAGCCGAGCCGCCGGCAGCAGCAATGGCCTGGTCGACATTGAACACCTTCTTGTCAATCTCGAATTTCATCTGCGAGCGGATACCCGTAATCTCCACCTCCTTCAGCGCCTGGGCATCCTCGCTCAGCTGGATGGAACGGAGCTGGGCCGTGGGATTGGCGCGGCTGACGCTGAACTCGCGCGTAGTGGTCTTGTAGCCTACGAACGAGACCGTCAGCGTGTAGGAGCCGAACTTCAGGCCTTCCACCACGAAACCGCCGTCCAAGTCGGTAGCGACGCCTCCTGCGATTTCTCGGCTGCCCTTGGGGCTGACGGCAATGTTCACAAAACTGAGCGCTTCTTTCGTTTCCGAATCAATCACTTTACCCTTTACTGTACCCTGAGCCAACACGGCTTGAGGAAGACACGCCACCAGTATGGCCAGCCAGACGAATCGCTTCATGCTTTTTTACTCTTTTTTCCTTTTTTATAGTTTTGTTTTGACGACTCTGACGTTACTTTGTTTAATCCGTTAGAGGCCTTTTAACTTTTATTTGCGAAAAAACCTTGCTTTTTAGTCCCGCTGTCACTACCTTCGCGGCCGATTTCGCGTGGGCTCTATAGTTCAATGGATAGAACGGAGGTTTCCTAAACCTTTGATCCGGGTTCGATTCCCGGTGGAGCTACGAAGTTAGTGCATAGTTCATAGTTCACAGTTCATAGTTAAGAATCAAGACTTGTTCCCGTTGGCTGACGCATCCTTTCATTTTCTTATGCCCTATCGTTTCTGCCCGCTTTGCGGCAGCAGCAGGTTTGAGGTGAGTGGTGTGCGTTCACGTCGTTGTGCCGACTGCGGCTTCGAGCTGTTCCAGAACGCTTCGGCTGCCGTCGCAGGCTTCATCGTCGATGCACAGGGGCGGCTGCTGGTCTGCCGTCGTGCCAAGGAGCCTGCACGTGGAACCCTCGACCTGCCTGGAGGCTTTGTGGACCCTGACGAGACGCTGGAGCAGGCTGTCTGCCGCGAGCTGACGGAGGAGCTGGGCTGCACGCCCGCTTCGTGCCGCTACCTCTTCTCGCTCCCCAACCGCTACGAATGGGGCGACGTGGTTGTGCCCACGACGGATTGTTTCTTCCGCTGCACGCTGCCGGAGGGAGCCCCCCTTGCGGCTCACGACGATGTGGAGGCCATCTGCTGGCTGCCGCTCAGCGACGTCCGTCCTGCCGACTTCGGCCTCCGCTCCATAGCCTGTGCCGTTGAGAGATTCTTGAGATTGAAAATTGAAAATTGAGGATTGAGGATTTAAAATTAAACCATATCATTCATTTATAATTATTTAGACTGAAGAAATGAAAAAGTCAATTCTGCGTTTTTCGCTGCTACTGGCTGGAATGCTGCTGGTGGCATCGTGTGGGAAGAAGTATTCCTACGAAACGGTAGCGGGCGACCCGATGAAGGCCCGCATCTACACCCTCGACAATGGCCTGAAGGTCTATCTGACCGTCAACAAGGATGCCCCTCGCATCCAGGCTCACATCCCCGTCCGCGTGGGCGGCAAGAACGACCCTGCCGAGACCACCGGCCTGAGCCACTATCTGGAGCACTTGATGTTCAAGGGCACCACCCACTTCGGCACCCAGAACTACGAGGCTGAGCGCCCCCTGCTCGACCAGATTACCGATCTCTACGAGGTCTATCGCAAGACCACCGACCCTGAGCGCCGTCGCGCCATCTATCACCAGATCGACAGCATCAGCTACGAGGCCAGCAAGATTGCCATCCCCAACGAGTACGACAAGCTGATGGCTGCCATCGGCGCCGAGGGCACCAACGCCTACACCTCGTACGACGTCACCTGCTACACCGAGGACATCCCCTCGAACCAGGTTGAGAACTGGGCGAAGGTGCAGAGCGACCGTTTCAAGAACATGGTCATCCGCGGCTTCCATACGGAGCTCGAGGCCGTCTATGAGGAAAAGAACATCAGCATGGCCGACGACCAGGAGAAGGCTATCGACAGCCTTTTCGCCGGCCTCTTCCGCAACCATCCCTACGGCAAGCAGAGCATCATCGGCACGCAGGACCACCTGAAGAACCCCAGCATCGTCAACATCAAGAATCACTTCAGCAACTGGTACGTGCCCAACAACATCGCCATCTGCATGAGCGGCGACTTCAACCCCGACAAGGTCATCCGCATCATCGACCGCTACTTCGGCGACATGCAGCCCAACGAGAACATCGTCCGTCCCACCTTCGCGCCTGAGAAGGAGATTACCGCCCCCGTCGTCAAGACCGTCGTGGGCCAGCAGGCCGAGAACCTCTGGATGGGCTGGCGCATGCCCGGCGGAGGCGACAAGGATGCCCCCATGGTGGAACTGCTGGGCGAGCTGCTCTACAACGGCCAGGCCGGACTCATCGACCTCGACCTCATGCAGCAGCAGCGTGTGCTGGCTGCCCAGTGCTTCCCCTACACCCTCAGCGACTATACCGCCTTCCTGATGATTGCCTATCCCAAGGAAGGCCAGACGCTCGACGAAGCCCGCGACCTGCTGCTGGGCGAGGTGGAGAAGCTGCGCAAGGGCGAGTTTGACGAGAGCCTGCTCCACGCCATCGCCGCCAACAAGAAGCTCGACCAGCAGCGCGGCCTCGAGCAGAACCGCAGCCGCGTCAGCCAGTTCGTCGATGCCTTCGTCAACGGTCAGGACTGGAAGGATGCTGTCAGCTACTACGACCGTATGGCCGCCTACACCAAGGACGACGTCATGGCCTTCGCCAACCGCTACCTGAAGCCTGAGAGCTACACCCTCATCTATAAGCTGCAGGGTGTCGATACCGACCGTAAGACCATCGAGAAGCCTGCCATCACCCCCATCTTCACCAACCGCGACACCGTCAGCGCCTTCCTGGCCGAGGTTCAGAACACCACCGTCGCCCCCATCGAGCCCGTCTATGTCGACTTCGCCAAGGAGCTCACCAAGGGCAAGGTCGACGGCATGGACGCCCTCTACAAGCAGAACGACGTGAACGACATCTTCAACGTGCAGTACGTCTGGGAGTTCGGCGACTTTGCCGATCCGCTGCTGGTTACCGCTGCTGGCTATGCCGACTACCTCGGCACCTCCGACATGACGGCAGCCCAGCTGAAGCAGGCCCTCTACAACATCGCCTGCAGCATGTCGTTCCGCGTGGCCGACCGTCGCACCACCCTCTCCATCAGCGGTCTGCAGGAGTACATGCCCCAGGCACTCAAGCTCGTGGAGCACTTCGTGGCCGACATGCTGCCTGACGACGACGTCCTCGCCGCCTTCAAGGCCGACATGATCCGCGGCCGTATGGTCAACAAGACCGACCAGCGTGCCAACTTCACCGCCCTGCGCCAGTACGTCCTCTACGGCCCTGGCAGCCCTGCCACCCGCACCCTCTCCAACGACGAGGTCATGGCCCTCGACGGACGCCAGCTCACCGACCACCTGCGCGCCCTTGCCGGCATGCAGCACCACGTCGTCTACTACGGCCCTGCCACCTCCGACGAAGCCTTCCGACTGATTGCCGAGAACCACCACGCCGGCACCGCTGCCGTACCCGCCAACCAGCCCGCTCCCTACCAGAAGACCGATGAAAACGTGGTTTTCGTTGCCCCCTTCATCGCCAACAACACCTATCTCTACGGCATCACCAACCTCGGCACGCCCTTCGACCTTGCCAAGCACCCCTCCGTCCAACTCTTCAACGAATACTTCGGCAACGGCATGAACGGCATCGTCTTCCAGGAGATGCGCGAGGCACGCGGCCTGGCCTACAGCGCCTCGGCCGACGATGTCGAGCCCAGGCAGAAGGATGAGACTGAGCTCTTCGGACGCTTCATCATCACCCAGAACGATAAGGTCATCGATGCCCTCACCCACTTCGACGAGATTACGGACAACATGCCCGTCTCAGAGGCCGCCTTCAACATCGCCAAGGAGGGACTTCTCGCCCAGCTGCGCACCCAGCGCTTCACGGGCCAGCGAGTCCTCCGCTACTGGGAGAGCCTGCAGGACGTTGGCCTCAATACCGACATCCGCCGCGACGTCTTCAATAAGGTACAGGACATGACGCTTGCCGACGTCACCCGCTACCAGCAGCAGAACCTCAAGAGCCGCAGCTACTACACCTGCGTGCTGGGCGATGAGAGCCAGCTCGACATGGACGCCCTCGCCCGCTGGGGCCGCATCGTCCGCCTCACCACCGAGGAAATCTTCGGCTACTAAAAACTGAAGCTCAATCCAGTATTTCAAAGAACGCTTCTTTAGCGATTACACAACAGCTTCAGCTCCCCCCTGTAGAGACGCGGCCTGCCGCGTCTCTTTTTTTCCGCCTGCCTAGGAGCAGCCAGTGCCGTCTAAGCCTGCGCAGATAAGGCCGAATCGCAGCGCGCGCGCTTTTTCTTTACCGAATCGCAGCCTATCTTAGCATTTCTGGTGCAAAGATAATACATTATTTTTTGTCAATGTGACTTGCTATCCGTAGCTATCTCTCGCGCGATTGTACTTCCCTAGAAAAAGTTGAATGGTTTTTACTTTAACCCTGCCATAGGTTG
>CAMYYY010000017.1 GCA_947303715.1 uncultured Bacteroidales bacterium | reverse complement strand
GGCGTACAACTGAAAAATATCGTTTTTTTTCTTGGATTTAAACATAGAATGCGTTGTGGAATAGAAGCGAGGGGCGTGCCTTGTGGCGCGCCCCTCGTGGAAAAATGTAGGGTAGAAAACCCTTAGGAGTTTTTACTTGATGCGGATGTTGCCCATGATGTGGCTGCCCTTGACGTTGAAGAACGAGCGGGCCTCCTCCAGCGACTGAGCAACAGTCTTGATGCTCTTAGCGGGAGCCTCAGACTGCTCAGCAGGCGTCAGCACGATGTTGCAGGGGATGTAGTCGGCACCAAGATAGGTATGCATCTGTTCGTCGTCTCCCATGGCTTCGAAGAGGTTGATGATACCATCGACAACATCTTCCCCGTTGTAGGAGTAGTTGACAAACTGGATGTCGCCATTTTCCTTGAAGCCGCCAACGAGCATAGCCTCATCGTAGTAGTAACCCGTTTCGCTGCTGTAGGTAAAGGCATAGACCTCATCGGCATACTTGTTCTTGCCAATCACCTGGCCAGGCTGGACGTAAAGCAGTCCGCCGAAGATGTCAAGCACGAGACCCGCATCCTCGAATTCGTACTTGGAGCCGAACAAACCTGTCATGCTGACGGTGTTGTCGTTCACCTTGGTGAGGGTGACTTCTGCGGAACCTTCCTTCTTGCCGTCGTTGATGAACGTGGCGGTGTAGGTGCCTACATAGTCGTCAGCCGTACCACCGGCGACGATGGCACCGAAGCCGTTACCAGCCTCTTCTTCGGGTTCTTCATCATCTCCTCCTTCTTCAGGAAGATCGCCTGTCCAGCCTTCCGTCCATGTGAACTCCAGGTTGTAGTACCAGCCAGCCGAAATGGACGAGCCAAAGCTGTCGTAGCCAACGTAGCCGGAGAGGGCGTAGACATTGTACTCACGGGTAAAGGTGTGACCAGAGGCGGGGCTGTAAATCCAATAGAAGTTGCCGTAGCTGCTGTCGGACTCGCCCATGGCCTGGACGGTGGCTGCCGTGCCGACGGGGTCATAAGTGCCCTTGGCAAGGAAGAACTGGAAGTGATAGCCAGGAACGGCTACATTGGGTTCCAGCAAATATTCCATGTTGGCGAAGCGGCAGAGGATGACGTCTGCGCTCTCGTACTCAGGGGCATACTCAAGGTCGATTTCAACCGTAGCACTTGACCAGTCGTCAGATACTTCGCAAACACCTATCTTGGTCCATGAATAATCCACGGCAAAGGTAAGCTCTGTCTTGGCAATGCCTTTCGTTTCGCCAAGGGATGAAACCTTTGCGGAGTCAATGCCAAGGGTAAAGCTGTAGGACTTACCAGTCTCCATGCCTGCGATGCCGATGGTAACGTCAGCCAGGGTTTCGCCAGCCTTGAACTCAACAGAGGTGGGAACCGTGAACAGAGGATTGGCGCCTTCGCAAGTGAGGGCAAGAGTCTCAGCTTCGCCAGCGAAGTTACGGGCCATCTTAAAGGAATAGGTCTTTTCGGTATAGGCGGGGCCATAGCTGGCACCAGCGCTCTCAGTCAGGAAGGAGTATCCCTGTTCTTCTGCAGGCATGTTGTAGATGGCACCTTCGTTACCGTCGTCGCACGACACCAGGGTGAAGGCAGCCACGCCTGCCATAATAGCAAATAATTTCGTTATCTTTTTCATATTCGTGTACGTTTAAAGTGAATTACTGCTGCTGAGAATCGGATACGTAGATGTTCTTCAGCGCTTCGCCTTCAGGCTGGCCTTTCAGTCCGGCAAAGTTCTGATCGACAGCCAATTCCATGTTGTCGTTGCCATCGAACTCCTTCTGGGGGATGGTGAGCACCCAAGCCCAGGTGTTGGGGTCGTTGACGTCGCAGTTGTTCAGCAGGGCATTGGTGGGGTAGCCCTGAGCTTCGGTACGCTTGAAGCCCTGTCCGAGACGGCGGATATCCACCAGACGGCCATACTCGCCCCAGAGCTCAATACGGCGCTGGACGAGGATTTCATCGAGCAGCGAGCCGGTGTAGTCGGAGGTGAGGGCACCGAGGGCCTGACCCGACTTGGCGGAGCAATCGTAAGCAGCGTCACGCGTCTGGATAAGTTTGTTCAGCACGCTCTTGGCACCGGCCTCGTCGCCAAGGCGGCAAAGGCACTCAGCCTCGGTGAGGTACATCTCTTCCACGCGCATCCACATCTTGTCGCCAAGGCTCTGTGAAGCGTCGGAGAAGCGGAACTTGTACTGCATGAGGTTGGCCGTGTAGTCTTCGAATTCAATATCGAAACGGCTCTTCAGCTCGTCGGTGGTAAGCCACCAGCCGCGACGGACGTCGCCTGCACCCAGCTTGGCGTAGAGATCGGCGTTCAGGCACTTGGGAGCAGCATAGCCGTAGTTCTGCGTACCGTCGAGGACGTACATGGAGATGCCGTCCATGTGGTAGAGGATGGGACCCCAACCGGGAGTCTGGTCGGTGATGACCTCAGCACCCCACATGACGTCGCCCTGCTTCACGTTGTTGAAACCGGCGAGGCACTCGCTGGCAGTAGCGATGGTGTAACCTGTCTGAGCAGCGCGGGCAGCCTCAAGAGCACCCTGATAGTCATGCATGGTGAGATAGATTCGCGACTTGATGCCGTTGGCAACGCGGTAGTCGATGTGTGTCTTGTGGCTCTGGTTATGAGCATCCTTCAGCAGGGTGACAGCCTTGTCGATGTCGCTCTTGATCTGAGCATAGACGGCAGCAATGCTGGCACGGGGCTGACCCTCGGTACCGGCAGCGCTGGGCTTCGTGTAGATGGGAACGCACTTCTCGCGAAGACGGTCGGCATCTTTCTCGTTGTAAGGACGTGAGAAGTAGTTGGCCAGCATGTAGTAGCAGTAGGCGCGGATAGCATAGGCCTGGCCGATGACGTAGTTGATTTCGGAGGGCGTGCCACCCATCGTCTCCTCAGCGTCGATGATGTAGTTGGCGTTGGCGATAAGTTTGTAGTAGCCGTTCCAAAGGTCGTAGGAACGCCATGCACCGCTGGTGAAGCGGCTCTTGACATTATAGATGCAGTCGTACCAGTACCAGCCGTTACCGGTGTTTGCCATGACGCAGTCGTCGCCCATGACTTCAGCGCAGAGGTTCCAGGCGGTGAGGCCGTCGCACTGCTGCGTGTTACCCGTAGTGGACCAGCCCTGCGTGTACATCATACGGTAGATACCGTTCAGGGGTACGAGGGCGGCCGTAGCGTTATCGAACAGACCGGCGCCGGACACCTTGTCGGTCGGATTGGTTTCAAGCAATTCGTCGCTGCAAGAGGCAAAACCCATGGCCATAGCAGCGGTCAGGATATAAACTAAATGCTTTTTCATATTCGTAGGTTATTTTCTGTTTTAGAAATTGATGTCCACACCGAAGGCAACGGTCTTGTTGGGCGAATAGGTGTAGTCCGTACCACCAGAGAAGTTGTACTGGGGATCCATACCGTCGAGGTGAGAGAACAGATAGAGGTTGTCGGCCGTAGCGAAGATACGGGCTGACTGCATGCCGGCCTTGCGGGCGAGGCGTACGGGCAGCGTGTAGCCGAAGGTGATGTTCTTGATGGACAGATAGGAGGCGTCAATCAGGTAACGGTCGTTGTTGGCGTAGGTGCCGTTGAGCTCTACGCGGGGAACGTCGGTGACATCGCCGGGCTTCTGCCAACGACGGAGGACATCCTTGCTGAAGTTGTTACCTGCATACTGAATCTCCATGAGTCCGCGGTAGTTGCTCTCGTAGATCTTGCCACCGAGGGAGTAGGCGGTGTTGATGCTGAGGTCGAAGCTCTTGAAGAACTCGAAGTCGAAGTTGATAGCGCCGTTGAGCTTAGGAATACGGCTGCCCATGTACCAGCGGTGAGCCTGAGCGTAGCTGTAGTCGTCGGTGATATACACCTTGGCTTCGCGGGCCTTAGTCATCGGGTTGCCATTGGCATCCATCTTCTGCGCGCCGTTATCGTCGAGCACGGGCTCGTCAATCATAGGAGTGGTCTGGTTGTCAGCGGTGAAGTAGCCACCGTCTTCATAAACGGTGTAGAGCTGCTTACCAGTGGCGGGATCGACACCAGCGGACTTGGCGAGATAGAACGTATTGATCTCGAAGCCCGGGCGGATGGTGCGGATGCCGCTGAGGATCTCTTCCTTGTCTTTTCCTTCGCCAGTCTTGGTCAGCTGAATCACCTTGTTCTTCAGCACGGAGCCGAGGATGGTGGCACGCCACTTGAAGTTGCTGGCATCAACAATCTGAGCACCGAGAGTGAACTCAACACCCTTGTTCTCCACCTGACCGATGTTGGCGTTGTAGCCGGTGAAACCGGTTGACATTGCCATCGGGAACTCAAGGAGCAGGTCAGTGGTCTGCTTGTTGTAGTACTCAACACTGAGGTCTAAGCGGTTGAAGAGACGAGCGTCGAAGCCGATGTTGAGGTTGGCGTTCTTCTCCCAACTGACCTCCTTGTTCTCCAGAGAGGAGACAATAGCACCGGAGTTGCTGGCGTTGGGATAGGTCATGTCGTAGAAGCTCTGCCATGCATAGTAGCTGCCGAGGTCGTCGTTACCCTGGCTACCGTAGCTGGCGCGAAGGGCAAGGTTGTTCACCCAGTCAACGTCCTTCAGGAAAGCTTCCTGAGAGATACGCCAGTTGAGGCCGACCGACCAGAACTGACCCCAACGGTTGTCCTTGTAGAAACGTGAGGAACCGTCGGTACGGTAGCTGAAGGAAGCGTAGTACTTCTCCTTATAGTTATAATTGAAACGAGACAGCCAAGACTCGATGCGATAGTTGTGCTCGTAGGAACCCGTGCCCTGAACCGTGGTGGCAGGCTCAAGTTCATAGATACCATCGACCAAACCGCTCTTCTCGCCGTAGAGGACATTGTACTTCATGTTGTAGAACTCATGACCGGCCAAGATGTCGAAGTTGTGGCCATTGAAGGTGCGGTTGTAGGTAAGCAACTGGTTGAACGTGTAGCTGAACGTGCGGTAGTTGAATTTCTCGAGGATACCGCCGTAGCTGCTGAAGTTGCCATGATACATATTGTAGTAGTACATCTGGTTGCGGTTGAGGTAGTCCACACCGAAGTTGACGGTGAACTTCAGGCCCTGAGCCCATCCTGCGGAAGCCTTGTCGGAACCGAGGGTGATGTAGGAACGGCCGCTGAAGTTGTCGCGCTTGTTGTAGAACTTATCGTCAATCAGCGTACCGATACAGTTGAAGTTGCCCATCTGAGGACGGCTCTTGCCGTAGTCGAGCTGCTTCTCACCCATTTCGTCCAGCACATCCTTGCCGTCAGCGTCCTTGACATAGACGGGATAGATGGGGGCGAGGAACTGGGCGGTGTACCAGACGTTGCTCAACGATGAGCCGTCGTAGTCGCTGTAGTTCTGGTTGGTGTGGCTGAAAGAGGCGTTGAGGCCGGTTTTGAACCAATCCTTAGCCTGGTTGTCCACATTCAGACGGCCGCTGTAGCGCTGGAATCCTGTGGTGAGCAGGACACCGTTTTCATCGAGATAGCCGAGGGAGAGCAGGGACTTGGTGTTCTTGCTACCGCCAGTGACAGTCATCTGATATTCCTGACGGAGAGCGTTCTTCTGCTCAAGGGCATCCATCCAGTTCTCGTCGTAAGCCGAGACTGCATCGTCGTGAACCTTGCCCGTGGCAGGATCGATGACGGTTGCCCATGTGTAGTTCTTGAAGGGGTTATAGATAGCACCGCCGAGCTGGCCGGAGAGGGCGTTCATAGACATGGTGCTAGCTTCGTCCCATGAGTATCCGCCGTCGAAGACATAGCCGTTACGAAGGGCTTCGTACATCAGTTCGACATACTCCTTCTGGTCAACGGTGTTGTAGCGCTTGAGGGCGCGGTTGGACATACCCCATGATGCCTTGAAGTTGACGTTCGACTTCTCGGTACCTTTCTTGGTGGTGATGATGATGACACCGTTGGCACCGCGGGCACCGTAGAGGGCACCGGCAGAAGCGTCCTTCAGGACGGTCATGTTCTCAATGTCGTTGGGGTTGATAGCAGCGAGGTTGCCGTCGTAGGGGATGCCATCGACAACATACAGCGGTGAGCTGCTGGCGTTGATGGAGCCGAAACCACGGACGCGGACAGCGGCACCTTCACCAGGCTGGCCACCACCAGAGGTGGTCTGGATACCAGCAACCTGGCTGTCAAGAGCCTTGGACACGTTCGACACAGGACGGCTGGCAAGCTTCTTCGTGCTAACCGTAGCGGCAGAACCCGTGAAGGATTCCTTCTTTGCCGTACCGTAGGCGATAACCAAAACGTCCTCGAGAACTTCAGCGTCCTCAACAAGAGTGACTTTCACGTAGGGACGGATGGTCACTTCGGTAGTGGCCATACCCACATAGGAAACCACCAGCGTACGAGCAGAAGCAGGAATGCCGGAGATTTCAAACTTACCGTCGATATCGGTGATTGCGCCGAGGGTTGCGACACCTCTAACGGCCACCGATGCACCGACTACTGGCTCTTCGTCCGAGCCACTGACAACAACGCCAGTGACTTTCTGGGTCTGAGCCGTCATCACACCTGCCACCATAAGGAAGCAGGCCAGTAACGTCATCAATTTTCCTTTCATAAAAACTTGATTTGAGTTAAACATTAATAATTATCTGTTACTATCCTTTTTACCGAAAATCAAATTGGGCGCAAAGATACGACGATTTCTTTTGAAAAACAAAAAAATGCTTAAAATTTTTCCTTCTATTGTTAGAAAACCCTTCAAAAGCCAAAAATTTAACATTTGCTCAACGGGTGAAAGTGCCATAAAGCCCCTTAAAAGAATCCTTTCATCGACAAAAGGAGTAAATTGCCGATGATAAGGCAGGGCGGCCTAAATCTAATAATGTTTGGGCGCGCGTGCGTGGGCGGGTGAGGCTATTCCTTTTTCTTTCCTTTGAAAAAGCGGTTGACAACGGGGATGCTGCTGAGGGGGAGGTCACGGCGTACAATGTAGGCCATGAAGAGCAGGAGCAAGAAAGTGCCGACGATAATCTGTAACACGACCGGCAGCCGCGACGTGAAGAACGAGCAGCCATAGAGGACCGCAGCTAGCAGAACGTAAATGGCGATGTCCTTCATCGGATAGGAGATGGGGTACTTCTTTTGTCCGACAAAATAGCTGAGCAGCATCGATGTTCCATATCCACAGAAGATTCCCCAAGCGCAAGCCATGTAGCCGTGAGTAGGAACAAACAGGATGTTGATGGCAATCATAACGATGGCCCCTGCGGCGCTGAGGATAGCTCCCCACCACGTCTGGTCAGTCAACTTGTACCAGAAGGAGAGATTAAAGTAGATGCCCATGAAGATTTCGCCTGCCATCACAATAGGCACCACGCGCAAGCCGACCCAATAGTCGTGGTTAGCCACAAGGTACTTGACAATAGGCATATAGAACACCACAGCAAGGAATGCCAGCAGGGTGAAGATGATGAAATACTTCATGCCCGCTGCCAGCATCTCCGGAGAATCCTTCTCTTTGGCGCCGCCAAAGACAAACGGCTCGTAGGCATAGCGGAAAGCCTGCGTCAGCAAGCTCATAATCATGGCTATCTTGACGCAAGCGCCATAGATGCCGAGCTGCACAAATCCTTCTTCTCCTGGCTTCAGACGGGGATAGGCCATCTTGTCGAAGGTCTGACCGAGAATGCCCACCAAGCCGAGCAACAGGATGGGCCAAGCATAACGTAGCATACGCTTGGCCAAAGATTTGCTAAAACCAAAGGTGATGCCCTTTATCTCCTTCCAAAAACCGAACATGACGATGAGCGTGCAAAGCAGATTGGCGAAGAAGATGAGGCCCACGCCGTAGTTGTATCGCTCGTAGAATGCCTGAATAGCAGGATAGCGGTTGAACAGCAGGGGCAAGACAAGGAAGATGATTAGGTTGAGAAGGATGTTGACGATGATAAATAGCAACTTCAGCACCATGAACTTTATGGGGCGGTGCTGCTGGCGCAGATAGCCGAAGAGGATAGCCTGAAAGGCATCCATGGCACCGATAATGGCAAAACAGGCGACATATTCAGGGTGTGCAGCGTAGCCCATGGCTCCGCTGATGGGGTGCAACAGGCAAAAGACTAGCGCCAGAAACACTATTCCAACACCACCCACCATGCGCAGAGCTGTGCTGAGCACCATGCGTGGATCCTCATCTTCCTTATTGGCAAAGCGGAAATAGGTGGTTTCCATACCGAAGGTGAGAAGCACGAACAGCAAAGCTGCCCAGGCGTAGAGGTTGCTGACGATGCCGTAGCCTCCGCTCTCAGCTGCGATTTTTGCGGTGTGAAGGGGAACGAGCAGATAGTTGAGAAAGCGGCCGACGATGCTGCTGAGTCCGTAGATGGCCGTGTCTTTAGCAAGAGTCTTTAAGTTCGCCATTTTTTTATTTCTTTACTTCAAGGTTCGGTTGTGAGAAGGTAGAGCGGAACTCGGGGGCGTAGAGGCATTGGAGGGTGACGGTTCCTGAGAGGAACGAGCCTGCCTGCGAAGCCCAACAATCGAATTCTACGGTATAATCGCCCTTGTTGAGGTAGTCGATGTAGAGCGAAGTGGCTGCATCTTCGACAGCCAGGTAGTAGCTCAGCCCGCCGTTCCAGACACCGCCGGAGCGGGTACTGACAGGTTCAAGGCCAGCAGGACGCAGCGCCTTCACCTGAACGTATTCCAAATTACGATCGACGGTGAAGCGCAAGCGGACGCGGATTTTGTCACCGATGCTGACGGGGCCGTCGATGTTGGCCAGCGTGCCATCGTCCGTTACCTTGTAGTAATAGGCGCTGACAGAGAAACCCTGTTCGGAATGTTCCACCTTATCGAGATTCTCGAAGTACTGCCAGTAGAGCGCGCCCCACGAACAGGAGGGATTCTTCGAGTTGTCGATGGTGACATTAGCCATAGATCGGGTGATTTCCGAAGACGACCAATTCTTGCGGAAGTAGCCTGTACCAGCCTCTTGTTTCTCGGGGACAACTTTCTTGCCGCCAACGGTAAGGGTGGCTGTCTGATTGTTGTCCAGCGCTTGACTGCCTCCGCCGATGAGCAGGGCATAGACGGCATGAGCAGACGATACGCTGTTGGCCCATCGGGTGGTCTGCTTCTGCTTGAGCAGCCATTGCTGCATGAGGCCAACATCGCGCTTGCCACCGCTACATTCGTCGTAGGCGCGGATAATCATTGATTGCGTTTCGATGGGGGCATTGTACCAGAACCACCCTGCCACGTTGTCGCGCCAATACTGGCCCATCTCGTCGCTGAAGAGGGTAGACTCATCGAAGAGTTTCAGGATGTCGTCGGACAGTTTCTTGTCGCCGTTGCGGTAGAAGGTGAGAGCCGTGAGAGCTTTCATCATCAGCCCGTCGTCGATATGACTGACACGCTTCAGGGCAGCGTAGAAGTAGTCGTAGGAGGTTTTTGTCTTGGCCTTGAAGCTATAGTCTTTCCAGAAACTGCGGGTGAAGAGATAATGGATGCAGATGGGATTGACGGTGCGCTTCTCCCAGAACTTGCTGTTTTCCTTCTCCCATTTCAGCCATTCGAGGTAGTCCTTGTAGTATTCGCCATCGACGTAGGCAATGGCTTTCGTCAGTGCCGATCTCAGTTCAGTATCCTCGTCTGGGTCAATGCAGGCCTGCTCTCGCAGTTCGCCAAAACCACGAAGCATCGTTAGCGTGATGTAGGTGTTGCTTTCGAAACCGGGCATCCAGCTCCAGCCGCCATCGGCATTCTGGAGTTTGAGCAGTTGCTCGCGCAGTTCAGCCAAGGTGGCTTCAGCGCGCTCGGCCTGGAAGAAGTCGGCGATGCGCCGGCGGTCGGCTGTCTCGCTTTCGGCTTGCAGGAGCCATGGCGTCTCGCTTAGGACAATCTGCTTGAGGTCGTTGTTCTTCTCCAGTTGGCTGAGGAAGGCATCGGGTGTCTCGTCAGCCCAGCGTTGGAAGATGGGCTCTATCTGCGGATGGCGACGCAGGATGCCCAGCGAGAGGCTGTTGGCGTAGTAGCGATGGAAAAGCTGCTCGATGCTGGGGTTGGTGGTTTCGTCAAGGGCGGGTAGCGCCTGGATGGCATACCAGATGGGGTTGGAGGTGTATTCCAGCGACAGCTTGTGGTGAGTGAGCGTTTTTGAGGTGTTCTTCTTCAGCGTTTCCAACGTGTAAGTCTTCTTCTCGCCGGCATTGGCGTACATGGAGAGCGACTCGGTGACAAGTGTGCGATTGGTGAGCACGGCAATGACGCCCTGTTCGCCGTCGGAGTGCTGGTCGCCTACTGCGGTGATGAGGTAGGTGATGGCGAAGACATCCTCAGGTACGCTGACGGCAAACGAGACGGCCTTCACCTCGCCTTTCGCCAATTGGACTTTCTGCGTCTTGGCTTTCGTCCAGCCCTTCAGCGGCTTGCCCGTGCGGGAGTCCGTGAGTTGCAGGCGCACCTTTGCTTCCATGTCTGCTTCGGAGATATTAGACACCTTAGCCGTGAACTCGAACTGATCGCCCTGACGGAGGAAACGGGGCAGGTTAGGCTGCACCATCAGCTCTTTGCGGGTGATGACCTTTTCGAGGAACTTGCTGACCTTGATATCCTTTGTGAAGGCAAGGCCGCGGAAATTCCATTCCGTCAGCAAGTCGGGGGCGGTGAAGGAGACCTCGGCGTTGCCGTTGGCATCCGTGCGGATGCAGGGCTCGAAGAAGGCGGTATGGGTGAGATCCTGACGGATATAGACATTTTCGGGAACGCCCTCGTCCTCTTCGGCTTCCACAGGTCCACCAGCTATAACTCCAACAAGACCTTCATCATGGTTATAGACGGCTTCTTGAGAAGCGGTGGGGGCGGCAACTTCTACTTCGTGTAAGACAGTCTTATCATCCATCGCCATCGCGGCCTCCTCGACGAAGGCGGAGTTCTTTGCCATAGCCATCGTAGGGATGCCGCGGGTCCGGCGGCGGCCGAAGGCGACGACCTCCTGCAGCATCTTTTCGTCCAGATAAATGAGGAAGGGATAGGCAATCTCCGGCATAGGATACCAGATCGTACTGGGATTGACGCCGCATGACCATTCTTTGCCTGCTGGGCGTCCGAGCGTGTTCCACATATAGAACGTATGCCACGGCGAGAGGTTCCAGTTGTTCTCGCCATAGACATCAAGCGC
Organism: uncultured Bacteroidales bacterium; assembly: GCA_947303715.1. Taxonomy (GTDB): domain Bacteria; phylum Bacteroidota; class Bacteroidia; order Bacteroidales; family Bacteroidaceae; genus UBA1189. The sequence goes on along the minus strand of CAMYYY010000017.1, from coordinate 37,977 downwards.
CGCGTCATAGAGGGCAGCAACCAGATTCGCCTCGACGGGCTGTTTTTCGTTATTCTGGATGTGGAGTGTCCACTTCTCCGGCTCGCCCGGCGTGAGTCGGTCGCGGAAGGTGGTGAGGGTAATGTCCAGTTCGCGCTCACGATGGGGAACGTCGAAGGTGTAGGAGAGCTCCTTCATTTGGTTCTCCTTGTAGGTGACGAGCCGGAGGGTGAAGCCTCCCTTCCACGAGTCGTCGGTCTGAAGTGTCCAGTCACGTACTTCGTCAGAGAGCATCATCGTGCCGTAATCGACAACATCGTAGTCCTTTTCAAGCATCCAGACCACGCAGACGTCCTGCTTCGTGGTGCCGATTTTGAGTCTTGCCGTTTCACCAGCCTCCACTTTCTTCTCGGCCTGATAGCCCCAGAGGAGAGCATCGGCAGGCATCACGTCGGCAGGCGTGTCGTCCTTGGGCGGCTCGTAAGGTTTGCCGATGCGGACGTGGGCATCGCCAGCCTGCGTCTCGCCATCGACGGCGGTGATTTCCACGTGGATATCGTAGCGGTAGCAGCGGTCTTTCAGCTTGGGGCTATCCTTGCTGAACATCGGAGCGATGTCGAAATGGAAAGTGCCGTCGGCGGCTGTCTGGGTGGTGCCGCGGGCAACGGTCTTGCTGCGTCCAATACAGCGCCACCAGTAGATGGAGGGCTGCTCGGTACGCGTGATGACATAGCTGACGGTAGCATTCTGCACAGGTACAGCGGTGTAGGAGATGGCTGAGCCGGCAACAGGGACGGTAGCCGTGAGGGGAATGTCCTTGGCAAATTCCTCAAAGCTGATGGCGAAGGTGGGCTGTTTGTAAGCCTCCACATTCAAGTAACGTTGGCTGCGGGCATCGTCGGTGCGGGCCTGAAGGTAGATGCGGCCTGGTAGCATCGTGGGCCCCAGTTTGAACGAGCCGCGCAGGCAGCCGAACTCGTCCGTCTTGCCCTCCATGGTGCTGACGACCTTGCCGTTGACATCGTGCAGTTCGACGGTAACTTCCCTGTCGGAACATACGGCGAAGTGGTTGACGTCCTCCTCGTTGTAGACCACGAGGCTGAACTGCACCTCGTCACCTGGGCGATAGCTGTAGCGGTCTGAGAAGAGGGTGATGCTCTCGCGCTGCTCAAAGGTGTAGGGCGTATTGTCGCTGAACGAGCGTTCGGTCGTTGAGGCTCCGTCGGTAGCGATGAGGACGCGGGTGGTGTTCTGCTCCACAGCGGGGATGTGGTAGAAACCCTTGTCGTTGATGTCGCAGTCGAATAGTTTCTCTCCCCGTGTCTTGCCTGTGCGCCATTCGCGGCGATAGACGGCTACGGAGCAGTCGGTACGGATTTGGCCCGTCTTACGGTCGATGACGGCGCCGAGATGCTGGCCATTCTGCTTGATGGTTTCCAGATAGAGGGTAATGCCCGAGCTCTCGATATCGACGGCACAGACGTTTTGCTTCTTGTCGAACTTGGCTGTGCTGGAGGCCAGCAGGACATATTTGCCTGGAGCAAGTGCAGGGAGTTCCAGCGGGTTGTCGTGGCTCTCGTAGTCCTTCGGGTCGATGATGTCAGCCGTCCAGCTCTTCAGCACGGATTGCTTGAGGTAATAGTCGAGTTCGCATTTGCTTTTGTCCTTGTTGGCTTTGACGATGCGAAGCCACACCTTATTGATATTTGTTGCCTCGAGGATGGCGGTATTGACTTGCTCCGGCAAGATGGGCGTGGGCACGGTTATCGACAGGTCAGGATGCTCCAAAAGGCTGATGACGTTCTTACAATGGGTGGCACCATAGCTCTTGGGAGCAATCTCAATGGCTTTTCGGGCGAGGCCGTAGGCTTTTACCTTCGGCTTATCCACACCAATGTGGTCTTCATCCTCCTCTTCAAGGTTCCTCCAATACTCTGCCAGACGGTAATACCACGTCGTGCGCTCGTCGGAGAGCTTATAAGCCTCCACGAGCCGCTCCAGTCCCTCGCGGTAGCGTACTTTCTCAAAAAAAGCATGGTCCTGGATGAGGTCGAGTCGTTGTTCGTCAAGTGTGCGGCGCAGTTCATAGGCATCCTTATCCTTCTGATGGAAACGTACCAATTCCTGCAAAAGCTCCAGATTACGCACGAGAGGAGCCTGTTGACTTGTTGACTTGTTGACCTGTAGACTTAGGAATTCCTCCGCCGTCCCATACAGCGCATCTTCCTCAAAGAGAGCCTGTACGGCTTCGTCGTCGTTGTCGCTGTTGTCGTCGTTGAGGATGCACTGCACCACCACGTCGTAGAGTGTGGGGCGTAGCGTTTGTCCAGCCTTGTTACCCATTTCCAGCATCTCGGCATAGTCGGCAATAACGGTCTTCTTCAGCACGTCAGCAGCGGCTAATGCCTTGTCCTGCAAGGTGCGGATGGTGGTCTTGAAGGTCTTCTCGTCCCATTGGGCGATGTCGTCAGTCGGCTCCTCCAAGGGGAGATTCCGACGGAGGCTCCACGAGTTCCAGTCGTAGAACTGCTGATAGGCTTTCGAGAGATAGAGGCAGCGAAGCGCTTCGTCGGTATCGTTCAGGCTGCCTTCGATGGAGCGGTAACGATCGATGGCCTTTTGGAAGGCGTCCTCCTCGTAGGCACCTTCGGCTTGTGTCAGCATGACAGCGCCTTGCAGCGTGCGGAAGCTGTTCTGCTCCGTCCGTGCGGCGTCAAAAAGCGTTTGCGCCTTCTCATGGGCTGTGCGGTAGTTGCCCTTCTTGATGAGCTCACGCACCTCTGCCCAGCCTTTGGTATAGTTTGTTGCGCTGAATCCTGTCATTATACTTAATGCTAATAAAATAAAAGAGATAATTCGTTTCATACGTTTCTCTTGTTAAACGTTAAACCTTAAACGTTAAACATATCCTCCATTTCTGCGTTGCCTGTGGCGAAACGGCTCTTGCCGAGGTGGCGGTAGGCGAGGTCGGTGACTTCGCGCCCGCGTGGGGTACGTTTCAGGAAGCCCTCCATGATGAGGAACGGCTCGTAGACCTCCTCCAGCGTGCCTGGGTCTTCGCCGAGGGCTGTGGCGATGGTGCCGACGCCCACGGGGCCGCCTTTGAACTTGTCGATGATGGTGTTGAGAATCTTATTGTCGATTTCGTCCAGTCCGTAGCGGTCGATGTTGAGTGCCTCAAGGGCGTAGCGGGCGATGTCGAGGTCGATGGTGCCGCTTCCCTTCACTTGGGCGAAGTCGCGCACGCGGCGCAGCAGGGCGTTTGCCACACGGGGCGTGCCGCGGCTGCGACGGGCAATCTCGTCGAGCGCCTCCTCCTGACAGGGGACACCCAGCAGGCGGGCCGAGCGGCGCACGATGCGTGCCAGCGTCGTAGCATCGTAGTATTCCAAGTGCATATTGATGCCGAATCGGGCGCGCAACGGAGCCGTCAGCAGGCCACTTCGCGTGGTGGCGCCTACAAGCGTGAAGGGGTTGAGGTCAATCTGTATACTGCGTGCCGATGGGCCCTTATCAATCATGATGTCAATGCGATAGTCCTCCATGGCGCTATAGAGATACTCCTCCACAACAGGGCTGAGGCGATGGATTTCATCGATGAAGAGCACGTCGTGCGGCTCCAGCGAGGTAAGCAGACCAGCCAGATCGCCCGGCTTGTCAAGCACAGGGCCTGACGTCACCTTGAAACCCACGCCCAGTTCGTTGGCAATGATGTTGCTGAGCGTCGTCTTGCCCAGTCCGGGAGGACCGTGCAACAGCGTGTGGTCCAGGCTCTCGCCACGCAGCCGAGCCGCCTGCACGAACACCCGCAGGTTGTCAACCACCTTCTCCTGCCCGCTGAAGTCGTCGAAGCACAAGGGTCTGAGGGCATTCTCGTAGTCCTTGTCCTTTCCGCCCAGCTGCTGGCTTCTGATATCAAACGTCTCGTCCATGATGCTTTCCGTTCGGTTGTTTAGTGGTGACAAAGGTACGGTTAAGCAAGCGAAAAAGCAAGAAAATAACTTTTTTTTTGTTTTCCCGAGGCGAAGCCAATTTTAAGCATTTTGTAGTTTCAACGTTTAATCTTCATTTTTCAATCTTCAATCTATTGTGACGGGTTGCAAAGTTCCCATTCCTATAACAAAGTGCCCTCTGCTGAGCGGTTTCCTTTTCAACCCGTCACCACTTTGGTACGTTTTTCTTTTGTTTTACGTTATTCCCGTAACGTTAAACTCTACGCGCTCAGAGTTAAACTCTGGCAAAATAAAATCAAACTCTGTCAGCATGCCGTCAAACACTAATTTTTTCTCTTCACACAAATAACCATAAATATTCACTAATTACCCAAAAATTAATTCATGAAAAATTCGTGTTATTTTATGGTCATTCGTGTTTTCTTCAAAAAATCATTCGGCGTGCGAAGCTCCACGCCGCAACGCCATTCGTAAAATTCGCCAAATTCGCCGTTTTAAAAACTTTTTTGTCGGCCAATTATCCGAATTATGCGAATTATCTTTTTCGTAGTATTTTATCAAAAACCCCTAACACTTACCTTTTGCGGTTTAACCCGCTATGATAAAGCGGGTTAAAGCAGGTAAGTGTTGTTCAAACACCTACCTAACACTTACCTGACACTTACCTCTACACTTACCGAATGAGCGAACAAGATAACCGATTAGGTAGGAAACAGTTAGTAGATGGGAAGAGATTGGAAAAGATAGGCAGAAGACAAGAAAAGACTGTTAGGAGTCAGGTAAATGTGTGGTAAGTGTTTGGTAAGTGTTCAACAAACAGTTACCACTCCTAAAGCGCTCTATGATAATTCGTTGCGCGGAAAATGGTAAGTGTTGGCATTTTTTTCGAAAAAACTATTAAAATGCGGATAGCTTTTGCCCTTGTCCCTATTGGGCAGAACGACCTCTCCATCAGACAAACTGAAACTATTTTTTGCAGGTAGAACAAAAAATCTCCTCTTTTGTTTGAAGTCTGCGAAATAACCCCTACATTTGCAGCGCAACTGCCTACAATAGAGCCACCCAAGGAGAGGGAAAGGGGGTTGGGCAGAGCACGGAAAAGAAAAGCGTCACACGATGCTTTGTCTATTGGTTGTCTGAAATTACCACAGAAGAATGCAAGTCAAAGACAATGCGGAGTATGATGCCTCGGGTATGCTGAATTGTATTCCCGTTGTGTGCGTGAGGGCTAATCATGCCCTTCAACGCACACTTTACGGGTGTCAGTAATACGTACGTGGGTATCACTCTGTTCGTCAACTTGCAGGGCTGTGGTAGGCCTCAGACAACAGACGAGCAGAAGGTTGACACCCACGTTTTTCATTGTATAATTTCAAAAGGAATAGCCTGAACTCGGGTGTCAGAAGGTTTACTGAAAAAATGGAAAAGGAACAATTAGAAATTATCTTTGTACGTTTGGAGGAATTGAATGAAGAGCTTTTATTGGCAAATAATACAAAAGATCGAAGAAGACGTGATAAAGCTGTAAGAGATGCAAAAATGGATATTGCTAATTATGCAGAATCCATCCCAATTGAATTAATGGAAGTTTTTAATAATCAGATCGGTGCCAATTCACTTAATTATCAGCATGCAGGTGATATTAGCCAATGTATTGACATTGTAAAGAAACTATTATGTGAGGATATTATATACGATTAATTAGAAACGAACAAAACATATTTGGGAGTTGAGAAGATAAGGTTAAACAAATAAAACAATATTATTATGGGATATGATATACAAAAGGAACTATGCCATAAAGCAGGAAAGCAATTATTGAGATCCGTTGGAAGAAAAGAACAAAAGAATCTAAAGAAAACGTACTATTGGGTGTTATTGTTGCTACTTTTTCTTCCTTTCAAAATAGAAGCTAATGCGTTACGCTATTCTCACACAGGAATCAATGCCGCTGTCATACCTTATTACAATAGTGAAAATGATAGCTATTATTTGCATGATACTTATTCGGTTCCCTCATCAGTCTCATACGAAGGATTAACATTTATAGTGAATAAAATAAGTGTTGGAGCATTTGCAGGTAAAAGAGAATCTAATAAGGGCAGCACGGCAACTAGGATCGTATTGCCATTGACAGTTACATCTATTGAAGAGAATGCTTTTCGAAATTGTCGGTATCTTGCTTATATAGATCTGGGAGGCGCAGAAACGATTTCTGATTATGCATTCCAAGGTTGTACCAAACTCCCTTCAATCATTATTCCTTCATCAGTTTTGAGTTTTGGCGTAGACCCGTTTGTTGGCTGTAATATTCTGCGAGAAATCATATATCTGCCAACAAAAGCACCTGCGAATTGGACTGCAACAAGCATTACATATGTGCCAGACAAACAATCTTATTCGTCCCCAAAGTATTCCATGAATGATGCTCATGTAATTGAAATGATCTCGTTTGAAGAGAGCACATTTGAATATACAGGAGATGCACCAACTACGAGTTGGACAAATAATGTTGAGGGATATACGGCCTCATTATCTATGCCTACATTGAAAAATGATGCTGGTTCTTATGAAGAATTAATACCTGTTACCTTTACAAATGAAGCGGGAAACACTTTCACAACCAATGTTGTTTATCGATACGAAATAACTCCTGCAAAATTGAAGGCAAAAGTGGAGAATGCAAGTCGTGAATATGGTGAAGATAACCCACAATTCAAAATCACCTATTCAGGATTTCTTATGGGCGAAGATGAAAAAGAAATTACTACCATCCCAACAATTAGTACAAGTGCAATCAAAACAAGTAATGCAGGAGAATACCCCATTTCAATTAGTGGTGGTAGTGCAACAAACTATGAATTTGTGTATGAGCCTGGCATATTGACAATAACAAAGGCACCTCTTTCAGCTATGATATGTGATACTACAAAGGTTTATGGAGCGCCGAATCCTACGTTCTCCATAGCATACACGGGGCTGAAAAATGAAGAAACGGCTCCAGCATGGATTACGGCGCCAACCTTCCAAACTGAGGCTAAAATAGGGAGCGGAGTAGGACAGTATGCTGTAACAGCAATGGATGGCGCGCCTGTAAACTATGATTTGAAGGAAATAAAAGCTGGCACACTCAGTATTACACCTGCTCCGCTGACAATAAAAGCCAATGACGCAACAAGGCAATACTATAGCGATAATCCCACGTTCAGGTATTCCTGCTCTGGTTTCGTAAATGGAGATTCAGAAAATGTTTTGTCTCCTTCTCCCAATCTTACCACATCGGCAACACTTACCAGTAATACAGGCACATACGAAATCGAGATTTCAGGTGCTTCAAGTAAAAACTACTCCATTTCATACATAAATGGTACTCTTACCATTACCCAAAGAACGCTAACTGCATCTGTGGGTAATTATGAGAGATTGTATAACGAAGATAATCCTACTTTTGAAGTGATGTATAACGGATTTGTGGGGAATGATAATGAAAGTGTCCTACATGCAGAGGCCATAGCAAGTACTACGGCTACAAAGACAACAGATGTGGGTTCTTATCCGATTTATGTGACTGGAGGAGCGGCTGACAATTATAGGTTTTCCTATGCCTCGGGTACACTTACTATAAACAAGGCAGAGCAGACGCTATTGTGGGAGCAGGAATTGACGGGCCTGAAAATAGGAGATCAAGTAGAGCTGAAAGCAACTGCGTCATCGAAATTGCCCATCACCTATACCTTAGATGATAACACATTTGTAGAAATATATTATACCGGGAATAAATACTATCTTGATTGCAAGGCAGATGGTCAAGCACAGATTGTAGCCACGCAGGATGGTAATCGCAACTATTATTCTGCAGCAAGAGTACGAAAAATGGTAGTTGTAGGCGATGGCGATGCCATTCATGCTATTGAGGCATCCGATATAATTATACAAGGAACTCCTTTCGGCATTAGGGTAACGAATGCAGAAATAGGCGAAACAATAAGTGTCTATTCCCTGAATGGCGTTCTACAGAAGTCCTTGAAGGTAGAGGAAAAAACAATGGATATTCTTGTGCCCATAGACAATGTCTATCTTATAAAGGTAGGAGGGAAGATGGTGAAGCTGAAACTGTAGCATTTTCCATGCTTTTGCTCAAAAACACCCGATGAAATCGCTCAAAAACACCCGACGAAACTGCTCAAAAACACCCGATGAAACTGCTCAAAAACGCCCGATATGTTTGGATGATTCATTTTTTTTTCGTTAATTTGCAGCCCGAAGGGAGGAATATGAAATGAAATATCTAAAAAGAATAGCAGACGAAGAATTACGTTTGCGTTTGGAAGCCTTTGGCGCAGTGCAAATTAAGGGTCCAAAGTGGTGCGGAAAGACGACCACAGCAGAGCAGCAGGCTGCCAGTGTCATCAAAATGCAGAATCCCGATAAACGTGAAGGCTATTTGGCTACAGCTCGTACACAGCCTTCATTGTTGCTGAAGGGAGAAACGCCTCGTCTGGTGGACGAATGGCAAGTTGCGCCTGTTCTTTGGGACGCTGTGCGTTATGCTGTTGATGAACGAGGAATGAAGGGACAATTTATTCTGACAGGTTCGACGGTTGTGGATGATGCAGGTGGTGAGGTAATGCATACGGGTACAGGCCGCATTTCGCAAATGCCGATGTACACGATGAGTCTCTATGAATCGATGGAATCCAACGGGAAGATTTCCTTGAAATCGTTGTTTGACCATCATCAAGAGGATATAGACGGCATTTCTTCTGATTTGTCTATAGAGCAGCTTATCTTTGCTGCCTGTAGGGGCGGATGGCCGGCGTCTTTGGATAACATGAGCGATAGGGCGAAGTTGCTTATAGCAAAAGACTATTTGAACATCATCTGTGAAGAGGATATTTCAAGAGTCGATGGGCGACAACGTAATCCGACATTAGCGCGGCTGATTCTTCGCTCGTATGCAAGAAACCTATGTACATTGGCAAAGAAAACGAGCTTGTTAGCTGATGTTTCTACAGAAATGGAAGGTGCCGCCATGTCCACCTTTGATGATTATCAGGGGGCGTTAGAAAAGTTGTTTGTCATTGATGATGTAGAGGCATGGAATCCTGCGATACGTTCAAAAACGACTATTCGTACAGGCAAAAAGCGCTGTTTTTCGGATCCTTCCATCGCCGTAGCAGCATTAGGTGCTTCGCCAAGTAGTTTGGAGACGGACTTGAATACTTTCGGCTTTATCTATGAATGTCTTTGCTTTAGAGATCTTAAGGCATATTCTCAGGCTTTGGGGGGACGCTTGTCTTATTATCACGATAGAACAGGATTAGAAGCAGATGCGGTTTTACATCTTGATGATGGACGATATGCTTTAATAGAATGCAAACTGGGTAGCCGTGAAATAGAAGATGCGGCGAAACATCTGTTGGAGTTGAAGAAACTGGTGCACGAGAAAAACGAAATGGGTGTAAGGATGCAGGAGCCTGATTTGTTAATGGTATTGACAGGCGGAGAAATGGCTTATTGGCGGAAAGATGGGGTGGCAGTCGTTCCGATAGGTTGCCTAAAACCTTAATTGAAAAAAAGGAGGACTGCCTACAGGCGTCCCTCCTTTAGGCATAATTTGTTATTACTATTTTTTTGACTATTTCCTTAGTAACTCCAGCACAAGACCCCAGTCGGAACAATCGTCTGTAAGTCTGATTTAGTCTTTAATCAGGTTCATAAACTCCTGACGGGTCTTGGCTTGCTGGAAGGCGCCTGTGAAGTCGGATGTGGTGGTGATGGCATGGGGTTTCTCGACGCCGCGCATCTGCATGCACATGTGCTGGGCTTCGACAACCACCATCACGCCGAGCGGCTTAAGCGTCTGCTGGATGCACTCCTTGATTTGCAGCGTCATGCGCTCCTGTACTTGCAGCCGATGGCTGAAGATGTCCACCACGCGGGCAATCTTGCTCAGGCCGGTGATGTAGCCGTTGGGGATATAGGCCACGTGTACCTTGCCGAAGAAGGGTAACATGTGGTGTTCGCAGAGGCTATAGAAATCGATGTCGCGCACGATGACCATCTGGCGATAGTCTTCGCGGAACATGGCCGAGCGCAATACCTCGGCAGGGTCTTCGCGATAGCCGCGCGTGAGCACTTGCAGGGCTTTGGCTACGCGCTCGGGGGTTTTGAGGAGTCCTTCGCGACAAGGGTCTTCACCAATGAGACGCAGCACCGATGTGGTGTTTTCCTTCAACAGCTCAGTAACCTTCTCGTCGTAAATCGGTTCGTTCATCTCAGAGTTGGATGTTTATGACTTGGTTGGGAAGTATGGTGACTTCCTTGAAAGTGCCGAGGGAACGGATGTCGCGTAGCAGATTGTCGGCCTCCTCGTAGGTGCGGCAGTCGCCCACACGGCACACCCATCGGGGCGAGATGAACTCGGTGTAGATGGAGAGGTCGGGAAAGGCTGAGCGGATGGCGGAAGCGGCGCGGAGGGCAGCCTCGCGGGCGGCGCGGGTGTTACCTCCAGCATAGACCTGCACGCGATAGCCCCTAGCCTGAATACGGGTGCCCGTGGGCGACGGCGAGGTGATGCGGCCCAGGAGACGATAGAGCGCTTGGTCCTGATGGATGATAACGGTGCCCTTGCCTGGCACGGGACGCTGAAGACGATCGGTAATCTTCTCCTGTGCTGCCACAGACAGCGTGGCAGCAAGGAGAAGCAGGGATAAGGCAATACGTTTCAATGTAGTTAAGGTTTTTGGTTTAAGGTTTTTGCGAAAACGTCGCGCAGCCTCATTAAACGTTAAACATTAAACGTTAAACGAATTATCAAGCAAAAGCATCGATGATACCCTTGAAGTCGGCTGCCTTGAGGGAAGCGCCGCCGATGAGGCCACCATCGACATCGGGATTCGCAAAGAGCTCCTTCGCGTTGGAGGGCTTGCAGCTGCCTCCGTAGAGGATGGAAGTATTGTCAGCCACTTCCTTGCCCCACTTGCCGGCGAGGACGCTGCGGATGAAGGCGTGCATCTCCTGAGCCTGCTCGGGAGTGGCGGTAAGGCCGGTGCCGATAGCCCAGACGGGTTCGTAAGCAAGGACAATCTTCGAGAACTCCTCAGCCGTGAGGTCGAAGAGCGAGCCCTCGATCTGGGCGCGGACGACCTCGTTCTGGCGGTTCTCCAGACGTTCTTCCTTCACTTCGCCGATGCAGAAGATGGGGGTAAGGCCGTTGGCAAGGGCAAGGCGTACCTTCTCCTTCAGGATCTCAGGTGTCTCGTGGTAGTAGGCGCGGCGCTCGCTGTGTCCGAGGATGACGTACTGGGCACCCGTCGAAGCTACCATAGCGGCGCTGACCTCGCCCGTGTAGGCTCCAGACTCCTTGTCGGCGCAGTTCTCGGCACCAACGCCGATGATAGCCTTATCGACGATAGGCGTCACGGATGCGAGGTGGATGAACGGCGTGCAGATGACGACGTCGCACTTCGGCTTGTCGGTAGCCAACACGGTGTTCAACTCCTTTGCCAACTCAATGCCCTCCTGGAGGGTCTTGTTCATTTTCCAGTTTCCTGCAACAATGTTTTTTCTCATTTTTTTGTTTGTTTTATGATTAAACGAAAATGTTTCTAATCTCTAATCTTTAACCCTTAATCTTTAACCTTTAACCCTTAACCCTTAACCTTTAACCTTTAACCCTTTCCTTCCGTCGGACCAGAAAGTCCAGCAGGCCGACAAAGAGGTAGGGGAAGAACATCAGCACGAGGGCGCGAGTCCTGCGTTGCTGCTGCATGGCGGGTGTTTGTACGGCCCACGGCTGTTCCTCTAATGGCCCGCCGTCGAAAAGGTTCTCTCGCGGCAGGTCGCGCCGGCTCCACTTAGCTGTGATGGTTCCATCGTGGATGATGACGAGGCCCGGATTGGAGCGGATGATGGTCTTCAGGGTGATGTCGTCCATTCGGCAGAAGGGGTAGCTGGCGCCGGTGTGGTCTATCCACTGCTCGATGTCGTCCGTCGTGGCAGCGGTAAGGGCATAGAAGGGATAGTCGTGGATGACGGCATAGTCATAGAGGTCGTTGATGATGTCTAGCATCTCCTCCCGACGCAATTCGTTCATGACGAGCAGCATCGTCCAGCCCGGCTCAAAGAGGTTGTTGGTGATGTCCTCGCCCTCTTCGTTGATAAGGGCAAAGTCGTGGATGGGTGGCACATAACCCTTGTCAACCAACGTGGTGCGCGAGGTGACGAATGTCCAGGTGCTATCAGGATAGTCGTCGAGGGTGAATTCGCGTTGCTCGCCATCCTTGCTGAGGATGAATGTGGTCTCGAAACGGGGCTGGGGAGCATCATCGGGCACAGCCATTGCAGCCTCGATGTTCGTTCCTACGCGGTAGGGGCGGAAGTCGTAGAGCGGCAGATGGCGCAGATTTGTCCACATGAAAACCAGCATGCTGACGAAGGCGAAGCCTGAGATGACCCATTGTACATTCTCGTGGATGAGGCGGAAGAGCAGCCGGTTGTAGATGAGCAAGGGAACAAGCATCGCCAGTAACACCACGTTCTTCAGGAACGTCTGCCAATTGGTGAGGTGGATGGCGTCGCCGAAGCAGCCGCAGTCGGCAATAGGATTGGTGAGAGCGAGGTAAAGCGTCAGGGGCGTCATCAGGACGATAAACGCCAATGCTGCCGTTAGTGTCGTACGCCGGCGGACGGAGAACAGCAGGCAGATGCCTACGCTGAACTCGAAGATGCAGAGCAGCAACGTGGCAATCATCAGCAGCCCACGGGGAAAAACAGCCGTGAGGCCAAACGCCTCGATGTAATCCCCCAGTTTGTATATGGTGCCCATCGGGTCGATGGCCTTGACGAAGCCGGAGAAGATGAAGACAGCCGCCACGATGAAGCGCATCGTGTTAATCAGCACGCTGAGAATTCTGTGCCGACGGTTCTTCCTGTCTTTTCCTTTCTCCATGTCAGCCTCTAACCTTTCAACCCTCGAAATCAATCTTTATCAAGCCGAAAACGGCATAGTTTATCATGTCCATGTAGTTGGCGTCGATACCCTCCGAGACAAGCGTCTGCCCTCCGTTGCCCTCAATCTCCTTCGTGCGGTTCAGCTTCATGAGGATAAGGTCGGTATAGGAGCTGATGCGCATCTCGCGCCAGGCCTCGCCGTAGTCGTGGTTCTTGGCTTTCATCAGTTCCAGAGCCTTGCGGGCGTTGACGTCGTATTCTGTCAAGGCCTCCTCGGGCGTCATGTCGCATTGGTCTGCAGCGCCGTGAGCCAGTTGGATAAGGCCGATGATGCCATAGTTGACGATGCCGATGAATTCAGGACGGATGCCCTCGTCCACCATAGCGATTCCCGTGGTCTCCAGCGTGCGGATGCGCTTGGCCTTGATGTAGATTTGATCCGTTACCGAAGGGATGCGCAGGATGCGCCATGCGGCACCATAGTCCTTCAGTTTCTTGGCAAACAGGTCGCGGCACTTCGCTATCGTCTGCTCAAACTGCTCGTTCGTATTATTCTTCATTTCTGCTTCCTGTTTTTTTGTTATTCTCACCTCACTCTTAGCCTTTGTCCAGGTCGGATGATGGATTTCTGCGTGATGCCGTTGAGCTTGCAGATGGTCTTTATCGAAGAGCCTGAGCGCTTGGCGATGGCTGAGAGCGTGTCGCCCTGGCGCACTTTCACGTAGGCTGCGCTGCTTTGCACTTCCTTGGTGGCTGTCTTGCGGGAGAAGATGTACTGCTTCCCAGTCGATTGTCCGTTTTGAAAATCGAACATCAAAGCCGGATTCAGCGCCGTACCCAAAAGTCGGGTCTCGAAATGGAGGTGATTGCCCGTGCTGCGTCCCGTGCTGCCACCCAGCCCGATAGGGTCGCCTGCATGCACCAGCTGGTTCTCGCGCACCAGCGATTCCGAGAGGTGCCCGTAGAGTGTCTCCAGCCCGTTCTCGTGGCGGATGATGACGTAATTGCCATAACCGCGTCCGTTGAATGTACGCGTGCGCACCTTGCCGTCGAATGCGGCACGGATGGTATCACCCTTTTCTACTTTGATATCCAGCCCATAATGAACACGGCGTCGGCGTGGACGGAAGCCGAACACGTCGTTGATGCGCGCCGACGGGGTAGGCATGCAATAGCCGCGCAGGTCGATGGCAAGCGTGTCGGGCAGTTGAAGGTTTGGGTAGCTGAACGTGGCGCCCTGATTCCAGATGCCGTGATAGAGCTCGTTGGCGGGATTGTCTGTCAAGGGCAGCGGCCCGTCGAGATTATACACCAGGAAATCAAATCGCTCGACCTCCGCCATAGGCGTGTCGGGTTGCATCTCGGATGGCAGGGCATCCTGTGCCCTGACGCCTTCTGCGCCTGCTATCCACAAAGCTGTGGTAAAAGCCAAAAACCGTATCTTGTGAAGCATCTTTTCTCCTTATTATCTCCTTATTTAAAAGAAACGGACAAAGTTAGGGTGAACCGAGCGAAAAAGCAAGAAAATTGATGTTTTTTTAGATTTTTCTGAGGTGAACCCTAACTAAAATGGGTATAATCCCATTAATGGTAGTGCAAAGCGAGCGAAAATCAAAATAAATTAATATTTATTTTAATATCCGAGGTGCAAGCAAGTCTTTTCGTAGCGCAGGCAAATAAATTTTTAACGCAGGCAAATAAAAATTTAGAATAGGCGAATAAAATTTTAGCGCAGGCGAATTTTTAATGAGTTGCTTGATTTCAAAACTCCAGTCGTTCGGCTCACCCTATCTTTAATCCCCTTCGGGGCTTTTAGATAGGCTTTGCCTCTCGCCTACTTGCAACTTTAACGGGCGAAGCCCGTTTTAGATAGGGGTCGCCTCGGAAAATTGCAAATTTATTTGCATTTTCGCTCGGCTCACCCTATCTTTGCCAGCAAAAATCAAAATAGGCGGATGGTTAGGCTGACGCAGGAGGACTTGGTGAGGGCACTCGACAAGCAGGTGTTCCACCTGATAGGCGAGACAGCCGACGAACTCGGCATGCCCTGCTATGTGGTAGGCGGATGGGTGCGCGACCTGTTTCTCGAGCGTCCCTCGACGGATATTGATGTAGTGGTAGTGGGCAGCGGGATAGCCTTGGCGGAGGCGTTGCGGAAACGTTGTGGGCGAGGCGCTCATGTGAGCGTGTTCCGTAACTTCGGTACCGCCCAGCTGAAGTGGCACGGACTGGAGATTGAGTTCGTGGGGGCCCGCAAGGAGTCGTATAGCCACGACAGCCGCAAGCCCGTCGTGGAGGATGGTACGCTGGAGGACGACCAGAACCGACGCGACTTTACCATCAACGCTATGGCCCTCTGCCTTAACAAGGCACATTTCGGCGAGCTTGTCGATCCCTTCGAGGGCGTCTTCGACTTGGGGGACAGGCTTATCCGCACCCCCCTCGACCCCGATATCACCTTCAGCGACGACCCCTTGCGCATGATGCGTTGCATACGTTTTGCCACACAGCTGAACTTCTATATTGATGATGAGACGTTCGATGCGCTGGAGCGCAATAAGGAGCGTATCAACATCATCTCGAAGGAGCGCATCAGCGAGGAGCTGAACAAGATTATTGCCTCGCCCATACCCTCGAAGGGCTTTGTTGAATTGGAGCGTTGTGGGCTGCTGCCGTTGGTCTTCCCAGAATTGGCTGCGCTTTGTGGCGTGGAGCAGGTGAACGGACGCAAGCACAAGGATAATTTCTACCACACGCTGGAGGTGCTTGATAACGTGGCCCGTTCGTCCGATAACCTCTGGCTGCGCTGGGCGGCGCTTCTGCACGACATCGGCAAGCCCAAGTCAAAGCGCTGGGACGCAAAGCTGGGATGGACATTCCATAACCACGACTTTGTGGGGGAGAAAATGGTGCCAGCTATTTTCCGTACCATGAAACTGCCCCTGAACGAGAAGATGAAGTACGTGCAGAAACTCGTTGGTTTGCACATGCGCCCCATAGCCATAGCCGACGAGGTGGTGACGGATAGTGCCGTACGTCGTCTGCTGTTTGAGGCGGGTGACGATATCGACGACCTGATGGTATTGTGCGAGGCGGATATCACGTCGAAGAACGCCGAGAAGAAGCAACGCTTCCTCGACAATTTCCGCTTGGTGCGCCAGAAACTGAAGGATTTGGAGGAACGGGACCGTATCCGCAACTTCCAGCCGCCTGTGGATGGTACGGAGATTATGGAGGTGTTTGGGCTGGAGCCCTGTGCCGAGGTGGGTACTCTGAAGGCTGCCATCAAGGATGCCATTCTCGATGGTGTCATTCCCAACGACCATGATGCCGCTTACGCCTATCTCCTCACCAAAGCCGCAGAAGTGGGGCTAAAGCCTGTAGAGAAGAGTTGAGCAATCGAAAAATGTCAAATCGTAAATAATATCAGCATTATGCAGACAAAGATTCGTCTTATTATCATGAACTTCCTGGTGTTTGCCGTGTGGGGTTCGTATCTGACCAGCATGGGCTCGTACCTTGCCGAAGTGGGCATGGGTCCTCAGATTGGCTGGTTCTATAGTGTGCAGGGCTTCGTGTCGCTTTTCATGCCGGCTCTCATCGGCATTCTTGCCGACAAGTTCATTCCGGCGCAGAAGATGCTCAGCCTTTGCCATTTCCTGGCAGCTGTCTTTATGGGCATTGCCGGTTGGCAGGGAATGCGCTACGGCAACGATGTCACCTTCGGACAATTGTTCCCCTGGTATGCGCTGAGTGTGGCATTCTTCATGCCGACTATCGCGTTGGACAACTCCGTCTCCTACAATGCGTTGACTAAGGCAGGCTTGGACACCGTGAAGTCCTTCCCGCCCATCCGCGTCTTCGGTACCGTCGGTTTCATCTGCTCGATGTGGCTGGTTGACCTGATGGGCTTCCAGCACGACTATCGTCAGTTCCTCGTGTGTGCCGCTTGGAGCATCATTCTCGGCTTCTATGCCCTGACGCTGCCCAACTGCCCCACGAACAAGGGCACGGGCGAGAAACAGTCGTTGGTGGATGCGCTGGGCCTGAGGGCTTTCTCGCTGTTCAAGGATAAGAAGATGTGCGTGTTCTTCATCTTCTCCATGTTCCTCGGCGTATCGCTGCAGATTACCAACGGCTATGCCAACACGTTCATCTCGGCCTTTGCTGACATCCCCGCTTACGCCAATACGTTTGCCGTCAAGCATGCCAACATCCTTATTTCGCTTAGCCAAATCAGCGAGACGCTCTGTATCCTGCTCATCCCCTTCTTCCTGCGTCGTTTGGGCATCAAGAAGGTGGTGCTCATAGCCATGTTGGCGTGGGTGCTCCGCTTCGGGTTCTTTGCAGTAGGAAATCCTGGCAACGGCGTTTGGCTGTTTATTCTCTCGATGATTGTCTATGGCGTGGCGTTCGACTTCTTCAACATCAGCGGCTCGCTCTTTGTGGAGGAGAATACTACCGAGAGCATCCGCTCCAGCGCGCAGGGCCTCTTTATGATGATGACGAACGGCTTTGGCGCTACGATTGGCACATTGTCGGCTCAGGCTGTCGTTAATGCGCTGGTCTATTCCAAGCCCGCAGGTGAGGCTCAGATGCAGGCTTGGTCAACCTGTTGGTACGTCTTTGCGGCTTACGCCCTCGTCGTTGGCGTGCTCTTCGCCATCATCTTCAAGTATAAGCACGAACGCAAATAATACTCAAGGTGCCTCTTTTCTATTGCCCCGATATCGCCACGCGGCATGAGCTGCCCGAAGAGGAAGCGGCTCATGCCCTGCGTGTGCTGCGCCTTGGGGTAGGGGAGAAGGTACAGTTGACTGATGGCGTGGGGCATTTCTACGAGGCGGTTATTGCCGATGTATCGGGCAAGCGTTGCCGTGTGGACATCCTCAGCCAGACGACGCCTGCCCCCTTGTGGCAGGGGCACCTGCATCTGGCTGTCGCTCCGACGAAGAACATGGATCGCATGGAGTGGCTGGCTGAGAAGGCTACGGAGATTGGCTTCGATGAATTGAGTCTGTTGGATTGCCGTTTTTCTGAACGCCGCGTGGTGAAGACGGAGCGTCTCGACAAGATTCTCGTGGCTGCCATGAAGCAAAGTCTGAAGGCCACCAAGCCCGTTCTCCACGAGATGATGCCGTTCGACAAGTTTGTCCGTCAGTCCTTCAAAGGGCAAAAGTTTATTGCCCATTGCTATAGCGAAGAGGAGGTAGAGAAGGATGTTAGCGGTGAGGGACTGGGCCAGTCCTACGGCACATCCGCTTTCCGTCTTTCGTTGTTAGATGCCTTGAATCCTGATGAGGATGCCCTTGTCCTCATTGGCCCTGAAGGAGATTTCAGCGTGGAAGAAGTCCGGCTGGCGCTTTCCCTCGGCTTCCAGTCCGTCAGTCTCTCGGCCTCTCGTTTGCGTACAGAGACTGCCGCCCTCGTTGCCGTCCATCTGATGAACTTGACACACTAAAATGCGTTTCTTCCTCACCCTATCCTACGACGGCACCAACTATAGCGGTTGGCAGACGCAGCCCAATGCGCCGACGGTGCAGCAGACCCTCGAGGAGGCGTTGGCTACGCTGTTGCGTGTGCCTGCTCCTGTGGTAGGGGCTGGGCGTACGGATGCTGGTGTGCATGCCCGCATGATGGTAGCGCATCTGGATGTGGACGATGTGTGTGTGGCTGCGCAGCCCCAGCCTTTCACGGATTGGCTTTGCGAGAAACTTAATCGCCTGCTCCCGTCCGACATCGCCATCCACAGCGTACAACGGGTGAGGGACGCTGCACATGCGCGGTTTGATGCCCTTGCGCGTACCTATGTATATTATGTCCATACAGCCAAGTCTCCTTTTGGACGCGACTACTCCATGCGTCTGTTCACGGCTCCTGACTTCGAGGCTATGAACAAAGCTGCTTCCCGTCTCTTTGACTACACGGACTTCACTTCTTTCAGCAAGCTTCATACCGATGTGAAAACCAACAACTGCCGTATCATGCAGGCACGTTGGGAGCAGGAGAGCGAGGGCGTGTGGACATTTACCATTCAGGCAGATCGCTTCCTGCGCAATATGGTGCGGGCCATCGTTGGCACCCTGCTTGAGGTAGGACGAGGCCGAATGACAATAGAAGAGTTCTGCCGTGTCATTGAGCAGAAGGACCGTTGTAGCGCAGGCACCTCTGTCCCAGGGCGCGGCTTGTTCCTCACCCATATCGACTACCCCCAAGAATTGTTCATTTCTAATACCTAATTCCTAATTTCTAATTCCTAATTATATTATTTCTATGTGGTTAATCCTGGCCTTTTTGTCAGCCTTTTTGTTGGGCTTCTATGACGTGTTCAAGAAACAGTCGTTGCGCGGCAATGCGGTCATTCCCGTGTTGTTCTTCAGTACGTTGATTTCGTCGTGCATCTTCTTGCCGCTCATTCTACTGTCTGCCTATACTCCTGTACTCGACGGCACGCTGGTACACGTCCCTGTTGCCTCGTGGGACACCCATAAATACATTCTTCTGAAAGCCTGCATCGTCTCGGCCTCGTGGACCTTCGGCTATTTCGGCATGAAGAACCTGCCCATCACCATCGTCGGCACCATCAACGCCACGCGTCCCGTTATGGTGTTGTTGGGCGCTCTGCTCATCTTCGGCGAGCGGCTCAATGCCTGGCAATGGATTGGTGTGGCCTTTGCCATCATCTCCTTCTACATGCTCAGCTTGGGCGGAAAGAAGGAAGGCATCGACTTCAAGCACAACCGTTGGATATGGTTTGCCGTAACAGCCTCGCTGCTGGGAGCCGTCAGCGCGCTCTACGACAAAGCACTCATGCGGCAGCTCGACAATATGCTCGTTCAGGCATGGTGCAATGTCTATATCATGCTCATTATGTGTGTGGTGATGTTCATCCTCTGGTATCCGAAACGTAAGGAGCAGCCCTTCCAATGGCGCTGGACCATCCTGCTCATCTCGCTTTTCCTGACGGTAGCCGACTTTGCCTACTTCAAGGCGTTGAGCCAGGAGGGCTCCATGATTTCCATTGTCTCTATGGTACGACGCGGCAATGTCATCATCTCCTTCCTCTGCGGCGCCCTCTTCCTGCACGAGAAGAACATCAAGAGCAAGCTCATCGCCCTCGCTATGGTGCTCATCGGCCTGCTCTTCCTCTACTTTGGTACACGATAATATAGATTGAAGATTGAAAATTGAGCATTGAAGATGGATATGGAACGGATGTTTAAGAGAAAGTATATGGATGTTAAGAGGAGGTCTTTGACAACCCTTATGGTTATGTTTTTTATCCTCCAATTTCCAGTTTTCACTTTTCAATCTTCAATCTCTCTCTCTGCTCAGGTGCGGATGCGCGACTGCATTGTCCGTATGCCCGACTCCCTGATGACGTTGCTGACGTCGGTGAATCGTGCCGACTGCGTCGATTTCCGCGAAGCCGGCATGGAGGCGAAGGTCACCAACCGTCTTGGTGGCACAACCGAACTCACCCAGCTCACGGCTGACTATGCTCTTTGGCAGTACACCTCCGCTTCGCAGGTGGAGATGAAGCTGCTCCCCTTGACGGACTCTACCAGCGTCATCTGCCTGGTTCGTACCGTACAGCTCCCTGCGCCCGACTCTCGCATCGCCTTCTACGACGAAGCCTGGGTGCCCCTTCCCCTCTCTCGCTTTATCCAGCTGGCCTCGCCTGAGCAACACACGGAACCCGTTGCCAATCATTTCCTCCGCCTCACCCTTTCCCCCCTCAGTCCGTCGTTGCAAGCTGATTATACCGTTGAGACCTACGAGCCCAAGGACGAGGATGCTGAGCTCATCCCCTCCACTACCGTCACCCACTACGACTGGGCCGAAGGCCACTTCGTCCCCCGCTGATTCTGAAAAACCATGAAAGCATGGAAAACGCTATAATCCCTCCTTCGTTTATTACGATATTGGTAGTGCGATGAGGGCAGATGCAAGTTCAACCTACAATGCTACTTTATAGGTGCGTTCACCAACTTTTACAATATATAGTTGTTCTGCAGGAACATGTATACTTACGGAGCCAAACACAGATGAGATGTTACCAACGAGTTCTCCATCCACAGAATAGACAAACACATCGGACATTTCATCAATATAATTGATGTGTATTTCACCATCGTATCCTGTCACCCTCACATTGTTCAATATGGCTGAATTAGCTGATGTTTCAGTTTCATAGGAGATAGAGAGTACGGACTCTCCCTTGATCTCAGGTGTGGTATAATAACCGTTCACTACTTCTTCTGTAACATCTGTGCCGTTAAAGACAACGGCATTCACCCGGTTTTCGCCGAGTGAACCAATATATATGGTATATTTTTCAGCCGCTTTAACAGCCTGTCGGGTATAACCTGTTGTTCCTTGCTGTACAATAAGATTTGCATAATGCACTTTTCCTCCAGATTCCATGTCTTCCTTAATTTTGTTGAAGTATCGCCAATCGTAGGCACTTGAATAAACTTCCCCGCTACCCATTGGTACATGAAGATTGGTATAGGTGTAAACATCATACCCGTCTCGGACACTATTTGGACAGTAGAAAGTACCTTCATCACAGCTAGGAGGAATAGTATTTAGACAATAAATAGTATGGAGACGATAGCAACCTTGAAAGGCTCTTTTTCCAATGTTTGTGACGGATTCGGGAATAGTTACGGAAATTAGGTTACTGCAATTACCAAAAGCATATCCGCTAATGTTAGTAACGCCGTTGGGAATCTCCAAATTAATCACCTCTTCTCCATTTAAAAACAAATGTTTTGCATAATAAAGAGGGTTACTTTCGTAGTGATTATTATCAACCCCCAAAAACGAAATCTTACACCATGCAGCTATGTCGGAAACATGTACGGAAGTCAGGCTGCTGCAACCATAAAAGGCTTTTTCTCCAATGATGGTGACCGACTTTGAGATGGTGATGGAAGCCAGGCTGCTGCAACCATAAAAGGTTCCGTCTCCAATGCTAGTGACTGAATTGGGGATTGTTAAAGAAGTCAGGCTTCCGCAACTAGAAAAGGCTTTTTCACCAATGCTGGTGACCGAATTGGGGATAGTGACGGAGGTCAGGCTGCTGCATTCAGAAAAGGCATCTTTGCCAATGCTAGTTACCGTCTCAGAAAAAGTTACGGAAGTCATTTTGCAATTCACAAAGGCATAGTCGCCAATGTTCGTAACGCCGTTAGGGATTTCCATTTTTATTACTTCTTCCCCATTCAAAAATAAATGTTCCGCATAATATAAAGGATTGCTTGAATAAAATACGCCTGCACCTATGTCGTTAATGAACATAATTTTACACCATGCTGCTATGTCCGAAATATATACAGAGGTCAACTTTCCACACCCTTCAAAGGCGTTGGCGCCAATGCTGGTGACCGAATTAGGTATTGTGATAGATGTCAGGCTGCTGCAATCATAAAAGGCACTGCGGTCAATGCTGGTGACTTTATAAGTTCTTCCGTCGTAATCGATAGTGGAAGGAATTACGACATCGCCTTTATATTTATAAGAATTACTAATCACACAAACATCTTCATCATTTGATAATGTTCTGTAGTAAATACCATCCACGTTAAAATTTAAGGCTGAAATGTTTACACTTGTAGTTAATGCCATGATAAGCATTGCCTTTTTCTTAAAAAACTGTTTCATAATCATATTGTTTTAGATTCTTTACTAAATCTTTCTCAAACAAGGAAGTTTTCTGAAGTATTTCAGCAAACTCTTGATCTATGCTTGCATGATAATTAAGGAATTGCAGTTCTTTACTTGACATACACCCTTTGAATATCTTCATGTAATATGCGCTCGAAACACCCTTTCCCTGTGATTCTATAAACTCAACGAGTGCCTTTACCATACTCAGATAATGGTCATAAGATTTTCCCCAACGGGAATAGAATAGCTGATAACAGATTTGCAGAGTAGTTTTTTCTTCAGTTTCTATTTGTTTTTTGTATATTTCAAATTGTTGTTGATTGATACCATAAATATTTGCTATATATTTGGTACGCAAATACTCATCATAATCTAATTTCTCCTGAGTTGTTTTTTTGTCATCATATCCCTTCCAGTCTACAGAAGAATCGTAGCATCCTAAATAGTTCTTTGATGAGAAATACGCTTTTAAATAGTGTAATTGACCAAAAGCAAAGGTAATAAACGAGTTTCCATTAATGATTGTATATTCTTCGTTAGGTGGATTCTGCAGCATGATAGCAGCAAAGTTTATTCGATTAAATTGTTCAATATGCTTATCCAGCAAATTAAAAAAAGTCGTTTCAAAACGTTCCTGTTTGCGTGCATTTTTTTCATTAGCTATCCCTTGCTTTTGTGAATTGAGTGTTGCATAAAGTAATAGAGCATTGCCAATAGCAATTAGTGCGCTACAAAGAACAGCAAAAAAATCCAACCTTTTCTGGCATAAATGACAGAATGATAATGCTATTAATAGAACAATAATTATGAATGAAATTTTTATAACCCATACAGCAATTGTTGATGAGTATTTATCCAACAGTTTTTTCATAGAACATTTTCTACTTTTCTTTATAACAACAAACAGCCTTCTAACACCCAATTTAAGGCTAATCTTTTTTTAAAACCACATAAAGAAAAACGTGGGTGTCCACCTTCTGCTCATCTGCTTCCTGAGGCCTACCACAGCCCTGCAAGTTGACGAACAGAGTGATACCCACGTGACGTATTGCTGATACACCCAGAAAGTGTGCGTTGAAGGCATGGTTAGCCTTCGCGCACACAACGGGGATACAATTCAGCATACCCGAGGCATCATACTCTGCATTGTCTTTGACTTGCATTCTTCTGTGGTAATTTCAGGAAGCCAATCGACAAAGCATCGTGTGACGCTTTTTTTTCGTGCTCTGCCCAACCTCCTTTCCCTCTCCTCGGGTGGCTCTATTGTAGGCAGTTGCGCTGCAAAGATAGTGCAAGGCGAGAGAAATACCAAATTATTTTGAGTATTTCCGAACCGCAGCCTATCTGAAACTATTGAAAACAGTTAAATATAGGGGTTATTTCGCAGACTTCAAACAAAAAAGGGGGATTTTTTGTTCTACCTGCAAAAACCATTTCAGTTTGTCTGTAGGAGAGGTTGTTCTGCCCAATAGGGACAAGAGCGGAAGCGTTTCATCCTCCAAATAGTTTGAAAAACATCTACACAATCTACACAAAAGGTGTATTTTACTGAATAGAAAAGTGTTGAGGGGTGTAGATGGGGCAAAATATCTACACTAATCTACACTATCTACACAGTTTTCGGCGATTTCGCAGAAAAACGCACTATAAAAGAAATTCGGATAATCCGAATAATTGGCTTTGCCTCCTCCGACATAGAAAACGCCTCTTAACCCTAAGACTATGCACTATGAATTATGAACTATGCACTAATAACGCCCTGCGTTAAAAATTTATTCCCCTGCGTTATTTTTTTATTCCAGTGGTCTGGCGCGCCATTCCCCTGCGTTATGGAATTAGTCGCTTTCACCCGTACCTTTAACAGGCTTGCCTGTTTTAGATAGGGTTCACCCTATCTTTAATCCCCTTCGCTCGGCTCGCACTATCTTTAAGAGGCTCTCGCCTCTTTTAGGTACTCCCGCTCGGAAATCCTCAAATAAATTTGGTATTTCTCTCGCTTATTCGTACCTTTAACAGGCTCTCGCCTGTTTAAGATAGGCTTCGCCTCGGGCAAATCAAAAAAAACGTTGTTTTTCTTGCTTTTCCTCTCGG
Source organism: uncultured Bacteroidales bacterium (assembly GCA_947303715.1). Lineage (GTDB taxonomy): Bacteria > Bacteroidota > Bacteroidia > Bacteroidales > Bacteroidaceae > UBA1189. Next base: position 13,324 of record CAMYYY010000017.1, on the reverse strand, counting down.
CTCGCACTATCTTTGTACTCAAAGTCTTTTTATCATGGAAAGAGAACCGAACTACATCTGCATTGAGAGCCGCGAGGAGGCCATCCGACTGCTTGAAGAGAGCGGAGAGTGCATCGTTCACTATGCCTTCCTGAGCATCAACTTCGAAAAGATTGAGCATCTGGACCGTATGCTGGGCGAATGTACGTTTGAGGACTGCCTGTTCCTGGGCTGCGTGTCTACCGTCGGGCTGATGCATCGCATGGGCGAGGGCTGTCTGGTCTATCCTCGGATTCCCGACCTCGACTACAACGTCTTCCCCCGTCGGCTTTACACGCCTGAGAAACTCTATGCGGGCTATGTGCCTGGACAGCCGGAGACGTTTGCCACGTGCTACGATACGATGGTCTATGACCGCTACCGCTTCCGTGGGGTGATGAGTTCGAACGTGAAGATTACGCTGGCTCGCTCGCTGCATGATCACTTCATTACCAAAGCCATGCACACCTTCCTGGAGGGCTGGGACGAGCGTTGTGTGGTGGGCGTAATGGGGGGGCACAGCCTGCTGCGTACCGACCCGATGTTCCGTCAGATTGCCCACGTCAGCAAACGCCTCACCGAGGAGGGCACGCTGATGGTGACGGGCGGCGGTCCTGGGGCGATGGAGGCTACTCATCTGGGCGCGTGGATGGCTGGGCGGTGGATGGAGCAGCTGGATGAGGCTGTCGATGCGCTGGCTGCTGCGGCACCCTCGTATCGTGATGAGGGATGGCTCGACAGCGCCTTTGCCATTCGCGAGCGCTATCCGCAGGAGCGGTACGTCAGCCTGGGCGTCCCCACTTGGCTCTATGGCCATGAGCCCTCGACACCCTTTGCCACCCACATTGCCAAGTACTTCACCAACGCTATCCGCGAGGACGAAATCCTCACCATCCCCATGGGCGGCATCATCTATACGCCAGGCAGCGCAGGCACGATGCAGGAAATCTTCCAGGATGCCGTGCAGAACCACTATCTCAGTCTGGGCTACGGCAGCCCGATGGTTTTCCTTGGACGCGAGTTCTGGACGGACGAGATGCCCGTCTATCCTCTTCTGACCCGTCTGATGGAGACAGGACGCTACAAGAACCTCCGCCTCACCCTCACCGACTCGTCCGACGAGGTGATTCGCACCCTCCGCGCCTTCAGAAGCGAGAAATTGGAGGGGTAGCCAAGAAAAAACTCCCGACTCGGGGATGTAGTCGGGAGAATTGTCAAACACTTGCACGTACAACCGTGCCTTAGTGGAAAAAAAGAAGGCCGTCATCGCGACGACCAATCTTTCAACTTTAAAAAATCTAATACCATGAAAAACACGGTGCAAAGGTAGGGGTATTTTTTGAACCTGCAAACAAATCGGAAGAAAATCCTCTGAATTTAATACTAATTAACGGTTTTTGGCGCGGGATTGTTTGTTTTTCCTCGTTTTCCGCTCGATTTGAACGATTTATACGAGTAAGGAAAAAAGGGCTTTACCGCAGCCCCCAGACGGCAGGATAACAGGTGGCTTCGACGGCGTCCTCAATCTTATCGGGGAGGTTGCAGAAGAAATCGATGCCTGTCAGCTGCTCCAGCTGGTCGATGCTGACGGCACAGTCGGCAAAGGTGTTGGTAGTGGTGGGCTTGTGTTCCACCCAGAAGCCGATGGCCTTGTAGGTGCCGCTCTTGCGACAGAGCAGCGCCATGAAATAGTGCTTGGGTATGGGCAGGCGCCCGTTGTTGGAGAGCCGGTATTCGCCTTCGCGGATGGCGCCTCCCTTGACGACGTAGAGGGTGTCGCAGAAGGAGGCCTTATAAGCCCAGGTGTCGCGCACGGCTATCTCGAGGTCCATCCAGAAGCCGCCGTTGAAGTCGTAGTCCATGGGACTCATGTTGGAGTAGTAGAAGGTCTGCTCGTTGGCATCGCGCGAATAGACGCGATCCTCCGAGGCGCAGAGGTGGCCGCGTACGCCTCCGCTGCCTGTGAAGTAGCTGCGATCGGGGCAGACGCCGTCGTCCAGCGCAGGGTCGGGCTGGAACGGGTCGCCGCCCCACGAGGTGCTGTACCAGTTCGAGCGGAACCAATGCTTCTCGTTCACCACGTCGTACCATTGAAAGGCCACCCAGCGGGAGTGGTGCAGGGCCTCGTCGTACTCGAAGCTGTAGGTGACGGTCTCGCGCCCGTTGTAGGTTGTGGTGTGGGTGATGAAGGGATGAGAGACGTCGAGATGCGGAATCTCCAGCATCCGTGCGTAGGCCGACGTGGATGAGTTGGCGTTGTCGTTGCGGCTGATGTCCGTGTCGTCGGCCGGGCTGTCGTCAGGCGTGCAGCTGACGGCCCACACCAGCGTCGTCAGGCAGACGGCGTGCGTGAGGAGCGACGAGAGCGTGCGGTGACTCATGGCGTGCTGTGGGGGGGGGTGAGGGGGAAAAGAAGTAGAGACTCGGCATGCCGCGTCTCTACTACAAAGGATGAACGACGAAGACTTACTTCTTCTTGAGCGCAGCGTAGCGGCTCTGGAAACGGTCGACGCGTCCGGCGGTGTCGACGAGCTTGCTCTTGCCCGTGTAGAAGGGGTGAGACGTGTTGGAGATTTCCAACTTGACCAGCGGATAAGTCTCGCCTTCGAACTCAATGGTTTCCTTGGTGGCTACGGTGGAGCGGCTCAGGAAGCAATCGCCATTGGACATGTCCTTGAAGACAACGGGGCGATAATTGTCAGGATGAATACCTTTTTTCATATTGTTTTTTAATGCGTTATAATTCGTTCTACTATTGCTGGTAACAATAATGTGTAATGGTTTCTTTTATTTCGGACGGCAAAGGTACAGCTTTTTTTATTATCCGCAAAACAAAATGCCGAAAAAAAGCGCAAAAAATCAGTATCTTCGCCCGTGCTATCGTCGATTTCCGTCGGTATCGACTCTTTTTCGACCTTTTTTGGGGGCATTTCTTCGCCTGTTTTTGCCTAATTTTTTGCCTGTTTTTGCCCGTTTCCCTTCTGTCTTTTTTGTTAGCTATCTGTCTTTCATTGTTTTATTGCCCATGTCCGTCTAAGTGCCGTTTTTTTCGCTCAGAAAACGCCATTTTTGCTCAAAAAACGCGCATTTTACCCCAAAAAACAGTCGACTTTACCCTTTTTTTCGCTTTTTTTGCCTAAATTTGCCGGCGGTTTTTCGCCATTTTTTTGTTAAATTCCATCGGTAGGGGGTTCTGAGCGTAACCGTAACCTTGTAACCTTTGTAACCTGAACGCACTTTTTGTTTACGCGCTAATTATATATATTATTATATAATTATATAATAATATATATTTATAATATATATATAATATTATAAATAAACAATCAACTCACATGTTCCAAAACGGGGAAAAGGTTACAAAGGTTACAGGTTACAAGGTTACAAGGTTACGCATTAACAGTTGTTAAACGAGCCCCTCAAATAGCTGCACCGCCTTCTCATGTGTCTCCTGCGCCACCCTTTGCCGTTTTGTACGTCCCCCATGTTATTCTGTACGCCCCCCTTGTTATTCTGTACGCCCCCCTTGTTATGGCGTACGTCGCCCCGAATGGCGGGAGGAAAGGGCCTATTCGCCGTCTTCTTCTTCGTCGTCAAAGGGCGAGTCGTCGAAGAAGAGGGGGACGTCGGCGGTGAAGTCGTCGAGGGTGCGGCGGTCTTTCTTCGTGGGGCGGCCTGTGCCCCGGGCACGGTTCACAAAGCCGCTGATGCGCACGGTGTCGAGTATGTCGTACTGCTCGCGGGGGGTGAGGTTCTCCAGCATCTCGGGCACGAGCTTGGCGCCGACGCGGTTCTCAATGGCCTGCAGCACGCGGAAGGTGTAGGTGACAGGCGGCTTGCGGACGGTGACGGTGTCGCCGTCGTGGACAGTCTTCGAGGGCTTGGCGGTGGTGCCGTTGATGGTGATGCGCCCGTTCTTGCAGGCGTCGGTGGCCAGCGAGCGGGTCTTGTAGAGGCGTACAGCCCACAGCCATTTGTCAATCCGTGCTTCCAATGTTTTTTATTTTCAATTGCAAATCGTCAATCACGAATGGTGCTCACCGCCTCGTTTGTTGTACTGGTTCATGGTGATGTCGAGACCGGCGAGGCAGAACGACTTGATGATGTCGATAGCCGTAGGCATCAGGGCATCGATGGCGGTGCGGTCGTCGGCGTCGAACTCGCCAAGCACGAAGTCCACCTGTGCGCCGGGCGGAAAGCCGTTGCCGATGCCCACGCGCAGGCGGGCGTAGTTCTGCGAGCAGAGCACCTGCTCGATGTGGTGCAGCCCGTTGTGCCCGCCGGCGCCGCCCTTGCCCCTGAGGCGCAGGGTGCCCACGGGGAGGGAGAGGTCGTCGACGACGACGAGCAGGTGCTCGCCGGCGATGTTCTCCTTGTTCAGCCAGTAGCGGACGGCATTGCCGCTGAGGTTCATGAACGTGGTGGGCTTGAGCAGGACGAGCTGGCAGTTCTTGACTGACGTGTAGGCCACGTAGCCGTAGCGCTTGTCCTCAAAAACAGTATTGGACGCCTCGGCAAAGGCGTCCAATACGTTGTAACCTACGTTGTGACGGGTTTCTTTGTATTCGTCGCCTGGATTGCCCAAACCGACTATCAAGTATTTTGTCATACCGATACCAAGAACCCAGGTTGAACTGTAGGGGGTTATTCAGCGGCAGCTTCCTCGCCTTCCTCTGCAGCGGCACCAGCCTCACGTGAGGAGCGGGTAGTCATGACACCGCAGACAACCGTGCTGGCGGGAGAAACCATTTCGAGGCCGTCGAAACTGAGGTCGGCAACCTTGATGCTCTTGCCAAGACCGAGGTTGGTGACGTCGATGACGAGCTTCTCGGGGATGACGTTGTAGAGAGCCTTGACCTTGATGCGGCGTACAATCTGCTCGAGCTTACCACCGGCCTTGACGCCAGCAGCCAGACCCGTGAGCTGTACGGGAACAGCCATGACGATGGGGTTGGACTCGTTGATCTGGAGGAAGTCCATGTGGAGGACGGTGTCCTTGACGGGATGGAACTGCATCTCCTGGATGATGGCATTGTAGAGCTTGCCATCGATGGTGAGGTCAATGACGAAGATTTCCGGCGTGTAGATCAGCTTGCGGAGATCGTCTTTCTTGACAACGAAAGGAAGAGCAACGGGAACGCCGTTCTCATCTTTCTGAATACCGTACATCACGCAGGGGACAAGGTTCTGCTTGCGCAGTTCGCGTGAACTTTTCTTTCCGACTTCCTTGCGGGAAGTGCCTTGGAGCTGGAATGTTTTCATTTTTTTTCCTTTTTAAGTGTTACTCTAAATTAAGTGTTTTTGCTTAATTCGCCATCACACGGAATGAGAGCTTTTCGCAAAGTGGCCGCGAAGGTACGGCAAAAATGCGAATTACGAAACAAAAATGGGAGTTTTTTGCTGTTTTTCCCTTAAAAATCTATTTTCAGGTCTATATCGTCGACGATTTCCGTCGATATTTCGTCAGAAAGACCTTCTTTTGTTTCTTCAGCAGCGTCAGCCTCAGGTGCTGTCGGCTGTTCGTCGTTATCTTTGTTAGCGGGAGCGGGCTCACCGGTCTCTTCGTTGACGGGGAGGGATGCCTGCTCAGCGCCTCCTTCGTGGATGAAGCGGATGGCGTTGCTCAGCGCTTCGATGAACTTGCTGAAGTCCTCCTGATAGAGGAAAATCTTGTGCTTTTCGAAATTGTACTGCCCCTCTTCCACATCCCCGATGTAAACCTTTTTGCTTTCCGTGATGGAGAGGAATAACTCGTCGCGTTTGTTCTTTTTCACATCCAGATAATAGATGCGTTTCCCTGCCTTGACGGTCTGTGAGAAGTAAATTTTCTTCTCATAGTCGAATGTGGGGTTGTCTTTTTTGTAATCCATAGAACCTCTCTTTAGTGTTGACGCGCCAAATTTCAGCATTTTATGTGTGATAAACAAATCTTTTTAGTCTTTTTAAGGAATATCTGTGAGAAAACGTTTGTAGGGGTGTCTCGCTGTGGGTGAAAAAGTTTTGGCGGGATTATTTGTTTTTTCGCTCGGCTCACTATATCTTTGCAGACGATATAATTAATTTAATCTATGAAAAAGTATTCTCTTGGGGCTTTGTGCCTCGTGGCCTTAGTGGCTGTGACTGCCTTGACGGCATGTAGTAAGAAGCAGAACGTGTTAACAAAGAGTGAAATCGAGGAGGGCTGGGAACTGCTCTTCGACGGTCAGACTCTCGACAAGTGGAAGAACTACAACGGCACGGAACTGAACAACGGCTGGCATGTCGTTGACGGCACCATGCAGGCTGCGGGCGACGGTAGCGACGAGAATGGCTACATTGTCACCAAGAAGCAGTATGAGAATTTCATCCTCGACTGGGACTGGAAGCTGACCCACGGAGGCAACAGCGGAATGCTCTATCACGTGGTGGAGAATCCCTTCTTCCCCGTGCCCTACGTCACCGGCCCAGAGTATCAGCTTATTGATAACGACGGCTGGGAGGAGGACAATGCCCCCACGAAGCTGGAGCCCTGGCAGCGCTTAGGTGTGGACTACGCCATGCATCTGCCCGACGAGAGCCTGATGAAGGTGAATCCGCAGGGAAAGTGGAACAACTCGCGCATCGTTTTCGATAATGGCCATGTGGAGCATTGGCTCAACGGCGTGAAGATTCTGGAGTTTGAGGCTTGGACGAAGGACTGGTTCGAGCGTAAGAATAGCGGCAAGTGGGAGAATGCTCCTGAATACGGCTTGGCCCATCGCGGAGTCATCTGCCTGCAGGATCACGGCTATCCCGCTTCGTTCCGCAATATCAAGATAAAGGAACTGCCCAAGAAGAATGCGGGAAAGAAGGTCATCCTTTTCAATGGCAAGGACCTCACGGGCTGGCAGGCTTACGGCACAGAGCTATGGTATGTCAACGAAGAGGGTAACATGGTGTGTGAGAGCGGTCCCAACAAGCAGTATGGCTACCTGGCTACACGCGATTACTACGAGGACTTTGACCTCACGCTGGAGTTCCGTCAGTGGGCGAATGGCAATTCGGGCGTCTTCTTCCGCTCGTTTGTTGAGCCTCCTGTGAAGGTCAACGGTTGGCAATGTGAAGTGGCTCCAAAGGGCAGCGACACAGGCGGCATCTATGAGTCCTACGGACGTGGCTGGCTCAAGCAGATTCCCGATGAAAAGGAGGAATTCTTGAAGGAAGGCGACTGGAACACGCTGCGTCTGCGTGTCGAGGGAGACCATGTGCAGACTTGGCTCAACGGACATCCGATGGTCGATTTCACCGATGCTAAGATTGGACGTGCCACAGGCCGTATCGCCCTGCAGATTCACGACGGAGGCGGCATCAAGGTGGAGTGGAAGAACATTGTGCTGACGAGACTCTAATTAGTTAAGAGTTAATAGTTAAGAGTTAGGAAACTAATTTCAGTTAATAATATATGAAACGAAGAGAATTTCTGAAGACGATGGGAGCAGCCTCGCTGTTCACCATTGTCCCAAGCCGTGTGCTGGGCGGACCCAAGCATGTGGCACCGAGCGACCAGCTCACCAAGGGTATCATCGGCGTCGGAGGCATCGGACGCAGCAGTTATCACTTCACTAGCGACGAGCGCTGCCGCCTGGTGGCCGTCTGCGATGTGGACAAGAAGCATCTGGAGCAGGCTGTCAACATGGCTAAGGAGCGCTTCCACGATACCCCTGTGTCGTATCACGACTTCCGCGACCTCATCCACGACCCCAACGTCGATGTCGTCCACATCGCTACCCCGCCTCATTGGCATGCGCTGATGAGTGTTGAGGCTGCCAAAGCCGGCAAGGACATCTGGTGCGAGAAGCCCATGACACGTACCATCGGCGAAGGTAAGCGCGTGATGGAGGCTGTGAAGCAGAACAACCGCATCTTCCGCCTCAATACCTGGTTCCGCTTCACCGACACCTTCTATGGCCTCGGCACCACCGTCGAGCCGCTGAAGAAACTCGTGGACAGCGGCATGCTGGGTTGGCCCTTGAAGGTCACCGTCAGCGGCGCCACCGGCTTCACATGGAAATTCTTCTGGGTGGGCAAGGAAAACCTGCAGCCCGAACCCGTGCCTGCTGAGCTCGACTACGATATGTGGCTCGGCCCGGCTCCCTTCAAACCCTATAACGTTCACCGCACGCACCAGACCTTCCGCGGCTACTGGGACTACGACGGTGGCGGCCTGGGCGACATGGGTCAGCACTACCTCGACCCCGTGCAGTACATTCTCGGCAAGGACAACACGTCGCCCATCAAGGTTGAAGTGGATGCTCCGCAGCAGCACCCCGATGCCATCGGCATCTGGCGTAAGATAACCTACACCTACGAGGACGGCTGCCAGATTATCCTCGAGGGCGAGGGCTTCGAGAGCGGCGACAATGTGCCCTACATCGAAGGCCCGAAGGGGAAAGTCTTCAAAGGCTTCCAGTGCACCATCCCCGACGTGATGAACAAGCTGGCCGAGCTGCCCGACCCCGCTCCGCAGAACACCGACTTTATCAACTGCATCAAGACACGCCAGAAGTTCGCCCTCAACGAGGTCAACGGCTTCCGCAGCGCCACCATCGTCAACATGGCTGTCTGCGCCCTGCGCCTGAACCGCACACTCCGTTTCGACCCCGAAAAGCTGCAGTTCATTGGCGACGATGCCGCAAATGCCCTTATCGACCAGCCCATGCGCTCGCCTTGGAGGCTCTAAAGAGATTTACGATTTGTATATTTACTATTTACGATTGATTTTCGATTTAGTTATTTAGATATTGGAAGTTTATGAAAAAGATACAATTCCTACTGCTTACTTGGATTCTGGCGTTAGTGCTGCCTGTTCTTCCGCTGAGTGCTCAGGATGCTCGTCATCGCACGACGGCTACCATCATTGCCGACGGTCTGGCTCAGCTTCCCGCCAAGGACGTCACGGTGTTCAACACGGTGATGAACGAAATCGCCTCCACAGGTGCTGCCGGTGTGCAGAGCCTGGCTGATATGCTTGTACCTGCTACTGAAGGCAAGAACGCTACGGTTGAATACGCGCTGGCTGGCCTTGCCGCCTACGTCACCGACAAGGGCAATGCCGCCCTGCGCAAGAACGTCCGCGAGGGCGTGAAGGCTTCGCTTGCCAAGTGTACCGATAAGCCCAACAAGGCATTCCTCCTCTCGCTGCTCCAGCAATGCGGCACGGCTGAGGATGCTCCCGTCCTCGTCTCCTGCCTGAAGGACGACTACCTGAAGGACTTCGCCATGCGCGCCCTCATCAGTATCCCCGGCACGGACGACGTGCTGCTGAAGCTGGTGTCTGAGGGCCAGAATCGCACAGCGCTGGCCTACGCCGTGGAGAAGAAACAGCTTGCTGCTGCCGAACCCTTTCTGCTGCTGTGGAAGAACGGAGCTGACGATACACAGCAGGCTGCCATCAACAGCGCTCTTGCTGCGGTGGGCACCAAGGCTTCTCTGCCCGTGTTGGCTAAGGCTGCTAAGGCTGTAGGTTATGCCGGCGAAGCCACCAATTCCTACGAGTCGTACATGAATCTGGTGAAGCGTCTGGCTGCCGACCCTGCTACGTCCAAGCTGGCTGTGAAGGAGGCCAAGTCGCTCTGGAAGAACAAGAAGCTTCCTGCCAACGTCCACGGCGCCGCTTTCGAGGTGCTGGCGAAAGCCTTGGGCAAGGATGCTCTACCTTATTTATATAAGGACCTCAAGAACTCTGACATCGAGGTGCGCAATGCTGCCCTGCTCAACATCAGTCCGCTTGCCGACGACGCTGTCTGTGCTGAGATTGCCAAGCAGGCTGAGAAGGCAGGACCCTTTGCCGTTACCGACGTGCTCAACTGGTTCGGTGCCCGCAAGCAGACCAGCGAAGCAGGCTGGGTGGCTTCTTACATCAGTGGTGAGCAGACCGACGTCGTCCGTCAGGCCGCCATGCATGCTGCCGGTATCATCGGAGGCGATGAGGCGCTGAATGCCCTTGTCTCCATGCTTGGCTCGCGTTTCAATGACGATGCTGTGGCGGCTCTTACCCGTTTCAACGGTAAGGCCGACGATGCTCTTGTGGCTGCCCTTGGCAAGGATGCCGATGTGCAGGCTGCCGCGCTGCCGCTGATTGGTACGCGCCGTATTGCTGCTGCCAAGGGGAAGGTGTTCGAGCTGCTCAGTTCCAGTAACGATGCTGTCAGCAATGCTGCCTACGCTGCCCTCAGCGGTGTGGTTCGTCCTGATGACTTCACCCTTCTGGCTGATCTGGCTGAGAAAGCTTCGGGCGACAAGCGTACGGTGCTTCAGAACGCCATGAAGAGCGCTCTTGCATCCCTGCCTGCCGCAGAGCAGTACAAGGGTGTCTCCGAGCGTCTTTCGAAGGCTACGGACAAGGCCCTCTACTATCCCCTGCTGGCTCAGGTGGGCAATGCCGATGCCATCAACGCCCTCATGCAGGGTTACAAGGGTAAGGATGCCAATGCTGCCTTCGATGCCCTGCTGAAGGTGAACAACCCCTCGGTGGTGGACCGCCTGTTTGAGGTGGCTGCCGACAAGGGACGTACCGATGCTGCCCTCAGCCGCGCCCTGCCGCTCATCAACGCGGCAAACTTCACCTCCATCCGCAAGTTCCGCTACCTCAGCGATGCCATTGGGCTGAAGCCCTCCACCTCCGTCCTCAACCGTTTCATCGAGGCGCTGGGGAATGTGCCTATGCCTTCGGCTCTTGAGCTGGCTACGAAGTATCTGGATAGCAAGGACAATGCTGAGGCTGCCGCAACAGCCGTCAAGACCATCGTCGCCAAGAGTGCCGAACCCATGGGCGGTGAAGCCGTGAAGGCTGCCCTCGTGAAGGCTCAGGATGTCTTCCGTTCCAAGATGGCCTCTGACCCCGATGCCGGCTATGCGGTGGATGAAATCAAGGGCATGATTGAAAAACTGCCTGCCGAGGGTACCTCGCTCATCAGCCAGCTCACCCCTGAGGAGAAGAAGGAGGGCTTCGTCATGCTGTTCGACGGAACCAACATGGACAACTGGCAGGGCAATCTCGACAACTACACCCTTATCGACGGCACCATCTATGTGGATGCCGCCTATGGCAGCGGTGGCAACCTTTACACGAAGAAGAAGTACAGCGACTTCATCTATCGCTTCGAGTTCCAGTTCATGGTCGAGGGTGTCAACAACGGTGTCGGCATCCGCACCCCGATGGAGGTCGATGCTGCCTACGAAGGAATGGAGATTCAGATTCTCGACCACGATGCCCCCATCTATCGCGGCTTGCGTGAGTATCAGCAGCATGGCTCCGTCTATGGCATCATTCCTGCCAAGCGCGTGAAATTCCCCGAGCTCGGCACCTGGAACACTGAGGAGATCCGTGCCATCGGCGATCACATCACCGTTACGGTCAATGGCGAGGTCATTCTCGATGGCAACATCCGCGAAGCCTGCAAGGGCCATAACGTCAGCCCCGATGGAGGTGCCAACGAATATACCGTTGACCACCAGAACCATCCTGGCCTCTTCAACAAGGACGGCTACATCAGCTTTTGCGGACACGGCACGGGCATCAAGTTCCGCAACATCCGCATCAAGGACCTCTCGAAGAGCAAGGGCAAGAGGAAATAAAGTACCCCCTCCCAGCAGACCCACCCCCAACCCCTCCCGTGAGGGAGGGGAGGGAGAGGGCCTGTACAATAGTTCAATTACTGAATATCCTTTCTACCGCGCCAGCAAAGCAAGCGAAACATTGGCTCGGCCTTTATCCTTCACGATTCGGCCATTCCAGCAAGCTTGGTGGCTCTTACTGCTCTGTACATTCGTCGGAACTCCTGAAACTCCTGAACTCCTGAAACTCCCAACTCGAGCAAAGCGAGGCTCTCCCCCTTACGGGGGAGCGGGGAGAGGGTCTGTTGGGGGTGGGTCTTCTATTTCTCCAGCAGCTCTGCCATCTTCTGGGCAAGCTCATTACCGCGGAGGTCACGGGCAATGATGATGCCGTCCTGTCCGATGAGCAGGGTCGAGGGGATGGCGTTGATGCCATAGACCTTGGCTGCCGCACATCTCCAGCCCTTCAGGTCTGACATCTGGAGCCACGTCATGCCGTACTTCTTCAGTGCCTCCTTCCAGTTGGCGTCCTCATTGTCGAAGGAAACACCCACGATCTCCAGCCCCATCTTGTGGTACTTCTCGTAGGCAGCCTTCACGTTGGGGATGTCAGCCACACACGGTCCGCACCAGCTGGCCCAGAAGTCCACGTAGGTATAGCGGTTGTTGGGCACCACGTCCGACAGGCTCAGTTCACCACCCTCGGGTGTGGCCATGCGGAGGTCTGTGTATTTCCGTCCGGGAAAGCCGCGCATCAGACCCTCATTACGGTCGCCCACCATCTTCGCCCAGAAGTTGTCGGGGAAGTTCTCCTTCAGCTTCCTGGTGGCCTCCTCAATCCGCTCAGGATAGTTATAGAGCTGGAAGTCACGCAGCAGATAGATGCCGAAGATGTCGTCGGTATGGCGGTTCAGGACATCGGCGCGGTAGAAGTTGCCCTCGTGCCACACCTTGCGCTGCTCCTCGTAGAGCGAGTCGCGCTCCTCATCCGTCTGTGCCGCACGCACCTCAGCCCCCAGTTCATTGGCTTTCGCGTTCAGTCGTGCCACGTTGCTCTGGTAGGCATGGATGCTGTCGTTGAGAGGCGTGCCCGAGGGGAAGCTCTCACCCTCCAGAGGGATGTTCAGCACGATGTCCCCAGGCTCGCCGATGAAGCGGTAGAAGTCCCTGCTGCCCTGTCCGTAATAGACGCGGATGATGCAGGCGCTGTCGGCCGTCCCCCTCCACGCGTACTGCCCGTTCACCACAGGAACTCTGGCGACGAGGGTGTCGCTGTTGTCGTTCCTCATCACGCTGATGGAGAGGGAGTCGATGTCGCGCTCCACCGTACCCGTGAGGCTGATGCGGTTCCCCGTTGCCGGATTACAGGCTGCCAGCATCAGGGCGGCAGCTACCCCAAGAAGATGTACCTTTTTCATTGTTTTCTATCATTTAGTTATTTTTTGCGCTGCAAAGGTAAACAAAAAACCATCCATCCACCCCAAAATGCCGAATTTATTTTCCCTTTTCCCCCACCTCCCGTGAGGGAGGGGAGCGAGGGCAAACGGGTTACTATTATAGATTAGAACTTAGTTTTGTAAAATTTTGAATTTGATTTTGTTGAATTTGGCCTTCGGCCTTCCTCCTTCGCACCTCGGCCATTCAAACAAGTTTGATGGCACTCGGTTTGTCGTCGGTTCTGCCCCGCAGGGGCACTCCCTGAGAGTCTGCGACGCTACATGAATAATCACGA
>CAMYYY010000016.1 GCA_947303715.1 uncultured Bacteroidales bacterium | reverse complement strand
GCAGTTCCTCCTGCGCCTGCAAGTAACGCTTCTTGCGCTTACGGTCGATAAGCAGGAAGGTGATGGCCGTCCCTGAAAGGAGCACAACAGCCAGAATCCCCATCCAGAACATAAACCGCGCATGCCGCGCTTTCAACTGCTGATCGTGAATTTCAATGACGTGACTATCCTTGATTTCTGCGATTTCCTTAAGACGATGAAGAGTGTATATTGAATCTAGCAGCAAAGAGTATCGGTCTAAAAAGAGCCTTGAGGAATCCGACATATTAAGCATTGATGTTGCTTGGGCCAAACCCTTGTATGCGTTACATTGAGTATAGAGATCATTGCTATTTGTCAGGGATTTTCTGTAATTCTCAATAGCGATTAAAGGCTCATTTTCTTCAACACTAATGTCTGCTTTCAGTAGAAATGTTGCCCCGTTATCATTATCATCTTTATAAAAAACATTATACTTTTCAAGATACTCTAAAGCTAACTTCGTATCTTTCCAACGATAATAAGCTATTTTTGCCAAATGATGATAAGCAATACTACGATAAGCTATGGGGAATTCTGGATTGCTAATAACACGATGGAATAAACTGTCCGCAAGAAAATCGTTTCCTTTATGCAGAAATGATTCTCCCATATAATAATCTGCGTAACCAATGTTCATGGAATCACTCTTACAGGCTTCCGAGAGTCTATAACGGCTGAAGGTTACTATTGCTTCGTCGTTCATTTGGTGATTCATGTACAATCTGCCCAATTCAAACAAGCTATTCGCAAAATACTTGTTGGTTGTGTCTGGGAAAAGGGTGGTAGCACGAAGGAGGGCATCGATGGCATCGAGGTCGCGATGCATATCTTTATAGGTGCAGCCAAGATAGTACTGCGCGAGGGCGGCACGTTGGCTCTTGCGCTTGGTGCCGTAATAGTTCGTAGCGATAAGGGGGAGGGAGTCGGACGTCAGACGGACACGGCATTTGTAGTCGGCCTGCGTCTTCAACAAAGCGTAGTGGGCAGCCTCCCCCTTACCCCTCCTGAAGGAGGGGAGACCAGAGGAATCGGAAGCCCTTCCCTTTAGGGGTTTCTGCCCCCCGATAACGGGGGGATTGAGGGGGGGAAAGAGACGATTGAGGTTGGGTGAGGCTATGCTGTCCAGCAGGGCGCGTGCTTGCTGGGGGTCTGTCTCCATGAGGGCTTCGGCACGAAGCAGGGCATCGTGAAAAGCGGCATCCCTGCGGCAGGAGGAAAGGGTTATCAGCAAAAGCAGGATGAGAAGGATGAGGGGCGCTTTTCTCATGGGGCTTCGTTGCTATTTGTCCGTACGGCTGAACGTGGCGGCGAAGCAGGTCTCGGCTATCTCTATGCCAGGGACGGGGGGATGGGGTTTGCAGAGACGGACATCGATGCTGTCGAGGGTGGGGAAGTCGGCAAGCAGACGGTGGGCAATACGGGTGGCGACGTGCTCGATGAGGTTGGAGGGCTGAGCCATCTCGGCCTTGACAGCGGCGCAGACGGCAGCATAGTCGATGGTGTCCGTCAGGGTGTCCGTGCGGCAGGCCTCGCTGAAGTCGGCATGCAGACGCAGACTGACGGTATAATGCCCGCCCACGACGCGCTCCTGAGGAAGTGCGCCGTGATAGGCATAAAAGGCTATGTTGTTCAGCTCAAGGAACATGGTTTTTGTTTTACGTTTAAGATTTGATGCTTAACGAACACGTCCTTTGGCCCTTGTTAAACGTTAAACAAAGAAACCTCATCCGCAGCGGGAATAGCCGCAGTTGGTGCAATGGAGGCAGCCTTCCTCATAGATTAATGTCTGCTCGCCACAAGAGGGGCAGGCCTGGTCCTTGACGGCGGTGCCATCGACGATGTACTTCTTCAGTGCGCGCTCCACGCCAACCTTCCAAGTGTTGATGGTCTCGTTGTCCATCTCGAGGCTGCCGACCATCTTAATCACCTGGTCGATGGGCATGCGGTAACGGAGCACGCCGCTGATGAGCTTGGCATAGTTCCAGAACTCCTTGTTGAACTTCTCGGAGAGTCCCTCGATGGTGGTCTTATAGCCACGCTTGTTGGTGAACTGGAAGTCGTAGTGCTTGACGCCGTTCTCGTCGATGTTCTTGATGATAACGCCCTCGGTGACGCTCTTGGGCAGGAGGATGCCCTCGTCGTCGTCCTGAAGACCGGTGAAGATTTCGTAGGGACGTCCGTCGAGCAAGCCGACGAAGGCCACCCACTTCTCGCGGTTGTTCTGGAAACGGACGACGTCGCACTTCAGCACCTTGGGACGCACTTCGACGACGGGCTGGCGGCAATCGCACGGCTCGCAGCGTTTCTTCTCATCCTTCTTCTCCTCGGCAGCGATGAGAACGCCGCTACGGCAGCCATCGCGATAGACGGTGCAGCCCTTGCAGCCTTGGCGCCAAGCCTCAATGTAGAGTTCGTTGACGAGTTCCTCAGTAGTGTCGGCTGGGAGGTTGATGGTGACGCTAATGCTGTGGTCCACCCACTTCTGGATGCGGCCCTGCATCTGCACCTTCTTCACCCAGTCGATGTCGTTGGCAGAGGCGAGGTGATAGGGTGACTCAGCCAACAGGGCGTTCAGCTCGTCCTGCGTGTAGCGGCGGGTGGTGTCGTAGCCGTTGACGCGCATCCATGTGAGGAATTTCTGATGATAGACAATGAACTCCTCGAAACAGTCGCCCGTCTCGTCGATATAGTCCACGTGTGCTCCGGGGTCGTCCTTGTTGACCTTGCGGCGGCGCTTGTAGACGGGCATGAAGACGGGCTCGATGCCGCTGGTAGTCTGGGTGAGGATGCTGACGGTGCCCGTGGGGGCGATGGTAAGGCAGGCGATGTTGCGACGTCCGTAGCGGACCATGTCGGCATAGAGTTGGGGGTCGGCCTCGGCGATACGACGGATGAAGGGGTTGTCCTTCTCGCGCTGGGCATCGAAGATTTCGAAAGCGCCGCGCTCGCGGGCCATGGTGACCGAGCTGCGATAGGCGCTGAGGGCTACTGTCTGCTGAACGCTGACGGCAAAGTCGGTGGCTTCGTCGGTGCCGTAGCGATAGCCCATGGCCGCCAGCATGTCGCCTTCGGCGGTGATGCCTACGCCCGTGCGGCGGCCCTTGGTGCTCTTGTCCATGATTTTCTGCCAGAGGTTGCGCTCGGCAAACTTGATCTCTTCGCTTTCAGGGTCGGTCTCGATTTTCTCCTGAATCTTCTGAATCTTCTCTATCTCCAAGTCGATGATGTCGTCCATGATGCGTTGGGCCTTGGCGACATGGCTGCGAAGCAGGTCGTAGTCGAACTCGGCCTCGGGCGTAAAGGGATTTTTCACATAGGAGAAGAGGTTGATAGCCAGCAGGCGGCAACTGTCGTAAGGGCAGAGGGGAATCTCGCCGCAGGGGTTGGTGCTGACGGTACGGAAACCAAGGTCAGCATAGCAGTCGGGGATGCTCTCGCGCAGGATGGTGTCCCAGAAGAGGACGCCCGGCTCGGCAGACTTCCAGGCGTTGTGGATAATCTTGTGCCAGAGGTCGGCGGCGTTGATTTCCTTGGAGTAGAGCGGCTCGTCGCTGTCGATGGGGTACTGCTGCACGTAGGGCTTGCCCTCTACGGCTGCCTGCATGAAGGCATCGTCCATCTTGACGGAGACATTGGCGCCCGTCACCTTGCCCTCGGTCATCTTGGCGTCGATGAACGACTCGCTGTCGGGGTGCTTGATAGAGACGGTAAGCATCAGCGCGCCGCGCCGTCCATCCTGTGCTACCTCGCGCGTACTATTAGAATAACGTTCCATGAAGGGCACAAGGCCGGTGGAGGTGAGGGCAGAGTTCTTGACGGGCGAGCCCTTCGGACGGATGTGCGAGAGGTCGTGCCCCACGCCTCCGCGACGCTTCATCAGTTGTACCTGCTCCTCGTCGATGCGGATGATGGCGCCGTAGCTGTCGGCGTTGCCATCCATGCCGATAACGAAGCAGTTGGAGAGCGAGGCAATCTGAAAGTCATTGCCGATACCCGTCATGGGGCTGCCCTGCGGGATGATGTAGCGGAAGTGGTCAAGCAGGCCGAAGATTTCCTCGGCGCTCATGGGGTTCTCATATCTTTGTTCGATACGGGCAATCTCACGGGCTATGCGCCAATGCATGTCAGTCGGGGTCTGTTCGTAGATATTGCCGAAGGAGTCCTTCATGGCATACTTGTTTACCCACACTTTGGCGGCCAGTTCGTCGCCGTTGAAATAGGCCAATGTGGCCTGGAAGGCTTCGTCGAAGCTGTATGTTTTCTTTTCCACGTTGGTTAGATTTCCTTAACGCTTGAGGAGGGCTTTTTCGATGGTAGTGACGTTGTCGCTCAGTTCTTTGTCGAAGTTCAACTGGTTCATGACGAGCTTGCAGGAATGGAGAACGGTGGTGTGGTCGCGGCCGCCGATGCATTCGCCGATGCGGGTGAGCGTGATGTCCTTGACGTGTTTCTGGGCAAGGAACATGGCTATCTGGCGGGCTTGAACGACGGAGCGCTTGCGACTGCCGGAACTGATTTCCTCCTGTGTGACATGGCAGGTGTTGCAGACGGTATTGAGGATGGAGTCGAGGGTGACCTCGCGCGGAGCTCGGCGAATGGCCTTGTTGATGATGCGCTCAGCGAGGGTGACATCGGGCTCGCGGTTCAGGATGGTTGCGTGGGCGATAATGGAATTAAGGATGCCCTCCAGCTCACGCACACTATCCGTGACGTTTTCAGCAATATAATCGAGAACGTCGTTGCTGATGATGAGGCCGTCGCGACGCACCTTGCTGGTAAGGATTGCCTTGCGTAAATTGTAGTCGGGACGCTCAATCTCGGCCACCAGTCCACATTTGAAGCGTGTGATAAGGCGGTCTTCCATGCCTTGCAACGATGAGGGAGCACGGTCGCACGACATGACAATCTGGCGCCCGTTCTGGTGCAGGTGGTTAAAGATATGGAAGAAGGTGTTCTGTGTCTTTTCAGGACCGACGAATTCCTGCACGTCATCCAGAAGGAGGACATCGATGGATTGGTAGAAATTGATGAAGTCGGTCAGCGTGTTCTTGCGGACGGCATCCATGAACTGCACCTTGAAGAGGTTGGCCGAAACATAAAGGACGCGTTTGTCAGGATAGAGTTCCTTGACGCGCAAGCCGATGGCATTGATGAGGTGGGTCTTGCCCACACCGCTGGCGCCATAGACGAACAACGGATTGAAAATGGTACGGCCTGGATTGTCGGCAATGCTGTTGCCCGCGGCCCTTGGCAATCGGTTGCTTTCGCCCTCGATAAAATTATCGAAGCTGTAATTGGGGCGGAGCATCGGGTCAAGGTCCTGCGTGGCCACGCTGATGGGGCCGGGAGCCTTGTTGGTGCTCTTGCGGGCAGCGGATGTCTGCGGCTGGCTGATGCTGGCGCGACGGTTGGACGATTCCTGATCGACGGAAAGCTCGTTAGCCTTGTCGATCTGGACGCGGTACATCAAGTCGGTGTTCTCGCCGAACACACGGCAGATGGTGGCATAGAGGAGGTCGATATAATGTTCCTCGATGTATTCATAGACGAACTGGCTAGGGATGGCTAACCACAACACCTGTTCAGCAAACTTCTGCGGACGGATGTTTGCAAACCAGATATTATAGGCCGAGGCGGGGATGTTGTCACTAATGATTGACAAGCATTCGCTCCACCGTTGTTCCAGTTCTTCTTGTTTCATTTTTCAATTTTCGCGGGCAAAAAATTGGGAGTAGCGTCAACCGCTGCTCTCCATTTTTCAGCCTCGTCCGTATCAACTCTTTCTATTACGCTGCAAAGTTCGGGCTTTTTTTTGAATTGACCAAACCCTTTTGAGATGCCCTTTTTTTCGCCTTCTCTAACCCCCTATAACCCAAACGCTTTTACTTTGCTTATTCTCGTTTGTCAAAAAAAAGTTGCAAGTCTGAAAGATTTTGCTTTTCAGTAGATTGTTGTCTTTAGGTAGGGGAAAGGGGGGGCTTTGCGTAGGTAGTTTTAAGGGCTGAAAACGTAGTCTTGCGTAGGTTTTTGGCACCTTTCGTTTTCTCCTCCCAAAGAGGACTCTTTATTTAGAGAAATTTTATATAGTCTCTTATTCGGCTTCGGATTTGCTCAAGTTGGCAGGCTCGGAATAGGGGAGATTTAGTCCTTGGAACGACCAAAAAGACGGATGTAGCGCGAGGGGTTTTTCTTGATGTCTTCGATGAGCTCGGAGGCTTCCGTGCAGACAGAGTTGAGGTGGTTGTAGAGGGTAGGATCGGCAATAATTTGGTGGGCGGTTCCGTTACCTTCAGTCAATTCTTCAGAAAGGGTGCGCAGGTTCTTCAGAGTGGCATCGAGGTTAGTGAGCAGGGCGTTCAGTCGCTCTTCGTCACTTAGTGTGTTCAGCTTGTCTGTGAATGTATCCAGTTTGTTGCCGACGCCCTGATAGGTATCAATGAGGCTGGAGATGTGCCGAATGGTGGTGGAGAACTCTGTCAGCGTGGATTTTGCGTCGGCAGTCAGCGCTTCGGTATTATGTAGCGTCTGATTGAGGGAGGGATCTGACGTCAGCTGATGGATGTTTGTCAGAATGGAGTCTGTCTTGGGAAGCAGCTGCATCAATTGGGGCATCAGTTGGGCAATCTGACTGCGTATGCCGCTGTACATCTCGCCGTTAAGGGTGTCGCCGGGGGCATAATAACGTCCGTTGTCGGGCGCAAGTTCCAGTTTGACGTTGACGGTACCGAGCAGCTCAGTCATCAGCAGGGCCTGACTACCTTGGGGGATGTGGAGTTTTTTGTTGACGCCGATGCGCACGACGATGTCGTCGGGATGGCTGTAGTTGTGGCTGATGCCGCTGACGATGCCGATGCGTACGCCGTTGACGTAGATGGGGCTGGAGTTGGATAGCCCGGTTACATCGTTATAGCGTACATAGTAGGTGTGATTGGTCGAGAATAGATCTCTGCCTTTCAGGAAGCTAATGCCACCAAAAAGCAGGGCGAGTGCGAGCAGGAAGATGGCACCTAGAAGAATCTCTTTCCCTCGTTTCATGGGTGAAGGGCTTTGTACTCGTTGATGGCATCGGTGGTGTTGATGCGCTTGCCGCCTTGGAAGGCAACGAGGAAGGCGTCTTTGTATGTGGCAGCGACTTTCTTGCGGAGCTCCTGAGCCTTATTGAGGTCCGTCGTATTGCCGCAGGTGTATTTGTACGTTCCGTTTTCTTCGTAAAAGCTTACTTCTGTGAGCCCTTTGAGCTTGGGACTGCTTGCCGGCAGCTTGGTGGAGGAGGTGAGAAACTGCACCTTGAAGACGATGGCTTCGGCAGTTTTTTTCTCCTCTTCGGCAGTTAACGAGTTCTGGTTTTTATTTGCCTGCTCTAAATTTTTATTTGCCTGCTCTGGCTTGGCAGATGCTTGGTCTGAGATTTTATTTGCCTGCTCTGTTTTAGGGGCTGTTTGTGTTGTTGTTTTGGGGGCAGATTGCTTGTCCTTTTCTGCGCTTTGCGTATCCTTTTTCAGGTTTTTATAGTAGCTGTCGAAGCCGTTGGCGATGCTCTTGCTGAGTTTCTCCTTGCCATCGGCAGAGTTGAGGAATTTCTCCTCCTCGGCATTACTGATGAAACCAAGTTCGACGAGGATGCTGGGCATGGACGTGGCATGAAGAACAAGGAATCCTGCCTGATGAACACCTCGGTCATAGCGTTTTGCCGTTGTACAGAGTTGTTTCTGGACGCATTGGGCCAACGCGATGCTCTCTTTCAGGTATTCGCTCTGCAAGTATTCGAAGATGATGTAGCTCTCAGGCGACGTAGGATCGAATCCTTGATAGCTCTCCTTGTAGTCCTTCTCCAGAAGGATGACGCTATTCTCGCGTTTGGCTGCGTTGAGGTTGGCCTGCGTGCGCCCCTCTTCTGAACCGAGGACAAACACCTCTGCACCATGGGCTTTGCGGCCTTCGGCAGCGTTGCAATGGACGGAGATGAAAAGGTCGGCCTTGGCTTTGTTGGCAATCCGAGCGCGTTCCTTCAGTTCGACGAAGACATCCGTGCGACGGGTGTACTTTACCGTTACTTCCGGATGGGCGTTGCGGATAAGCTCGCCTGCACGGAGGGCGACTTTGAGGGCAATGTCCTTTTCGTTCACCTTGCGGTTAGCGCTTTGTGCGCCAGGGTCTTTGCCTCCGTGTCCGGCATCTATGACAACAACAAACTCCTCCGCTGCCGTCAAGCTGATTGCCACAAATAAGACAGTCAGCAAACTGAAAAGACGGCGGGGGAGGAGCTTGTCGAAGTTCAAGATATCTCGATTATTTGTCGATGTTGATGGTGACGTCGGTAAAGTGGTTAACGTCGTACCTACGCGATACCGTAGTTGTCGTCGTGTCATCCACCTGGACAATTTCATCTCTAAAGAGTGTGCCTTTATCTTTGCGTAAGGTCTTGAGGGTAACGGCGTTGCCGCTCTTGGCGATGCTGAACGTGTCAATCTGCACCTTCTGATAGGTGGCATAAGACTTCAGCTCCAGCTTTTCGCCAAGGTCTTTCCACTTATAGGCACCTGTGCTGATGGCGTCGCCGTCGCGGATGATGCTCAGAGCGGTATAGTCCTCCTTGAATTCAATAGTGGCATCGGAGTATGTCTCGTTATTCTGCCTCCAGGGATCGATGGTTTCGATTACCCTGCCCAGCGAGTCAAGTAATTCCAGCTTTTCGCTGGTAGCCATACTCTTCAGCTTCCAAGTGCCGACGAACGGGCTGTCGTTGACAACGGTGTTATCCACGTCTTCATTCTGGTTGCAAGCGAACAAGGCTGATACAGCCAGAAGTGCGAACAAATATCCAAATCTTATTGTCTTTTTCATAACGATGTGGTTTTAGCAAATGGATGAATGGATGGATTACTTGAGCGGCAGATACCAGCTGGACTTGTTAAGCAGTTTCTGGTAGAGTGCCTCGTCGCGGTTATCGGTGCCTTTGCGGCAGGCCACCTTACCAGCGAGGTAGTCGGCGCCACGACGCTCAGCGAAACGGATAAGGTCGGTGAAGCGGTTGCCTTCGAACGTGGTCTCCAGGGCAAGTTCGTCGCAAATACGATCTTCCACATAGTGGATGGTGTCGGTAAAGTTTACGCTTGCAGCATCCTTATTGTAGTACTTGGCAATAGCATCGGGCCTGACCATATAGCTGGCGGTATCGAGATATACCTCGCCGCAACCGCGGGCATGAACACCCAGCGTGTAGGGCTGAAGATCGGCCTTGTAGGTGTTGCCGTTGGGGAAGAGGATGTCGAAGCCGTCACGAAGAATGCCGAAGGCTTGAACAGCCAACTGACCATTGTGCTGCTGGTTAGCAAGGCAGTTGAGTGCCTCGGCTGCACGCAGATGGACGAGAGCGCGGCGGTAGAGCGTCAACATACGAGCATAGTAGACCGTGCTCGTACCATTGTTCGTGCTTCCTTGTACGAACTTCTCCATGGTTTCGAATTCGTCTTCTTCATTCTTCTGCTCCCTGACAAAAAGGTTGATGCGCTGGTCGCCCTTGTTGCCGAGGATAGAGTACTCCTTATTGACTTCACTCGCTGACGAATTGGTGAAGAAATAGTCCTGTGCGCTACTGAGTTCCTGCCAGAGGTCAGAGCCGCGCAGAGGATGGGTGTTCTCGCGGGAGGTAAAGAGACCTGGAACTTCGGAAACCAAGCCATTCTGTGACGAGCTCTCCATAGGAACCACGGTAATAGCCTCGCCTCGACTGCCCAGAATACCGTTAAGGTAGCTTCTTGCATCGTTATAGGCGGGATAGCCACTATTCTGCGCCTCGCGCCCAGTCATGCGGGAGTTGGTCTTAACTTGACCGTTGCCGAGCGGCATCAGGCCGGGGAAGTTGGTCGTCTCGCCGCCTGTCGTTGCACGCATGGTGTACTTGGGGTTGTCGGTGATGAAGTCGCGGTAGGTTAACCACGCATTCTGATAGTCGCCCAGCCAAAGGTAGAGGTCACCCAAAAGAAGCTGAATGGGCGGGAACAGCAGATCGCAGTTGGTGCTGGTCAGGTCCTGGCCTCCGGCGGAAATGCCATCCCAAGCGGGGAGCTTATAATCCATATAAGGCATCAGCTGAGGAATGAGGACAAGTGCCAATTGCTTAATGTCGTACTTGGGATAGTCAGCTTCGGAGGCAGCGACTGTTGTGATCGGGTTGGTGTAGTAGGGAACCTTGCCATAATTGAGGGCCAACTGCATATAGGTCCACGCACGGATGCTGAGGGCAGCCACATACTCGTCCGTCATAACAGCTTCGTTGTTGTGGCGGATGGTGGTATCCATGTGGGTGATGAGGTAGTTGCAGTTGTTGATGACGTTGTAGTAGTCGCTCACCTGAAGGTACTCGTTGTCATCATCGAAATTGAACTCGGAAAGGTTACGGAGGGATGCCTTGGCATTCTTGTTGATGTCGACCATGTCACCACGGACTTCACCGAGGATGATGTAGCGGTCGGCAATCTTTTGGAAGGCATGGAGTATACCGATGGTGGAATAGACCGAGTCGGCCGAGGAGTCCAGCTTGTGGTTGTGTTCATAGACGACACGGCTGGAGTCAATGTTGAACATGTCTGCGCATGATGTGACCGTGAACGTCAGCGCTCCAACAAAGAGAAGACCTATAACTGATTTCTTATTCATGGTGGTTTTGCTTATAGGGTTGTTCATTAAATTAGAGGTTGATCTTTACACCAACGTGGAAGCTGCGGCTCTGACCGAGAAGGCCGGTATCGATGCCCTGGAAGAGAACATTGTTGCTGCAAGAGAATTCGGGGTCGCTTCCCAGATAGTTGGTGAGGGTGAACACGTTGTTGGCGGCACACCAGAGCTTGAGACCCTGCAGCCACGTGAGGTTAACAGGCACGTTGTAAGAGAGGGTGAGATTCCTCAGGCGGAGGAAGGAGCCATCCTCAATCCAGCGGTCGCTGAAGCGGTTGTTGCCGAGCGGGTCGCCATAGGTGGCCTTAGGCATGGTAGTGACATCACCTTCAGTACGCCAGCGGTTGGTGACGGCCACAGTCTGATTGTAGAAGCGGTCGGCACTTTCCAGAATGCTGCGCTGGTAGTTGTAGATGTCGTTACCATAAACGTAGTTGAACGTTGCATCGAGAGTGACATGCTTGAAGGTAAGGCTCGACTGGATGTTACCGAAGACATCGGGATTGGGGTCGCCGATGACGAAGCGGTCGTTCTCGTCGATGATGTTATCAACTTTGTTCTCAACAAACTTCATGTCGCCGGCACCGAAGTAAACGGTTTCACCTGTTGAAGCGTTCTTCGTGCTGAGGAGCGTACCGCCCTGGCTGGGAACGTCAGAGGCGCTTGCATAGACACCATCGGTCTTGTAGCCGTAGAAGAGGCCGACCGGTGAGCCGACAGCCGTCAGTATGGAGGCACCATAGATGGAGGTCTCGAAGTCACCGTCGGGCAGAGCAGTTACCTTATTCTTATAGTGGCCTACGCTGGCACCCACCTCCCATTTCCAATTCTTCGTATTGATAACCTTGGTAATGACGTTTACGTCGAAGCCATTGTTCTCCAAAGAACCATCGTTGCACCAGTACTTCTGAAGACCAGTCAGATAGTTAAGGTCTTTCAGCGTGAGGAGGTTGTCTGTGACGTTGTGGTAGAGGTTGGCAGCCAACTTCAGACGATTACCCAGGGCGACGGCTTCAAAGCCGAGGTTGTAGCGTGTGGTGCTTTCCCATTGGATGGACTGGTTCTCGATGTTGTCGATGGTCAGACCCATGGCGCGATTCTGGTACTTCACGTTGCTAAAATATGCGAATGCCGCGTTGTTGCTGATATTGTCGTTGCCAGAGATATCAAAGCCTGCAGTCAGCTTGAGGAAGTTGACGACATTGGTGTTGAACCAGGGCTCGGCACTCATCAGCCAGCCTGCCTGCAGCGAGGGGAAGAGGCCCCAGCTGACACCGGCGAGGCGCAGGCCATTGGTGATTTCGCGACCGAAACGGGAAGATGTCTCAGCAGCAAGACTACCCTGAAGGAAGTATTTGTTGCGGAAGTTGTAATCGGCATTGGCATACCAGGCCATGTTACGCCAGACGTTGTCTTCACCATCTTGGTCAAGGTAGTCATAGCTGGCGTTGATGTCAGGCAGTTTGTCGTTACCTGTATTATGGCAAGACTGGTAGCTGCTGTCGTATGCAAAGTTGGAGTAGCGAACACCAGCAAATGCACTGAAGAAGTGACTTCCAAAGCGCTTGCTCCAGTCGAGGTGGGCATCGGCATAGACGCTGCTCTCCTTGGAGAAGAACGAGCGGACTTCGTTTGCGGAATAGCCAAGACCGGAAATGTAGAAGTTGGGCATGCCCGTCATCGGACGGAAGGACTTCTCGTTGGTGCGGTGCAGGGTGTAGTTGAACAAGCCGTTCAGCACAAAGCCCTTGCCCAGTTTCCATTCAGGAGCAAATGTGACATCAAACATGGTGTACTCTTGGACGTTCTTGTTGTTACCTTCAGCATACTCGAAGATGGAGATGGGGTTGCCCAACGTGTTGTTGCGCGTATTGACATCGAAGTTGGCGTAGGTGTCAGCGCCCTCCAACATAGGCGACAGCGTTCCGTCGTTGTTGTACTTGTAAGGACTGAGGAACGGAGACTTGATGAGGGAGAGGAAGCCCGGAGCTGAAACCGGTGCGGTATCGAAATCGGGCTGGATACCATCGTTGCGGAGGTTGCGATTGATACGCGAGTAGGCAATGTCGAAACGGGTCTTCAGGTTGTCGGCAAGAACAACGTCTGTATTGAAGCGGATGTTCAAGCGGTTGAAGTCGTTGCAAAGAATAGTGCTTTCAGCATCGCTATAGCCAAGGGAGAAGTTGTACATAGCTGCATCGTCACCGCCTTGTACGTTGACCTTATAATTCTGTGACCAAGCCTCACGATAGACATAGTCCGACCACTTCGTATCATTGTGATACATGTTGTAGTAGTAGTTAGGATAATCCCAAAGGAAGGGGAAACGGTTCTGACGTGTTTCCACACCACCCATGAGCTCGTTGGCCAGGATGCGGTACTGCTGGGCATTCATCATGGTGGGGAGGTTGGGCTCCATCGTGTAGCCGCCATAGGCGACTGCATCGATGCGGGTTGCCATGCTGTGTCCGCGGCGGGTGTCGATGAGGATAACGCCGTTGGCACCCTTGGCACCGTAGATGGAGGTTCCGTTTTTGAGGACAGTAACCTTCTCAATATCGTCTACGTCAATACCGGCGAGGATATTGTTGAAGAAACCGTCATGAACGGATGCGTAGCCATCCTGCAGATCCTGCACCACACCGTCAAGAACGATGAGGGGCTGGGTGGAGGAGTTGAGCGTATTGATACCCTGAATCATCATTAGGGCTCCCATACCGGGGGTACCTGAACGGGTGATGAGGCGAATGTCTCCGCCAAGCTGACGCTGGATTTCGCCTTCAACGCTCAGCGCTGTATTCGTGTTGATGTCAGCGACAGCCTTTGCTGTGACATCGAACTCATTCTTGACGAACTCGTCGAAAACGTCGGAGAACAACTTAATGACGATGTCGCCTTGGGAGTGCTTGGCTGGGATTACCACGCTGGAGTAGCCTGGGGTGGAGACATAGAGGGAGGTGACGCTTTCGGGAACCTTAATAGAGAAGGTACCGTCGACACCTGTCATGGCCGTGATACGGCTGTTGCCAAAGCCTTCCACACGGACACCAGGGATGGCTTCTTTTGTCGCCGCATCAATGACCTTACCCGTGATGGGGATTGTTTGAATGTTGTCCACAACAGGGGCACTTCTCTGGGGTTTGGATTCCTGTACATCTTGTGCAAACAGAGTGCTGGTGCCAGCTATGCAAGCCATGCAGAATACTGCGGTTGCCAATCTGAAATGTTTCATCATATTAGTATTCATTGTCTTTCTTGTTAATTGGGTTACAGGAACTCGGTTTACTCTCCTTCTCCTTGGTTAAGGGGATCCACAAAGGTTTCCTCGTCAATGGGCTCGAGAATGATGCAGTCAATGCGGATATGGCGGTCGTGTGCCTTGTCTTTGGATGACATGTTACTCTGAATGACCAGCTGTGTCTGGGCGATTTCGCTAGAACTGAGGTCATACTCATTGGTGGGGAAACGGAAGAATGAGCGGGCTTCATCGGCCTGAGGAAGGAAGATGACAGTATCGGGCTTGTTATAACAGCTATCGGCAAAGTTGGAGTTGTACGCTTTATCCTTTTCATCATACCATTGATACGGCGTCTTCATGTTCAACGTCTTAACCTTCCCTGCTTCGTCAACGTATTTTAACTGTAAATTCATCAAATTCTGTTGGAACACGGCTGTCTTGTCAAGAATAGTCGGGGGAACGAATACACACTTGACCAAATAGGGAGCGGAAAGCACCTTATTGATAGTAACCGTCAACTTAGCATTACCTGAAGCATTCTTCGGGTAGAACTCTCCATAGCTTCCCCTTGAAACATGTCTGTAAATGCTCACACTATCACGCGGAATAGATTTAACGTCCCTGAGGGTGTTATTCTCGGTTACCTCGATATTGACCATGTCCTCACCCTCAATCTTGATGGTATCGTGCCAGCACTTGATGGGGTCGAAGTTGTAGGTGTCCGTCACGTAGAGCTTGCCATTGCTAAGCTCATCCATCTCCACAAGATTGTTAAAGAGGTTCTTGTATTCGTCACCGCGGAACGTGACCTTGTTGGGGAAAGAGGAGTGGCGTGTCTGATACCAGTTGGATGAGAGGGAGTCCTTCGTCCTGGGATCATCGATGACCTTTAGTCCGTTAGCTGCACGGCTGAAAACGAGATGGCGGCACATGGCGCTTGCTGCGTTGATACGCTGAAGACTGTCACCGCCGAACTTTGTACTGGGGTAGATGAAGTAGGTGAGTGCTTTCTGGTACATCTCGCGCCAAGCCCTGTTGGTCGGAGCAATCATGTAGTAGGAACTGTCCTCACGGGCCAGATAGCCAATGTGGTTGAACCACTCGTTCTGCAGGACGACAACGGAATCAAGATAGGTGATTTGTCCGTTGACGATGGGCCCCTGCACGCTGCTGGCTTCATCGAAATAGTTGATGTTATACGACTTGAGGAAACTGTTGATTTCCGAGAGACTATCGACTTTGGCCAGCTGCTCCCAAATGTTGGCGGTGAAGTCGGCATAGCCGTCGATGATGTGAAGCACACCGTTTTTGGCGGGAATGTTTTTCGATACCAGCTTCTTTCCCTTGAAGGTGTAGTCGTTGCCGGCACCGTCAAAGAAGATGTACTTGTTGTTAATCATCCTCACCTGGTTTTCGTTGAGGATACCGCTGGCGTTGTAGCGGTAGTCTGCGATGTGGTTCTCGACAAACTCGACCTGCAGAAGACTGTCGTTGTCCTCTGTGTAGCCAAACCCGTTCTTCGGAGCCCAAACGGTGTAGTAGCGGTTTTGCTGGAGCAACTTGTCGTAGCCTGTGCGCTGCAGCATGGACGCAAACTCGGACAATTCACCCTTCTTGGAGATAATGTCCCATAGTGTCTCGGTGGAGTTCAGTTCTTCCTTCACCTGATAGTGTTCGTTCCACTGGTCGTTGCAAGCTGTGAAAGCCAAGGCGATGATGGCGCCGAACGCTAATGTTTTTATGATACCTTTCTTCATCATAATGATATAAAATTAATTACTGTTTTCTTTGTCGTTTATTATAGAGTTTTATTTACGTTTCTCTTCCAATGGGATGTCTTCGCGTCGGAGATAACCGACGGGAACGATTTCTATGTAGTCGTGCATGAACTGTGCCTTGCCGTTGTCGTCTTCTTTGACGTTTTTAAAGCGGACCCAGTGGTCGCCGGGACCGAGGTATTTGGTAGTGATGACCTTGCGGACAACGGAGTTGTCATCGCGAGCCAGAACACTTCCATTATAATAATAGGTAGTGGGACCTTTGACATATCCACGGTTCTTCATGTTCTTGTCGTTGGCAATGCCGTTGTCATCGGTCTGTGCATCGGCAATGTAGCCGATGTTGGGCGTATTCAGCAGAATGCGGAGATCTACAGGGATGCCCGTCACTTCGTCGTCCACGTAGAATTGGATGACATGGCGGTTATTGTTGGCTGAATAACCCATGCGGATTTCGTAGGTGCCTTCGGGTACAGGTGGCATTTTGTACTTGAAATCAAAGGCTCCTAGCCCCATCATCTCATCACCTTGGTAGTTGTGCCAGGTCTGGTTGGGGCAGAGATAGTAGAGGCGGGTCTCCTCGGTATTATAAACGAGGTTTGTTCCGTAGCCTTTGGGGATATAATATTCGTTGGTTTTGAGAATACCGGCCTTGCCGCGCGAACACCAGCGTACTTCGTTATTGGTGAACTCTGGAACCAGCGAGGAGAAGTCAAAGCGCATGATTTCATTGAGGACATAGCCGCTCATGACATCTTCGTCGTAAATGAGAACATTGTCGAGGAGGTGAATGGAACCATTGAGGGCTTCCTGCATGAACCCTGGATAGTGGGTACTATCTTGCGAAACGACAGCGGGATCGTAAACCTTGATATTGACGGGGATTTTTCTTTCACCGCATGTGCTCCGATAGGGATCGCTTGCGTTAGTAAGGTCGCGGGAGTAATTAACGAGAACATCGGTCTGGTACTTGGCGTTGCTCAGCGGACGAGTGACTTTCATCAACGTACCCTGCATAGTCTCGTAGTATTCAAAACGGTCGCTGCGTTTCACTAAGTTGACTTCCGAATTATACGTCTCAAGTGTCAGATTATAGCAGACCAGACGAGTATAGAGCAATTTCTTGTTGACCAAATGATAGGCCACGAACTTGTACAACGCATTGTCTGGCTTAGTGAAATCGGGATTCGTGGCTTTCGGGTACCATTCCTTGCAACGCTCATAGAGGTCGTCAATGGAGTAGATATCCAGAGAATGGAATAATTCATCCGGCTCACAGAAGGCCGTGAAGCCATAGTAGCGTGTGGGCGGGAAGGAACTATTGCCGTTACCGTCGTAGTTGCCTGCATAGCTTTCCCCATCCACATAACTGAAGTCTTTGTAGTCTTGCAGTTTGTTTTCAAGTCCTGTCTTGACGAGGGCATCGTAGAAGATGGAAAGGAACGGCATACCTTCGATAACGGCAGGCACGGTATTCGACGAGGGATTGAGTACGCTGGAAATAGCATGAACCACGCCGTTTTCTACTAGTTCATCAGGGGAAATCATTCGGGCGCCATTCACATAAATGATGCTCTGCAGGGTTTCGGCATCGTTACCGAAACTCATGGTGAGGTAACGGTCATTGAGGTTCTTGGTGGGAACGACATCACCCTCCATCTCTGTGGTGAGGTAACTCTCGGCCAGAATATGGGTTTTAGAGATGACAGCGCACATACTGTCGCTCAATTCTTCGAGCTTAGGTGAGGTAATGCCTGTCCAGATGACTTTCTTAGATCCTGGTAGGAGTGAGGCACGATAAATGCTGTCTTGCTCGAACAAATAGCGTTCCACGGCTTCGTTTGTAGGCGCAAAACAGGTATAAGTGCCGTATGCCTTCATCAAGTTGAATTTATCGCCGCGCTTGAGAATATAAATGAAGTCGCTGAACGTCTCCTCGTTGTCCTCCAGATACTGGGCCACGGTCCTACCCATGAATGTGTAACGGTTGCTCATGTCGATGGTGTCGACACAGCTGCTCACCGTTACACCGATCGTCGTCGTCACTGTGACGGCGGTCAGTAAGGTTCGTATGGAGATCCAGCGGTTCATTTATTAATGATAAGATTGGACGTGCTATTTACGTTTATCCTCTAAAGATATGTTCTCATTGCGAAGCCAGCCAATGGGCACAATTTCCAAATAGTCGTGCATGAATTGGTCGAGACCGTCGTCTTGGTCGTTAACATTCTTGAAGCGGAGCCAGTGATCACCCTCGCTTAGATATTTGGTGGCGATGACCCGTCGGCAATCACCGTTGTAATTACGGGCCAATGTGCTACCTCCATAATAGAAGGTGGTGGGGCCTTTTAGCCAGCCTCGGTTCTTCATCTGCTTGTCGTTGGCTACGCCATTGTCATCGGTTTGGTTATCGGCTACCCAACCCACTTCGGGTACGTTGAGTAATCGGCGAAGGTCAGTGGGGATACCCGTGACTTCATCGTCGACATAGAATTGAATGATACCGCGGTTGCCGTTGGCGGAATAGCCCATGCGCAGTTCATATGTACCCGCAGGGACATGTGGCAGACGGTAGCCGAAGTCGAAGGCACCTAAACACATGCACTCATCACCCTGGTAATTAGCCCAGCTGGTATGCGGACTGAGATAGTAGAGACGTGTTTCTTCGGTGTTATACTTCAGGCGGTCACTGTAACCTTTGGGGATATAGAATTCATAGTCGCCCGAACCAGAAGCAAATTGGACACCCTGGCCATCGCACCAGCGGATATTGTTGTTGGTGTATTCAGGTACGAGTGAGGAGAAGTCAATGCGGATAATTTCATTCAGCACGTAGCCCACCATCAAGTCTTCATCGTAAACCAAAATCTTGTCGATAAGGTGGATGGAGCCATTGAGAGCTTCCTGCTGGAAATCGGGGTAGTGCTCCTTGTCAGCCGTCACTTCGGTAGGATTCATAATCTTTACGTTGGCACGACCTTCAAAGGTGGAGGCAGTAATGTCCGTACTCTCCAAACTATTCAAATCTTTCGTATAGTTGATGAGGATAGTGCTGGGGTAGTTGGCATTGCTAAGTGGCAAGGTCACCTTCATCAGTGTGCCTTGCATGGTCTCGAAGTAGTCGTAACGGTCGCCACGTTTCAGCAGGTTGCTTTCTGACTTGTAGTAGGAACCGCAAGTGATGTTGTAGCAAACCAAACGAGTATAGAGCAACTTGCGATCCAGCAGATGGTAGGCGATAAACTTGTTCAGAGCATTGTTCGCGTTCTTGAAATCGGGGTCAGTGGCTGTGGGATACCATTCTCGGCATTTAGCATAGAGGTCTTCAATGTTATAGATACCAGCTTGCTGAAAGACGGAGTCGGGTTCAACAAAAGCGGTGTAGCCATAGTAGCGGTTGGAGGGATAGGGACAGCCTGGTTTATTATAAATGGTGAGTGTGGTCTTGTCACCCTCCGTATAGTTGAAGTCCTTGTAATTTTGCAGCTTACCATCCAATCCGGTCCGTTCAAGTGCTTCGGAGAAGATGCTGAGGAACTTCATGTTCTCAATCTGTGTGGGCACCGTGTTGGATGACGGATTCATCACAGCAGCAATGGTATGAACAGCGCCATTCTGAACTTCCTCGTCAGCGCCGATTACTTTTGCCCCGTTGATGAAGAGCAGGCTATATCCCGTAATGGAATCAACGCCATAGCTCATGGTGAGGTAACGGTCATTGAGATTCATTGTCGGAATGACGTCACCCTCCATCTCAGTTGTGAGGTAAGTCTTCGGGATGATGTGGGTCTGTGAAATAACAGTACACATGGAGTCGCTCAAGTCTTCCAGACGGGGAGAGGTTACTCCTGTCCAAATCACCTTTTTCGAACCTGGTTTAAGGGACTCTTTATAAATAGAATCCTGCTCAAAAAGGTAGCGGTCAATAGCCTCGTTGGTGGGAGCAAAGCAGGTATAGGTGCCGTAGGCCCTCAAAAGGTTGTATTTACCGCCTCGCTGTAAAATGGTGACAAAGCTGCTGAACATATCCTCATTCTCTGTGAGGAAGCTGGCAATCGTATGACCGGTGAACGTGTAACGGTTGGAGGTGTCGATTTCTTCGCGACAACTGCTAACGGTCAAAGCGGTTACCAATACAGCTACGACTCCTATGACTCCATTCCGAAGGGAGTGGGGGCATCGGTTGAGGATGGGGATATGTCTATGCAGTTTTATCATGATTGGGGATTTTTATTTACGTTTTTCGTCAAGAGAGATGTTCTCGTTGCGTAGCCAGCCAACGGGCACAAACTCAATGTAGTCGTGCATGAACTGGTCAAGACCATCGTCGTTCTCGTTGACATTCTTGGCGCGGAACCAGTGGTCGCCACCGTCGAGGTACTTCGTGGTAAGAACAAGGCGGATGACGGATGGTTCATGTCGAGCCAAATGACCGTAGGCATAATATTGAGTGCTACCCTTTAGGAATCCACGGTTCTTCATTTGCTTGTCGTTGATGACGCCGTTGTCGTCGGTCTGTGCATCAGCAATCCAACCGATGCGGGGGTTGGCTGTTGCACTCAGGCGGAGGTCAACGGGGATACCCGTAATCTCGTTGTCAAAATAGAACTGGGTAATACCACGGTTCGTCATACCTTGATAACCAAAGCGCATCTCATAGGTCCCTGGCGGAACGTGTGGCAGACGGTAGGAGACATCGGCGGGACCAAGGCACATGCACTCATCGCCCATGTAGTTAGTCCAGCTGTTGTGCGGGCTGAGGTAGTACAAACGGGCTTCTTCGTGGTTGTACTTGATGCGGTCGCTGTACGTACCAGGGATGTAGAATTCGTAGTCACCAGCACCTGCAAACTTGATGTTGTTACCGTCCGACCAGCGGATGTTGTTGTTGGTGTATTCGGGGGGAATGGACGAGAAGTCGATGCGGATAATCTCATTCAGCACATAGCCTGACATGACATCTTCATCATAAACCAGGAAGTGGTCAATGAGATGGATGGATCCGTTCAATGCCTCGTTCTGGAAACCGGGGTACTTCGTCTTATTGTTTGCCACCGAGGTGGGTTCCATGATGCGGATGTTGACAGGGATGTTATTCTTTCCGCAGGTTACGTTGAAGGCCCCTGGGGCAGCAGCAATGAGATCGGGATCCTTGGTGTAGTTCAAGAAAATACATTCGGAGTAGGAGCGCTCCATGCCGTCGTCGCACAAACCGCGTGTACCATTGCTGAGGGGACGAATGACTTTAAGCAGCGTTCCCTGCATGGTTTCAAAGTAGTCGTAACGGTCGGCACGGGTCAAATAGACACTTTCCGAGTTGAAATAGCCACCACAAGTAATCTTGTAACAGGTCAAACGGGTGTAAAGCAGCTTACGGTCTAACAAATGATAGGCAACAAACTTGTAGAGCGCATTGTTCGGGCTCTTGTAGTTGTCATCATCGGAGGACTCAGGATACCAGATCTTGCACTGGGCAAACAAGTCTTCGATATTGTAAATACCAGCTGCTTGATAAACGGAGTCGGGTTCCACGAAAGCCGTGAAACCATAGTAGCGGCTTGGAGGATAGGGACAGCCCGAGGCATTGTAGATGGTGAGCGTGGTCTTGTCACCATCCGTGTAAGAAAAGTCTTTGTAAGGCTGCAGTTTCGCGTCCAGTCCCGTCCGTTCCAAAGCCTCAGAGAAGATGCTTAAAAACTTCATGTTCTCAATGACGGTAGGTACCGTTTCCGAGGATGGGTTCATGACCGCATTGATAATTTGGACAACACCATTCTCCACTTCCTCGTCGGCGCCGACAACTTGGGCACCGTTGATGAAAAGGAGGCTATGCTGAAGAGAGTCCACATCATAACTCATCGTAAGGTAGCGGTCATTGAGGTTCATTGTCGGGACGACATCGCCCTCCATCTCCGTTGTCAGGTAGGTGGCGGGGATGATATGCGTCTGGGCAATGACGGTACACATGGAGTCGCTTAGGTCTTCCAGTCGTGGTGAAGTGACGCCTGTCCAAATGACCTTCTTCGAACCTGGCTTCAGAGACTCCCTATAGATGGAATCTTGTTCGAACAGGTAACGGTCGATGGCATCGTTCACGGGGGCAAAGCACGTATAGGTACCGTATGCCTTCATGAGGTTGAACTTGCCGCCGCGCTTCAGGATGGTAATGAAGCTGCTGAACATATCGTTATGTTCTTCAAGGAAGCTGGCCACCGTATTTCCCGTGAACGTATAGCGGTTACTGGTGTCAATATCCTCTTTACAGCCCACGACCGACAATCCGACAACCGTCAGCAGTGCCACCGCCGTTAGGACAGT
Source organism: uncultured Bacteroidales bacterium (assembly GCA_947303715.1). Taxonomy (GTDB): domain Bacteria; phylum Bacteroidota; class Bacteroidia; order Bacteroidales; family Bacteroidaceae; genus UBA1189. Next base: position 29,478 of record CAMYYY010000016.1, on the reverse strand, counting down.
TAAAAAGTGGTTTTTGATTTTCATGGAGTTGTTACCTTGTTAGTTTTTCTCGATAACGTCTTTCTTGTTCCATACTGAATTCTGCACCAACATCGTATCCGTTTTGATTACACTTTCAGCAATGGGGAAGAAGAGGGCGTCGATGGAAGCCATCTTACTCTTGATAGCACTTTGGTTGCTCTCATACTTGTGAGGAACCATAATGTTCAGCATGTTATTGGTGGAACCGTCGCGAAGAGCCATACGAACAAGGTCGAACCAGCGCTTGCCTTCGAAACAGAGTTCGCGTTGACGCTCCTTGAGAACCATCTCCTGAAGATTTGCTGTACCCGAATACTTGATGGAGTCTTTGGGCGATACACCCCACGGATTAGAGCGATAGTAAACAGCTTTCACCAACTTGAAGGCTTCGGGCAGGTCGTTCTTCACGGAGTCAGCGCGGAAAGCACGGGCCTCGGCCTCCATCAGCATGACGTCAGTGATACGGTAGAGGATCACGTTCTGCCAATAGTAACGTCCGTCGTCTGAATTTGTATTGTAATATTCAGCTTGTCCTTCGGAACTGGAATTAGGAGCCACTCTCGTTAAGCGTGTGGTGTATTTAGCAATAGGAAAGACATCCTCTTCGGGGCCGTGCTGGTCGGTGTAGCTGGCGCGACGCAGGTCGGTTTTACCTTCGTAGAGGCTGTTCTCGTCTGAACCCTTCTTGCCAAGATAGGAGGATGCCATGAAAGGCATACTGGACTGACCCTGTTCGTAACCATAGAAGGCGCAGATGGCGTAGTTGTGGTTGTTGTTCTCGTCAAGTTGCAGTTCGAGAATGCTCTCTTTACGATTGTTCTTGTCTGTGAAGATTTTGACATAGGTTTCGTCGTGGGAGCTTGCCAATGCTTTGGTTGCAGGATGGGTTTCCAGAGGATAGCTGGCTACGAGAGCATTGCCACCTGTCTGTTCCTCTTCCATGCCGATGTTGTTCTTTTTCTTCCAGTCAATAAGGTACTGTTTGCGGTCGGCGATGATGCGCTCGCAATAGTCGATGCACTCGGTGTAGAAGTCGTAACAGTCAGATCCGTCACTTTTGCTCTGGAACTGCGTGAAAGCAGCTTTCCATAGAAGGGCATCTGCGCGGATGGCGCGAACGGCATCGGCGGTAAAGCGGCCTTTATTATACGTCTCGTTATTGTAGGAGCCAGAGGGGAGGACGAGGCTTTCTGCCTCCTTGAGGTCTGCAAGAATAAAGTCGAGGGCTTCAAGCGGTGTTGATTGCTTGATGTTGAGGTCCTGGCTGTCATCAATCTTGGCTTCCTTCAGCAGAGGTATATCGCGGAAAGTTCGCACCAGATAAAAGTGGCAGAGGGCACGCATGGCTAACATTTCACCGCGCACCACGTCCAAGTCACCCTGTGTGAAATCAGGGTCTTCTTCCAACACCTGCGGTGCAAAATGAAGCACGATGTTGCAGTTGTTGATGATTTTGTAGTAGATGGACCAGTCGCAGTAACCATTGGTGGCCAATAGATTGGCATTATTGATATACTTCAAATCCGTGCCGATATGGGTGGTCTCGATGACATCGTCAGAACGGAGCTCGCCATAGACGAATACACGCTTGACAAAGGCATCGGAAACGAGGTTCTTGTAGCTGTTTGCTACCATACCATTCACATCAGCCTTGTTTTTCCAAAAGTCTTCCAAGACGACTTTGTCAGTCGGGTAGATGGTCAGGAAGTCCGTACAGCCAGTCATGGTCAGCACCACGGCTGTAAGTGTTGCTATTGAGAAGATCTTGAATGTCTTTTTCATAGGACTAATCATTAAAAGTTCAATGTTCAAATTATTAAACTATCTTAGAATCCGATGGTGAGAGCCAGTGTATAGGAGCGTGAACGCGGTGTCTTAGCGTTGTCCGATGCACGGCCCCAGCCGCCGACAGAGATTTCAGGATCCACACCTGTGTAGTTCGTCCACACAAACAGGTTGTTGGCCGAGCCGGCGAGATAGAGACTGTTCAGACCGTACTTCTTCAGGTTCTTCGCGTCGAAGCTGTAGGAGAGCTGAAGGTAGGAGAAACGGACGTAGGAAGCATCCTCCACATAGCGGTCGCAACCAAGGAAGTTGTAACCTGTGTTATAGAGTGCACGCGGGATGATGGTCTGGTCGCCTTCCTTACGCCAGCGCCAGTTGACGGCGATACTCTGGTTGTCGTTGGAGTACATGTTCTCAATGTCGGAACGTGCCTGGTTGACGACATCCACGCCGTAACGGTAGGTGAACTGCGTCCTCAACTGGAGGCGCTTGTAGTAGAAGGTAAAGCCGAAACCGCCCTGTGCATCGGGGTTGGAGTTGCCGAGATAGACAATATCCAGCTCGTTGATGTTACCATCGTGGTTGATGTCCTCGTAAATGGCATCACCACCGCGGAAACGGTAGCGCTGGGTACCATCTTCGTAGCCGAACACCATCTGAAGCGGCTTGCCGTTGGCGCCGTAGATGACATTACCGTCTTCGTCGTAAGCAATGGGGCAGCTGGCGCCGTAGATGGGAGTATCCGTAAGGTTGCCATCGGCATCCTTCTTGTAGGCCACGATGCGCGACGGGGTGTAGTTCGGATCGTTCTCAAACTTGTTAAGGGCCTTCTCGTAGTTCTTGTAGCTGTATTCATAGACACCCAGATAGCGGAATCCATAGAATGAACCCAGCGGGTTGCCCACCTGAATACGACCCAGATAGGTGTTGTTGGCGAAGTTATAATCGCCATTCTGGCTGTTGAGGACGCTTTCTTCCATCTCTTCAATACGGTTGAAGTTCTGACCGACGTTGACGTAGCAGTTCATGTAGAAGTCCTTGCCCACCTGGATGACTTTGTTGCCCTGAAGGTTGAGTTCCCAACCATGGTTGCTGACGGCACCCGTGTTGCGGTAGGCAAGGCTGGAGTAACCATTATAGTTGGGGATGGCGTAGTTGCCCATCAGCTGGTCGCTGGTGACGTTACGATAGACGTTGATATCGGCGGTCAGACGATCATCCATGAAGCCGAGGTTGCTACCGACGTTATACTCTGTCTTTTTGGCCCAGCGGAGGTCAGTAAGACGGAGGCCACCTTGCTGAACGGCATTCATGTCGAAGACGCGTCCATTGTTGCTATAAGTGGTATAATGCAGGTATTCACTACCCGGGGTAGAACCCGTGATACCAACGCCAGCACGGAAGGAGAGCATGGAGAGCCATTTCTCTGACCACTTCATCCAAGGTTCATCGACGACATTCCAACGGAGGGAAAGGCCGGGGAAGTTGCCCCACTTGTGGGCATTACCGAATCGGGTCGAACCGTCGCGACGCAGAGTGGCGGTGGCACTGTATCGGCCGCCCATGTAGGAATAAACGGCAGAGAATGACATGGCTGCCGAACGCCATTGGCCTGTACCCGTGCTACTGCCGGTCAGGTAGGTGCCTGTGGTCGGACTGATGATGCCGTGAGGAATACCGTGCGATGAGGCGTACTGGCTGGAACTGCTACCGATGGTCATTTCGAATCGTCCCATCAGAGTGAAGTAGTGCTTCTCGTTTTTGAAGTGCGGTGTGAAGTTCAGCTGATGACGTGTGGTGAATGCAAGTGACTTGTCGTCGTTGTTGCTACTCTTGTTCACGTTCGAGTTGAGCCATCCCTGTGTGGATAGGCTGTTGGGGAAGTAGTCATCGTTGCTGGTAGTAGCAGCATCCATATTGACCATACCGTAGTACTTCAGCTGAGTCTCATCACGATCGAGGCCGAGGAGTTTGTAGTCCAAAGCAATCTGTGGTGTGATACGGTAGCTCTTGTTGTTCTTCCAAGCCTGCTTACCGACAGCCACAGGGTTGATGTAATTCTTCTGGTTTCCGTCGAAGATACTGCTTGCGGTCTGACGAATGATGTAGTAGTCTTCCGTATCATTGCCCTGCGGATCCTGAGCCCAGATGCTCATGTTCGGCATAATGATCTGAGCGGTAGAGAGAAGTCCGCTATAGTTCTGGTCGTTGTTCGTATAGGTCAGAGCGAAGTCGGCCGACACTCTGATACGTTCACTGATGTAGTAGTCAAGAGCCATACGCGTGGAGAGACGGTCGAGGCTCTGCTCAATGACGGTACCTGTCTGGTGGTAGTAACCACCGCTGATACGGAACTGTGCTCGATCACCACCACCGGTGAGGTTGAGGTTGTGGTCGTGTGTGAAACCGCTGGAGCTGATAGCTTTTACCCAATCGGTGTTGTTGTTGAAGTTCTCATACTCGGCGAAGGTCGGGTTGTAGTTGAGCTCTTCAGCGTTGGAAGCGGTGCTGCTCTGCGTGGGGTTGAAGTGCGACTCCTTGAGGAGCATGGTGTAGTCATCACCATTTAGCAGGTTGAGGCCCTTGGGCATCCATGCCTGCGAGAAACGGTAGCTGTATGACACCTTTGTCTTACCACGCGAACCACGCTTGGTGTTAATCATGATGACACCGTTGGCGCCACGGCTACCCCAGATGGCGCAGGCAGCGGCATCCTTCAGAACTTCGATACTCTCGATGTCTTCGGGGTTCACGGTCAGCAGCTGGGCGAAGCTTTCTTCGTTAGCAGTGGAGAAGTCGAAGTTTCCTTTCTCTTCTGTCGGCATTTCGAAGATGTTGCCGTTGACAACGATAAGAGGCTCAGCATTACCGGTGATGGTAGAGGTACCACGCAGACGCATCTGGGTACCGGCACCAAGGTCACCCGAGTTGAACACGATGTCAAGACCAGCAATCTGTCCCTGCAGAGCTTCGTCGACTGAAGCGAAGGAGAGACCTTCCATCTCGCTCATGCTGAATTTCTGTTTGGCAACGGAGACTTCTCGATCGAGAATGTCCAGACCATTGGTCTCGTTACGCTTCTGAGCGACGATTTCGACTTCTTGAAGTTGGTTGTCGTCTTTCATTACTACATTAAATACGGTACGCGTACCTATATCTAATGTTACGTCCTTGTATCCGACGTAAGATATTTTCAGTTTGTCCCTGGTGTCGCGGACCACCATGACGAAGTTTCCGTCAAAGTCGGTGGTGGCGGCTTCAACAATACGGTTGTCCTTGTTGAGCTCGACGACGTTCACCATCATCAAAGGACCCATGTCATCGCTGACGTTACCTGTAATACGGGAAGTCTGAGCGAATGCGCCCGTTGTCAGCAGGCATAAAACAGCTGCGAGGATATACTTAACTTGTTTCATGATACCTTGTATTATTCGTTTTCAGTTGTAAACCTGCCATTCTTGAAGATACGATCGTTAACCAGATAGTTGTCAATCTGGTGTACGACGGCATACGAAGACGTCTCGATGTTCACGAGAGAGCTCGAGCTGGCAAACTCAATGTCGCGGGTCATGATGTTGTAGTCCTGACCTTCCTTTCCACTATTGATGACATAGCAGGTATTGTCTATTTCATCAATGTCACCCTTGACGGAAATGGTTGGGTGTGTGCTGTAGGGGCTATCCTTCGTCTCGACGGTGACCTTGCTGAATCGCTTGGTCAGATTGTCAAGAGACGCGGTTTCGTAGTTGACAATGGTATAGACATTGTTACCTTCAACCATCTGGTGCGGCTTCTCATCGACATAGACGGAGTTATCTTGGATGTGATATTTCACGAAGTCGATGATCAGCATGGCCCGTTTCTCGATATCTTTCTTACGGGTCGTGATTTGGGCATTTTTCTGGTTAACGGTTGCCTGCAGGTTGTCTATCTGTATACGGACAACGGCGGTGTCGGGTTCGTTGTTGCTTATCTTCAGAGCTAGCGTATTCTGCAGTTCCTCAATTTGGGTCTCAAGGTCAGCCACGTTAGCGATTTCCTCGTTGACATCCTCTGTTTCCTCTTCAAGCACATCCCAAGTGGGCAGGCCTTTTTCGCAAGCGTCGAGGATGGCGTCGTTCGTGGGAACATAGACGGTGTAGTGATACGTGTTGAACGTATGGATGTTGTAGTCCAAACCGTTGGCGTTCTCGAAAATCAAGAACTTCTTGGTACTGTCGGCGTCAATCTGTCCCTTTTCGTTGCGAGCACCCACCAGTTCAACCACAGCGTCGGAGGTTTGGCAGAGTTGGAAGAACTCGTTGAAATCCTCGTGTCGGACGGGGTCGGAGAGAACCTTATAAACTGATTGTGTCGGGGGCTGAATCATGCCTGCATCCAGACGGTAGGTAACACCGTTCTCCTGAATGTACATCTCGCCAACGGGAAGGCCGGTGTCGATACCTGTCGTATCAATCTCAATTTCATGCCCACCATAGATACGATCCACAACGGGAACTTCTTCTGTGACGCCATTGCGAACGCGGGTGCGCGTCTGGCCGCCGTATTCCACTTTGACGGTACCATAGCCCTTGGCCATGTGGTATTTGTTGCCGTCCTCGAAGTCGCCGACGATGATGTAATATTCCATCATTTGCTCCAGCAGATTCTTGATGCGGGTAGAATTGGTGAGGTTAGCCTTCTGCTCGAGAAGTTCGCCTGTGGCCTTGTCGTAGGTCCATTGCTCAGCATAGACGCTTGCTTTCTTCGAGCCTACTGGCGGTTCGTAATGGAAAATGTAGCAAGTGGGGTTAGGATCCCTCAGTGACGATACGTCGTTGTAGCGCATGGCACCTTCCGAGGGAACAATCAGGCTGAAGTAGCTGTCCATAGCCAACAGGTACTTGTCGTATTCGTAGGAGTTGATGGCCCAGTAGGCAGCCTGGGTGGTCTCGCCTAACATGACAGGGGCGATGACGGCTACGTAGCGGGCGGGGCTGTAAACCTCTTTTGTCACATAGACGACACCATTGTTGGTAATCATACACTCGTCGATGTGGGCAACTTCGATTTTCATGGACTCGCGCGCATCGTTCATGATGCTTTCAAACTTGCTCGGCACGGTGGCGTTGAAGGTCGATTTCATGACGTTGCGGAGCAGAGCCTGGATGACATCCATCGGGATGCTATCCACAGCCTCCTCCAGTCCCTTGCGGTCTGCAATGGAGATGCGGTTGCCATCAGCGCGGACGCCGTAGCGCTCAATCAGAGCCTTACCCTTGCCTGTGCGGAAATACTCTTCGAGGGTTTCATCGTTGGGGACGAACATGGCGCCCATGTCGGCTTCCACAGAACCACCCACACCTGACGTAAAGCTGTTCCAGCCCGGGTCAAAGTAGAGGGAACCCTTTGCGGCACGTGTGCGCTGGTCGTCATCCACGAAGTCAAGATAATCACCTGTGGCATTGCGGTTACGCGTGCTGGTGAAATAGCGCTTCTCATAGACGCGCTCAGCATTCGCATCGTCGCCATAGTGGTAGAGACGGTTGTAGTCGCTGCTCAACTGTGCGTTGTAAACGGGTACTGCGAAGCGGTCGAGCAGGCGGCTGAAGAGCTGTGTCTTCGGGTTGCGGCGAATCTCCTCTGCCATGTTCGAGGGCGGGATGAGCAGACCGTCCAACTGATGGACGTAGCCGTTCTTGCAGGTCACGTTCTGATTGATGACGCGTTTGTCGAAGATAAAGGCATCGTCAGACGTGATCTGGCCTCCGTATCGGTGGTTGAACAGGATCTCAAGGTCGTTGAGGGTGATGTTGTTCTGATAGAGCTGCTCTTCGAGGAAGTGAACCATCAGGAAGTTGGTGCCGTCGAGGGCCAGACGGATGCCTTTTTCACGATATCTGTCCCAGAACGGGTTGTTCTGTGGCAGCTCGTTGCCGGCATAGCGTCCGATGGTGTCTACGATGTTGGCTGAGGTCACTTGTCGGAGGCAGCGTCCTTCCTGCACTTCGGCATCGGTGCCGGTTGCGGCAGAAGAGGACATCATTTCCAGCAAGTAGGCATTGTCCAACATGCTGTTGTAGAGAATCACCTTCTTCTGAGCATCGCTCAACTGGGAATAGCTGGTCAGCCCCCACGCGTCCTTGATGCCTTTCAAGAAGGCTTCGTCGTCAGCGGCGAACAGCGTCTTACTACCTGTCTTCGACAACACTTCCGTGTAGTTAAGGTCGTCGATGACTTTCAAGAAATAAGTGAAGTTGCCTTTCTCTTGCATGTAGTCGTAGATACTGGCGCCGAGCCAATCAGGCTCTTCGTCGTCGAGGAGATAGGGATCCTTACACGACTGAACGCCTACACACAAGAACAACAGAGCCGCAAAAACACTGATTTCGCGAATCTTACCATGGTGTTTCGAGGTATTCATACAGTTTTTATTAATTAATATTATTTTTCTTTTGTTTCTCTTGATATAAATTTAACCGTGCAAAGTTAAGAAAAAAAAACACGCTGAAGAATTTTTAACATAAAAAATGAGTCTCTTTGTGCATTTTTTTTTCTTAATCGGGGTTTTTGACAGGAAAAAGTCGATTTTACGGTTCGCGGTTAGTACTTTTCGTGATAGACGGCGCTGCTGGTGGGGCCATTGATGCGTCGGGCGAATTGTTGGGGAGAAATGGTGACAGGTCCTTTCATGAATTCGGGGATATTATAGCTCTTATAGTATTGTTGGTAGTAGTCGGGCATCTTCTGAGGGATAATGAAAGGCTTGCGTCCACGTCCTTTTTTGTCGAAGTAGCCGAGGTAGAGGCGTGTGAAGTTTCCATCCAATCGCCGGCTGCTGAAAAGCACCCAACGTCCGTTACTGCTCCAGTTGTGGAAGCTCTCGGTGTCGGGGCTGTTCATTTCGTTTAGTTTTCGGATGTAGTTGTTCTGAAGGTCCATCAGTAACAGATCGCCGCTGCGGTGCCAGATGTGGAAGACGCCGTAGTCGCCGATGGCGAGCAGCAGATAACGTCCGTCGGGCGACACGCGGGGCAAGGTGACACTCTGTCCGGAGGCGGCGGCATCAAACACCAGTTCGCGAGGGCCAAAGTGCTTGGTGACAGGGTCGAAACTCTTCTTGTAGAGATTGTACTTGAAATCCTGATAGCGGTCAATGATTTCACGATCACGCCGCCCATAGTCACGTACGATAAAGTTGGCTGAGACATAATAGAGTGTCTTGCCGTCGGGCGCCCAACAGGGATAGCATTCCCATTCCGTAGTATCGTTTTCGACGGTTGTCACTTCGTTGAGGTCTATGTCATAGAGGATGAGGTCGCTATAGAGGTCTTGAACCTCAATCTTCTCGTTGTTGCGGGTATGGAACGACTGCCCCGTGTTGTTGACGGAATAGGCGATATAGTTGTGTGTGGGGTGCCAGGCAGGATAAACGCCGGCAGAGAGTGTGGAGTCGGTTTTAAGGTTGATTTTGCGAATGTCGCCGTTGAAGGCCATGATAGTACCTCCCTTGTGCTGGCGGGCGTGGAATTGCAGGCTGTCGGGGTTGTAGTTCTTCACGGAGTGGCAGTTGATGCATTGGCCGTTCTCATCGGTGGAAATGAGCATGTTGCTGAAGATGACATTCTCCTTGTAGTTTTCCAGACAGCGCTGGTTGATGGTCAAGTCTTCGTAGGTGACGTAGGAGGGGGCGATGAGACGATAGGTGATGTAAGGATCAACTTTCTCTTCGGCTACGCTGATAGTGAAGGGCTTGAGTGCCTTCCATTTCTCCTTTTCCTTTTGTTTGACGTAGGCCGTAACAGTGATGTCTTTGCCAATGCATTTGCCGATGAAACTGCGCCATTTCTTGATGCTGGGGCAGACGTCTGTACCGCTAATGGTAAGCACCTCTTCGCCACAGGCGAAAGTGGTGACGGCTTTTGTTACGTCAGGCAGGACGTAGCGCCAAGTGAGGGGAGCAATATTGGGCGGAATGGTGACGTCGGTGTAGTCAGGCGTGATAGCGGCCTTGGTGGTGCTCTTCTCAAAATCGGAGGGCACGCTGGCTGTGCATCCGGCAAGTATCGCTAAAAATATAAAGGGAAGAAAGTATCTTTTCATATGCTGTTAGTTATTCATTCTCAATCATTTTATTCTTCATACGTCTTTTTAATAGGACTTCACGTCGCGGATGAAGAAATAGAAATAGAAGTAGGTGTCGCCAAAACGCTCGTAGAACTTCTGCTTGATGACGGGGTCGCGTTCGGCATTCTCGGTGATGGCATTCTTGCGGGCATACTCCATGAAAGCCTGGAACTTAGCCTTGACGGTCTTTTCGAACGGCATTTTGCTGATATCGACTTTGCCGGGCTCCAGGTTTCCGAAGAGCAGGGCAGCCTCCTGGTAATGGGTGGGCATGCGGTCGGTCTTGTGGCTGTTGGCATAGCGGAAGAAATTCTGCCAGAAGGTGGGGATGTCCTTGAGAATAAGGGCACACATCAGTCCGGCTTCGTCGAACATCGGCGTTGACGCTTCGCCGAAGGAGTGGGCAAAGTAATTGAGCAGGTAGATTTCAACGAGTGAGTTGTCGCCGTCTAGCTGATCCTCGTAGCAGTAGAGCGGGAGGATAGTAGCAAACTCCTTGTCCTTCTGGATTAGCTTGGGGGTATCGACGAACTTCTGGTAGTGTTTCGCCCATTTCTTGTGGAACCATGTCTTGGATAGTGTGTCGAGATACTTTTGTGCTGAAGTGTATTCGCCGGAGAGGATGGCGCACTTCGTCATGTACTTAAGGTATTCCACGCGCCAGCCGTACTCGACGCCGTCCTCCAGGCACCAACGGTAGCAGAAGTTGAAACGGGCGTAATTGTAGTAGAGCATCTTGCCGCCCACCTGCATCATGCGGATGTCGAGGGGCGTGTTGGGGCGGTTTCCTCCGTCAAGGAAGGTAAACATTTCATCGCCTCCGCGTCCCAGCTTCAGCAGGGCAAGGTTCTTAGCCATGACGATGAGGCGCGTGGGCTCGCTCTTTTGCTTCTTCACGATGTCGAGGACGCCTTTGTAGTCCATTTTCTCCATCGCCGCTTCAATTTTCAGCTCGTTGTGGAAATTGGCATCCTTATACCAGAAGAGGACGACGAAAAGGGCCGCCAGCACAATAGCGCCGCCGTTCCAGCAGAGGGCTTCGATGGCCTCGCGGGCCATCCTGGGCTTGGCGCTTTTTTTGCCCTTGCTGTTTTTCTTTGATTTAGTCGTCTTCGGGCTTGGGGATTCGATGGCTTGCTGAGCCTCGACAGTCTTTTTTTCTCTGAATCGGAAAAGAGCCAGGGCGATGGCTGAGAGGATAAGCAAGAAATATGGCCACCAAAAGACGAGTTGTTCCTTCGTGAGGCGGAAGAAGGGCAGTCCTGCCAGATAAATCCAGTTCTGACGGACCATCGTATAGGCGTAATAATATAAATAAGGTATAGCAGCAATCCCCGCGACACATAGGCCAAGCGTCACCCACCTGCCCGTTTGCCCGCCTCGTACGGCCAGCAGGGCGATGAGCAGGGCTGCCAGTAGGGCATAGAAGCCGAAGAGGGGGAATCCTGCGGAAAACAGCACGACGATATAGGCCCATTGTGCCCACGACTTGCGAATCAGCTGCCAGCCGCGCACAGCCAACAGCGTGAATGTGAATCCGACGGCGGCGCTGAACAGATAGGCCTGCGTCTTGATGAGGAAAATCCAGTAGCCCACCTCCAGCGCGCAGCCGATGAGCAGGCCGACGGGGATAAGCGCCAGCGCAGCACGGTCGTCGGGGATGCGGAAGACCTTCAGCGTCAGCAGATAGACCGACAGCCAGAGCCCCACGAGCAACAGGGCGCCCAGCCACGGGTAGTACATAAACTGGTTGAGAAACGTGGCGATGACCGTCAGGAATCCGGCAGGATATGACATGCGGCGCGAAAACCATATCTCCGTGGGCAGCCAAAGGCTGAGTTCCTGCGAGCGGAACAGCAATTCGTTCTCGAAAATGAGCAAAAAAACATAGACCACGAGCAAGAAACTCAGGCCAATAATCAGCGGAAGATGCTTCGTTGGTTTCTTCATAATTCCAATTATAATCTGCAAAGATAAGCCCTTTCCCGCACTTTTCAAATATTTGAGTTAAAAAATGCAGTAAAATTTAAAAATTCCCACATCAGGAAACGGCATTTTTTCCGAGGTTTCATCTTTGAAAAAAAATTGCGTTATTATTTGGTAGGGAAAGGGAAAAAGGCTATCTTCGCAGCCGGATTTCCTTAAACTCCAATTGGAGGAGAATAAAACTCCAATTGTAGGAGCATGAAACCTCAGCTGTCGGAGTATAAAACTCCAATTGGAGGAGAAGGAAGGAGGAATCAATTGGCAGATTATAAGAGTGCGTAAAGAAAAGAAAGATATTGTAAAACCAAAAAACAGTTTATTATGCCCATTTATTATGACTTGGTGAACCGGCCGGATCCTGAAAATACGGGTAATCCGCAGCCTCTCTATCCCCGCGTGGTTTGCAAGGGGACGGCGAAACTTGGTGACTTGCTTGTGGATATGAGTTCAAAGGTGGACGAGGCAACGCTTGTCCGTGTGCTGACGGCACTCCGCTCGGCTGTCTGTACGGAATTGATGCGCAGCCGACGCGTCCATATCGAGGGATGGGGCAGCTTCAGCTTGCGCCTTGAGGGACGTCCTGTGGATGAGCCCGAGGATATCCACGCCCAGAGCATCAGCGTGGCAGGCATCAACTTCCAGCCAGAGAAAGCCTTTGTGAAGGCATGCCGACAAGGGGATATCGTGCGCGACAGCGAGGGCTTCCGCACGTCGGCAGACTGTCCGCTCTCCGAGCAGCTTGCGTTACTTGCCAGCTACTTCGTTTCCCACGCGGAGCTGACGACGAATGAGTTCGTGCGGCTTACCGGCATTCGTCCGACGAAGGCGAGGGTAGCGCTTGCCGAGTTGGTGGAGAGGGGGTATCTTGCGCGCATGGGCCGCTTGTCCGCTACGCATTACGTCCGTACGGATATGCCGCTGGAATAGAGGACGTAAGACTGCCGTTCCTGACAGGAAAAGCCTGCGGCGCACTCAGTCTTATTTCGGAAGTTTCCAGGGCTTGCGGTAGGCGGGTGCGATGAGTCGGTCGGCTTGCCGGTTGTGGAAGGTGTGTCGGGCGTCGTCGTAGGTAAGCACTTGGCGCGTGCGGGCAGCGATGTTGCCGATGTGGGCGTATTTGGCGCAGAGGCTGCCGTTGGTGATGGGGCAGGCTGTGTCGAAGCGGCGTTCCCTGACGCAGTTGAGAAAGTCGGTTGTATGGTCGAGATGCTCGTTGTTTGTGGGCTTCCAGGTCTGAGCCTCCAGGCGATTGCCCTCAGGAAGCACTTCCATCCCTTCGCGATTCACGACAAGCGTGCCGTTGGTGCCCTTGAATTCCAGTCCGTAGTTCTTTCCGTAAGGGCCGGACTCAATAGTCACGTTGCTCCATTGGATATTGAAACGGTCGAACTCATAGATGACCTGTAAGGTATCAAAGGTTTCGGCAAAGTTGTCGGGATAGGCATGGTTGGCGCCTGACGCCAACACACGGCAGGGCATCTCCTTCACATCCATTCCCCACAGCGCCATGTCCAGCAGGTGAACGCCCCAGTCGGTGAGAAGGCCGCCTCCGTAGTCCCAGAACATACGCCACGAGCCGTGAAAACGGCTGGCGTTGAAAGTACGGTCGGGGGCTGGTCCTAACCACGTCTGGAAGTCCACGCCTTCTGGAACGGGACCATCCATGGCAGGATGGAGAATGGCTGCATAGGCGAAGTTGGCCCAGACATTTACGCGTGCGATGGTCCCCAGCTTGCCGCTGTCGATGTATTGCTTCATCTTCTGCCACATCTGTGAGCTGCGTTGCTGCTGCCCCACCTGCACCACACGGCCATAGCGCTGGGCGGCAGCTACCATAGCGTCGCATTCTGCAATACTATTTGCTGCCGGCTTTTCCACATACACATCCTTGCCGGCGGAACAGGCGTCCGTCATGATGAGGCAATGCCAATGGTCAGGGGTGCCGATGATGACGGCGTCCAAGTCCTTGCGTTCCAGCAGGCGGCGATAGTCGCCATAGAGGTCTGGACGATGCCCCCATTTCTTTTCGGCTTCGTCTGCGCGATTCCTTAGAATGTTTTGGTCGATGTCGCATAGGCCGACGCAGTTTACTCCAGGATGGCGCATGATGTCTTCCAAGTCATACCATCCCATGCTTCTGCAGCCGACAAGGGCTACATTCAGCTGGTCTGAGGGGGAAACGAAAGAGGCACGATGTGATGCGAAGTCGATGCGGCTTGCTGAACCCTGATGCTTGCCAAGAATTGTGTTTGGAGCTAAGGTCAGCCCGATTGCGGCAGCTGTGCTGCGCTGGAGGAACTCTCTTCTTGAAATGGATTCTGACATAATGATTGGTTTAGATTGAGGATGTGCAAAGATAATGCGTGACGTTCACATTAGCAAGAGTTTTTTAAAAAAAAAGAAAGGGGATGCACGCGTGCATCCCCTAAAAGAGTGATGTTGAATGTTGATTACTTAACCAAGACCTTGAGCATTGCTCTAGCTCTTTCACGTTCGGAAGAACCAGAGCAAAAGCTCTATTTCTTCTCTCACTTAACCAAGACCTTGCGGACTTCGATGAGGCCGTCGGCGCGGAGAGTGCGGACGATGTTGACGCCCTTCTGCGGCTCAGCGAGGAGTCGGCCGTCGGTGGTGAAGTACTCGGTACGGACGGGAGCGGCATTGAGGGCATTGACACGGGTGTCGATGCGGTAGTCGCTGTTGTCGCCGAGGGTCTTGAGGGTGAGACGGAATTCGTCAGCGGAGAACCAGGTGCCGGTGTAAGCCTTGCCGGAGAGCAGGCTGTCGCAGGTGATACCGATGGTCATCACGTGGTCGTTGACAACGATGTCGTCAATCTCGCGAATAGCCCAGCCGTAGCCGATGCCGTCGTGAGCGTTGAAGATGTCGGTCTGCGTGCCGTCGGCCACCCAGAGGAGGCTGTCGGCTTCCCAGAGCTCGCCACGCTGGTCTGCGTCGTTGGGGAACATGACCCACTTGGTGCTCTCGCCGCTAACGGCGATGGCCATCGTGGAGTCGTTCTTCTCCTTACCATACTTGGCGACGGAGGCGAAGAGGAAGGCGTTCTCGCCGCTCGAACGGCCGTGGCACTCGAGCTTATAAGTACCGTTGGGGATGTCGGTAAGAATCTGGTAAGCGGTAAAGTTGAGCTTGCCTGCGGTACCGTTCCAGCTGTCGAGGTAGCGGTTGCCCGTGTCGCCCGTCCAGTACTGGCCCGTGGTGGTGGGCTGGTTGCCCGTGCCGAGGACGATGCTCCAGCCGGTGGGCGTGCTGTCGTCGATGTTCGGGTTAGCGATAAGGAGGTCGGTAACGTCGCTGTTATCAGCAGCCTTGGTGAGGGCGCTCTTCTTCATGGCGCTGACGGCAGCCTCGAGGCGGGCCTTCAGGATGTTGACGCTCTCCACGTTGCGGAAGTGGTCTGCCAGCTCAGCCTGATTGGCTTCGAGAATCTCGTTGACGACGGTGACGTACTTCGTCTCGTAGCCGTTCTTGTTGGCGTTGCGGACAAGCGTGGCAACTTCTTCGACATAGGTGGCGTAAGCGCTGTAGGCATCAAGCTTCTTGGTTATTGCGTCGAGGTCGGTGGATTTGCAGACGGGGTTCTTCAGCTCATAGCCGGCAAATTCAACACCCTTGTTGGCAGCGTCCTTGGCAGCGGTGCTAACGAAGCTTTCAGCCAATGCAGCAGCTTCAGCAAGCTTGCCTGTACGGAAGGCCTTGGCGGCAGCGGCATAGCCGGCATACTCCTCGTTGACGGGGAGCTGGGCATCGTAGGCTTCCATGAATTTGTTGTCAGCAGCAAGTGCCTTGGAGGCATCGAACAGAGCGGTAAACTCGGTGTAGTCGCCCGGCAGCAGGGCATCGGCGATTGCCTCACCTTCGTGGAGGGCAATGTGCCAGAATTCAATCATATCTTCCTGCGTGGCGGGGCCGAAATACTTCAAACCGAAGTCGCGGAAGGCGAACCAGCTGGTGTCGGCGTGGCCTTTGCCGCGGACGCCGAGCTTCAGCGTGTTGTCGGTTACAATTACGCGTACCTTGTTATCTGCATAGAAGCCGGCCTGGAAGGCTTCGTCGGCGTTCTGACGGACGTTGATATAGCCGTTAGTACCGTCGGACGAGCAACCGCACTCAGCGGAGGTGTAGGTGTAGAGCGACATGATGCTGGTGGCGCTGCCGTTGGCGTAGAGCTTGGCAAGCAGGTTCTCAGCGCCGTTGCGATAAGCCTCGCCGCCGTCGTTGGCACCCGTGCGGAAGAAGCCATAGACGCTGAACTCATAGAGTCCGTTGGGTACGCCCGTGAGCTCCTGATACATATCCCAATCCATGTTGTAGAACTCAGCCACTTCGTATTCGAAGCCGGGCGTTGAGCCGCTCCAGCCTACGCTACCCGTCCTGATTTCGGGATTGGTGATGAGGAAGGCGTAGTCGGCGGGTTCCTCATGCGTAGCCTCCTGGCTCAGCAGATACTCCTTGCGAGCCTGTTCGATAACGGCAATCATGTCGAGGATGTCCTGATAGGTAGCCTCTTCGTTGCCTCCGTCAATGAGGTTCTGAGCTTGGTTGTAGGCTTCTTCAGCATCCTTGGCACCCGGATATTCGGTGGTGTTGAGCAGATCAACCAGCGCGTTGGTGGCATCGCGGAGCTCTTGCATCTTAACGAGAGAGTTCTTGGCCTGACGGAATGCAGCGTCCAGTTTGTCGTACTCGGCATTCATCTCTTCGTCGGACGTGCCGAGGACGCTCATAGCGTCGAGGCTGGCCTCTTCAAGAGAGTAGGCGATAGCAGGAAGCAGGTCGTCGAAGTGGTCAGCAAGATACTGGTCAACCTCCTCGCAGAGTGCCTGTAGATAGATACCGACGTTGAAACCGGCATACTCCAGCTTAACGTTGTCGATGGCTACGTAAGAGAACTTGCCGTCCTTCTTACCCATCATACCGACGACGATAGAGTCTTCCGTCACAACGCCCTTGATGGAGAAGGTCTCGGGATGCGAGTTCTCGTAGGAGGCATCGCTGCCCGTCATCTCGGCTGTCTTCATGTCCTGCTCGGCACCATTGGCGAAGATGTAGCAACCCGTTTCCTCGCCCTCTTCAGCCGTATGGCTCATGGCGCATTGGACGGAGAAGATGTAATAGCCCTTGGGCAGGCCCTTCACAGACTGGCGGATGTAAGTATCAACGCCTGGCAGGCCATTGATTTCAAGCACACGGTCGGTAATTTCCTGGAAGTAGCACTGCACGCGGATGTTTGTACCGCCGTTAACAGCGTCGTTGTTACGTTCCCAATCAACCATACCGTTGTCGAAGCGCGGGTTCTTGAGGTAACGGTCGGTGACATCAACCATGTGGTCATCATCAGCGTTAGCCATACGGTAGTCGAGGATGGCCTCGTTCAGCGTGGCAATCATATCGTTGAATTCCGTAGCCGTAGCATCAGATTTATCAGCGAGAGCAGAAGCTTCGTCGATAACGTTCTGGAACGTTGCCTTAGCCTCTTCGTCCGGATCGTCAAAGGCGTCCAACCACGTGCCTGCATTTTCAATAAGAGCGAGCAACTCGGTGGGGTCGGCATCCTGTGACACCTCGGCAAGGATGAAGGCATCGAAACCGTGAGCGCCTCCCAGCCAGCGGGCGCAGAACTGCAGGTAGGCATACTGAGCCTCGGTGACGACGATATTCTGTGTCCAGGCGAGGTCGGCATCCTCATGGGCAAACATCAGCGTGAGAGTCTCGTCGCCACGCGGCGTGTCGGTCTGGGAGGTGACGATGTAGCCTTCCTTCTCCACAGCGCTGGTGTTGCTGATGTTCTTAGTGTAGTAGCTGAAAACGTAGGTTTTGCCCTTCTCGATGGGCCAAGCCATACCGATGGAGTTGTTACTGCCCTTGCCGGCATTGTCGGTAGGGACGATGAAAGCACCGCCATCGATACCGCCGGAGGTGTTGAGGGTGGTGCTGGAGAGCGCACCGCCACCGCCGCCTAACCAGCCGTCGAGGCCGTTGTCAAAACTGGGGTTCTCAATCAGGTTCTCGCCGACAACAGTGTAGCCGTTGCCATTGTACTGGAAATGATCACCCGTTTTCAGTTGTTCTGTCTGGGCTGAAACCGTCATTGCGGCTACAGCTGCCAGTGCAAAAGTAAAAAACTTCTTCATGGGTTTTGTTTGATTTGGTGAATAATAAGTTAATAAATGAATAATAGGGGTTTATCTGCTTTTGAAAACGCTTTTAGAAAAATACTTTTTGGGTGCGGATGCTGCCGTCGGGACAGGTGATGCGGCGAATGTAGATGCCACCGCTGGAGGGTGCTGCAACACGACGTCCATCAAGGGTGAAAAGCCCCTCTCCCCGCTCTTCCAAAGGGAGAGCCTCCCCTCCCTCATGGGAGGGGTTGGGGGTGGGTCTGTTGATTCCCGTTGCTGTGCCATCGCTGATAACCATCCAGCCGAAATCCTCGACAGCGCTGCCGCTGACCTTGGGCTCGCTGCTGTCGATGGTACGGCGGATGCGTACACTCGTTTCAGATAAGGAGGAGTAGCGGGTGATAGCGGCACGGGACTCGTTGGCGGTCTGCGGCTCGCCCCACAATAAGGGGTTGACGAGCGAGTCGCCGAATTCAACGGAGCGTGCGGTGATGCCGCCCACGGATTCAGGAGCGAGGCCGACAGTTATAAGCTTGCCGTCCATTAGCTGTCCCTGTCCTTGCTCGATGGCAAGGTAGAGGACGTTCTCGCTGATGAAGGTCTTTTCAGTACGTCCGTGTTCACGGCAAAGGCGGATTTTGAAACCGTCGTGGGTGACGTCAAACACCTTCCACATGAGCGGGTAGGTGTCCCGCGAGGTGAGGACATTGACAAAGACAACGGGTGTGACGCCTTCGCCAAAGGGCTGGTTGAAATGGATATATGCTGTGTCGTTGTTGATTTTCCCGTAAACGTTAGTAGTGTAGGTGCTGTCCATCTGCTCGGCAGCAATCTGATTCGCCTCGTAGTGAAGTCCGCCCAGCGTGCCGTTCCCGCGTTCAAGGGCAAGGAAGGCTGTGCTCTCCTCGCGGCTCATGGTCTGGTTATCTGCTAATGTCCAAGGGAAAAAGTGGTATTGGAAGCCGTCTTTCTTAATGGCTTGGAGATGATGGCAGAGCGGGGTGGTTGCGTTGTTAGCTGAGGCTGGGCCGAGGATAACGGCGGGAAGTTCTTCGAAGGTGATGCCGTAGGAACTGAAACTGGACTCGGTGTTGGCAGCTGTGACGTTACCGAAGCGTACTTTCTCATCGCCCTCGCCACGGGCGACAGAAACGGAAACCTCGCTAGAGTAACGAGCTGCCTTTGCTCCGATGGGATAAGTGCCGACACGATAGAAGTAAGCGCCGGAAGCGGAGAGCGTGTCGGTATAGGTGTAGGTGACGCCGTTTGCCATACTCTTGTCTTTGAGCGGGAGCGTAGCGATACGTACGAAGCGGCTGGAGCCCGGAAGTCGGCATTCTACAACTACGGAGTCAGCCATGTCGCCGTTGTTGTCCTGCCATTTCAGGGTGTAGGTGTCCTTGGCTTTCGTGTAGGTGCCGGTGAGGTTCGTGGGGTTGCTATATACCACTGTAGGCACTTTCTCATAGGCTTTGTTGTAGCCCAGGCCGGATTGCATGGAGGCGTAGTACTTGCCGAGGATGGAAAGGGTGCCGTCTTTATAGATTTTCGAGCAGTCGGCTTCGCTGTTCCAGTAGGCGTAGCGCTCAACGCAGGCAAGCGAGTTGAGATAATCAAGGATAGGTTTCGTGCCGCTGTAGCACTTCTGCTGATTGGCGTTGGAGAAACTGCCTCGTCCGTCAGGAGCTTCGCCGAAAATTCCGTTATTGTTCCAGCTGGCGCCCCACACCCATTCGCTGATCCAGATGGGACGACGGCCATAGTTGTTGTAGTAGCTCTCGAGGTTCCAGAAACTGCCAGAGGGCCAATAGCAGTGGAGGTCAAGCAAGTCGCAGCGCCAGCCACGGGCATCAATCTCGCGGATAAATTGCTGGAGATGGTTCCAGCTGCCATCGTGCGAGGTTTCGGAGCAAAGGCGCAGGCCGGTGCGCATGAGGTTCTGCCAGTTGTTGAGAACGGTTTCGACGTCCTGCGGATGGTCGTCGGCTGAGTTACCGGGCTCGTTGTTGGTCTTCATGTGGCAGGAGTAGGTGACGCTGCCGCATGAGGCGGGCGAAGGCCAGTCCTCGTAGATGTGGTTGGGGACACATTCGGTGTCGGGCAGCCGGTTTTCGCCTGTGGACCAGGTGTAGCACCACGAGGCGTTCAGCGCTTCGTTGGCAGCAGCACGGGTGTCGCTGGCGAGACCCTTCTTTTGGGCGTTGTACCATTGGAAGACGCGGTAGGACGAGATGCGGCTGTCCATGTTTGCAGGCAATTCGGCAATCTCTAGGTCC
This sequence comes from uncultured Bacteroidales bacterium, assembly GCA_947303715.1. Taxonomy (GTDB): domain Bacteria; phylum Bacteroidota; class Bacteroidia; order Bacteroidales; family Bacteroidaceae; genus UBA1189. Next base: position 9,161 of record CAMYYY010000016.1, on the reverse strand, counting down.
TCTTGATCGGCAATGAAGCAACGGCTGTATCCCCAACCGCTTGTGCCGAGAGCGAAGGTAACCATGTAGCCACGCTTCAGGCGGAAGCTGCGGATGCGGTTGTTGAGTTTTGCAGAGGTGAGGGTATTCATGAAACCTCCGGCATTCTCCAATCCAAAGTCATCAACGGATTCGCCTTCGAAGTTGGGCTCGGAATAGACGGTGAGGGGCTTGAAATCCTTGGGATAGGGAAAAACGATGGCCCCCTGAGCGTACATCCTCACTTGGCAGTTGACGTTGTTCTTTGCCGCTTCGCCGTTGATATAGATGTGCCCAAGGTGTTTTTTAATAACAAGGCTGGGCTTGATGTTGCGGAAGATGAGAACGGCGTGCTCTGTACGAACGATGTTGACGCTCCCCTCTGCCCCAAAAGGCTCCTCGGCATCCGTGATGATGTAATCCACGTCCGTCATCAATGTGACCTCCTCGCTCACTTGGGTTACGGTGGTCTTGCTGTTCTGCGCAGACGTTCCGGCAGGCAGCAGGAAGAGGAGAAGGAAACCTATAGTTAAATGGAGTAGATATTTACTCATAGAGGGGCTTTTGCGCGTGTACAATTGTTTAAATTAGAAAACGTAGGCAAAGGTAGAGGGTTTTTCCATGACTGCCAAATTTTTTTCTGAAAATACAATGAAAAAGCCCAAATTCCATGCGGTATGTTTGGAAAAGCAGATTTCTCTTCGTACATTTGCACGGCAAAATAGATTCACCTTTAAAAATCATTCCGTTTATGAAAAGAACCATTCTCTTTGCAGGTCTGTCCCTGATGGGCGTGCTTGCTTTTGCACAGCCCAAGTGGATGAACCCGAATGTCAATCAGGAAAACCGCGCGCCCAGTCGCGCAACCTTCTTTGCCTACGAGAGCACCGACCTTGCCTTGCAGGCAGCCCGTCCCTACGAAGAGGCGAAGGACGACACGTGGGGCAAGAAAGCCTCCTCACGCTACCTCTCCATCGAGGGCAAGTGGAAGTTCAACTTTGCTGTAGATCACGACAAGGCTCCCAAGGGCTTCGAGGCTGTTGATTTCGACGATAGCCGCTGGGATCGTTTCCCCGTGCCGGGATTGTTTGAGATGCTCGGCTATGGAGACCGTATCTACAAAAACGCCGGCTATGCTTGGAGCAACCAGTTTGCGCCCAATCCGCCCTATATTGAGGAGCGCAACAACTACACCGGCTCGTACCGCCGTACGTTCCGTATCCCTGCCGACTGGACGGGCATGGACGTATTCATGCACGTGGGTTCAGCAACGAGCAACCTCTCTGTCTGGGTCAACGGGCAATATGTGGGCTATAGCGAGGACAGCAAGGTGGCTGCCGAGTTTGACATCACACGTTACCTCAAGCCTGGTGAGGAGAACCTTATCGCCATGCAGGTAATGCGCTGGTGCGACGGCTCGTATCTGGAGGATCAGGATTTCTGGCGCTTTACGGGTATTGCCCGCGAGTGCTACCTCTATGCCTGTCCGAAGGCGAGCGTCACCGATCTCTTCGTTACCCCCGATTTAGATAAGAGTTACAAGAATGGCGTGCTGAACATCAAGGCTACGACAATAGGTGCCGAGGGTAAGACGCTGCGTTTTACGCTCCGTAATGCTGACGGCAAGCAGGTGGCAACGCAGACCGTGAGCGGAACTGCCGAGGTCAGTCTCCAGCTGAAGGCCGCAGGATGCAAGAAATGGACGGCTGAGACACCCTATCTCTATACCCTTATTACAGAGGTTCTTGAGGAAGGGAATGTGGTTGAGGCTATTCCGCAACGCGTGGGCTTCCGCAAGGTGGAAATCAAGAATGCCCAGTTGCTGGTGAATGGACAGACGGTGCTCTTCAAGGGTGCCGACAGGCATGAACTCGACCCCGACGGAGGCTATGTGGTTCCCGTCAGCCGTATGGTGCAGGACATCCAGATTATGAAGGATCTCAACGTCAATGCCGTCCGTACCTGCCACTATCCCGACGACCCGCGCTGGTATGACCTCTGCGACGAATACGGTATCTACCTTGTGGCTGAGGCCAACGTGGAGAGCCACGGAATGGGTTATGGCGAGCGCACCCTGGCAAAGAACGATGCCTTTGCCCTTGCCCACATGGAGCGCAACGAACGTAATGTGCTCAATTTCAAGAATCATCCCGCCATTATCTTCTGGAGCCTTGGTAACGAAGCCGGTATGGGTCCCAACTTCATTGAAGCCTATAAATGGATTAAAGAGTACGACCCGAGCCGTCCTGTGCAGTACGAGCGCGGACTTTATGAGTATAATGCCGATTACACCGACATCCGTTGCCCGATGTATGCAGGCTATGAGGAGGTGCAGCGCCGAGGCGAGAATCCCGATAAACCCTTCATCCAGTGCGAGTATGCTCATGCCATGGGTAATAGCGTAGGCGGTATGAAAGAGTATTGGGACCTCTATCGCAAGTATCCCTCGTTGCAGGGAGGTTTCATCTGGGACTTCGTGGATCAGGCCGTGCGCGACAAGAGCCCCATCAGCGGCAAGGAAATCTTTACTTACGGAGGCGATTATGGACGCTATCCTGCCAGCGATAACAACTTCAACTGCAACGGCTTCATTGCTCCTGACAGACGCTACAACCCCTCGGCCTATGAGGTGAAATACTGCTATCAGAATATCCACGCCACGCCCAAGAACCTTGCCAAGGGGCAGGTGGAGATCTTTAACGAGAACTTCTTTACCGACCTGAGCAAGTTCTACCTCGCCTATGCCGTGCTGGCTGACGGTGAGCCGGTAGCTGAGGGCACGCTGGATAAACTTTCCGTGCCTGCACAGGGCAAGAAAGTGGTTGCGCTGCCGGGCTTCAAATTCCCTGCCAAGGACGGCAAGGAGTATCTGCTGAACGTGGAGTTCCGTCTGAAGGAGGCTCAGCCGCTGATGGAAAAAGACCAGCTCGTAGCACATGAGCAGTTCTCTTTGGTGGATTACACCTATCCTACCGTAGAGGGTATTTTAGCCAAGGCTGAGGGTAGTGTGGAGGAGGTTATTCAGGACAACTCCTGCCTGATTGTTGAAGCTAATGGTCTGAAAGTTACGTGGAACCGCAGGACGGGTTTCATCGACTACATCGATGTGGATGGCAAGCCCATGCTGGAGAACGGCTACAGCCTGATGCCCAATTTCTGGCGTGCGCCTACAGACAACGATTTCGGCGCTAACTTGCAGACTCGTTTCCGCGTATGGGAGAATCCGGGCTTGCGCCTGAAGCGCGGCTCGCTCAATGTGGATAAGGAGGGCGAGAGCTGCGTGGTGACAGCTGACTATGAACTGCGTCTTTTGGAGGCTGTGCTGCACATGAAATATATCGTTACGCCTGATGGACAACTCATTGTCAGCCAGAATCTGGAAGCTAACGTGAAGTTCGAGCAGGAGCAGGCTCCGCAGGGAGGCGAGCGCAGGGGTGCACGTCGTCCTGAGATGGCTGTTGAGCCATTGAGGGAGAAGCCCTGCATGTTCCGCTTCGGCATGCAGCTGGTGATGCCGCGCGAATATGTCAGCGTGGATTACTACGGTAAGGGCCCGGGCGAGTGCTATGCAGACCGCGAGAGCGACCAGACCGTGGCGCACTACACGCAGTCGGTAGCTGAGCAGTTCTTCCCCTACGTCCGCCCGCAGGAGAACGGCAACCATACGGGCGTGCGCTACTGGAAGGTGCTGAACGGTGCAGGCAAGGGACTTGAGTTCTACGGCACGGAGCCTCTGAATGCAACGGCGCTTAACTACCTTCAGAGCGACTTGGACGACGGCGTGGACAAGGCACAGCGCCATAGTGGCGATTTGCTGGAGCGTCCCTTCACGGTAGTGAGCATCGACAAATGCCAGTTTGGTCTGGGCTGCGTCAACAGCTGGGGTGCCTGGCCCAGAAGCGAGTATCAGCTGCCCTACGGTGACTACGCTTATACGTTCGTTGTCAAGCCAGTGCGCTAAGCGCGAAGGGCTTTGAAAAAAGGAAGGGGGTGCACATCACGCACCCCCTTCCTTTTTTAGCGCTATAGTAGCTATAGTGACAATAGTTTGGTTTTTATTTCACTTCCCACTCAAAGAGGCCGGCAGCGTATTTGGGAGGAAGCTGGACTTCAAGCTTCAGTTTTTTGGTGGTGACGGGAGCGAAGGTGACGCGGTTGGCAACATCCTTCTTCGTGCCATAGGCTGTCTTGGCCTGTACGGGAATGAAGTTACCAGAGGCATCCTCGTAATAGAGCTTCCAGCTTTTGGGCACGCGGCAGCCGCCCCAGGGACCGTCATCAAACCACCAGATGGTGCTTTCGCTGACACAGCTTGCCTTGGGGAACTCGTAGCAAATCCACTCCGTGGTGCCTTCCTTGGGCCACCAGTGGAAGTAGGGGATGGAGTGGTCGTTGCTGTCCTTGGGGAGCAGATGGTCGTTGATGGCGCTGTAGTTGGCACGATGGCTGCCAGTAATCTTGCTTGTCGAAGCATAGGTGTCGGGCCATGTGGGTTTCGCAGCATCGTCCTGTGTGGCAAGCCAGACCTCCATATTGCCACGCCCGCGGTGTGCCCAGGCATAGTAGGGGATGAGGTTGAGGGCGACGTTCTTGCGGGTGACGTTCATTTTGTCGTCGTAGCTGAGGGCCTCGGCGTCCATGCTCAGGCGCACAATGGGGTAGGTCTGCTCCTTCACCTCGTCGCCTTGGTTAGCAGGAGTCGTCTTTATGGTGATAGTGCTCATCTCGGCATCGCGGCTGGAATCCCCGCTGATGACGGTGGAGAGGACGTTGAAGTCGTTGTCGGGCCATTCGGCGCAATAGACGAGCGGGCCGCGCTGGATGGCAGCCTTGCCACGGTCGGCTTCCACATGCTCGTTGGCACGAATGAAACGGGAATCCATGCGGAACTCCACTTCCATCGTGTCGCCCTTCTTCCAGTCGCCTGCGACGGTAATATAGCCGTCAGGGGTGAGGTAGGAGGGATTGGCTTTGTTCGGCTCGATGATGCTCTGTCCGTTGACAAGGATGCTCTGGAGGTACTTCTGATTATTAACAAAAGTATAGAGGTCCGAAGGGACTGCCTCGCCCTTTGCCCAGCCCGGATAGCGCACCTTGAGGTTGAAGGCACCGGCTTTGTTCTTCGTCACGCGCAGGGTGATTTTGCCGTCCCAGGGATAGTTTGTTTCCTGCTCCAATTCGACAGCCTTGCCGTTCACCTTGAGGGCGACATTGCTGGTGTTGAAGAGGTTGACATAGACATTGTTGTCCTTGACGGCATACATGTAGCCCGGCAGGGAGGGGATGAAGCGGCAGGCATTGCTGGGGCAGCAGGCGCAGCCGAACCACGACTGGCGCTGGTGCTGGCCCATGCTCTCCAACGGGTTGGGGTAGAAGAAACCGCCTCCGTCGAGGCTGATGCCGCTGAGTACAGCGTTATAGAGGCTGCGCTCGAGGACATCGTAATACTTGCTCTCGCCATGAAGGAGGAATAGGCGGTAGTTGACATAGACGTTGGCAATGGCGGCACACGTCTCGCAGTAGGCGCTCATATTGGGCAGGATGTAGTCGCCCTCGAAAGCCTCGCCGTTGTTGGTGCTGCCCACGCCGCCTGTGACGTAGAGTTTTTTGCTGACAATGTTGTCCCAGATGGCGTCGATGGCATGGACGTAGCTCTCGTCGCCCGTGAGGGCTGCCACGTCAGCCATGCCGGCATACATGTAGCCGGCGCGCACGGCATGTCCCCATGCCTCGGTCTGCTCCACGACAGGCTTGTCGGCCTGGCTGTACTGGTCTTTGCGCTCTGTCTTGCCACGCATATCAAGGAAGAATTTTGCTTCATCGAGGTATTTCCTATCGCCTGTGACGAGGTAGAGCTTGGCCAGCGCCATCTCGGCAATCTGATGGCCTGGCACGCGGATCTTCTGTCCTTCGCCCGGACCTATCTCGCGGCAGACGCAGTCGGCATAGCGGATGGCGATGTCGAGGAAGTTGCGCTGCCCTGTGGCCTGATAGTGGGCGATGGCGCCCTCGACCATGTGGCCCAGGTTGTAGAACTCGTGGCTCAGGTCCTCCACCTTCTCCCAGCGTTCGCGGCCTGCCCACTCGTGGGGATGCTCAGGGTTCTGGGTGCGGGCGGTGTAGAGGTAGCCGTCAGGCTCCTGGGCGGCGGCCATGATGGCGATGACGCTGTCGATGTAGGCTTTCAGCTTGGCGTCGGGGTAGGTCTGCAGGAGGTACGAGGCACCCTCGATGGTCTTATAGACATCGGTGTCGTCGAAGGAGTAGCCGCCGACCTTGAAGCCGAGGTTGGTGTCGCTGGCCATCTGCTTGGCAGCGTTCTCGAAGTTCTTGTAGCGGCCTTCCGATTCGCACTTGCTGAAGGCAAGTGGGATGGTGACTTCGCGGGAGGCTTGCAGGCGCTGTCCCCAGAAGGTTTCTGGAGCAACCTTGACGGAGGTGAAGGGGACGGGGGTGATGGGGTAGCCGTCGACGGCATTGCCTAAGGTGCCCTTCTTTTCGTTGGCGCAGCCGGCGAGGAGTGTCAGCACAAGCAGCGCGGGGAGGAGGAGTCTTTTCATGGGGGGGGAATTTATGGTTTTTTAGGTCTTATGGGTTGTTCCGGAAATTCTGGAGGTTCCGGAGGTTCCGGAGATTCCGGATGGGATTATTTGAAGAGTTTGAGGACGAAGCCTCCGCCGGAGGCCAGGTGTTGGGTGAAGGTCTGGGTGTTGTTCAGGTGGCGCGAGGTGTCTTTGTAGATGTTGAGGCTGTAGTCCTCGGCGTTCTTGTCGGCATTGATGCCGTCGGCGAGCAGGGCGTAGCCGTAGTCGCCGTCAGGCAGGAACGTGAGGGGAATGGTGATGTCGCGGGCACGCCAGTCCGTCAGACCGGCGATGTACCATGTGTTGCCCTTGCGGCGTGCCGTGACGATGTACTCGCCCATCCGTCCGCAGGGGATGACGGTCTCGTCCCACACCGTGGGGATGGAGGCGACAAACTGGGTGTAGGCGGGCTCGGCCTCGTAGCTCGTGGGGGTGTCGCAGAACATGGTGAAGGGGCTGTCGAGCACCACGTACATGGCAGCCTGATGGCAGCGCGTGCCCTGGCTGACAGGGCTGTAGTAGATGGGACGCCAGTCGGCGCGGGTGGCGTTGCGCATAGCGCCCTGTGTGAAATCGACATTGCCGCACATCATGCGCATGAAGGGGAACGTGACGTCGTAGTGGGGCATGTCCTTTTCTGCGGGGCCCCACTTCACCTCCTCCATGCCGAAGACGCCCTCGTAGTTGAGCAGGTTGGGGTAGGTGCGGTTGAGGCCGGTGGGGGAATAGAAGCCGTGATAGTCGAGGAAGAGGTGGTACTGGGCAGCCTTCTCGCAGATGCGGTAGGCCATCTCGACACCCGTCTGGTCGTTGCGGTCGAGGAAGTCGACCTTGAAGCCCTTGACGCCCATGGCGGAGTATTTTTGGCAGGCCTCCTCAAGCTGGTCGTCGAGGACGTTGAATACCGTCCAGAGCACGATGTCGACGCCCTTCTGCCGTCCGTAGGCGATGAGCTCCTCAAGGTTCAGCTCAGGGATGACGGTGAGCATGTCGCCGCTCTTGGGGTCGTACCAGCCCTCGTCGAGGACAATATATTCGATGCCGTTCTTGGCAGCGAAGTCGATGTAATACTTATAAGTAGGCATGTTGATGCCGGCCTTGAAGGGTACGCCCTTGAGGTTCCACGCGTTCCACCAGTCCCACGCCACCTTGCCGGGCTTGATCCACGAGGTGTCGCCGATGCGGTTGGGCGAGGCGAGGGTATAGACAAGGTTGTTCAGGGGCATCTGGGTGTCGTCGTCGGTGATGGCAAGCACACGCCAGGGGAAATCCCTTACGCCATCGACGCGGCAGATAAAGTCCTCCGCCTCAGCGACGTGCAACTGCTGGCGCGTGGCGCTCTGGCGGTACTCCTTCGGGTAGGGCGGGAAGATACCTAAGAGAGCCTCCCCCGTCCCCTCCTGAAGGAGGGGTGACTTGAAGTCCTTCCCTTTAGGGGAGGATTTAGGTGAGGCCAGGAACATCCCCGGATAGGCCTCCAGGTCGCTCTCAAGGAGGGTGACCTTAGTGCCGTTGACATCAATGGTGGCAGGAAGGAAGGCGGGGATGTCGCGGGCACGGCTGATGGGTGTTTCGTCGTAGAGGTTCTGGAAGGCCATGGCGAAGGGGTTGCGCTCGTTGGTGGAGTAGGCGAGCCATGCCGTCGGGTCGCCCGCAAAGGAGAAGGTAGCCTGCTCGTCGCGTATCTTCAGCGGCGCCTTCTTCGTGTAGCGGAAGCGGTAGGCCACGCCGTCGTCGTAGGCGCGCACGACAAGCGCGAAGCCGCCGTTAAGCGTCAGCGTCAGTTCGTTGCAGGTGGTGCTGATGTGGGGCTGGCGCCAGAAGGGGGCGTCGGTCTCCTCCGTCACGCGGCGCGGGCGCGACGCCTTCAGGGCGCGCTCCACGACGGTGCCGTTCGTCAGCGTCAGGCCGATGGGCGAGGGCTGGACGAGCACGTTGCCGTCGCGCGCGATGCTATAGGCAAGCGGTGCCTCGGAGGTAAGGGTGACAACGATGCGCCCGTCGGGCGACGTGAGACTGTAGGGTTTCTTGCCGGCGGCGTTGAATCTCAGGGGCATCAACAGGCTGACAATGAGTAGGATAATAGAGGCTCTTTTCATGATTATAGGGGAATGAATTGTTTTTTTCTTTAGACGTTGCAAATATACCTCTTTTTATTGACATAGCCAAATTTGAGGGGCAAAAAAACGGGCCTTCATGTAAAATTTTTTTCTCCGCAGCGCACTACTCTGTGCCGCCAGCGCAGGCAAATAAATCCGTAGCGCAGGGGAATAAAAAATTAACGCAGGCAAATAAAATCCCAGCGCAGGGGAATGGGAAAACGACGGCTTGCTCTGCGGGCTCGGCAAAGGAAGATAACAAATCGTAACTTGATGCTGCAGGAAACCGACAAACCAGCTGTAAGCAGGGAAAGGGGAGTGATGGAAAACGTGATGCTTCGGAAGGACTGAAAAGGGGCGTTTTTCGTAAATGCTTGTTTTCTAACGTGGTCGATTGTAATAGTCATTTAGTCATTTAGTCATTTAGTCATTTTCTTTTCATGTATCCATCTTCCCCTGA
>CAMYYY010000015.1 GCA_947303715.1 uncultured Bacteroidales bacterium | reverse complement strand
CCTCTCCCGCTGTCAATGCCCTGCGCTGCCGCCTCCGTCCCCTGCGCTGCAATCGCCGTCCCCTGCGCTGTGCCCCCCAATCTTAGCCTAAGACCCACCCCCGACCCCTCCCGTGAGGGAGGGGAGTGGGGGGGCGGCAAGGGCGGAAGGCGGCGGCGGAGGGCGAAATGAGAACGGAAGGTGCGTTTTTTCGGAAATTATTTGGCGTTTTGGAATAGATGTCGTAAATTTGTGGCAAAAATAAATCGGTGAAGTAAAACGGAAATACTATGTCCATCAACAAAGTCATCCTGATAGGAAATTTAGGGCGCGACCCTCAGGTGCGCTATTTCGACACGGGTCGGGCGGTAGCGAACTTTACGCTGGCTACGACCGAACGGGGGTATAAAATGCAGAACGGCACGACGGTGCCCGACCGCACGGAATGGCACAACATCGTCTTCTGGAGTAATAATGCCGAATGGGTGGAGAAGTATGTCCACAAGGGCGACCGCATCTACGTGGAGGGGAAGCTGCGCTACCGCACGTACGACGACCAAAACGGCATCCAGCGCACCATGTGCGAGGTTTATGCCGACACGCTGGAGCTGCTTTCGCCGCGTCCGGCAGCCGCCGGAGGCGCAGCCGAAGTCCCCGTCAACGAGAACCTCACGGCCGACGACCTGAAATGATGTTAGTGAACAGTGATCAGTGAACAAGTGAGTGAACAGTGATCAGTGAACAGTGAACAGATAATACTCTGGGAATCGCAAAAGAAGAACATTCGTCTGTTCACTGGTCTCTGTTCACTGATCACTAAAAAAGATTCTATCCATCGACCATGTTTTGTAGCATAATCACCGTTACCCCGCCTTCGGCAGGCGCCATCGTGGCTCTGGTGCTGACGGCTCTGCTGCTGGTGTGCTCGGGTTACATCTCGGCCAGCGAGATTGCCTTCTTCGCCCTGTCGCCTACGGACAAGGGGACGCTGGAGGAGAGCGACGGCTTGCGCGACCGCACCATCCTGCGCCTGCTGGAACGGCCGGAGCGCCTGCTTGCCACCATACTGATAACGAATAATCTGGTGAACGTCACCATCATCCTGCTCTCGAACTACGCGCTCGTCGGTGGATCGGATCCGAATGAGGGTATGCTCCATTTTGGAGCGCAATGGGTGGAGTTCCTGTGTATCACGGTGTTGCTGACTTTTATATTGCTTTTGTTCGGCGAGATAATGCCCAAGCTCTATTCAGCAAATCACCCGCTGAAGTTCTGCCGCAGGGTGGTGCCCGTCATCTATGCCCTGACGAAACTTTTCTCGCCCCTGGCGGGGATGCTGGCACGCTCGTCGGTGATTGTCGAGAAGATGCCCTCGCACGGCGACAACCTTTCTGTCGACGATCTGGAGCAGGCGCTGGAGCTGACCGACAAGCGCGAGCTCTCGAAGGAGCAGAACATTCTGGAGGGCATCATCCGCTTCGGCGACGAGACGGTGAAGGAGGTGATGACATCGCGCCTCGACATGATGGCGCTGGACATCTCGGAGGATTATGCCGAGGTGCTGCGCTTCGTGGCGGAGAACGTCTTCTCGCGCATACCCGTCTATGAGGACACGGTGGACAACATCCGCGGCATCCTCTACATCAAGGACCTGCTGCCGTACCTCGACCGCCCGGCCGACTTCAACTGGCAGCGACTCGTGAGGAAGGCCGTCTATGTGCCTGAGACGAAGCAGATTGACGAACTGCTGCGCGAGTTCCAGCGCGACAAGTGCCACATCGCCATCGTGGTTGACGAGTACGGCGGCACGCTGGGCATCGTCACCATGGAGGACATATTGGAGGAAATCGTCGGCGAAATCAACGACGAGTACGACGAGGTGGACAAGACCTATACGAAGCTCAACAGCAATACCTACGTCTTCGAGGCGAAGACGCTGCTCAGCGACTTCTGCAAGGTGCTGGGCATCGACGACGACACGTTTGACGAGGTGTCGGGCGACGCCGACTCGCTGGCGGGCCTTCTGCTGGAACTGAAGGGCGACTTCCCCAAGCTCAACGAAACCATCGACTACGAGAACTACTCGTTCGAGGTGCTGGAGATGGACGCCCGCCGCATTGTGAAAGTGAAAGTGGTGGTGCATGCTGTGGAGTGACCGTCAGATCAAGGGTACCGGCACCTGCGTGGCCGTGGGGCAGCTGTTCACCGACGAGAACGAGCTGCTCGCCCAGCTGGCTAAGGTGCAGACAGCCGAGGCGTTTGCCGAGGTGCAGGAGGGGTTGCTGACCCTCCACAATCCTTCGCGACGCTGCGAGTGGCTGGCTGTGCGCGTGCTGCTGGCTGAGTGTCTGGGCGGCGACAAGCGCATCAGCTACGATGCCGACGGACGTCCCTCGCTTGCCGACCGCTCATACCACATCAGCATCTCCCATACGAAAGGCTACGTCGCCCTCGCGTGGAACCCCGTGACGGCTGTCGGCATCGACATCGAGCGCCGCACCGACAGGGTGATGCGCGTCCGCCACAAGTACGTCAATGCCGCCGAGCACCTGGCGCTGCAAACCTCTGCCTACCGCTCGCCTGACGGCGAACTGCTGCTGTGGACGGCGAAGGAGGCCCTCTACAAGGTGGTGGGCATCCGCACGCTTGACTTTCAGGAGGCCCTCACGGTACTGGTGCCGCAGGAGCTGCCCCCTTCCACAAGGGCACTTTCCCCTCCCTGGGCAAGCACATCGGCCGTCTGTACGGCCAACGACAAGGAGTACGACCTCCGCTTTGACTTCACGCGCGACTACGTGATTACCCTCTGTCAGGAAAAACCAAAACCCTAAATACCAAATCCCATGAAACGTCCGATTCTTCTCCTCACGATGCTGCTCGGCAGCGCCCTGTGCTTGATGTCCCAGGCACTCTATCCGTATCAGGATCCGAACCTCACGCCCGACGAACGTGCCGCCGACCTCCTCTCGCGCCTGACGCTTGAGCAGAAGGCCGTGCTGATGGTCAACACCTCGTCAGCCATCCCCGAGCTGGGCATTCGCCACTACGACTGGTGGAGCGAAGCGCTGCACGGCTATGCCCGCTCAGGGCTTGCCACCGTCTTCCCGCAGTCGATAGCCATGGCTGCGTCGTTCGACACTGAGCTGGTGGAGCAGGTCTTCACCGCCACCTCCGACGAAGGACGCGCCAAGCACACCCTCTACGAGCAGTCGGGCGGCTCGCGTCAGTATCAAGGATTGACCGTGTGGACACCCAACATCAACATCTTCCGTGACCCCCGCTGGGGACGCGGGCAGGAGACCTACGGCGAAGACCCCTATCTGACGGCCACGATGGGACTTGCCGTCGTGCGCGGCTTGCAAGGCCCCGAGGACAGCAAGTACGACAAACTTCACGCCTGTGCGAAGCATTATGCCGTCCACAGCGGCCCTGAGTACAAGCGACATGCCTTCAACGCCGAGGACATCTCGCTGCGCGATCTGACCGAGACGTACCTCTATGCCTTCGAACGCCTCGTGCGCGAGGGACACGTCAAGGAGGTGATGTGCGCCTACAATGCCTTCGAGGGTGAACCCTGCTGCGGCAGCAACACGCTGCTGGTGCAGATCCTGCGCAACCAGTGGGGGTACGACGACGTCGTCGTCTCCGATTGCGGCGCCATCGACGATTTCTACTCGAAGAGCTACGACAACCACCGCACCCATCCCGATGCCGCCAGCGCTACGGCTGACGCCGTCATCAACGGCACCGACCTCAACTGCGGCGGCACCTACCGCCATATCCCCGAGGCCGTCGAGCGCGGCTTGCTGACGGAGGAGCAGGTCAATACCTCGGTGTTCCGTCTGCTGCGTGCCCGCTTCCAGCTGGGCGAGATGGATCCCGACAGCATCGTCGAGTGGACGAAGATTTCTCCTGATGTCATCGCCTGCGATGAACACGATGCCCTTGCACTGAAGATGGCTCACGAGACGGTCGTGCTCCTGCAGAACAAGCGCCGTGCGCTTCCGCTCGATGCCTCGCAGTATTCTGCCAGCCGTCGTCTGGCTGTCATCGGCCCTAATGCCGCCGACACCGTCATCCACTGGGGTAACTATAACGGCACGCCCCGCCGCACCTACAGCGTTCTCGACGGCATCCGCACGAAGCTTTCCGACCCCGAGGCACTCTATTACAACAAGGTGAGCGGTTTGGTGGTGGACGCCGAACTCTCTGACGACGAGCTGCTGGCTTCCCTCAACGGCATCACCGACGTCGTCTACGTGGGCGGCATATCACCCAAGCTCGAGGGCGAGGAGATGCGCGTCGACTACGAAGGTTTCCGTGGAGGCGACCGTACCAGCATCGAGCTGCCCGCCATCCAGCGCCACACTCTCGAGGTGCTGCACGCCGCGGGCAAGCGCGTCATCTACGTCAACCTCTCCGGCTCTGCCATCGCTCTCGAACCCGAGACGAAGAACTGCGACGCCATCGTGCAGGGGTGGTACGGCGGTCAGAATGGCGGTATAGCCATTGCCGACGTGCTCTTCGGCGACTACAACCCCGCTGGCCGTCTGCCCGTTACCTTCTACAAGAACGATGCCCAGCTGCCCGACTACGAGGATTACAACATGAGTGCCGGACACACCTATCGCTACATGAAGGAACGTCCCCTCTTCCCCTTCGGATATGGCCTTAGCTACAGCAAGTTCCGCATCGGTCGCGCCCACAAGAGCGGTCAGCTGACGGCGAATGCATCGGCTGTCGAAGGAGAGGTGGAGCTCACCATCCCCGTGAAGAACCTCAGCCATTACGACGGCGAGGAGGTCGTTCAGCTCTACGTAGCGAAGAAGGGTGAGAAGGAAGGCCCCTGCTATGCCCTGCGCGGCTTCAAGCGTGTCCCCGTTCCCGCTTTGTCAAAGCAGACGGTCACCTTCACCTTGACGGAGAAAGACCTCCGTGTCTTCTCCCAGGAGGCAGGCAAACTTGTCACCACCCCCGGCACCTACCGCATCTACTACGGCCCTTCATCCGACAAGCGTCGCCTCCGCCACGTGGATGTGAAGGTGAAATAAATGCTATTGACGATTTTGTTATTTACTATTTACGATTGATTTGTCGATTTAGTTATTTAATTATTTCGGTTTTGCGACGTGTAAATAATCAAATAATCCAATTGAAAAATCAATTGTAAATAGTAAATTGTCAAATAGTAAATAATAAGCTATTTTACCAGTACCTGGTTGAAGTAGGGGTACGGGATTTCGATGCCCTCGCGGTCGAAGCGTTCCTTGATGTCCTTCAGCAGGTCGCACTTCATGTTGAAGGCGTTCATCGATGAGGACGCCCACGCCCAAGCGCGCAACTTCACCGATGAGTCGTCGAGTGAGATAACCTTCGTCTTCACCAGCGGCACACCCGCTTCGATGTCTGCCTTCGAACGGTGGTCGATGAGCAGCGGGTGACGCATGATCTCCTCGCGCATCACCTCCATCGCGCGGTCGAGGTTCTCGTGGTACGAGACGTTAATCTCCACAAAGGCGCAGGTGCGCGAGTCGAGCACGGTGCTGTTGGTGATGGTCTTCGAGTTGATGACGCTGTTGGGCACCAGGATGGTGCGGTTCTCGTTGTTGATGATGACGGTGTGGCGCAGCGTAATCTCCTTCACGGTGCCCGTCACCGTGCCCTCCACTTGAATGTAGTCGCCCACGCGGAAGGGCTTGCTGATGACGATGAAGAGGCCGCCGATGAAGTTCGACAGCGCGTCCTGAGCCGCAAGGCCGATGGCCGCCGCCATAATGCCCGCGCTCGTCAGGATGGAGCTGCCCACCTTCTCCATACCCGGGATGAGGTAGAGGATGGAGGTGATGGCGATGATGTAGATGATGAACTTGACGATGCGCTCGAAGTACTTGCGCGATGTGGTGTCCATGACACTGCGCGGATTCTTCTCCGCCTTTCTGAAAAGCCTGCCTATTACGCTGAGTATCACCTTGGCGACAACGACAATCATGAAGACCTTCAAGGCGAAGATGAGCGGGTCACCTGCACGTATGCCGAATATTTTGTAATTAAGGATTTGCTCTATATCCATCTTTTTTCTAATTTTGCGCAAAATTACAGAAAAAAATGGAACCATTGCAAATCATTAACAAATATTATCCTGAAGATAACGCCTTGCGCCACATCCTGCTCGTCCACAGCCGTAGCGTGGCGGATAAGGCGTTGGCGCTGGCTGCCCTTCATCCCGAGATGAACATCGATACGGCGTTCGTCGAGGAGGCGGCGATGCTGCACGACATCGGCATCTTCCGCACCAATGCTGCGGGCATACAGTGCTTCGGCACCGAACCCTATATCTGTCACGGCATCATCGGTGCCGACATCCTCCGCGCCGAAGGCTATCCCCGTCACGCTCTCGTCTGCGAACGCCACACGGGCACCGGCCTCACCCTTCGTCAGATAGAGGAGAACCATTGGCCGATGCCCCATCGCGATATGCGTCCCGTTACCACAGAGGAACAGCTCATCTGCTTTGCTGACAAATTCTTCTCCAAAACCCGTCTCAACGAAGAGAAAACTCCATCTGCTGCCCGCCGCTCACTGGAGAAATTCGGCTCTGAAGGCCTCCTTGTCTTCGACCGCTGGTGCCAGGAGTTCCTGTAGGGAGTTTTTCTTTTTTGGCCATCCCGCTTTCCCGAAGTTTTTGTTGCAGTTTGTCATTTTTCTTCGTATTTTTGTCGCGGAATTATAAAAAGCGGAACTATGAAAAAGAATCTTCTACTCTTGTTGGCGTTGCTTTGCCTGATGCCCTTCAGTGCGATGGGGCAGAGCCGTCGGACGGTGATAACGAACGGTGTGCTTTGGAAGGATACCGCAGGTAATGTGGTGCAGGCACACGGTGCAGGGTTCCTGTATCAGAATGGATTGTGGTACATGATTGGCGAGGACAGGGGCGATTCGTGGCGCCCCGATGTCAATATGTACAGCTCGCCCGACTTGGTGCATTGGACGTTTGTGGGTAAGATTATCAAGAACGGCGAGACGACGCCCGACTTGGGGCAGCGCCGCTTCATCGAACGCCCGAAGCTGCTGTATTGTGCGAAGACGGGGCAGTATGTCGTCTGGTGCCATTGGGAAGGGCGCAACTACGGTGCGTCGGAGGCAGCGGTGTTCGTCAGTGAGCAGGTAGGAGGCCCCTACCGGCTGCATCATGCAGGGCGTCCGCTGGACATCAAGAGCCGCGACTGCAACGTCTTCCAGGACGCTGACGGACAGGCGTACTTCATTTCCACTATCGAGGAGAACCAGCATCTGGGCCTCTTCCGCCTCTCGGACGACTACACGGAAGCGTTGTCGTGCAACATCCTCTTCGCACATCAGAGTCGCGAGGCTCCGGCCATCGCGCGGGTGGGGGACACGTATTACATGCTCTCGTCCGCTTGCACGGGTTGGGATCCGAATCAATGCAAACTCTCCTGCTCGAAGTCGCTCACGGAGGGATGGAGCCCGCTGGTGAATGTGGGCGACAGCATCTGCTACGACACGCAGGCGGCTTCCATCCTGACCATTAACGGCTCGAAGCAGACGACCTACCTCTACGTGGGCGACCGTTGGATGGATCCCGGATTGCCCGAGTCGAAGACGATAATCTTCCCCGTAACCTTCGGGGACGGCAAATGCGAACTGCACTACGCCGAGCGTTTCGAGATTGACTTCGAAACAGGCGAATGGAAGATCCTTGATTAAGACAAATAAAACAGAACCAACCTTTTACATATAAACGAATGAAAAAGACGAAAGCATTGATTTATTCCATGCGGTTACGCACGTTGCCGCTGTCGTTGGCGGGCGTGGTGCTGGGCATTCTGCTGGCTTGTGTGGAGCACAAGGTGTCGTGGCCGGTGATTGTGCTGACGCTGCTGACGACGGTGCTGCTGCAAATCCTGTCGAATATGTCGAACGAATTGGGCGATTTCCTGAACGGGACGGATAGTGAGGGACGCGAAGGACCTATGTACAGCCTTTCGGAAGGGTTGCTGACGAAGCGGGATTTCCACGTGAGCATCGCCGTGTTGGTGGCGCTGTGCTGTTTGTCGGGTGCTGCGATGACTTGGCTGTCGTGGGGCACGCTGTGGCAGACGGAGCCGCTGTGCATCATTGCTTTGGGTGCCTGTGCCATATGGGCGGCTATGCGCTATACGCTGGGGAAGAATCCCTACGGCTATCGCGGGTTGGGCGATGTGTCGGTGTTTATCTTCTTCGGCCTTGTGCCTGTGTTGGGCGGCTACTATGTGGCGTGTCACGAGATTGATTCGTGGCTGCTCCTGTTTCCCGCTGTGGGCATCGGCTGCTTCAGCGTGGGAGTGCTCAACGTCAACAATACCCGCGACATGAAATCCGATGCCGGCACGCGCATCACGCTGCCTCTGCTGATGGGCGAACGGCGGGCGAAGATATACCAGACGGTGCTCATCGTCGTCGGATGGATTGCCATGCTGGTGTTTGTCGCCTTGCGTTATACTTCGCTGTGGAACTTGCTGTTCCTGCTGACGATGCCTTTCTATATTAAGCATCTACGGGGCGTTTGGAAGCGTCATGGGCACGACCTCGACCCCATGCTGCCGCTGCTCGTTATCTCCACCTTCCTGCTTGCGCTGCTGATGGGCGTTGGGTTTTTGTTAGGTTGATAAGAAGTTAATCGAAAAAACTACTGCTGTGCCCAAGAAAGAAGGAATCCGCACTTTGTTTGACAGCATCGCGAAGGGTTACGACCGTTTCAACCATCTCTCGTCGCTGAATGCCGACAAAGGTTGGCGTCGGAAGGCTGTCCGTGCAATTGTCGATACGCGTGAGCCGCTGGCGGTGCTCGATGTCGCAACGGGGACAGCCGATTTGGCCATTGCCGTTGCCAAAAAGGCGGCTGAAGGGTCGCAAGTGATTGGCGTTGACCTCTCGGAGGGGATGTTGGAAGTGGGGCGCAAGAAAGCCGAAGGGCTTCCCGTTACCTTACAGCAAGGCGATGCTGAGGCGCTCTCTTTTGCCGACGGGACGTTTGACCGCGTGAGCGTGGCTTTCGGCGTGCGCAATTTCGAAAACCTTCCCTTGGGGCTTCGGGAGATGTGCCGCGTGCTTAAGCCGGATGGACGGCTGGTCATTCTGGAGCTTTCGTACCCTGATAATCGCTTCCTCCTTTGGTGCTACAAACTCTATGCCTTTAAGATTCTGCCCGCTATCGGCACTCGTCTGACGGGCAATCTTGGGGCTTATACTTATCTCCCTGATTCTATCTTGAAGTTTCCCAAGCCGCCGGTATTCCTTCCCATGCTGCGCGAAGCAGGCTTCTCCTCTGTCAAAGTACGCTCCCTTACGTTCGGCATCTGCCGTATGTACGTAGCTGAGAAATAAGGCGTTTTTTTATCTTTTCTGCCAGACGAAGCGGTAGTTGAAGCGACGATTTGGCGCAGCATCTCCGTGAAGGGCAAAGGCGGCGTGATCGGTGAGAGAACCGCAGTTGTCTGCCCACTTGAAGTCGAAGCTGGCCGAACTTCCCTTTACACCTATCCACGAAGCGGGTAGGGAGAGCTCCATTTCGCAGCCGTTGACGGCGTAGGGCACTTTGCCGACGGTTGTCCAGCTTTCGGTGGCGGAGTCGTAGCGTTTGACGGTCGTAGTGTGGTCATCGACAACGATGCCGTTCACCATGAGGTCATAACCCAACCAACCCGTCTGCACATCCTGGTCGGCATCGATGAGCAGGAGCATCCAATCAGGGTCGGTGTAGGGCGAGATGGGAGCTGCGGTGCGGACATAGAAGGCCACGTGACGCCCGTCGCGGGTAACAGTTACCTTTGCATCGTGGATGTCGTTGCGTCCGGTGCTGTCGGAGTATTGGAGCTCAGCGTAACCTGGGGCGTTGCGGGGGATGATGTCGCCGCGGGTATCGCGGTAGGTGACTCCGACGGCTTCCCAATCGGCAAACCGTCCGTCGATGCGGATGCGTTGCTTCCCACGATTGACGGGGATGGGGCGGACCCCCTTGTAGCGGCGAATGTTCTGCGCCATCTGCATGTAGTAGTTATCGGTATAGCCGTTGCGCATGGGTTGGATAGTGCGGTTGAACTCAGCGTTATACTGGTCGACGAAGATGAACGAGTTCTCACGTCCCAGCCACATCGTTTTTTGTCCGCGCTCCCACATGCCGGCTGTCCATTCGTTCCAGTCGTTGAGGTAGATGAAAGGCGGGTCGGCGGCAAGGGCATCGTCCCAGCGCTCCTGGAAGTAGATGCCGTAGCCTTCGGGATGCTCCACCTTGCGCCCCAGCCAGGGGACGTAGGCCTCAGAGGGCATGTCGTACTCGTTGAGCGGGGGTTCGCCATACTTGCGCGACCACGATTTGCCCACGCCCATCGGTACGTTGGTCATCGTCACAGGATGCTGTGCAGGGGTGACGGCGGCTTCTTCCAGCTGGCCGTGATGTTTCGAAACCAGCTCCTCGGGCTTCATGCCGATAATCATACTGTCGGCCATCGAGTAGCCGAAACTCCAGTTGTCCTCCGTGCCGATGAAGCGATGGCCGTGCCATGTGTAATACCCCCACCACATGTTGCGCAGGGTGAAGAAGTCGCGTATCTCCTGCGGATAGTCGTTGGCCGAAACGTCGGGGTAGGTGCCGTTGGCATCATACGAGGGGTCGGCATTGTAGAGCAGCAGCGGCTTCCCGTCCCAATAGAACCAAAGGTCGGCGAAGCGCTTCTCCTTATAAATTCGTTCGTAGAGTGACTTCACCACGCCAACAGGCCCTCCGTTGTACGACCAGAAGACGAATTGCGGCGTGACGTTACCCTCGGCGCGCATCTGCATCATGGTGGAGAAGAGCACCTCCCATTCGTCCCAGTAGCAGACGCCGTTGGTTACGTCAAGCACCAGCACATCGACGCCGGCGTCTGTCAGCATCGACATGTCGCGGCGGATAACCCATTCGTCCTGACTGAGGAAGTAACCCATCTCGGGTTCGCCCCAATGGTAGGTGCCGTAGCGCCAGAGCGGATGGTCGTGGCGGAGACGAGCCGAAGGGTCTTCGTGAAGGATGTGGGTAACGTCCAGATAGGGTGAGGGAAGATGATGAAGATTCTGCGTGTGCCAGGTGATATAGAAGATGCCCACCGTGCGGCGATGGTCGTCCTTCACAGGGCCGACGGCATCCACGAGGGGCATCGTCCGCCCCAGCGCGTCTGTGGCTACCCACGTGTCGCTCATCAGGTCAATAGGGCCGTCAGTCAGCGAGTTGGCAGCTTGTGAAAAGACGGGTAATACAAGCAGGTAGAAAAAGGCGTTAAGTAAAAAAGGATTTCTTTTCATAATCATTTATGGCTGAATACACCGAGTTCGTTGAGGAGAACGAGAGTAATGAGCGTGGGAGCCACCCAACGGATGATGAAGCGATAGAGGCCGAAGAGGGGTGCCCTCAGCTTTCCGCCGTTGGTGACTTGGTCGCGAACCAGTTTCTTGTCGAGGCGCCAGCCTGCAAAGAGACTGATAATGATGCCCCCGATGGGCATGATAATCTTGGCCGAGAGGAAGTCGAAGGCATCGAAGAAACCAAGTCCGAAGAAGGGCCGGAAGTCCTTCATCGGGCCGAAGCTGAGCGAGCAGAAGATGCCCAGCACGAGGCAGCTGGAGGTGACAATCCAGGCGGCGGCGCGGCGCGAGAGGCCACGCTCGTGCAGGAAGGCGGTAATGGTTTCGTGGAGCGAGATGGTGCTGGTGATGGCGGCAACGATGAGGAGAAGGTAGAACAACAGGGCAAAGATGTAGCCCAGTATAGGCGCTCCGTCGAAAGCCATCTGGAAAACGCTGGGCAGGGTGATGAAAACCAATCCTGGCCCTGCGTCAGGCGTGATTTCCTGAACGCTGAATACGGCAGGGAAGATGATGAATCCGCACATGATGGCTACCAGCGTGTCGATGCTGACGACGCTGACGGCTGTGCGCGTCAGGTTGGCGTCGTCGCGGAAGTAGCTGGCGTAGGTGCACAGGCATCCCATCGCAAGGCTGAGGGAGAAGAATGCCTGCCCAAGGGCGCTGAGGAGCGTGTCAGCCGTAATCTTCGAGAAGTCGGGATGCAAGAGAAACCGAAGCCCCTCTTTGGCTCCCGGCATCATCATTGAGCAGACAACCAGCACAGTAATGATGATGAACAGCAGGGGCATCAGCAGCTTCGAGAAACGCTCGATGCCGTTCTGCACGCCGCGGACGACGATGATATGGGTGATAAGGAGCACGAGTGCCGTAAAGATAATGGGCCACCAAGCGTTGGAGGTGAAGGCGGTATAGTAAGACGCTGGGTCAGAAATGCGCGAAACCCCTCCCACGACGGCTGTGGTGAGGTATTTCATTGTCCATCCTGCCACCACGCTATAGTACGAAAGGATAATGAAAGCTGCAAAGACACCCAAGTACCCCTGCACAATCCACCCTGAGCGTGGCGCCAGCCGGCGGTAGGCATCGATGGTGTTAGCGTGCGTGCTGCGTCCGATGACAAACTCCGACAGCATGACGGGGATGCCCAGCACGATGACGCAGACAACATAAATGAGTATAAACGCCGCTCCGCCGTGTGAACCTGTTTCGGTGGGAAAACGCCATACATTACCCAGCCCTACGGCTGAACCTGCAGCAGCCAGGATGATGCCCAGCTTGCTTCCGAAATTATTCCTCTTTTCCATAATTGGCTGCAAAATTACAAATAAAAATCCAATATTTGTAACAATTCGCAAGAAAAACGCTCCTCCAACCTATCTAAAAGCCTCTCATAGGATAAAAAGAACGTGCCGGAAAAGCGAAACCCCATTCCATTCCCATGCACTCTCTGAATAGTTGCCTGCTCTGCAAATTTATTTGCCTGCGTTACGAAATTATTCCCCTGCTCTGGCAAATTATTCGCCTACGCTAATTTTTTATTCGCCTATTCTATTTTCTGATTTGCCTACTCTGTCTATAAACAGGGGTGGCGTTTATATAAACACGCCCCCTGTTTATAAAAGACATCAAACGTCGTAACAAACGAGCTATCTATAGTGCTTTTTTCCACGAAATCGCTCAAAAACCGTGTAGATTGTGTAGATAGTGTAGATAAAACGCCCCATCTGCACGCTTCAAACGGCAATATATCAGTCTAATACCTTGTTTGTGTAGATTGTGTAGATGTTTTGCAAACTTTGTGAAGAAATGAAAATGCCTTCCCCTTGCTTCCATTCAAATTTCTTTCAGATTGATTGTTGTTCAGAAAAATTAAAAAAACTTTGTTTTTCTTGCAAATCCGCTCAACATATATTACCTTTGTCCCGTCATGCATCGTAAGACCGCATGGCAGACATTTGAAAAAGGTGTTATTGAATACATCTTCTATTCTTGAATTCTCGCAAAGTTCAAATCCGTGGAGATGTTGGCAATAGCACCACACTTGAGGTTATATCATCCTTGCCGTGAGGCGACTCGATATACCTGAGGGGTGTGGTCTATTGCTTTACCCACGGAGAAGGCAAAGCGAGAAGCCTAAGAATAGGGTGAGGCAACAAGTTTCCACACCTTCCTTATTTTATAATGCCAAACGGAGGAAACAGGGAGGCACAAAAAAAGAAAAAACTATGCAACGAAAAAAGAGTAAATGCAAGGGCATGAAGGGAATTATTGGTAAAAGTGTTGCCTTTCTAACATTATTATGTATGACATCGTGTTATACATATACTTATACGACGGTGGATCCAACCCTTGAGTTGCAAGAGGCTTGGGTTGGAAAAACGTATAACGAAATCGTCCGGACTTATGGGGCACCGAATAGAACTACGCCCGATGGTACTGGTGGTTCCATTCTAATTTATGAAAAAACTACAGCTTTAACGGAAGCAGGTTATACGAATGTTAACGTTTTGTCAGGAAAAGGTACACCTGCAACTAGGACAACAACATCTACTTCTTCCATACAGTTCTTTGTTGATGCCAACAATTCTTGTTATGATGCAAGGACTACACAAAAGCCATATCAAGTCAAAGGGAATAAGGAATTTGATCGAAGAAGCACTATCATCGTATCTACCTTTTCAATTGTTTTGGCTGCCTTTGCCCTAGTTTTTGCATTATTTCCATCTGGTTTATAGAGATAATAATGAGTTTAGGGCAACTTTACGAACAAGATATAGGTTTTGAATATGTTTGTAAAGAAACGTTTTTGGTGTCTGTTGTTAGCCTTTTTTGTTTGTTTTTTTATTTCAGCGCAAACAACCACATTTAGCAATAGCAGTAGGATAACGTCTTCTGATGGCCGATATTATGCGCAACTAAAATCTGTAGAACTGCGTGATGACTATACCTTCGTTACAATAGGTTTAACCGTGACGAAACCGATGTCGCGGTTAAACTATTGGACGGGAGGGAAACTATATACTTTTTTGGTGGTTGATGATTTCAAAATAAACTTATTAGGCGCATTGTCTTCGGATGGGAAAACCTATCATTCTTGTTTGCCGTCGGACGGATGGGGATGGGATAATGTGAAAGAAGGTGAAACGTATTCCTATACACTTGTGTTTGAAAGTAGAATACCGCCTGGGTATACGGATTTCTCGCTTCATGACAACAGCGGGCCAACAGGGCATGGTTTCTCATTCTATCATTATACCATCAATAATCCGAGCACCAATACAACGAACTACACAATCGATAAGGTGACGCAGAATATCTTAGAAAACAATGACGGGATATGTGGCATCTATAAAGGCAACATCGGAAACAAGTATACGTTAGCATGTGTCAAGGAAAATGGAAACTATCTGCTTCTCTACATGGATAGTGAGACAAAGTTTAGTTGGTGGAAACCTTGTGAATCCAAAGCAACGTTGACACCTTCGGGGACCCCAGGGCTATTTAGTGTTCAATGGTTGATGGTAACGAAAGGTGATTTAGAGGAAGGGTTTGTAGGCTTTGATGGGAGCAGTATGCAAGTACAGTTGGAATCAACAAAGGAACTCTATCTGAAAATATTTCCCGATGCTACGGCTGTTTCTAACGAATGGTCAGGAACAGGGTTTGCTCTGAGAAACGGATATATTGTCACGAACAATCATGTAGTTGAAGGCGCAAATCATATTTATGTTCATGGAATCAAAGGTGATTTTGATAATCCCTTAAACGCAAAGGTGATTGCGACGGACAGCAAGAATGATTTGGCATTGATACAGATAGACGATAGCCGTTTTTCTTCTTTTGGAACTATTCCTTATGGATATAGAAAAGGAATGGCAGACGTTGGAGAGGATGTCTTTGTCCTTGGGTATCCTCTAATAACCACAATGGGAGAAGAACTTAAACTCACATCGGGAATCGTCAGCTCGAAAACAGGCTATCAGGGAGACGTTTCTTTGTACCAAATCTCCGCTCCCATTCAGTCGGGGAATAGCGGTGGGCCGCTATTTGATAAAAATGGAAATATCATAGGCGTTGTTTGCGCAAAACACTCAGGAGCCGAGAATGTAGGTTACGCCATTAAAACATCCTACTTAAACACACTAATTGACAGTTCCGCATCCTCCGAAATCCTGCCTACTTCAAATAGTGTTTCTTCCTTGTCTCTTTCAGAAAAAGTGAAAAGGATAAGAGATTTCGTGTTTATGATACATTGCACGAAATAAAAGAAGCCTTATTTTATTCCGGTTTTCCGAAGGAATCGGGACGATGGAAGTCGGGATTAGGGACGTTGATGGGGAAAAGGGAAACGAAGTGGGGAGTGGGCAGGTCGTCGCCGCATTTGTAGACGTTCAGACGGAATTCGCCTGAGGAAACCTGATGGGCGTGCTCGCCGAAAAGGGTGTAGGGTATGGCAAGGGCGAGATTCCACGAGGTAGGCGAATTCACGAGGCCCAAAGGCTTACGGCCCAATGACGACCAACGGTCGACGGCTCCAAGCAGTCCTGTCGAAAGGGGCTCTCGGCCTTCGCGTCCTTCGCCGTAGCCGATGAGGAGCGTGCCGATGCACGTGCATTCAATATTGTAATAGCCTTCGGCACTATTCGGACGGATGAACGTCTCGACACAAGAGTCTGTCCAAACACGGTCGCCATCCATCACATAGCGTGCCAGCACAGCTTGCTCGTTGACTCGATAATGAATGAGCAGGGCATCGTTGCCCAGAGCCATTCGGACAGCTACTTCGGGGAGATAGGGATAGGCTGGCCAATTGATTTGGTTGACGGGAGTGAAGGAGATGCCCTCTTTATCGAACAGGTCGCGGATTTCAGATGCAGCGACGAAGGCTGCGGACAAACGACGGATTTTCATGATTTAGTTAAAAGTTAAGAATTAAGAGTTAAGAAAAAAAGTCTTGCATGCGGCATTTAACTAAAACTCCTATTTCTGAATGAAGTGCAATATCTTTTCTGCGGCGATGCGGGCGCCTGAAGGTGATAGAGCCGGGCTGATGGGGAGGCTGAGCTCTGTCGCTGCCAAACGTTCGGTGACGGGCAGGGAGAGGTGGTTGAACTGCGGGAAGCAACGCTGACGATGGGGCGGAATAGGGTAGTGGATGTTGGTTTCAACCCCTTCTGAAAGCAGATAGCGTTGCAAGGCATCGCGTTGCTCCGTAAAAATAGGGAAGACGTGGAAGACGGAAGAAGGATTAGCGGTTAGGAATGAGGCGTCTGGGCTTGGGGAAGCAAGATGGGGAGGGAGCATTTCGGAATAGATGTCGGCAATAGCACGTCGGCGGTTGTTGTCTTCGTCCAGGTAACGAAGCTTGACGGTAAGTACGGCTGCTTGTATCTCGTCGATGCGGCTGTTGAGGCCTTGCACGTCGCAATGGTATTTGGGCTCCATACCGTAGTTGCCCAAGCGGCGTACGACGTCGGCCAAAGCGTCGTCGTCTGTAGTGACAGCTCCCGCATCGCCCAAGGCTCCGAGATTCTTAGCCGGATAGAAGCTATGCCCAGCCGCATCTCCGAGAGAGCCCGTGCGTTGTTCTCTAAAAACCGCCCCGTGCGCCTGGGCATTGTCCTCAATCAACTTCAGCCCATGACGGCGGCAGATGTCGCTGATGCGTTCCGTCCATGCACAACGCCCATAAAGGTGGACAATCATAACCGCACGGGTGCGTGGGGTGATGGCTGCTTCGATGAGGCTGTCGTCAATAAGCGAGGTTTCGGCGCATGGCTCGACAAACACAGGAACCAATCCACAGCGGGTGACGGCAAGCACGGAGGCAATGAACGTATTGGCGGGGACGATGACCTCATCGCCTGGAGTCATCACGCCAAGTTCCATATACCCTTTTAAAATAAGGGTAAGCGCATCCAGCCCATTGGCACAGCCCACACAATGGGACGTGCCGATAAACGTGGCATACGCTTCCTCAAAAACGGCTGTTGCTCTTCCCTTCAGATACCAGCCCGAACGTACAACGCTGTCAACCGCCGCTGCAATCTCATCGGCGTGAAGGGCGGTGACAGCTTGTATGTCCAGAAAGGGAATCACTTCTTCAGCAGAATCCAGCTCTCCTGGAAGTCCTGACGGTCAGGGTTGGCGGCCTTGAAGGCATCGCGAGCCGTGACGGCCTCTGCCTTGGTGTTATAGGTACCGATATAGACGCGGTACATGTTGCGGTCGACGTTCTTGACGATGCCGGCTTTGTAGCCATCGGCTTTCAGCTTCTGACAGAGATCCTCGGCATTGGTCTGCACGCTAAAGCTACCGCAGACAACGCTGTAGGATTTGACCTCGCCATTGAAGTCGACGACGGCCTCCTGACGGACAGGGGTGTTGTCAGTTACGGGAGTAACAGGTCTCGTCTCGCTGGCAGCAGTTGTCTGAACAGGGGCGTTAGCCTCGGTCTGCGTATAGGTCTCCTGTGCCTTGGCCTTTTCATAGGCTTGTCTGTAAGCGCTCTGGCTGGATTTGCAGGAGGTGAACATGAGGGCTGCGCCCATCAGTACGAAAAATACGGTCTTTTTCATTACGGGTTGATGTTAAAATGGGTTATTGTTTTCAGAGTGCAAAGATAATACAAAAAATGAAGAATGAAAAATGTAGATTGAAAAAATAACATTAAATGTGAACTTCGAGCAGTTTGGCTGTGCCAACGGGACGAAGGTTGAGTCGTCCGTTGGAAGCGGGGACGAGCAGCGTCTGCCCGGCGTGGAGAAGAGCCTTCTCGCCTTTCTCGTCCGTGAATTCGCAATTGTCTTCCAGACCGATGTAGATTACGAACGAATCCATAGCGCTGTGGTCGAAATGGATTGGTTGGTTGAGGTCGAGCAGCGACGTGGTGAAATAGTCGCAGTTAACCAACTCTACGGGGCGGTTGGGGCAGGGCAGATAGTGGGTGCGGTAGTCGGAGAATACGCGATAGTCGATGGCGTCCTTCGCCAGTTCAGTATGCAGTTCGCGGGGATTGCCGTTCTTATCCAGACGGCCGAAGTCGTAGATGCGGTAGGTGATGTCGCTAGTCTGCTGGATTTCAGCAATAGTGGTACCTCCGCCGATGCTGTGCACGCGTCCTGCGGGGAGGAAGAACACATCGCCCTCCTGCAACGAGTGCTTGGCTAACGCCTGGGTGATGCTACCATCCTCTACCATGCGGCAGTAGCTTTCTGGGTCAAGCAGACGGTTGAAGCCCGCGTAGAGGTAAGCGTCTTTCTTCGCATGAAGGACATACCACATCTCGGTCTTGCCGAAGGAGTTGTGGCGCTTGCGAGCCAACTCGTCGTTCGGATGCACTTGCACGGAGAGAGGCAGATTGGCCTCGATGAATTTAATAAGGAGAGGAAACACGTCGCCGTAGCGTTCGTAACTGCGCCGGCCCACGAGTTGCTCGTGCTGCTCGCAGAGAAGGTCAGCCACAGTCTTTCCTTTCTCGGGTCCTTCGAAAACAACAGACAATGAACCTGGTACACCGGACAATTGCCAACTTTCACTACCCCAGATGAGGGTCTTCAGAATGGGTTCAAACTTATACATTTTGAAAAATTTGTGCAAAGGAATAAAAAAATCCCGAATAAATGATTACTTTTGCCCCAAAACATTTCGACAAATACATTTTTTTGTTTTCCTATGTCCGAACTGAGTTATCCGAAGGAAGAGATAGAGCGTCAGATGGATTATCTGAAACTGCTTGCCAAGACGTATAAGAACGCGGCTGAAACAGCCACGGAAATCATCAATCTGGAGGCAATCCTGAATCTCCCAAAAGGGACGGAGCACTTCCTTGCCGACATCCACGGCGAGCACGAGGCTTTCCAGCATGTGCTCAAGAATGCCTCCGGTGATATCCGCCGAAAGGTGACGGAACTGCTGGGTGACGAACTTAGCGCAAAGGAGTTGCGCGACCTCTGCACGCTCATCTATTATCCCGTCGAAAAGCTGGCTCTTCTGCGTGAGGAAGCTGCGGCAAAAGGGAGCGAATTGTCAGCTTCGTGGTATTCGCTCACCATCCGTTACCTGGTGCTCATCTGCCAAAATATTTCCTCGAAATACACGCGTTCCAAAGTCCGTACTGTACTCCCCAAGGAGTTCAGCTATATCATTCAAGAGTTGTTACACGAGTCCGAAGGGATGCGGAACAAAAACCGCTACGTGGGCAGCATCGTTGACACGATTATCGACGTCGGCGAGGCCGACCACTTCATCGCGGCTCTTTGTACGGTCATCCAGCGTCTGGCTGTCGATAGGCTGCACATCATTGGCGATCTTTTCGATCGCGGCACGGGCAGCCACCTTGTGATGGATGCCTTGGCCGAGTATCAGAACTTCGACATCCAGTTTGGCAATCACGACGTGCTGTGGATTGGCGCAGCTTCGGGTAACGAAGCCTGTATGGCCAACATTCTGCGCATCTGTATGCGCTATGGCAATCTGAGCGTCCTTGAGGACGGGTATGGCATCAACCTTCTGCCGTTGGCCATCTTTGCGATGGAGGTTTATAAGGACGATCCTTGCGATGCCTTCGGCCCTCGGCTTGAAGAGAATGTCACCCTTAGTGCCAAGACGCGAAGGCTGATTGCCCAGATGCACAAGGCCATCAGCGTCCTTCAGTTCAAGCTCGAAGCAGAAATCATCCGCCGTCATCCGGAATACGGTATGGAGGATCGTCTGCTGCTCGACAAGACAGATTTCAAGAAGGGTATCTGCCGTATAGGCAAGCGCAAATACACCATGAGCGATACCTTCCTGCCAACTGTTGACCCTGCTGATCCCTATCGCCTCAGCATCGAGGAGCAGGAACTCATCGGGCAGATTCGTCACTCCTTCCTCACTTCAGAAAAGCTAAAGAAGCACATTCGCCTGCTGCTCGACAACGGCTCCATGTATCTTGTATGCAACGGCAATCTGCTTTATCATGCCTCAGTTCCGATGAATGCTGACGGCTCTTTTCGCGATGTCACCATCATGGGCGAAACCTTTCATGGTCGTGCACTACTGGACAGAATAGACCGTCTTATTCGCGAAGCTGCCTCTTCCCAACTCTCCCCCGAAGGGAAGGAGACCAAGTCATCACTCCTTCAGGAGGGCGTGGGGGAGGCTGTCGACTACCTCTGGTACCTTTGGTGTGGCAAGGACTCCCCCGTGTTTGATAAGGATAAGATGACAACTTTCGAGCGCTATTTCTTGAAGGACAAGGCTGTCATGAAGGAGAACAAGGGCGCTTATTACGCCTTCCGCGATGACCCTGAGGCTGTGGAGCGCATCCTTGAGGAATTCGATGTCCGCGGCACCCATCGCCATATCATCAACGGACACACGCCCATCCATACGGCCAAGGGCGAGAGCCCCTTGAAGGCTGGGGGAAAGCTTATCGTCATCGATGGTGGTTTCTCTAAACCCTACCAGCGCGTGACGGGCATCGCGGGCTATACCCTCGTCTATCATTCACGAGGCATGCAGCTGGTCGAGCATCAGCCCTTTACCAGTACTGAAGATGCTATCCGCAAGGGCTCCGATATCCGTTCCACCCGTCATTTGGTGGAGATGCGCTCACAACGTATTATGATGCGCGAAACCGACAAAGGCCGCGATATCGCCTCCCGCATCGACGACCTCCGCCGTCTCCTCTTTGCCTACCGCCAAGGCCTCATCCACGAACGGTAATACTATAAAAAGAAAATACTGCATTAGGAAAAAGAATGCAGTATTACAGAGGAGTCGTGAGAATTCTCTTTGAGGGGAATAAAGTTGAAAAAAAACTATTTTCTGGAATATGTGTTAATAGGGGGATTAATGGGACGGGAAGAGTAGCTCCTTGTCGCGTTGGGCGGCGGGGATGGTCCATTTCTCGGGGACGAAGCGCCATTGGCAGACGGGACGTGGAGCGATGGTGTCGCGGGCTTCGATGTAAGAAAGCATATAGAAGCGGAGGTCGGCATCGGTGCTATAATCGACACGGCTGCGCAATTCTTCCTGCGGAATGCCTGCGCCGCGGGTCAACAGTTCGCCTCCGCCATTGCCGCGATAGGAGTTGACAGCCACGCGATAGGTTTGGGAGGGGTCGAATGGGCGACCGTCGGCCATGCTGAGGATGCGGACGCGCTGGCCGATGGGCTTGGTGACATCGACCTCGTAGCGGATGCCGGCGGCGGTGTCGAAGTTGTAGTAGATGTTCTTGAATTTCGGACGTCCCTTGCCTGTGTTCTTGTCGCCGTTGTCAGACGCATTTTCATCGAAGAGGATGAGATGGTCGTTGGCTGAGCGCATTTGGTTGGCCCAAAGGGCATAGGACATTTCCAGATGATCGCGCACCTCGCTTCCTTTGAGCAACATGGTGTAGAGCATGTTTTCGTAGCGGTAGAGGTTGAACATGTCCCGCACATAGACGTCGCCAGCCTTGATGGTAGCGTTCAACGAAAGCGGGGCGGCAAGCGAGATGTCGGCGCTGGTGATGTCGAGCTGCATCTGATGAATGAAGTCCATGAAGGGGCAAGGGCCAAAGTAGGCATCTTGCGTAGTAAGCGGAGCTGTGAATGTACCGATGCGTTTGGAAACGTATTTCTTTACTTCTTCCATCTGTGGGGCAAAGGTAGCCATGAAATCAGGGTCAGGGTCGTAATCTGTGACGGGAACGTTCGCAGCATCGGTATGCTTCACGGTCCACTTTCCGTGCTCCTTTTTCAGCGTTAGCGTGAGTTGCGAGACATAGCGTGCACCGTTGGCGGGATTGACGATGGGCACGGCTTTTCCTTCAGTATTGATGACAGAGTCGCAGCAGAGGCTGTGGTCATGTCCAAAGATGATGGCGTCGAAGCCAGGCACCTCGCGAGCTACCTGCTCCGTAGCGTTTTCCGCGTAACTATTGGTGGTAATACCCCCCTTGAGTCCTGAATGGAATACACCGATGACGACGTCAGGCTGCACTTTCTCTTTCACATAAGCCATCCATTGGCGAGCAGAAGTTTCGATGTCGATGAACTTCAGTTCGCGCCAAAGCTCGCGTGGCAACCAATTGGGAATGGCAGGAGTGAGCATTCCGATGAACGCAATTTTGACTCCATGACGCTCAATGACTTTATAGGGCGGAATAAAGTTATGGTCTGTGCCATCGATAATAATGTTAGCGCCGAGTATGGGGAAGTCGGCATCGAGGATGTAGCGCTGGTAGGTGGAGCCGCCAGTCTCAATCTCGTGGTTGCCGAGAGTGCCGATTTCGCAGCCCATGTAGTTGAGCATCTGGTCAGCAAGGTGGGGCGTTGCAACGGCGACGGTGTTGTAGTAGTACGAAGTGGGCTGTCCTTGGATGATGTCGCCGTTATCGACATAGATGAGTCGGTCGCCCCACGTAGTGCGTTGCTCGCGAAGAAAACTTTGGACACGCGCAAGACTGCCCGCTGCCGGACGGTCGGCCACGAAATCGTAGGGGTAGAAGTTCCCATGCACATCCGATGTGCCTATAATGCGGAATTCTAATTCCTTTGGTTTGCAGGAAGTGAGGGTAAACAAGGCAGCAAAGGCTGTTATGGACAAGTAAAAAACACTTTTTTTCATGATAAATGGCATAGAGTTTTTGTTTCAGAGTGCAAATGTAAGAAAAAAATAGTAACTTTGTCCCCAAAAGAGGAAGAATTATGAAAAAGCGGCTCTATTTGTTTACCGATGATAATAGGATTCTGTTGATTCCTTCGGAAGAGAAATGGTCGTTGCCTGATACATCCTTATCGTTTGCAGAGAGATTGGCGTTGCATGATTTCTCTCCTGATGAGGCTGTCGGACGCGTGATAGCAGAAGACGGAATGCCGAATGGAGATATCCGTCCTTGCGGATTGAGGGAAACGAGTCGCTTGTTGCCTGCCGAAGATTATCAACGGGCAGGGAAAGCTTGGGAGCTGCTCTATTGGAGCGAGCAGACGCGATTCTGTGGTTGTTGTGGCGCGCCCATGCGCTGGCATACCGCCATAAGCCGAAGGTGCGAGGGTTGTGGGCAGGAGATTTGGCCCCAGCTGAACACGGCGATTATCGTTCTGGTACATCGGGACGACGAGGCGCTGTTGGTGAAAGCTAAGACATTCCGCCGCGATTTCTTTGGCTTGGTAGCAGGTTTTGTGGAAACGGGCGAGAGCCTCGAGGAATGTGTGGCTCGCGAGGTCCGTGAGGAAACGTCGCTTGTTATCAATCATATTCGCTACTTTGGCAGTCAGCCTTGGCCTTATCCGCTAGGGTTGATGATTGGCTTCCATGCCGACTACGTGAGTGGCGAGGTGACGTTTTCCGATGGTGAGCTGAAGGACGGGCGTTTCTTCCGGAAGGATGAACTGCCTCGTCATGCTGACGGAACGTTAGCTATTCCAGGCCCTGAGAGTATGGCACGAAAATTGATTGATGATTGGCGAGAAAAAGGTTAAAGGTTAAGGGTTAAAGATAAAAAGGTTAAAGAAAAAGATATGAAGACTTTGCATCGATTATTCCTGTTGGCTATAGCGTGTCTAGTAGTGGAGTCTGCTGCTGATGCACGGCAGGTGGAAAAGGTGGAGATGACTCCCCAGTCGTTGACGTGTGAGGATATGAAAGATCCTTCGTCGTTGGAGATCAGTAATAACCGCAATCCCCGCTTCTCGTGGATAAACGTACCTACCAGCGATACGCTGAAGGGAAAGCGTCAGACGGCGTATGAGATTCGCGTGGCAACGTCGAAAGAAATACTCCGTAGGGGCCATGCCGACCTGTGGAAGTCTGGAAAAATCCTGTCCGACGAATCACATTTGGTCTCTTATGGGGGCAAGAAGTTGAAGAGCGGGCTCGATGCCTGGTGGCGAGTTCGCGTATGGGACGAACGTGGCGTCTGTTCGGATTGGAGCGAATGCGCTTATTTCGGTGTCGGACTGAAAGCTGATGACTGGCAGGCGAAGTGGATTGGTGCTCCTTGGCAAGACGAACAGGAGTCATCAGCCGACAGCATAGCTCCCATGTTCCGTAAGGACTTTATTATAAAAGGTAAGGTGAAGAAGGTGAAAGCCTACATTTCGGCCATGGGCTTTTTTGAACTTTATGCCAATGGCGCGAAGGTGGGGGACGATTATTATGTACCTAACTTTACCAATTTCACCCATCGTGATGGCCTTGATAAAGCCAACATCCCCATCAGCGACCATTTTCGCGACTATCGTATCATGTATCTTGCCTATGACTTTACAGAGATGGTGCATGAAGGTGAAAACGCCGTGGGCGTGTTGCTGGGTAATGGTTGGGCGCATCCCAGCCATCGGCTTATGCAGCCTTTCGGCTCGCCGCGTTTTATCTGTCAGCTCGATATCACCTATGCCAACGGACGTCATGAGCTCGTTGTAACAGACGAAAGCTGGCTCGTCAAGCAGTCACCCATCCAAAGCAACGACATCTACAAAGGCGAAGTCTATGACGCCCGTCTGGAGGAACCGTTGTGGGCTTCCGTCGGCTGCGACATCTCTGGTTGGCGGTCCGTTGTACTCCGTAAGGCTCCTGATGGTGAACTTTCGGCTCACGATGCCCCTACGGACAGAGTTGTCGAGACGCTTCGTCCTATCTCTCTTGTCCGCAGTAAGTCAGGCGAGTGGACGGCTACGTTCGACCACGAAATCTCAGGACGCCTCCATCTGCGTGGCATTCGTGGAAAGGCTGGGCAGGAACTTGACATCCGCTACCCCTGCGAAGAACCTGTCGGAACCGATAAGTACATCTTTCGTGGTGAGGGCGAAGAGGAGTATGCTGCCCGCTTTGCGTGGTATGTCTTCTCGCAGGCCATCATTAAAGGCGTGGAGCATCTGACACCCGAAATGATAACTGCCGAGTGCATCGGTACAGACGTACCAATTGATGCCCGTTTCGTTAGTTCCGACCGTCTAATTAACCGAATAAATACCATCTGGCAGCAGTCGCAGATTGACAATATGCATTGTGGCGTGGCCTCCGACTGCCCCCATCGTGAGCGCGCTCCTTACACGGGCGACGGTCAGGTGGCCTCTCCGATGGTATTGGAGAACTTCAATGCCTCTGCCTTTTACCGCAAATGGCTGCGCGACATGCGCGACACGCAGAATGTCGATGACGGCTACGTCCCTAACGGCGCTCCTTGGCAGCCTATCTGCGGAGGCGGCGTAGCGTGGGGAGCCGCCATGAACATCATTCCTTGGGAACTCTATGTCCATACAGGCGATGTGAGCGTTCTGACGGACAATTACTTTGCCATGACGGAGCAACTTCGCCACATGCAGCAGTCGATTACGCCTGAGGGCACGATGTTCCAGCAAAAGGGAGGGCCCGACGGCAAGCCTCTCTATTGGCTTAATCTGGGCGACTGGTCTCCTGCCTTTGGGCTGCCGAAGGACGAACTCGTCCACACATTCTACCTTTGGTACTGCGCCGAGCTTACCGCCCGTGCTGCTGAACGGCTTGGCGCTCCACTCAATCTCCACCCCAATAGCTATAAGGAGGATGCTGAGAAATATCATGCTTTAGCCGAGCGTACCCGTGAGGCTTTTCGCAAGAAATTCTATAATCCTGAGACTAAGAGCTTTGGCGACTATGGAAGTAACGTCCTCGCCCTTTACATGGGCGTGCCCGATAATGTGAAAGCCGATGTCGTCCGTACGTTGGAGCACGAAATCGGCGATACTTACAACGGACATCTCAATACGGGCATCTTTGGAACGCGCTTTCTCTTTGAAATTCTTTGTGGAAATGGACTTACAGAACTGGCTTTGCGCGTGTTGCGCCAGCGTGATTTCCCCAGCTTTGGGCATTGGATTGAGCAGGGGGCTACGGTAACGTGGGAACAATGGGACGGCAACAACTCACGCAACCACCCCATGTTTGGCGGAGGTCTCGTCAGCCTTTCTCGTGACTTGGCTGGCGTGCGGCTTGACTCCGAGTTTGGGAAGGCAGGCTATCGTCATGTCATCATCCGTCCTTGCGTGAGTCCTACGTTGCCGCGCGTCGCCTACGAGAAACAGACGCCTTACGGCCTCCTTCGAAGCGCTATCCAGTATCAGGGAAACGACAGCTATCGCCTCACGCTTACCGTTCCAGTTGGCTCGACGGCTACGGTTGTCTTGCCTGGCTTGGATTCTGTGGATGTCGGCCAAGGCACACACGAATTCAGTTTTTTTGCAAAAAAATAGTCTTTCATTTGTGCAGAAGAAAAAAAAGCACTAATTTTGCAGCCGATTTTTTAAAGCGACGCCGAATTAGCTCAGCCGGTAGAGCGACGCATTCGTAATGCGTAGGTCGTCAGTTCGAGTCTGACATTCGGCTCTGCGAGGGAAAGAGAGAGGGAAAAGAGAGGAATATGCATGGCATGTTTCTCTCTTGTTTTTGTCCTTTTTTTGAATCCATTTTTGTATTAAACTCTGCTTCCGTAGCGTAGTGCGCTGAGCGCTCAGAATCAAACTCTGTCAAATTTAAATCAAATTCTGTCAAATTAGCGTTTGATGTTTTTTGTAAAAAAAGGATTGCCCTATGGCCTTGCCTCTTTTGCCGACGGGCAGAGGGAACGTAAGCCGCAAGTAGTACATTGGGGATTACGAGCCGTACAGACGTAGCGGCCATGAAGGATGAGCCAATGATGGGCCGTGGGGATGTCGTCCTCGGGGATGTGGCGGGTTAGCTCCTGCTCAACGGCATAAGGAGTTGTGGCGCTATCGGGAACAAGCCCAAGCCGATGGCTGACGCGAAAGACGTGAGTATCAACAGCCATTGCGGGTTTGTGCCAGACAACAGCCTGCATGACGTTGGCCGTCTTACGCCCTACGCCAGGAAGTTGGATGAGTTCCTCCAGCGTCTCAGGCACCTCGCCGCCGAAACGTTCCACCAGCATGCGAGCCATACCCACAAGATGATTAGCTTTGCTATTGGGGTAGGAAACGCTTTTTATATAAGGGAAAACGTCTTCAGGCGTGGCTGAAGCCATTGCCTCAGTGGTGGGGAAGGCTTCAAGCAGAGCAGGCGTGACGAGGTTGACGCGTTTGTCCGTGCATTGTGCAGAGAGCATGACAGCAACCAGCAGCGAGAAGGGATCTTTGTAGTTTAATTCCGTCTCGGCTATGGGCATAGCTTTGCGAAACCAGGCGAGAACCTGCTGATAATGTTCAACGAGTCTTGGGACTCGTTGACTTTTAGTTGGCCGATTCGAACTCACGGAGGAAGCGGGTGTCGTTTTCGGAGAACATACGAAGGTCCTTGACCTGATACTTAAGGTTGGTGATGCGCTCGATGCCCATGCCGAAAGCGTAGCCGCTATAGATGCTGCTGTCGATGCCGTTCAACTCAAGTACGTTGGGGTCGACCATACCGCAGCCGAGAATTTCCACCCAGCCCGTACCCTTGCAGAATGCACAGCCCTTACCTCCGCAGATGTTGCACGAAATGTCCATTTCGGCGCTCGGCTCTGTGAAGGGGAAGTAGCTGGGACGGAGACGGATTTTCGTGTCGTTACCGAACATTTCCTGTGCAAAGAGAAGGAGTACCTGCTTGAGGTCGGTGAAACTGACGTTCTTGTCGATATAAAGTCCTTCTACCTGATGGAAGAAACAATGGGCGCGATAGCTGATGGCCTCGTTGCGATAGACACGTCCAGGGCAGATGACGCGGATGGGCGGTTGCTGAACCTCCATGACGCGGCTCTGAACGGAACTGGTGTGAGTGCGGAGGATGATATCGGGATGGCTTTCGACAAAGAAGGTGTCCTGCATGTCGCGTGCAGGATGGTCTTCGGCAAAGTTCATGGAGCTGAAGACGTGCCAGTCGTCCTCCACCTCAGGGCCGTCAGCCAAAGTGAAGCCCAAACGGCTGAAGATGTCGATAATCTCGTTTTTGACGATGGTGAGCGGATGACGTGTGCCCAATTGCACAGGATAGGCCGTGCGGGTAAGGTCAAGGTCGCTATGGTCGGCATCAGCAACGGCAAACTGCTCACGCAGTTCGGCCATACGCTTCTGAGCAAGGTCTTTGAGTTCGTTGATACGGATACCTATTTCCTTCTTCATTTCAGGGGGGACGAGACGGAAGTCGTTCATCAACTCAGGAATCTTTCCTTTTTTGCTCAGGTATTTGATGCGCAACGCCTCTAATTCCTCGGCATTTCTGGCTTTCATTTCATTCACTTCAGCCAGCAGTTCGTTTATCTTGTCAATCATATCTTAACGATGTTTTTTCAAAAATTGCTGCAAAGTTAATAACACTTACGGAAAAAAATACTATCTTTGTGCGAAAAAATAACAGAAGATGCTGATTCGGGACTATTCGTTACTTGGCCACAACACATTTGGCATGGATGTGAAGGCTGCTGCATACTTTGAATATACATCGGTAGAGACCTTGAGAGCTTTTCTCCGCTCGGCCGATTTCGAACCCTATAGGGAATGTTTTTTTGTGATTGGTGCAGGCAGTAATCTGCTTTTCCGAAAGGATTATGATGGGTTGGTGTTGCATAGTGCTATTCGCGACCTTGATTTTGTGGAAGAAACGGACGATGACGTATTGGTGCGTGTCGGTTCGGGCGTCTGCTGGGACGATTTCGTGGCGTGGAGTGTTGAACGTAGTCTGCATGGAGCCGAAAACCTTTCGGGCATACCTGGTGAGGTGGGAGCAAGTGCTGTGCAGAACATCGGAGCATACGGTGCTGAGGTGTGCCAGCTGATAGAGCGTGTAGAGGCACTTGACCTTGATGGGGAAGAGTGTTTGTTTTCGAACGAGGAGTGCCAATACGGTTATCGCGACAGTATTTTCAAACGTGAGCTGAAAGGACAATACATCATTACGGCTGTGACGTATCGACTACGCAAGCAAGGGGAGTTGAATCTCTCTTATGGTAATCTGCGAGAGCGTGTGGAGGAAACCTCGGTGGATGGCGTTCGCGAGGCGGTGTGCTCACTTCGTGCATCGAAACTACCCGATCCAACGGTGCTGGGCAATGCAGGCAGTTTCTTCAAGAATCCTGTTATACCTCGCTGGCAATACGAACATCTGCGCGACGTCTGGCCCTCTATCCCTTGCTACATAGTTGATGATGAGAAAGTGAAAGTGCCTGCTGGATGGCTAATTGAGCAATGCGGGTGGAAAGGTCGTTCGCTGGGGCGTGCTGCTGTGCATGAACAACAGGCGTTGGTGCTTGTCAATTTGGGAGGTGCCACAGGTGACGAGGTCGTCAGCCTTGCTCGACATATCGTAGAGGATGTCCAGAAGAAGTTCGGTATTGAAATCAGTCCTGAGGTGAATGTGATATAGGGTTAAAGATTAGAGGTTAAAGGTTAAGGAAGAGAGATGAGAATACGTTTTCTGGGAACGGGGACATCTATTGGAGTGCCTGAAATAGGTTGCCGTTGCGAGGTTTGCACGTCGAGAGACCCTCATGACAAGCGGATGCGCCAGAGCGCGCTGGTGGATACCGACAGCGGTGAGCGCATTCTCATTGACTGCGGCCCAGACTTCTATCAGCAAATGTTGCAAGTCGATTACCGGCGCATCGATGGCGTGCTGATTACGCACGAGCATTACGACCATACAGGCGGCATCGACGATCTGCGTCCCTTCTGCCGTTTTGGCGATGTGGATATCTGGCTCGATGCCTATACAGCTGACCATCTGCGTCAGCGGCTGCCCTATTTCTTTCGCGAAAAGCTCTATCCGGGTGTGGCGCGGCTGCACTTGCATGAAACGGGGCCTGGCGCGTTGTTCCGTGTCGGACAGACGCCGGTGCTGCCTCTGCGCGTGATGCATGGGGCGCTGCCCATACTTGGCTATCGCATAGGGGCTTTGGGCTATATTACTGATATGAGCTCGTGCCCTGATGAGACGGTGGCTGCCCTGCGAGGCGAAACACTCGCGACGCGGGGGTGGGGCGTTGTCGATACGCTTGTCGTAAATGCCTTGCGCTTCGAGCCTCATGCCGCTCATCAGAACGTGGAGGAGGCCATTCAGTTTGCTCAGCGGATAGGAGTGCGTCAGACACGCTTCGTCCACTTCAGTCATGGCATCGGGTTGCATGACGAAACCAATGCCAAACTGCCCGGGGGAATAAGGTTGGCATACGATGGGGAGGAATTGGAACTTGAAGATGGTTTTACTGAGAACGTTTAATGAGAGCCCAAAGGACGTGTTCGTTAAACTTTAAACCTTAAACATTAAACGAGAAATAAAATAGTTATGAAAACGAGGCTTTTGTATTTGGTTCTGACGATTGTCGGAAGTTCCTGCGCTTTCCCAAGGCTGGCTGCGGCAGTGGAGAGATTGACAGAAAAAGTGAATCCCCTGTTGGGCACGGCTACGCTGTGGACGCCAGAGGATTTAGGTTATACGCACACCGAAGAGAAGCGTGCTTGGGGTGCCGAGGTGTTCCCCGGGGCGGCGCTGCCCAATGCCATGGTGCAGGCAACACCCGTTACCATGTACCGCAGCGGTGCGGGGTATCAGTATGAGGACCACCAGATCTATGGTTTTGCCCATACCGCCAAAGGGCATTGGAACCTGCTTCATTTGCCCGTACTGCCTGTGACAGGGCGGTTCGAGGCGCACAACTTCTGCTCGTGGTTCAGCCATGAGAATGAGGAGGCACATCCCGGCTATTACCGGGTGCATCTCGACCGTTACCATGTGGATGCTGAGCTGACCACCACCCTTCGCTGTGCCTTCCATCGCTACACTTTCCATCCCGAAGACGAGAAACGCCTTTTGGTGGACATTACGAACAGCAACAACCGCCCCCGCCGCTGGGATATCCACAAGGCTGGCGAATATGCCTTCGAGGGCTTTCAGGACGGCGAAGGCCGCATCTATTATTATGCTGTGGCGAACCACAAGGTGAAGGACGTCAGCATGATGCAAAGCCACAAGCATCGCGTGGCGCTGGTGGACTTCGATGATGCTGTTTCCGCACGCCCCCTGGAGGTTAGGTTCGGATTCTCCTTTGTGAGCATCGAGAATGCTAAGGAGAATCTTGAGGCGGAGATGCTCCACAAGGGTTTCGATGAAGTCCGTCGCGAGGCCGATACCGCGTGGGAGACGCTGCTCCAGCGCATCCGTGTGGAGGGCGGCACGGCGCGCCAGCAGGGGCTGTTCTACTCCTGCCTCTACCGCTCCATGCTCTGGCCCTGCCTGCGCAGCGATGTGAACGGCGACTACACCGATGCAAGGGGACAGGTGGTCCACAATGCCCCTTTCCGTTTCTATACCGACCCCTCGTTCTGGGACACCTATCGCAACAAGCTCATCCTCCTTGCCCTGCTGCAGCCCGATGTGGCTGCAGACATCATCAGCAGTATCACCGACAAGGGCGAGAAGCGCGGCGGCTACATGCCCACCTTCTTCCACGGCGACCATGCCTCCACGTTTGTGGCTGGTGCCTGGCTGCGTGGCGTGCGGGGCTTCGACCTCCAGCGGGCCTATCAACTTCTGCTGAAGAACGCCAC
This sequence comes from uncultured Bacteroidales bacterium, assembly GCA_947303715.1. Taxonomy (GTDB): domain Bacteria; phylum Bacteroidota; class Bacteroidia; order Bacteroidales; family Bacteroidaceae; genus UBA1189. The sequence goes on along the minus strand of CAMYYY010000015.1, from coordinate 22,124 downwards.
CGTGCCCGGGCGGGGCGGGCGTCCCTATCTCGACGAGTACATTGTCCAGGGCTGGATAGCCGAGAAGGACACCACCGACGTGCCTACGGAGGACGAGTACAAGGCAGCCGTTACCAAGACCGTCGAGTATGCTTACGACGACTATGCCACCGCCCTCATTGCCCGCGAACTGCGCGACAAGGCCAATGCCCGGCTCCTCATGCAGCGCTCGGCTAACTACAAGAACCTCTTCGACCCTTCCACGGGCTTCTGGCGCGGCAAGATTGCTGACGGAAGCTGGATAAGAGACTTCAATCCCTACTACCCTTATTATGCCTACATGTATCGCGAAGCTAACGGCTGGCAGAGCCTCTTCTTCGCTCCCCATGACCCCATGGGGATGATAGCCCTATATCCCTCGCACAAGGCGGTGGAGCAGAAACTCGACTCGCTCTTTTCCGAGCCTTGGCGCGGCTACGAGGCGTGGAACTTCACCGGCTTTTTGGGCAACTACTGTCATGGCAACCAGCCCGACCACAGTGTCCCTTATACCTATTATTTCATCGATCGCCAGCCCAAGGCGCAGGCCGTGCTCGACTCGTTGATGAATCACTATTATGACATGGGCGCCGACCATCTGGCCTACGCCGGTATGGACGACGCGGGCGAGATGTCGGCGTGGTACGTGTTCAATGCCATCGGGCTCTACACCTATTCGCCCGCCGATCCCGAGTATATCGTCACGGTACCGCTGTTTCCGAAGGTGACGTTTACGCCCGCCACGGGCGATGCGCCCTTCATCGTGCGCCGCGAGGGCAGCGGGCGGCGTATCGTCTCCGTCACCGTCGGCGGTAAGCCGTTGAAGGGGTGGTTTGTCCCTCACTCCGCCTTGGCCAAGGGAGCAGAAGTGGTGATCAGGACAGAGGGGGATTGAAAAAAGGTAAGGGAACGTTCTGTAAACACAAGGGGGAGGACTTAGGGGTTGCGTCCGCACTGGGACTCCAGCTTCCCGTAGTGATGCCATTTCCACCAGCCATAGACCGAAGCGCAGAGGTAGAATGTATAGAGCAGAATGGTGGTGAAATGGAGGCCACGCTTCATGTAAAGGTAGATGGAGACGAGATTCACCAGGAACCAATAGCCCCAGACTTCGATGATCTTCTGCGCCAGCACCCACGTGCCAACGATGTTGAGCGTGGTGGTGAAGGCATCTAGGGCCGGCACGGGTGAGTTGGTCAGGTACTTCAGCACGAGGTAAATGGCCAGCCAGATGACAGCCGTCACCAACATCACCACGCCGAACTCCCCTAAACGGAAATGGCGATAGACAATGGCCTTAGCCTTCCCCTTGTCCTCCTGAAAGGGGGCGGACTTGAGATCGCCTTCTTTAGGAGAAGATTTAGAAGTGGTTATCCATTTCCAGAATCCGTAGGCGCACATGCAGATGTTGAAGAGCGAGAAGCTCATGTCGCCGTATATCTGCGCATTGCAGTAGATACTGGCATAGATGGCTGAACAGGTGGCGCTGACAATCCACATGGCCGGACGCTGGTGGAACTCCAGCCATAGGTAAAGAAAACTGGCAAACAGCCCGATGTATTGCAGTACGTCCCAGAACATTATAGAAAATATAAAATTAGGAATGAGAAATTTGGAATTAGGTTAAGGGTTGTTTGGTGATTAGTGAATAGATAAATGATTCGGAAATGGCTTGGATTCAGACTATTATCTAATCACTATTTACTAATCACTTTTCACTAAATCTTTATGGCTAAGGACAGAAATGCGGTGAGCGGGGCCTGGACGAAGAGGCCGTCTTCGCGGTAACGGTTTTCGGGGGTATAGCCGTAGCCGACGGCCGTGTAAATCCATCCGCCTGTGGCATAATGGGCATTGAAGAGGTTGTTGACGTTGAACGTCAATTCGAAGTCGGTGCTCTTGTCGTAGTAGTGCTGCCAGCGGAAGGAGTGGCCCAGCTGCAGATCGCTGACGCAGTAGGGGTCGATGCTGCGGTCGGCACAGCTGGTGTTGTCGAGGAACTGCCGTCCGACATAGCGTGTGCTGAGGCTTCCCCATGTCTTTTCGTTACCGATGCGCAGGAGGCCTCCGGCCATGAGGGCAGGGGAGAAGGCAAGGTCTGTCTGGGGGTAGTTGATTCGGATGGGGTCGCCCTCCCAATTATCAATGTACTCGGTGAAGTTGATGATTTTGTTCTCGCTGATGGTGCAGTTTCCGCTGAGGCTTACCAGCCCGTGCTTCAGGCCGGCAATCAGTTCGATGCCGTGGCGGTAGGAGTCGGCTACGTTAGTAGTCAGCGCTTCGCCGATGTCGCTGAGCTGCCCCGTCTGGATGAGCTGGTTGTCGTAGTCCATCAAGTAGGCGTTGATGCCAGCGTGGATAGCCGTGCCTTTGCCCCTCTGCCAATGGAACTGGTAGCCGGCCTCGATGTCGTTCAGCGTCTCGGGCAGGGGCTTGTCGCTGGTGCCGGCATCGGTGTAGTTGTTGCGGGTGGGCTCGCGGTGCGCACGGGCATACGAGGCATAGACGGTGTGGTTCTTGGTGCGCCAGCTCAGACCCGCCTTGGGGTTGAAGAAGGGGAACCGCTCGTGGATGTCAAGCGGCTGCTGCGAGTGGTCGTCGAAGAACTTGTCGTTCATGCCCGTAATGCGATAATCGATATAGCGGAACTGCATATCGGCGTAGGCCAAAAGATGGCGCGAGAGATTGTACTCTGCTTGGACAAAAGCGGCGGCGTCGCTCTTTGTGGCATCGCTGTCGTAGAAATGCCCTTCGAGCGGCTTGGGGTAGTTGCGGGCAAAGGGCACCAAGCCCCAATGTGCCCCCATGAAATAGCTGTACGAGAGCCCGCTGATGAGGCTGAGGCACTGCGTCGTGTAGCGGATGTCGAAGATGCCTCCCATATTGTGGTTGCGCAGCCATTTTTGGCGGATGAGGTCACCCTTGCTAACGGTATGGCCGTCTTTGTCTTCGTAGCTGTCCAGAAGGAATTTATAGTATTTGGCATCGGCTTTGTAGTCGTCGTAGTAGCCTTGCCCAAAGGTGTAATGGAGCACGCCATGCAGTCGCAGGCTGTTTAAGGGCGTATAGACAAAGCTGAGTTGTGTGTTGTTCTGCACGTAGTTATCGGTGGTGGGTTTCCAGACGGTGTGACCGTTGTCGTCGGTGTGCTCGCCGAGGTTGTTGTAGGTGCGGTTGCCAGCGGCGATGGAGTCAGAGGGAACGCCGTTCCATGCCTGCCCCGTATGCTCGAAGCTGCCGAAGTTCTTCAACTGGATGAAGAGGTCGTCGCCATAGTAGTTGATGGCGGCATAATGTGTGCCCAGATTGCCTGCCGTGCGGTCGATATATCCGTCGGTGAGTGTTTGCGAATAGCGCCCTTCGGCCACCCAGTGGCTGGCCATCAGTCCGGTGCTGCCCTTGGCGGTGTATTGCCAGGTGCCGTAGCTGCCCCCGCGTAAATAAATCTGTGTGGAGGGCTTGAAGGATGGTTTCTGCGAAAGCATAGTGACGGTGGCGCCGAAAGCTCCGCTTCCGTTGGTGCTGGTTCCCACGCCGCGTTGCACCTGAATGGCCTCAACGCTTCCGGCGAAGGCATTCATGTTGGCCCAGAAGACCGTTTGGTCTTCGGGGCTGTTCAGCGCTACGCCGTCATACGTCAGGTTGATGCGGGATGCATCGGTGCCGCGGATGCGGAAGCTGGTAAGTCCCAGCCCCAAACCGTTGTCGGAAGATGTGACCACAGACGGGGTCATCATCAGAAGCCACGGCAGGTCGCGCCCTGTGTCGCTTTCGCGCAACTCGCGTCCCTCCAGCGTCTGCATGGCCATGGGTACCGTGCGGCTGACGGCATTTGTCTTGATTAACACTTCGTCCAGCGCCACGCTTTTTGCGATGCTGTCCGTACCTTCACTCTCGGCTGCCATGTTGAGTGCCGGCAGCAGGCACACCAATAGAAGTAATTTTTTCATTTCCTACGTCGGTATTATCCGCATCAGGTTCAAGGGTATAATCTCAGCCTCGTGGCACCCCTATGCGATGTTTCGGCTGCAAAGATAGTGCAAGGCGAGCGAAATACCAAATTTATTTGAGTATTTCCGAGCCGCAGCCTACCTAAAACCCCCGAAGGGGATTAAAGATAGTGCAAGGCGAGCGAAATACCAAATTTATTTGAGTATTTCCAAACAGCAGCCTAAAAAACATGGAGCCGGACATCGCTGTCGGGCTCCATCAACATGCTTACGAAGAAATAATGATATATGTTTTGCTATGGTTTGTTTCTTATTCCTTGTTCTTATACGATTCCCTGAGCCATCATGGCGCGGGCGACCTTCATGAAGCCGGCGATGTTGGCACCCTTCACGTAGTCGATGTAACCGTCGGGCTGGCGTCCGTATTTGACGCACGAGGCGTGGATGTTGCACATAATTTCGTGCAGACGATGATCCACCTCTTCGGCGCTCCAGCTGAGACGCTCCGAGTTCTGGCTCATCTCCAGTCCGCTGACGCTCACGCCGCCTGCGTTAGAGGCTTTGCCCGGGCAGTAGAGGATGCGGGCTTCCTGGAATACGCTCACGGCTTCGGCTGTCGAGGGCATGTTGGCGCCTTCGCTGACGGCTATGACGCCGTTGGCAACCAGCGTGCGGGCCTCGTCGCCATTGATTTCGTTCTGCGTGGCGCAGGGCAGGGCAATGTCGGCCTTCTCTCCCCAGGGACGAGCCTTGGCGACATATTTGCAGCCGTATTTGTCAGCATATTCCTTGATACGTCCGCGGTAGTCGTTCTTGAGCTCCATGATGTAGTCAAGCTTCTCACGGTCGATGCCGTCGGGGTCGTAGATGTAGCCGTCAGAGTCGCTCATGGTGAGCACCTTGCCGCCCAGCTGCAGGACTTTTTCGGCTGTGTACTGGGCCACGTTGCCTGCGCCGGAGATGAGCACGCTCTTGCCCTTCACGTCTTCGCCACGCGTCTTCAGCATTTCCTGGAGGAAGTAGACGTTGCCGTAGCCCGTTGCCTCAGGACGGATGAGCGAGCCGCCGAAGTCGCGTCCCTTGCCGGTGAAGGTTCCTGTGAATTCGCGCGTCAGTTTCTTGTACATACCGAACATGAAGCCCACTTCGCGTCCTCCCACGCCGATGTCGCCGGCAGGAACGTCCGTGTCAGGGCCAATGTTGCGCCAAAGTTCGGTTACGAAGGCCTGGCAGAAGCGCATTACCTCGTTCTTGCTCTTTCCTCTCGGGCTGAAGTCCGAGCCGCCCTTGGCACCGCCCATAGGCAGGGTGGTGAGCGAATTCTTGAACGTCTGCTCGAAGGCGAGGAACTTCAGGATGCTTGGGTTCACCGAAGCGTGGAAGCGGATGCCGCCCTTGTACGGGCCGATGGCATTTGAGTGCTGGATGCGGTAGCCCATGTTGGTGCGCACGCGCCCTGCGTCGTCTGTCCAGGTCACGCGGAACTGGACGATACGGTCGGGGATGCACAGACGCTCCACCAGATTGGTCTCCTCAAACTCAGGGTGGCGGTTGTACTCGTCCTCGATGGTGCGGAGGACTTCGCCTACTGCCTGATAATACTCCGGCTCGCCGGGAAAACGCTCTTTAAGCTGAGCAAGCACTTCTTCTGCTTTCATATGACTAATACCTATTAGAATATTTTTATTCAGTTTTATGCCTTTCGGCAAATTAACTTCTTTCTAATTTCGCTGCAAAATTACTGCAAAAAATGGAATCTGCAAAACAAATCGAAACTTTTTTTATCAAAAATGAAAGAAATTGTAATATTGATGTGAATATGCAGTTTCCTGTTTCCTCCGGTTTATACATAGCACTATTTGTCTGTTCGTAAGCCTTATTGGGTTGCTCAACGCGTTGATACACGTTACCCAACGCGTTGATACACGTTACCCAACGCGTTGAGCAACGTTACCCAACGCGTTGAGCAACCTATAAAGTATTGTTTCTCGTTCGTTTCGTCTTTGGAAAACTTGTGCTGAATAGGGGTAAGGGGAGGGGGAGCTATACCTTATTTAAATATAGGCTGTGTTCGTGGGAAAATGCTTTTTTTCACTTTCAAGGGTGTTTTGTTGTTTGTCTGAAGAAAAGGCATTATCTTTGCTGCAGGAAATGTGATAGCGTGAAAAGTACCCATGTAAAACCATAAACCACTATGAAGAATAGATTATCATTGCTGTTCCAGCTCGTGTCGCTGGTGATGTGTGTGCCTGCCTTTGGGCAGACGGATTACCCCGTATTTACCTGGGGCTCAACGGATGTTCGCTATGAGCAACACGAATCTCTCTATGTTCCGAAGATTTTGCAAAGTCCCGATCTGCGTGCTTGGCGTGGGGAGAGGGTAAGTGCGCAGGCCGTATTCTCGGCGCCCAAGGATGGAGAGCTTACGCTCAGCGTTAGCGATTTGACGAGCGGGAAGAATGTCATCCCGTCAGATTGCATCCGGCGCTATTTCGTGCGCTACGTGATGGCGGACGGCTACGGCAAGCTGCATAAGGACTCGTGCTTCGTTGCCGATAGGCTCGACCCCCAGCCGACGTGCCAGGTGGAGGCTAACACCACATGCCCCGTGTGGCTCGATATCCGCGTGCCGCGTGATGCTGCGCCTGGGAAATATCGTGGTACGGTGAGTGTTACGTTCGGCGGCACGACGTTGAGCTTGCCTATCAAACTTACCGTTGCAAACCGCGTTCTGCCTGAGCCGAAGGACTGGAAGTTCCACCTCGACCTCTGGCAGAATCCCTATTCCGTCGCCCGTTACTTCAACGTGCCGCTCTGGAGCAAGGAGCACTTCGACCGTATGCGCCCCATTATGGAACGGTATGCTGAGGCCGGCGGCAAGGTGATAACAACCAGCATCATACAGCATCCGTGGAACAGCCAGACGTATGATCCCTTCGAGAGCATGATTGTGAAGATGAAGAGCGTCGATGGGACGTGGACGTACGACTATACGGTCTTCGACCGTTGGGTAGAGTTCATGATGTCGTGCGGCGTGACGGAGCAGATCGACTGCTACACCATCGTCCCTTGGGGCTATCGCTTCGAGTATTTCGATATGGCGTCAAGCACGTTGCAGACACTTGCCTGCCGCCCGGGCGAGAAGGCTTACGAGGACTTTATACTGCCGTTCCTTACCGACTTTGCACGTCACCTGAAGGCAAAAGGATGGTTCGGGAAGACCTGTATCGCTATGGACGAGCGCCCTATGGATCAGCTGCGTGCAGCATGGGAAGTCTTGCGACGCGCTGATCCGGGCTACCGTATTGAGGGTGCTGTCAACTATTCGCCTGAGGTGGTGTCGATGATGTACGACATCAGTCTGGGCTATCGTCACGTAAATGTGCCTGCCGAAGCTGCTGCCCAGCGACGTGCCGATGGGCTGCGTACCACGTTCTACACCTGCTGTTCGCCCGATCGCCCCAACACGTTCACCTTCTCGCCGCCTGCCGAATCGGCTTTCATCGGGCTGCATGCTGCCGCGCTGGGTTTCGACGGCTACCTGCGCTGGGCATACAATAGTTGGATGAAAGACCCTTGTGCCGATACCCGTTTCGGCTCTTGGTATAGTGGCGACTGTTTTCTGGTCTATCCTACGGGCAGCAGCATCCGCTTCGAGCGGCTCGTGCAGGGCATTCAGGACTATGAGAAAGTCCGCATTCTTCGCGCCGAAGGCTCTTCTGCCGTCCAGAAGAAACTCGATGCCATTCTCGCACCCTTCGCCGGCAACAATTATGCTGATGATACTGATGCCGCCGCAGTCGTCCGAAAGGCTGAGGCAGAACTCTGGAAACTAAAGTAACTCTGTTAATCTTTCAGCAGGTCGGGGCGAAGCCGGCGCGTGCGGGCTATCTGCTGGTTCAGTTCCCATTCGCGGATGAGCGCCTCGTTGCCGGAGAGCAGAATCTCAGGTACACACCATCCCTTGTAGTCGGCTGGGCGGGTATAGACGGGATGGTCGAGCAGACCGTCTTGGAAGGAGTCGTCAAGCGCCGAGCCTACGTCGCCTAACACGCCCGGGATGAGCCTTACAGTCGCGTCGGCAATAGCAGCAGCAGCCAGTTCGCCGCCTGTCAGTACATAATCGCCAATACTCACTTCGCGGGTGATGAGGTGCTCTCGCACACGGTAGTCAATCCCTTTGAAGTGCCCACAAAGGATGATGAGGTTGTTGCAGAGGCTCAGACTGTTAGCCATCCGTTGGTCGAAACGCTCGCCGTCAGGCGAAGTGAAGATGACGTCGTCGTAGTCGCGCTCGCTTTTCAGTTTGGTAATAAGGCGGTCTATGGGCTCGATTTTCATCACCATACCAGCGCTACCTCCAAAGGGATAGTCGTCCGTCTTGTGGTGCTTGTCGGTCGTGTAGTCGCGGATGTTGTGGATGACGATTTCCGCCAGTCCCTTCTTCTGGGCCCGCGCCATGATGGAGCAATTGAAGAATCCCTCTATCATTTCAGGCAGTACGGTGAGTATGTCAATGCGCATCGTAAAATCTATTTTGATTTGCAAAAGTAGTGCTTTTTTCAAAAAAATGCGCTACTTTTGTCGCAAATTTGGAAAAGGATACTGTAAAAAATGATTACAGACTATAATAAGACAGCCATTATCGCAGGCAACAAGAGAATTAGTTTCTCCGAAATGCAACAGCACATACAGCACTTTGCGCATGTGTCTGGTCAGCAGGCGAAAGAAAAGACTGTCATCTTTAGCGAGAACCGCACGGGCTGGATTTACGCCATCTTTTCTGTCTGGTTTCGCGAGGGGATAGCTGTGCCCGTGGATGCCATGAGCACCGTTGAAGACGTGGCTTACATACTGCGTGATTGCCAGCCTGAACGGGCTTGGGTATCGGCGCGGACGGCTGATGTCATGCGTCGTGCCATTGCTGAGGCAGGAACGGCTACCACGTTTCTGGTGATTGACGAGCTGGAGGATTCGGATCCTAAAGATAATCCGGAGGTTTTGGATGACTCGGCTGCTCGTCTGGATCAGTTATTTGTTCGGGATGAAGAACGTACTGCGTTAATCTGCTACACCTCTGGAACAACGGGCACACCCAAGGGCGTAATGCTTTCGTTCCGCAATATGTTTGCCAATGTGCGTTCTGTTTCTGAGGAAGTGCGCATTTATCACAGTGAGGCCCGCACCCTTATACTGCTGCCTCTCCACCACGTGCTGCCTTTGTTGGGCACGTTGGTGGCGCCGATGATGTTGGGAGCAGGGGTTATCATTTGTCCTTCATTGGCTGCGCCGGACATCATGGCCACTCTGCAGACGGGCGAGGTTCATATCATTGTAGGTGTGCCGCGCTTGTGGCAGACAATCTATAATGGTATAAAGCGAAAGATTGACGCTTCGGCTATCACACGTTTCCTTTTCTGGCTCTGCGGGCGGATAGGGAGCCTGCGTTTCTCGCGTTTCGTCTTTAAGGCTGTGCAAAAGAAACTGGGCGGACATCTGGAATTTTGTGTGAATGGAGGAGCCGCGTTGCCCGTGGAGGTTGCGGCAGGAATGAAGACGTTGGGCATCGACCTGCTTGACGGCTACGGCATGACCGAAACAGCGCCGATGATATCCTTCACCCGCCCAGGCGAACTGGTGCCGGGCAGCGTGGGCAAGGCAATGCCCAGTGTCGAGGTGAAGCTGGTTGATGGGGAGTTGTGTGCCAAAGGCCCTAACGTGATGCAGGGCTATTACAACCGTCCCGAGGAGACCGCCGAAGTCATTGACGCTGACGGATTCATCCATACGGGAGACCTTGCAACCATTCGCGAGGATGGACGTATCTTCATTACAGGACGTACGAAGGAAATCATCGTCCTCTCCAATGGAAAAAACGTCAATCCTACAGAGATAGAACAGAAACTGGAGCGCCACGAGGATAAGGTGAAAGAGGCGGGCGTCTGTCCTGATGGCGACAAACTATGTGCCATCATCGTGCCTGACGAGCAATGGGCCAAAGGGAAGATCGATGAGGAGTTGGAGCAGACGTTGAAACGTGAGGTCATCGAACCATACAATAGCGGGACTGAACCCTATAAGCGGGTGTTGAGTGTGCGTGTGGTGCATGGCGAACTACCCCGTACCCGTATGGAAAAACTGCAGCGATACAAACTGCCGGAACTGCTTTCCTCTTCTGTTCCAGAAACTCGTCAAAAGACGTCTGATGATGCTCCTGCGTCGGAAGAGTATCGCATCATCAAACAGTATATTGAGGAGGAGAAACGCGTTGAAGTGCATCCTTCGGACAATCTGGAAACGGATCTGGCCTTGGACTCGTTGGATAAGGTGGGACTGCAATCGTTCATTGAGCAGACATTCGGCATGACGTTGACGGCAGAACGTCTGTCCCTGTTCCGCGATGTAAGGGAATTGGCTGCGTTCGTTGGAGATACCAAAACACGCGTAGAGGTAGAGAAGGCCGACTGGGCTACACTGCTTCACGAGGACACTAGTAACGTGATGCTTCCTCGGGCTGGCAGGCTCACTCATGTCCTTGCCTCTTTGGGGCGTGGGCTCAGCCGTGCCTATTTCCACTTGAAGGGAAGTGGAATGGAAAACCTGCCGGAGGATGGGCCGTTCATCTTGGCTCCGAATCATCAATGCTATTTCGACGGCATCTTCGTGATATCGTTTCTCTCCAGAAAGTTGCTTTCAGGGACTTATTTCTTTGCTAAACGCGACCATGTGAGGAACCGTTTTGCCCAATTCATGGCTCGGCACAACAACGTCATTGTGATAGATGATAAGAACCTGAAGGAGAGCATCCAGACATTGGGCGAGGTGCTGAAACGCGGCGGGCGCGTTATTATATTCCCCGAAGGAACGCGTACCACAACTGGGGCGTTGGGTCCTTTCAAGAAAATGTTTGCCATCCTGAGCCGCGAACTTAATGTGCCCATTGTTCCCGTGGCTATTAGTGGAGCCTACAAGGCGATGCCGAAGGGGCGCCACCTTCCCAAACGGGTGCCGGTGGAAGTCATGTTCCTCCCGCCCGTGTTTCCTTTGGAAAAGACGTATGACATTCTTTGCGACGAAGTGATGAACAGAATTGAGGATGCACTCTATTGATATGGGTTAAAGAACAAGTAAAAATGACGGAGAAAGAAGAGATATTGGCATTGAGGGATGAACTGAATGGACATAACTACAACTATTATGTCCTCAATGCCCCTACCATCAGCGATCAGGAATTCGATGTGAAGATGCGCCGCCTTCAGGATTTAGAGGCAGTCCATCCCGAACTGTTCGACCCAAACAGCCCTTCGCAGAGGGTGGGAAGTGATTTGGGAAATGAAGGCTTCCAGCAGGTGGAGCATGCTCACCCTATGCTGTCGCTGGCGAATACATACAGCCGTAGTGAGGTGGAGGACTTCTATCGTCGCGTGCAGCAGGGCCTTGGCGGGGAGCCGTTTGAGTTATGCTGCGAACTGAAGTTCGACGGGCTTTCCATTTCACTCATTTACGAAGAGGGACGCCTTGTCCGTGCGGTGACGCGAGGGGATGGCGTGCGTGGCGATGACGTGACGGCCAATGTGCGTACCATCCGCAGCATTCCCCTTACGCTGCGTGGCGAGGGATGGCCCGATGAATTTGAGATTCGTGGCGAGGTGCTGATGCCGTGGGCTTCTTTCGAGCGTCTCAACGCAGAGCGTGAGGCAAACGAAGAACCGCTATTTGCCAATCCGCGAAATGCCGCCAGCGGGACCTTGAAGCTTCTCTCGCCTGCCGAAGTGGCACGACGCCAGTTGGATGCCTATCTCTATTATCTGCTTTCTGATGAACTGCCAACGGATGGACACTATGAGAATCTCCAGGCAGCCCGCGGTTGGGGGCTAAAGGTGTCGGATGCCATACAGAAGTGCCATACGCTGGAAGATGTGATGGCATTTATTAACCGTTGGGATACCGAACGGAAGAATCTGCCTGTGGCCACCGATGGCGTTGTGCTGAAAGTGAATAGTGTGCGCCAGCAGGAGCTGTTGGGTTATACGGCTAAATTTCCCCGTTGGGCAATAGCGTACAAATTCAAGGCAGAGCAGGCGTTGACGCGGCTCAGCAGCGTCACCTATCAGGTAGGGCGCATGGGCACTGTGACGCCCGTGGCAAACTTCGACGCCGTGCCCCTGAGCGGTACCATCGTCAGACGGGCAACCCTCCATAACGACGATTTCGTGCAGGCGCTCGATCTCCATATTGGCGACATGGTGTATGTGGAGAAGGGCGGCGAGATAATACCTAAGATTACCGCTGTGGATGTGGATAGCCGAGGCATGATGCTGGGCGACAAGGTGCGCATGGTGGCGCGCTGCCCTGAGTGTGGCACCCCTCTCGTGCGCTACGAAGGCGAGGCGGCGTGGTACTGCCCCAACGACGCGGGCTGTCCTCCGCAGCTGAAGGGGCGCATCGAGCACTTCGTCAGTCGCAAGGCCATGAATATCGACGGGCTGGGAGGCGAGACGGTTGATCTCCTTTGGAGTGCAGGGCTTGTCCACGATGCCGCCGACCTTTACCAGCTTCGCGCTATAGACGTCAGCCGTCTGCCACGCATGGGACAGAAGTCGGCGCTTAACATCGTCCACGGCATCGAGGCCTCCAAATCCGTGCCCTTCGAGCGGGTGCTCTTTGCCATCGGCATCCGCTTTGTGGGCGAGACGGTGGCCAAGACCCTTGCGCAGGCTTTCCGCAGCATGGATGCCGTTGCTGCAGCCCGTCTGGACGAATTGACAGCCGTGCCCGAGATTGGCGAGAAGATTGCCCAGAGCGTTATTCGTTTCTTTGCCGATGAGCGTAACCGCCGCTTTGTCGAGCGTCTGCGCGAAGCTGGCTTGCAGTTTTCTATGACGGATTCAGAAGCAGACAACACTCCGTCTTCGGATGCGCTGAAAGGTCAGTCCATCGTCATAAGCGGCGTATTCCAACAGCATAGTCGTGATGAATACAAAGCTCTCATTGAACGTCACGGAGGGACAAATGTGTCGTCAATTTCTTCGAAGACCTCCTTTATCTTGGCTGGTGAGAACATGGGCCCTGCCAAGCGCGAGAAAGCCGATTCACTTGGCATTCCTCTTGTGGATGAACAGCAATTCCTCAAAATGATAGGAGAAGTGTAGTGGGATTCTATTCGTGTATTTCTACAAAAAAGGTAAATTGATTTGTTTTTTTGCGTGGGTTGCACTACCTTCGCCGACAATTTGAGTAATAATATGGATAAGAACAAAGCTTTTGTGGGACTTTGTGGCGTGGGAACAGCCCTTGTGACTCCTTTTTGTGGGGATGGCAAAGTGGATTTGGGCGCTATGGAGCGTTTGGTCATCAGCAATATTGAAGCAGGGGTAAACTTCCTTTGTGTATTGGGCACTACCGCTGAGACTCCTACGTTGACAGACGATGAACAGCATTTGATACGCGAAACAATAGTCCGTATAGTCGATGGAAGGCTTCCCCTGCTGCTGGGGTTCGGAGGGAATGATACGGCGGGTATGCTCAGGCGTATGAAATCCGATACCTTCGAAGGGATGGATGCCTTGCTCATCGTTACTCCTTATTATAATAAGCCCTCGCAGGAGGGGCTCTATCGCCATTATCGCACGTTAGCCGAGGCTTCACCACTACCTATTGTGCTCTACAATGTGCCTTCGCGTACAGGAGTCAACCTTACGGCAGATACCACATTGCGCTTGGCTCGTGACTGCACGCGCATTATCGGTATTAAGGAGGCATCGGGCAATGTCCCTCAGATAGAACAGATTATCCGCGAACGTCCTGAGGGATTCAAGGTCCTTAGTGGCGACGATAAATTGACTCCGCAGCTGATGTCATTAGGTGCTGATGGCGTGGTGTCTGTGCTCAGTAATCTTTTTCCAAGCGAGGCTTGCGCGTTGGTAAATAAGGGGAAATGCGATGAAAACTTTGGATTTGCCGAGTGGTGCGACCTCCTGTTTGCCGAGGGAAGTCCTGCGGGTGTGAAAGCCGCCTTGAATCTTAAGGGAATGTGCCACGATGTACTTCGTCTTCCGTTGGTTTCCGTTTCAGAAGAACTGAAGGGGAAAATGCGTCATCAGCTAACGCATTAATGTGCTGATTATATTGTCCGTCTCAATAAAACGCCGACCAGCCTGAGACAGGATACCACGAAGTGGCGCGGAATTGGTTCAGGAGGTTGTCGAAATAATCCTCGGGTTGGGGAATGAACATGGAGATTCCTCCGAAGTCCTCTTTGTCACGAATGTACATGTAGCCGCCTGTGTAGGAGGTAAACCAATGCTCCGTAGCTCTGCGATAGGGTACGGCAGCGTCGAAAGCGGCGTGCCACTCACTCCAATCCGTAGGCGAGGTGATAAGGTGGCGCATGTAGCCCTTCATATCATAGAATTCAGGAATGACCTGCGACGAAAGGGGGAAATACCTGAGCACACTTGTCAGCCTGAGGTCTTCGTCGGCTGAGGCATAGCGTTGAACCATCTTTTCTGTTGAAGCCTGCAAGGCCTCCAACTTCGTGCAATCGACAACAGAGAGTACCGCTCCGTGGGTATAGCTGTAGCCTTGACGGATGTAGACGGCAGAGTCGGCATAAAAGCGGTAGTACTCGTCGATGATGCCCTCCACATCGGCTTGTTTGGCAAACATCGGGGGGATGATGCGGTGGTAGGGCGCACCTGGGTTTGGAATTTCGGCAGGCGAGGCAATGATGTAACGGGTGACGTCGCGCAGCTCCCAGGCCACTTCGATGGTTTGCATAAAGCAGGCGTCGAACATCAGAAAGTCCAGTTTGGGGAAGGGACTCAGGGCTTCGCGCAGTTGGCTGATTTCCATTTTCGACCCTGAATTATCGTGGCTGTTCCGTCCGTTGTCAATCCCGATGGTGCGTCGCGGATTTTCGGCGCGTTTGGCTGGCATCCAGGCGTTTCCGTGGCTCCAGAAAACCAGTCCGTAGCCCTTGGACGGATAGAGGGTGACGGCGGCATTCATGATTTCTTTCAGGGTGCTTAGGTCGCAGCTGTCGAAATCGGTCTTCCAATGCAAGAGCTCCCGCATGCCCGTCGGCTGGGACTTGTCAACCACATAGAGACGCGGGAACTCCGTGTCGTCCATATAGATAAGCAGTTGGCATTTGTCAGGAATCTCGCCCACAGAGTGGACAATCTCCTCAAAGTCCTGTTCCTGAAAATTCCCGTAGGAGAGGCTGTTTTCCGCCACCATGTAAACCAATATGGTACGCGTGAGGCGGTTGTCATCGTCTTCGTTTCCTGGGTGGTCCCACGGATGGCATGCAGAGAGGGGCAGAAGCAGGATTGCCGCCAGAAGTCTGTAGCCAATAGCCCGTAGTGACATGGTGTTTTTCTTGCAGTTCTATTACTGGGTGGACGCGCTCTCGTCCTCACGTTCGAAGGCAAAGTCGTCCCGGCTGACGCGATTGATTATGAAGCCTTTCTTGCGCAGTTTGGCATCCATTTTGGAGAAGCGCTTGACGGCCTTCTTCTCGTCTGTCATATAGAATACGGCGCACATTTCGTTTTCAAGCCCGTAGTGCGATTCGAGGTAGAATTTCAGGCTGCCCGAGTAGGCGTAGTAGTCGCGCAATTCTCCGTCGGGCTCGATATAGATGCTGTCCAGATGCTGGAAGTCAGTCACATAGACTACAGAATCAAGGAAATTCATGCCTGCTCCATAAAGCCAAACCGTCTGAGGCTTCATCGCAGCCAGTTTCTTTGCCATCTTCTCGGCCTCTTTCTGCGAACGGGCTACCATTTTTGCCTGCTCCTTTTCGCGCTTAGCCTGTTTCTTGGCCTGCTTTTTGAGGTATTTCTCGTGGTTACGCGCTTTTTTCGCTTCCTCCTTAGCCGCCTTACGGGCTATCTTGTCGGCCTCTTTCTGCGCTTTTGCGGCATCGGTGGCAGATAGTGTGACGGTATCAGCCTGAACGACGGATGGCTGAATTATCAGCGCATTAGCCGCAGGAGCAAAGCCAATGACTGCGCAGATGAGCGCAAACAGATGGACTTTTATGGGGTTTGGAATACGTTTCATCGGGGCAAAGGTACTAAGAGAAAAGGAGAAGGCCAAAAAAATTAGCGTTTTTTATTACGAAGCACTACGTCGTGAATTTATTTGCCTGCGTTAAAAATTTATTCGCCTATTCTAAATTTTTATTTGCCTATTCTAAATTTTTATTTGCCTATTCTAAATTTTTATTTGCCTATTCTGTGTACAGCGTCTTTGACGCTATTTGGGAGGAGCTATTCCTTTATTGAACAGGGCGCGAAGGACGATCGTCACGTACAATATCGTAGAGTAGGGCAGGGTCTTCGAAGAACGGCGTCTCGCGGAAAGTGTGAAGCTTGAAGAATTTCACGGTATCGATGCGTAACTCCACGTCGATGACGGGCTTACGCCGATAGGGCTTTCCCTTTTTCCAGGCGAAGAGTTGCAAACTGATGTGCTCCAGCTGGTTGTACATGTCGCGTGTGAATTCACGAAGAAACACCACGCTATTGGGCTCCAGCGTTCCTTGGTTGAAAAGCGTCTGGCTGCCTGAGCCGATGGAGGCCCAGGCGTAGGTGATGAAGTAGTTGCTGTCGTTTACCAGCCACGCCTCCATGACGGTAGTACTGATGGACTTGATGTCCATCGGAAGGAATGCGAGATGCACATTGAGAGCCTCGTGCCCTGCAAATTCCTGAATGATAGGGGCGGGCTTGGGCGCTTCGGCAGCAACAACGGGAGCCTTTTCAGACTCTTTTTCTTTCTTTTCCTCTTCTTTCTTCAAGGGCTTGCGCTCGAAATTCAGGGCATCGGTATTGCCGACGACAACCACGTTGGTAATGAGCATGGGAATGTCGAAACCGTCGTTGCCCTCGACAATCACGGTGTTCTTGTCCTTGAACGCCTTTACTATTCCTCCTCCGGTTTCTGTCAGAAAACGTACTTTATTGCCAATGTTTATCATGTGAATGTGCTGTTTAGTGATTTTGGATTAATAATTTGAATGCATGAAGCTAATCTCGGCCAAGAATGGAAGAATCTCCGTAGGAGAGGAATCGGAAGTCGTGCGCGAGGGCAAAGTCGTAGATGTCGCGCCAAACGGGTGTGCCGTCAGCATGATTGCCCACAAAGGCAGAAACCAACAGGAGCAGCGTGCTCTTGGGTTGATGGAAGTTGGTGACCATGCACCTCACAATGTGGAACTTATAGCCGGGTACGATGATAATCTGCGTAGTGGTATGAAGGCAATCGTATCCGCCTGTTTCCATCCAACGCAGGATGGCTCCCAACGCCTCCAGCGTGGGGATGTCGTCAGCGCTTTCGTAGGGCATCCATTGGGGGACGTGGAGCTCTTCTTCGCTGGCATCGGGATGATGGAGCAGGATGAGGCCTATGTAGTAAAGGCTTTCGAGCGTGCGTACGGAGGTGGTGCCTACGGCAATAGCCTCGCCTCCGTGAGCTATTAGCTTCTCGATGGTAGCCCTACGCACGACGATGTACTCTGAGTGCATGGCGTGGTCTCCAATGAATTCACTCTTAACGGGTTTGAACGTGCCGGCTCCTACGTGTAAGGTAACTTCGTCGCGCTCTATGCCGCAGTCGTCAAGGGCTTTCAGCACGCTTTCCGTGAAGTGGAGCCCTGCCGTTGGGGCAGCTACTGAGCCGTCAATCTTCGAATAGACCGTCTGGTAGGTGCGCAAGTCGCTCTCCTGAGTCTCTCTATTTAAATAAGGAGGGATGGGCAGTTCTCCGCAGGCTTGCAGCACCTCGGCAAAGGTGATGGGTTTCTCGTCCTGACTATGCCAGCTGAACCGCACAGGGAATTCAGGCGAGGAGGTGGTGCAATACGTTGTTCCTCGCACGAAATCCTTCTCTTCATCCATCCGCTCCACAGATAGTTCCACAAGCTGCCCGTTTACCTCGATGGTGCGTGTGAGGGATCCGCCCTTCCATTTCTTCAGATTACCCACCATGCAGAGCCAGACGCACGAATCCGTTTGGGCAAACATCGAGACGTACTCCCTTGGCACCAGCGGCTCCAGGCAGAACACCTCTATCAGCGCCCCCGTCTCCTTGCGGAAATGAAGGCGGGCCTGGATGACGCGCGTATTGTTGAACACCATCAGCGCTCCCTTGGGCAGATAGTGGGGCAGGGACGTGAAGCGGTCCTCGCTCACCTTGCCGTCAAGGCAGACAAGCAGCTTGCTGCTGTCGCGCTCTGCCAGAGGGAACTTGGCGATGCGCTCGTCGGGCAAGGGATAGTCGTATTCTTCGATGCGGATATGCTGAATGTCGCAGGTCATGTCTTACTTTTTAAAAAAATCGGCGCGAAGGTAGTAAAAAATCGAGCTCTGTGCAACTTTTTCTGACTTTGCAACGTCTAATAAGAGAATTTAAGTAAAAACAACGATTCACGAATATGAAAAAGTCATTCTTTGCCCTGTTGTCAGTTGCACTACTGGCTATTGCAGGCGTTTCGGAAATTAGTGCGCAGGAGAACAGCAACGAGAGTACAGGCATCGAGCAGCAACGCATTGGCCAATGGGTGATTACCCGCGAATTTACCGTCACGCGCGACGATGAGGACGGTATAGCTGAGAAGTCCAATGTGAAGTACGACATCAGCTACGGCCATGGCTTCGATGCTCATCTTCCTTTTTATTATATGGGCTTCAGCGGATTCCTTGACGGGCCGCTTTCCATGCGTGTCGATGACATTGAAATTGACGAGGCCAAGAGCTGGGAGTGGGGCATCTATCTGCCGATGGATGCCGTCCGTTTGGGCAGCGATCACGTAGGGCTTGGCTTTGCCTTCGGCTTCGGACGCACGATGTACAAGTTCGGTTCTACCAACTATTTCTTTACTTCCCGCTCTGCTGCAGGTGAGCGCACGACGCAGTTCGCCCAATTGCCTACAGATACGCAGTACGACGAGACGTGGTTCCGTTACTGGACGTTCAAGCTGCCTGTGCAGTTGGAGTTCCAGACCTCTTCCGATGGTTTCTTCTTTACCGTCGGCCCTGAGCTGGAGTACCGCTTCTCGCCTGCTTCGCGTGGACGCCAGTTCGGCAAGCGCAAGGAGACCATTACCAACAGCATCAGCATGCACCCGCTGAACGTCAACCTGCTTACTCAGGTGGGTTACAACAACATCAGCCTGATGGCAAAGGCTTCGCTGATGGAACTCTTCTCTGGTACTTCGTCCATTTCGACTCCGAACGATGCTAAGGTATGGCCCATAAGCGTCTGCCTTGGTTTGACGTTCTGAGGAAAAGGCAAAAAAACTAAAAAACTCCTTTCATATTTGGAAAGATAGAAACAAGTGTCTATTTTTGCACGTGAAAAAATAGACCATCGTGGACAATAGCACACTTGAAATCCTTGCCGGTTCGGCCTTCTTCACTCCTGAGGAACGGGCCGAACTGACTGCGCAACTGGCTCTCCTTACTAATCAGGTGGGCGATAGCATGGATGACGAGACATTCAGCCATGTGCTCCGCCAGATGCGGTTGGCAGCCGATAGCCAGGCGCTTACCCGCGATGTGTTTGGGCACAATCCGCTTCTCATGGATGTCCGCACGGCGCTCATCGTCTCTGATGAAATGGGGATGAAGCGCGCAGCCATATTGGCTGTCCTGCTGCATGCTGCCGTCTTTGTGGGCGTTATTGACAGCCCGACGGTAGAGAAAGACTTCGGCACAGATGTGGCGCGCATCATCGACGGACTCGTCAACATCAGTCGTCTCTACGAGAAGAATCCCACCATCGAATCGGAGAACTTCCGCAACCTGCTGCTCTCCTTTGCGGGCGATATGCGCGTCATCCTTATCATGATAGCCGAGCGAACCTGCCTGATGCGCCAGCTCTCCACTTTACCTGCCGATAATCGCGAGGCCTGCGAGGAATTCCGCCTCCGCGTGGCAGGCGAGGCGGCCTATCTCTACGCTCCTTTGTCGCACAAACTGGGCCTTTACCGCATCAAGTCGGAACTGGAGGACTTGGCGATGAAGTACACGGAGACGGAGGTTTACTATCAGATTAAGGAAAAGTTGGCTCAGACAAAGTCTTCGCGCGACAAATATATTGCCGACTTTATCGAGCCCATCAGCCAGAAGATGGCAGAGGCCGGATTGAAATGCCACATCAAGGGCCGTACGAAGAGTATCCACAGCATCTGGCAGAAGATGAAGAAGCAGCGCTGCCCCTTCGAGGGCGTCTATGACCTCTTCGCCATCCGCATCATCATCGACAGCCCTCCTGAGCGCGAAAAGCCCGACTGTTGGCTGGCTTACTCCATTGTTACCGACATGTATCAGCCCAACCCCAATCGCTTGCGCGACTGGCTCAGCATCCCCAAAAGCAACGGATACGAAAGCCTTCATACTACCGTGATGGGGCCTGAGGGCCGTTGGGTAGAGGTTCAGATTCGCACAGAGCGCATGGACGACATAGCTGAGCGAGGTCTGGCTGCTCATTGGCGTTATAAGGGCATCCGCAGCGAAACGGGACTCGACGAATGGCTCACCAGTATCCGCGAAGCGCTGGAGAATGCTGATGACGACCGTGAGCTGATGGACCGCTTCAAGATGGACCTCTACAAGGACGATGTCTTTGTCTTCACCCCTCAGGGCGACCTCCACAAACTGCCGCACGGCGCTACTGTCCTCGACTTTGCCTATAGCATCCATACCAATCTGGGCTATCATTGCACAGGAGCCAAGGTGGGCGGACGCCATGTGCGTCTGGGCTATGTCCTTCGTAATGGCGACCAAGTGGAAATCCTCACCTCTGCCTCGCAGACGCCCAATCAGGGTTGGCTTGCCCTCGTCACCACGCCCCGTGCCCGCTCGAAGGTGCGTCAGGCACTCAAGGAGATTGAGGCCCGTCAGGCTTCGTTGGGGCGCGAGGAGATTGAGCGTCGTTTCAAGAATCGCAAGGTGGAACTTGACGAAGGGCTCATGCTGCGCCTCATTCGTAAGATGGGCTTCAAGCAGCAGGAGCAGACGTTCTATCAGCGTGTTGCCGAAGGGAAACTTACCGCTGATGGAGTCATTGAGCAATATACCGCTTTGTGGAATGCTGAGCACGGCATCTTCCCTGAGACGGACATCGAGACTGGACATAGTGCTGCCGAATACCGTCAGCGGCTCGATACGGAGGTTGAGGGTACAGCCTCGCAGGAGGACAGCGCAGGAGGCATTCTCTTCGTTGACCCCCACATGGCAGGGGTAGGGTATAAGCTCGCCCGCTGCTGCAACCCTGTTTTCGGCGATGAAATCTTCGGCTTTGTTACCGTCAGCGACGGTATCAAGATTCACCGCACCTCATGCCCCAACGCCCGCGACCTGCGCAGCCGTTTTGGCTACCGTATCGTCCCTGCCCGTTGGGCAGGAAATGCCGGAGGAAAGGTTTATCCTGTGACACTTAGCGTTGTCGGGCTCGACGACCTCGGCATCATCAACAACCTCACCTCCATCATCTCCAAGGATGATCATGCCAAGCTGCGTAATATCAATATCAACACCCACGACAAGCTCTTCTCCAGCACCCTCACGCTGCTGATGGACGATACCTCGCGTCTTAACTCCCTCATCAAGAAACTCCGCGAAGTCCGTGGGGTCAAACAAGTTCAACGTTTATAATAAAAACCTCAATAATCCCACAGAAATGAAAAAAATCCTTTCCCTCTTCGTAGCAGCCCTGCTTCTTGCCACCTCAGCCTTTGCTGAAGAGACGGCTGAATTGACTTTCCAGAAGAAGACTCACAATTTCGGCGTTGTGGCTCAGGATACCTGCATCGTTACCTGCACGTTCACCTTCACCAACACAGGCAATGCCCCGCTTATCATCCATCAGGCCATCAGCTCCTGTGGCTGTACCGTGCCCCAATACACTCAGGAGCCCATCGCTCCAGGGAAACAGGGCACCATGCTCGTTACCTATAACGGCAAGGCCAAGCGTCCGGGCGTCTTCAAAAAGAGCATTACCATCCACAGCAACGCCGCCAACACCCCCGTCCGCATCTATATCGAGGGCGAGATGATTGCTCCGGATAACATCGAAGAACTCGTCCCCATCACTACCGACGACCAGATCCAGGAGGCCGACACGGTTGAAGTCAAGCCTCAGCCC